>DASSFI010000063.1:0-10780 GCA_035694465.1 Pyrinomonadaceae bacterium | reverse complement strand
GAACGTACTGTAGGGGCGGCCCTCCGTGGCCGCCCTTTGTTTTGATCGCGCCTTTATTCACAGATGCCATTCAAACCAAGGGCGGCCACGGAGGGCCGCCCCTACAGTACGTTCCGAGTGGGCTCTAATAACTTTGTGAGAACTCTGGTGAGTTGCATATAAGTTCCGCGAAATCACACCTTGAATTCCATAAGAACTGTATAAGCCGGCGCCTTTCTTCACTTGATTCTCCGAAATAGCAACTTGAATTTGCCGGATCCTAATTGAGATCTGCGAGATCTTGATTGCGATCTCCGAGATCATGATTGAGATCCGCGAGGATCAATCCATGATCTTCCAAATTCAATACATGATCCGGCGCATTCAAGATTGAATTTTGCCTTAGCAAACAAGATCTGCGGAATTCAAAACAATATTTCCAGAGTTCAAGATGCAACTTGCCAGATCGCAAATGCATTTTCCGAGTTTCAAGACAATACGTGGAGGATCTTTGCTGCGATCCGGTGAGTTCAATACATCTTCGTCCTCGTTCAACCTTCAAATTAACCGGAAAATCCTCCCAACTCGAAATCCTAGAATGCGAAGGTAATCACATGCTGACGCAGCTCAACCTGCTACGTCGAGAGCATCGCCGAAACCGTCGACGTAGGAGAATTGGACCAGGAGCGAAGTATCTGCGTTTCGCAGTACACTATCTGCTCCTATAAATGGCATGTGAAACTATCCAGAATCCTACATGGTAAATAGTTATGCATTTGGAATCACTTATGGACGACGAGAGCGAACATATTAAGGAAGTCTACGCGCGATTTGGTTTGGCGCTATATCGTGCCCAGGTTCTGGAGCACGGTATCGTTAACGCGCTTGTTGTCGTTGACCTAATCCCCTCCCGACGTCATCTCGCGCGCTCAAAGACAGAATGGGAAGTAGCTGTTGACGAATTCATGGGACTTCATTTCGACCATACAATGGGAAAACTAATGTCCGACTTATCGGGCCATGCTTGCGAATCTGTAACGCGATCCCAACAATCGTTGATAACACGGCTCAGAAATCATATATAGAGAGTTATTGCGTCATTCATGAGATTGCGACTGATTGTCACCCTGGTCCTTTTGATGTCTCTTGTCGTCCCGACTGCGACGTCTGAGGCATCGCGAGCTGCGCTGCAAAAGAAACGCAGTAAGCCAATCTTTGTTTTCCACACTGATGAATTCTGGCTAAATCTCCATCATTTCCTTTATGTGTTGGGTCGCGCTCAGAATAAGACTGCTGACTCCGCACGAGAAGCGGTTAACAAAGCGCCCGCCGAGCAGGAGAAGGGTCTGACTACGCTGTCACCAACGGAGCGAAACGTCTGGAACGAAGCTGTCACTGCATATGCCGCTACGTTCAGCAAAAAAGATCTCGTCTTTGACGATCCAATGCCGGCAATCGCAAAGGCATTGGCCCGGGCTGGTGAAGCCCGCACGCTAACCACCAACGAGATCGATCCCGCAATACCCGCAACGCTTCAGCGTGCCGGACCGATTTATCGGAAGGCATGGTGGCCGGAGCACAAACGCGCAAACAAGTCGTGGCAGTTAGCAATTCAGAAACTCGTAGCGCAGCATGGTCCAACGGTGCTGAATTTCATCACGCGTTCCTATCAGGAGAGCTGGCCCGAAGCCGGATACGCGGTCCATCTCTCAGCATTTGCGAACTGGGCCGGCGCGTATTCCACCGAAGGAAATCTCCTCGTCGTCTCAACTCTGGCGGAAGGCAATCGCGGACTCTACGCCCTGGAAACTATTTTTCACGAAGCCATGCATCAATGGGACGATCAGATATCAGAAGCATTGCAAACACAGGCGCGATTACAAAACAAATCGGCGCCGCGGGGTTTGTCTCATGCGATGATCTTCTTTACTGCGGGTGAAGCAATCCGAAAATTGGATGCGGCTTACGTGCCGTATGCTGAGAAAGCGGGTGTTTGGCAACGTGGCCTGCTCCAATTCAAACAGCCGCTCGAGCAGATCTGGAAACCTTACCTCGACGGTAAAGGGACGCGCGACGAAGCACTCGCTCAGCTCATCAAAGTCACGAAATAATGTTACTTTCACCCGGCGGAATCGGCGGCGCACCCACCAAAGCGACAGCACCTTCTCGCCGGTCTGCCCTAAATGGTGAGGGACACTAGCGAGAAGGTCTGTCGCCTGGATCTTTGTGGTTTGCTAATTTCCTTTTCGTGATGCGTGCTTCGACGCCTTGGCTTCCATCCGCGTAGCCGGAATCGATTGCTTCTGACTGACGTTTCCTCCAGCTTCAAGGCGTTCTTGTCTTTTCGACTTCGTCAACTCATTCCCACCTTCATCGCCACTCAGGAATACCTGGGACAGAAAGTAAGTGTCGCCGACTCGATCAAACACCAACTCACTCGTGCGTGCCACGCGAGTAGCATTCACCGGCTCGGTGTCGAATAAAACTGCGAGCTTGTTGTCGGCGCTGCGAATCTCGAGCACTTTCAAGTCCGTCGTTTCAGCCACGGTGACGACGTACGTTCCGGCGGGCAGTGTTGTGTTATGCACGACAAATGCATATGGAATGTTCGCTCTGATAGTTGCGTCACTTTCAACCTGCGCGTAGCTGGTCATGGCAGATCCAGCTCCGACAATCAAACAAAGCGACAAGAATATTTTCGATATTGCCTTCATCCGATCTCCTCCTTACTAATTTCGGCGGTGAAGGGCGGCCCTTGACCGCCCCTGCTAACTTGAAAAACAGTGCCGAATCGAAATAGACGTTATTGCTTCGACTTTGAAGGCTTGAAAGCTTCGCCGATTTTCCTGGTCGCTTTCGCAGTTGCTTTGGCCGACTTCTTAACACCCTTCGCAGTCGCTTTCGACGCATCCTTTGCCGCGTTATCAGTTCCCTTTGCAGTGTCTTTTGAAGCTTTTGCGACTGACTTGCCAGTGTCTTCACCAGCGTCTTTGCCGGCGCGCTCGGTATCGCGTGGAGCGTCGTCAGCGGCGTGTTTCACTTTCTTTGATTTAGTGCGTTTGCCCGAGTTTTGTTTTGCTGTTTGGCCCATCTGCGAAGTCTGCGCCATAGCGATCGCAGCACTTTGAATCCCGACAACAGTTATTAAAAATAGAGCGAGTAATCCGCGTTTCATTTGTTTCTCCATCCCTCCTTCAGTCTTGAGCGCAGATTACCCTCATGCTCTCTTCGACTTCTTTCGGACATTTGCCCGCTTCTTCGTTTTTATGCTTTTTGTGCCTCTTTGTGGCTCCACAGATTGCACAGATTTATTTGGAAGATAATCCGCTCTGAAATCGTCTGATACACTAAAGTGCCGGCCGGCAGGAGGTTCGTTTATGCCACGAATAATTCATGACGTCGAAGAGCGTAGAGACTTTATCAAGAGTCTTTGTGTTTTTGCGGTTGGTTGTGCGGCGGTGCCCGCAAGTTTGGCGTGTTCCAGCCGTCCGGCAGAAGCGCAGTCGCAACATCTGTCGATGATAGACATCGCGACTCCGCAAGAGCCGGGCACGCGCATTCATTTAAGCGGAACTATCTTCGATCTTAATGGCAAGCCTGTGCCCGATGTGAAGATGTTTCTCTATCACACCGATGCCACTGGCTACTACAGCCGTCCAGTCAACAATCCCCGGCAGGCGCGCTTGCACGGCACGCTGTGGTCCAATGCTTTGGGCCAGTACTCATTTCACACCATCAAGCCAGCTCCCTACGGCGACGTAAATTCGCCGCCACCGATGCACATTCACGTACATCTACAACCGCCCGATGTTCCTGAACATTGGGTGGAGTCGTTTTACTTTGCAGGCGATCCTCAATTGCGGCTCGAAGACGTCAATCGAAACCGCGAACTCGGACGCTTCGCAAATATCGTCAGTCTTTCGTCAAGCGACACGAGCACCCTGAAAGCGCTGCGCGACTTTCGCATCGATCCAGCATTAGCCGAGCGTAATAAGATTTGATTGCAGTGTAACAATAGGGGAATTAGATTCTCATTTCTTACTTAAACTCACCTCACCGAAAGCAATAAACACGTGAGTTGACCCCGACGGTCCGCGATACGCGCCCTGTTCTCCACACAGCTTTACTGCCACTGCCGCCATGGCCCACGCGTCATCTTCACTACCGACCCACTTTCGCGTCGTGAGTCGCTCAATGTGATGCTCTTCACCATACTTGAGCACCTTGCGTGCATCGACCTGCAACTCTTCGCGGATCGACGAGTTGGCCCAGGACCACAACCACGTATGATCCTCCATGTTGTAGGTGCCGATGATCTGTGCCGGAGCTACAGCCTTCAGTCCATCAGGCAGTGAAAACACAATCTGGCCCGAACCCTGAGTCATGTCCCAGCGCAGAATTTTGTCCAACCCCCAAATGTTTACATGACCTTCAGTCTTTAGTTTGAGTTCTTCGATGCTGACTTTTTGGAGGGTCGGGAAATCAGGCGGAATCGGGCCTTGCTGCTGCGCGAACGAAGGCATCGCCAGCAGCAAAAGCGCCAAAAACATAATTAATATTAGTTTCATAGCTTCTCGCAGATCGTTTGATTACTCGACGGAACACGATACAAATTGGCGCGCCCACGCTTGCCGATCAACTCGATCATCCTCGCTTCGCGTAGACAGTACGCCATCTTCTGGGCCAGGTCTCTGTCCGTATTCATCCGGCTCGCAAGATCGCTCGTAGTGAACGACTCCAACCCGTCGGGAAGAAAGCGTAACCAATCGGCTGAGTGTCCAAACGAATGCTGATCCAGCACGTCCAGCAATCGACGTCCTTCGATAAGCACTCTTCGCCTCGCATTATGTCGTCTTACTTCTTCGCCTCGTATCATCAACACTTCGACGGAAAAGTTAGGGTTTAAGAGCAACTGCGGAATGCTGACTAACTCCCAAAAGAGATCTTCCATCCGACCCCTTTTCGGTGACTTGCGCCGAATAAGACCTTTTCCATTACGGCTAGCCGAGCGGACGATCCATTTTTCCTGGACTATGGGATAAACCAATCGTACCCGATGGCGGCCGACTAAATTAGTTAATTTTGACTTGATGGATGAGAAGTTGCGCGTCTGTATTTCAATTAACAGATCGTCACGAACTATATCGATCACGAACCCGTCAACCGCAACTTCAAATCGATCTCCAGGCTGTGCATACCACTGTTTCAGTGACGCGTGCAGTGGTTTCTCATTTAGTAAACCAATTCCTGGCATATGGAGGCAGAAATCGCATCATACAGTCGAACTCTGGATCTGCCCACCCCTAACCACAGATGACACGGATTTTGAAAACAGATCAGCGCTGATCCGTTTATTGATGTGCGTTGCGGAGTTTGTGTGGCGCTGTCACTAAAATACTACCGTAGCTCAACCGTAACATTCCGCAGTCTTCCAGATCTTTGAGAGCCTGCCATGTCTTCTGTCGGGATGCACCGATCAGGTTTGCTAAATCCTGCTGAGTGATTCTTATTTTGACCGGCTGATTCGGCTGATCCTCTGACTCAAAATCCATAAACTCGGTCAGAGCGTGGACGACTCTGGTTGAGACATCCTGAGAGATGAGACTGAGTAACTGCGCTTCGTATCTTCTCAGTCTCGAAGTTAAGGACTTGAGCAAGTGTGAAGAAATCTCCGGATAGGTTGCCAGCAGAGATTCGAAATCCTTTCTGGGAATTTCACATAACAGAGAATCTTCAAGAGCCTGCGCTGAGGTCGTACGCACCGTTCCCTGAATCGCAGCCACGTCGCCAAAGATCTCGCCGGGCCCGACTATCTCGAGCAACAACTCCTGACCCGAGTCGCTGAGCGCGCTGATCTTTATTCGACCTTTTTGCAGGAAGTAGATCGTATGAGACGGATCACCAAGCATGAAGATCCAATCACCACGCCGGCGTCGAGTCGTGCGCATGATCGGTTCGAAGCGATGCATGGTCTCCACACTCATTCCTCGCAGCAACTTTAGTCGACGTGAATACCGTAACCTCGAAAGAGTGTCGGAATTGTCGGTTGGGTCGGGCATGTGAGTTCTAAGTTAGAGCTACTTAAATTATGAAAATAAAATAAAAGCTACACGTTTCTCCGGGCTGATTCTTTGAGCAAAAAAGCAACGAGAATCTTTGGCCTGGCAACTGCTGTAATCGGGAATGCGAGGAGTCGCAGTATAGCGCGGCATTCAGCGAAGTGATCTATCACCAATTTGCTTATTTGATCGCGGCGCAGTTTCAGTGCGGTCAATTGTCACCTGCTTGACATTCGTATTTTCCGACGCGTTGTATTCTCACGCCCTGCTTTGTTCGAAATTAGCTGATCGTTCCCCTAACGTTTCAACTAACGCCATCTGGACACGGGCAGGAGCCTTGGAATTCCAGGGCTCACCATCCACTCAGGTAGCACTTTTGATCGTGGGACTCGGAAGTCTCCGTTTGCTGGCTGTGCTCCATTCTTTTTGAATCACAGTTTTACAGTGGTGCTCTTCGTCTGCGTTGCATCGTAGTATCCACTCAAACTACGCAACACATTCGCACCAATATCGTGGGGTAAGACTTCCTCCGTTTCACCGCTTATAAAACCTTCAAAATTTTTAGCAGCTAGGTATTGCTGCACCTGCACAAAGGAGATACAGATGCCCGATCGAAACTTCTTTCTGTCCCCAAAGGCCTCTAAAGCTCGGTTGCGAGAAGCAGAGCACGCGCGACAGAACCGGTGGGACATTATCAAAGCACACTCGCAGGGACAGGTCTCGCGTCGTGATCTAATCAAAATGGGACTATTCACGAGCGCCGGCCTTCTCATTCCAATTAGCGGGCTCAGTCCATTCGCCCGCAGCGCCTTCGCTAACTCAAACATTCCGACCGGACTGCCACCCAGTCCTTTATTCGGAGTTCAACCTTTTACACAGCCGATGCCTCGCTTCGACGTGTTGGCGCGAAATCCGGTTTCCTCCCTGAATCCGGCGCCGACCGCTCAGGCAAACACCACGCAACAACCGGTAGATCCTGCACTTGGTGGAGGTACTGGTCCCATTGAAGGAAGACCTCCGGGACCAATCTGGGCCCACCAGCAGTTCGCACAACTTCCGCCCGCGGTCGCGATTCAGGCCACTATGCAGGGCGCGACAACAAATACCGTCTACAATCCCGGAGTTCCGTCGCTTCAGAATTCCGGCATTAACCCCGCAACTCCTATTCCTCCGCGTTTTCATCCGGGTCTACCCGACCAAAACGCTCTAAAGATGTGGACCTACAACGGAACGATTCCGCCGAAACTGATGATGGTCCGCTACGGAGAGCCCGTCCTGTTTCGTCTGCGCAACCAGTTACCAGTTGTCCAGAGTCAGAACGGAGGCTTCGGACTTCACACCATTTCCACTCACGAACACAACGGCCATCACGGAGCAGAAAACGACGGCTTCACCGGCGCTTACTTCTACCCCAACCAGTTTTACGATTATCACTATCCGATCGTCCTGGCGGGTCGCAACAGTATCAATACGACTGCTACCGATATTCGTGCCTCAAGTCCAACTGACGCCGGCGGTCTCAACAAGATCCCCGGCGACTGGCACGAGACAATGAGCACCCATTGGTTCCACGATCACATGTTCAGCTTCACGGCTCAGAACGTCTACAAAGGCATGGCCGGGATGTTCAATATTTACAGTGGCCTCGATCGTGGCGCCGAGGACGTCAACGACGGCGTCAACCTCAGACTCCCGAGTGGTCGCGCGAGTGTTAGCGGCAAGTCATGGGGCAACCTCGATTATGACGTGAATCTCATGATTGCCGACAAGGCGTGGGATCAAAACGGTCAACTCGCGATGGACATCTTCGAATTCGATGGGTTTCTCGGCGATCGAATGACCGTAAACCTCGCTTATAAGCCATACATGGAAGTAGAACGGCGCAAGTATCGCTTCCGCATCCTGAATGGAGCAGTCTCGCGCTTCATTAAAGTTGCACTAAGTGACGGCTCGCCGATGATCCAGATAGGCAATGACGGTAACTTGTTGCCGTCTCCGGTGGTACTCACACAACTTGACGAACAAGGCATCGCTGAGCGCTACGACATCGTCATCGACTTCTCGCGTTACAGCGTTGGCCAAACGGTCTGGATGGTAAACCTCGCCGAACACCAGAACGGCAAGAAAGTCGCCAAAGACTTGACGATCTCAGAGGCGCTTTCTGGTAACTCCGACGATCCGTGCGTCGGCAAATTCCTTGAATTCCGCATTGCGCGCGATCCGGCCCAACCGGACATCAGCCAGGTTCCATCCACACTGATTCCGAATCCTGATCTGTCTGGTATTCCGGTAGCACGTGAGCGAATTTTCGAATTCAACAGCGGCGCCGGACAGACGACTAACGATCCGATCACCACTTTCTTCGGACCGTGGGGCATCAAGACGAATAACCAGGGCGGAACACTCGCGGCCGATTTTGGTCGCATCTCAGCGGCGCCACGCTTCGGCACTCGAGAGATATGGACCTTGAGAAATGGGGGCGGTGGCTGGGATCATCCGATTCATATTCACTTCGAGGAATGCCAGACCCTTGCTCGCGATGGAAAAGCGTCTTCAGTTCCCGCGTGGGAGCGCGGGCGCAAGGACGTCTGGCGACTGAGACCGAGTGGCGAAGTAAAAATCACACTCCAGTTCCGCGACTTTGGCGGCATGTTCATGGAGCACTGCCACAACACGATGCACGAGGACAACGCGATGCTCTTGCGCTGGGAGATTGATGATGCCGGTGGCGCGTTCCTGCAACCACTGCCGACCCCGATCCCAAGTCCACAGGGCGTCACATTCATGTCACCGGACGATATTCTTCCATCCGCTTTCTGAGGCGGCCCATGAATAACAAACAGGAAGAAGGAGAAATCACATGAACACAACGCTAAAAGTAACGTCACAGCGGACGCGATTCAGTCCGCTCGTGGTAACACTCCTACTCGGTTTTGTTTTGTTGTTCCTGAGCAGCCCGTCAGCTCAGGCCCAAACCAATACGGCCGATACTGTTGACAGTAGCGTCACGATCTCGGCGAAGGGTACCGTAAATGATCCAGGTGGCGCCATCACGGTTAGTGGAGACGTGATCGTTAGTTCCCGAAGAGTGATAGACACCACGGGGGTAACTCCGGCAATTGTCGTCCTTGACCTGGATTTTTCCAAGCTGCAAGGAACGAGCGGTTCGCTGAAGACTCTCAAGGTATTTGTCACCGGAGAGAATCACACTACCGAGCTCAGACCACTACAGGTATCCGACACGATTATCGTTACCTGCCCTTACTTTGAGAACACTAAGGATAGCCTTTCGGCAAAAACATTCCTGGTGACTGCCACTCTCAACTTCGACGTCAGCACAGGAAAAGTGACGGGTGGAAGTATCAACGTTGGCAACAACGTTATTACTAAAGAAGCTGTCGGCGGCGCCACTACTGCACAGATGTGAACCGCGCTTCGCGGTGTCACACATTGAAGCTGAGCGATCTTTCCCGATCGCACCACTCGCACGTGAGCGTCACCGGTCGCTCAGCTCAATGCACGTTTGAAATAAGGAGTTAGAAATGAGCTGGAAGAACGCGAGACTAATCTTTTTGGGCGTGCTGATGTTCGTCTTGCTACTAACAATCAACTCACACGCCGGCGCCGGAGGCGCTTTTGTACAGAAGCAACAAGACGTCGAATATAGTTGTCCGATGCATCCCGATGTGACGTCGAAAAAAGCAGGTTCGTGTCCTAAGTGCGGCATGACGTTGAAGCCAAAATCACCCGAAGCGGCCGCTGCCAACGACGTCAACTCCGGACCGAATCGCTTCCCCAACGTCCAACTGATTACTCAGGACGGCAAAAAGGTCCGCTTCTACGACGATCTGATCAAAGGCAAGGTGATAGCTCTTGAACTGATGTATACCAACTGCAAGTACAACTGCCCGCTGGAGACGGCACGGTTGGTCCAGGTACAGAAGCTGTTGGGTGATCGAATGGGAAAGGATGTTTTCTTCTATTCGCTCACGATCGAGCCCGACAAAGACACTCCGAAAGTACTTAAAGCTTACTCAGAAAAATATCACGTCGGGCCAGGCTGGACATTCCTGACGGGAAAAGAAGCGGACATCAAGTTGATCAGCAGGAAGTTGGGACTGGATTTTCTTCCCAATCCCAACGATCCCGACGGCCACACGCCAAGCTTGCTGATCGGTAACGAAGCCACTGGAATATGGATGAGAAACTCGGCGCTCGATAATACGAAGTTTATCGCTTTGAAGATCCAACAGATGATTGGTTATAGCGCTCAGACGATCGACTCAGCCGCTGCAAATCAAACCGGAGCGGTGAAGCTTAATATCGACAAAGGTCAGTACCTTTTTGCGTCGCGTTGCGCCGCCTGCCACACCATCGGAAACGGCGACAAGGTCGGACCCGATCTGCTCGGTGTCACCAGCGTGCGAGAGATGAACTGGTTACGGCGAACCATCATGGAGCCGGATAAATTATTGGTTGAGAAAGATCCGATCGCCACCGCGCTGTACAAGAAATACCGAGAGATCCAAATGCCCCGGTTAGGTTTACCCGAGACAGATGCCAACACGCTGATCGAGTACCTGAAAACGCAGACCGCCAGTTTTCGCGAGCGCGAAAAGACCGGAACTCAGAACTGAAACTGCACACAGTCAGAACTCAGAGAGACAAAGTCTGCTTCAGAATGAAGCACCACCAAAAATCTGTGCTTCACAATGAATCACAATTGACGACCACGAATGTTT
>DASSFI010000062.1:0-51925 GCA_035694465.1 Pyrinomonadaceae bacterium | reverse complement strand
AGAGCACGAAAGATCTTCGCAATACTGTAATTCTCGCCACCAATGCTGATCATCGTGACGACATTACCGGTCATGAGGGGAAACGTCAGACTGTTTTCACCGGTGTAATCCTCGAAGCGATTGGCCTCTTTCACGACTTCGCCAACAATCTCCCAGGCTCGCACACGATCAGCGCCAATCAACTGATTCGCAATTCCCACCAGCAACACAGCCCGATCCGGCTTGTTGCCCTCAACTCGATTAACTTCCCGCACCGCATCTTCCAACAACTCGAGCGATCGTTGCCGCTCAGTGTCGCGAAGTAACCTGGCCACATCGATGTAAGCTGCTGCGCGTTGCGTGTTCGAAAGCCTGCCACTTTGAATCAGGCGAATCGCTTTGGCCGACTGCTTCTTCCGAATCGCCGTTTGAATAAACTCAAAATCGATATGCTGGAGAAGCTGCAAACGTCGCTCCGGATTTTCAATCTTGTCGGCAATATCGCGGGCGCGTTCGTCGCCATTTTCCAAAAGTGCCGCCGCCGTCGCCGCATAAATTGCGTCGCGCTCGCGTGGTGTTTTGGCTCGGTCGATGCGGCTTTGCATTTGTTCGAGCAGTTCGTCGGCACTCGGCGGTCGTAACTCTTCCGTCACGCTAAAACGTTTCTGGCCCGCGACGTCTTTTGATGGACCAGGCGACAACTGGGTTAACTGCGTTCGCAGCCCTGCGGCTGTATCAGGCGCATATTGATCGAACAGCGGCAACAGTCGCTTGATTACGGCCGACTTGATATTGCGCGCTTCCGAATCTGTTTGCGGCAACGGCCGCAAGAGAATGCTGCCACCAGCCTGAAAGAACTTATCGCGTAGCGCCGGTGGGAAATTCTCCGGCGGCTTTGGTGATTCATCACCCTGACTCCATCTCGAACCGCCGCCCGGCTCGAACGTTACGTAGAATCCCGGTGTGAACACATACGACGACATGCCTGAAACCGTGTTTGCATCAGACTCAACATCAGCTTCCGCTCGACTGAGTAACCCCGCAAACACCCGATCGGCAGCGTCGGGATTCTTGTAACGCAATTCAGACAGGAAATTGATCGTGTGTGAGTTAACTTCGTTGAGAACAGGCGCAGCAAACTCGAAAGCCTTGTCCGTTTGCCCGTTCTTGAGCAGATTCGAAGCTACCTGAAGACGTTTGGAAACGGCTTCCGGCACGAACCAATCGTCATTCGGCACACTCGGCTTTTTCGCACTTTCCTTTTCAGACTCCTGCTGGCTCTTCAGTTTTGCGAAGTACTCCTCCGAGAGTTCCAAATCGCGCTTCGCCATCAAATTCAATACTTCAAAACGGAGATCGCGGCCACTCATGCGTCGCAGCGCAGTGACCATCGCCGGCGGCTTGTCTTTCGTCTTCGTGGTGACTTCTTCTTTGTCACCTTTCTCGGCCTCGTCCCACGCGCGTTTGAACAAAGCACGCGCAGTGACGTTATCGACGTCCCACAACACATCCGCCGCCCGGGCCATGACACGTGGTCGCAAAGCAAGATCGGTAAAGCTGCGGGCCTCTGTCGCGGTCGAGATGACGAGTGAAGTAGCAAACGCGGGTAACTGATCGTCCGGGGGTGGCTTTTGACTCAGACGCTGCGCGGACGTCGAAGAGTTCACGACAAGCAACAACGAAAGGACAAAAACAAACCACGGTGCCGGTGGCTGATTAGTCGTCATATTGGCTCCTCGTTTAGTTCGATTTAGACGTCTGCGGCGCTGAGAAGTTCCAGCAAAAAGACCGATCGACTATGCCGATGTGACCGAGTGGTTGTCACCTTGACCAGATTGCAGTTTTACGTATTGACCCGTCCGAGAACCTCTGGTACAAGCATACATTCAAGCCCTTGCCGGTCACGTTTCGAGGCTGGCATTCCCTCTCCAAATTTATGATCTCGGTGTCCCCGTGCGGATCCCACTAAGTCAGGACTGGGTGCGCGGCAGGTTCAACCATTCGGCTCGGTTGAATCTGTGCGAACACCCAATCCTGACTTGCCCCCGAATTTTTTAGTCGCGGATGAACGCGGATCAGATCTACTCTGTTGAGATTTGGTCTTGCTTGTTGAGTGCAGCGTGGAGGGTGTGCCAGGGTAGAGTGGCGCATTTGACGCGTACGGGAAATTCGCGCACGCCGGCGAAGATTTTAAGATTGCCGAGACTGTTGTCGTCGACTTCCTCGTTGAGATCGCCTGTAACCATCGAGTGAAATTCCTGAAAGAGGTTCTCGGCTTGTTCTTTACTCTTTCCTTTGACAGCTTGCGTCATCATGCTCGCCGAAGCTTTCGAGATCGCGCAGCCTGACCCTTCAAAACCGACTTCCTTCACGAGACCATTTTCGAGATCGAGATAGATCGTCAGTTGATCGCCGCAGAGTGGGTTGTAACCTTCAGCCGTGTGATTCGCGTTTTCGAGCTTGCGAAAGTTCCGCGGCTTCTTGTTATGGTCCAGGATTACCTGCTGGTAGAGTTCGCTTAGTTCAGACATACTTCAACTAAAAATTTCAATCACACGTTCAATGGTGCGCGCCAGCACATCGACCTCTTCCTTCGTGTTGTAGAAGGAAAACGACGCGCGCGCAGTCGCCGGCACGTTGAACCGCTGCATCACGGGTTGCGCACAGTGATGACCGGCACGAACAGCAATGCCTTCCTGATCCAGAATCGTGCCGATGTCGTGCGGGTGAATGTCGTCGATCACGAACGACAGCACACTCGCTTTGTTCTTCGCGGTGCCGATAATCCGTACGCCTTCAATCGCCGACACACGTTCAGTCGCATAACGCAGCAATTCTGCTTCGTAAGCCGCAGCACGATCGCGCCCAATCGTGTTCAAGTAATCAATCGCAGCGCCGAGTCCGATTTGCGAAGCGATAGCGGGAGTGCCGGCTTCAAACCGGTTCGGCGGATCGGCGTACGTGGTTTTCTCAAACGTGACGGTCTTGATCATGTCGCCGCCGCCCTGAAACGGATTCATCGTTTCGAGAATTTCGAGTTTGCCGTAAATCACACCGCTGCCGGTCGGCGCGTACATTTTATGACCCGAGAACACGTAGAAATCACAATCGAGATCCTGCACATCGACCGGCATGTGCGGGGCTGCCTGAGCGCCGTCGATTAGCACCGGCACACCGTATTTGTGAGCCTGCGCGATCATTCCTTTGATGGGATTGATCGTGCCGAGCGCGTTCGAGACGTGCATCACAGCCACAAGCTTCGTGCGCTCATTCAAAAGTCCGTCATATTCGTCGAGCAGGAGTTCGCCCGCATCGTTCATCGGGATCACTCGCAACCGCGCGCCCTTCTCTTCACAAAGCATCTGCCAGGGAACGATGTTGGCGTGATGCTCCATCGCCGAGATGATGATCTCGTCGCCTTCGCCGATGAACTTGCGACCGTAGCCGTACATCACGAGATTGATGCCTTCGGTAGCGCCGCGGACGAAGATACATTCGCGCACGTCGCGCGCGTTGATGAAGCGTTTCGCTTTTTCACGCGCGCCTTCGTAAGCGGTAGTGGCTTTCTGGCTCAGGTAGTGAACGCCGCGATGAATGTTTGAGTGTTCCTGTTCGAGGTAGACGCTGCCGCGATCGATGACTACTTGCGGTACTTGCGACGAGGCTGAGTTGTCGAGATAGATAAGCGGTTTGCCGTTAACTGTCTGTTGCAGGACCGGGAAATCAGCGCGAATACGCTCGACATCCCAGGCGTCCGTGATAATCGGTTCGGGCGTTATTACTGAACTCACAGTTCTATAACTCCATTTTCCCGCTTTAAGCTTCCAGGCTCGTGTGCAACTGTCGCAGCACGGTCTCATCGAGTTGCGATCGAATAGAATCGATCTTGATCTTGGCAATCACTTCTTCAGCAAACCCGTAAGTCAAAAGATTTCGACCGAGCTCGGGACCGATACCACGCGTCTCCAGGTAAAACAACTCTTCCGGATCGAGCTGGCCCACTGCCGCACCGTGCGCACACTTCACGTCGTCGGCATAAATCTCCAGTTGCGGCTTGGTATCAACGCGCGCCTTGTCCGACAGCAGCAGATTCTTGTTCGTCTGCATCGCATCAGTCTTCTGCGCGCCTTCACGAACAAACACCTTGCCGTTGAAGACCGCGCGCCCGTTGTCGTCGAGAATTCCCTTGTACAACTGATGACTGGTGCAATGCGGCTGCTTGTGATCGATGACCGAATGCGTGTCCGTATGCTGATTTGCACCGACGAGGTAAAGACCGTCAACCGAAGTCTCAGCCCCCTCGTGGTCCATCACCACTGAAATATCGTGACGCGAGAGTCGCGCGCCGAGATTTATCGACGTCGTATCGTAACGACTCGAGTGGCCCAACTCCGCCGAAGTCGTCGAAACGTGAAAAGCGTCTTTACTTTCGCGTTGCAAACGATAGTGATCGAGCTGGGCGCCGTCTTTGAGCACTACCTCGGCAATGGCATTCGTGAAGTATTTTCCGTCGTCGAGTGCCGTAAAATTCTCAATCAACGTCGCCGCACTGTTCTCCTCAGCCACTACCAATAGCCTCGGAAAACTCGCTCTGTTTTCGACGTCTGACAGGAACGTTACCTGCAGCGGTTTGTCGAGCTTGACGTTCTTCGGAATCCAAACAAAGACACCGGATTGCAGGAACGCCGTGTTCAGGGCAGTCAGACCGTTGTTGTGATAACCGGCATTACGCGCCAAATACTTGCGCACGATCTTGTTGTAACGAGCGTCGGTGGCCGCGGTGAACAGATCGATCGCGACGACATCTTCGAGTCCGGTCTTTACCGACAGGTCTTCACGCAAGAAACCATTCACAACGACGAGATGCGCATGCGCCGTTTCCGGAAATGCGTAACGCGTCACATCACTGACCGTAATCTCACCGCTACTGATCGCCGGAACAAAACTTTCCTTCGCCAGCGACGTCAGGTTCGTATACTTCCATTCTTCATCGGTGACAGGCGGAAAACCCAACTGCTCAAAACGATCCATCGCGCTGCTGCGCACAAGCTCCAGCCACGCCACTGTTGGCGACAACTCACGGACCATGCGAAACGCCGTTTGATAACTATTTTCTGACTTGACGAGTTCAGTAACCATTCTTAATTCGCCGGCGCACCCGCTCCTTTTCCGTTCTGATCTGCTTTCGTGATCCAGTCGTAACCCTTCGATTCGAGCTCCAGCGCCAATTCTTTGCCACCTTCGCGAGCGATAACGCCATGTGCCAACACGTGGACGAAATCCGGAACGATGTAGTTCAAGAGTCGTTGATAGTGGGTGACGACGATGATTGCGTCGTTGGGCGTGTGCAGTTGATTCACGCCATTCGCAACCACACGCAATGCGTCGATATCCAAACCGGAATCAGTTTCGTCAAGAACGGAAAGCTTTGGCTCGAGCACCGCCATCTGCAGGATCTCGTTGCGTTTCTTCTCGCCGCCGGAGAAACCTTCGTTGACGGAACGAGTCATAAAACTCGCATCCATCTCGACCACTTTCGCGCGCTCTTTCAACAGATCCTTGAATTCGAGTGGATCTAGTTCTTCTTCGCCAAGGTGTTTACGCTTCTCGTTGTAAGCGAGACGCAGAAACTGTGCATTGGAAACGCCCGGCACTTCAATCGGATACTGAAACGCCATGAACACGCCTTCGCGCGCACGTTCATCGGGCGCCAACTCA
Organism: Pyrinomonadaceae bacterium; assembly: GCA_035694465.1. GTDB lineage: Bacteria > Acidobacteriota > Blastocatellia > Pyrinomonadales > Pyrinomonadaceae > PSRF01. Next base: position 46,228 of record DASSFI010000062.1, on the reverse strand, counting down.
AGCAAATTGCGGCCTTCGTAAAGGATCTCACCCGAGATGACTTCGTATTGTGGATGTCCGGCGAGGACTTTCGCGAGGGTGGATTTACCGGAACCGTTTGGTCCCATGATGGCGTGAATCTCGCCCTTGTTGATTGTCAGGTTGATGCCTTTGAGAATCTCTTTTCCATCAATCCCTGCGTGCAAATTCTTGATTTCTAACATTCGTCTGATCCGTTCCAATCCGCTTCAACAATCAGCGCAGATCCGCGTTACCCTACGCTACCTTCCAATTTGAGCCCCAGTAATCTTTGCGCTTCAACGGCAAATTCCATCGGCAACTGAAGGAAAACATCCTTGCAAAAACCGTTAATGATCAGCGACACGGCGTCTTCCTGCGAGATCCCGCGCTGTTGCAAATAGAAAAGCTGTTCTTCGCTAATCTTAGAGGTCGACGCTTCATGCTCGACGCTCGATGTGTTGTTCATCACTTCGATGTACGGGAACGTGTTCGCTCCGCACTGCGAACCGATCAGCATCGAGTCGCACTGAGTATAGTTGCGCGCGCCTTCCGCTTTCGGCATCACTTTCACGAGACCGCGGTAACTGTTGTTTGACTTACCTGCGGCAATCCCCTTCGAGATGATTGTCGAGCGCGTGTTTCTGCCGAGGTGAATCATCTTCGTGCCGGTGTCGGCCTGCTGTGCGTGATTCGTGAGAGCTACCGAGTAAAACTCTCCGATCGAGTTGTCACCCTGAAGAATGCAGGACGGATATTTCCACGTAATCGCAGAGCCGGTTTCAACCTGCGTCCACGAGATCTTCGAGTTTCGACCGGCGCACTTGCCGCGCTTGGTGACGAAGTTGTAAATACCTCCAACTCCTTCTTCATCGCCGGCGTACCAGTTTTGGACCGTCGAATACTTGATCTGCGCATCGTCGAGCGCGATGAGCTCAACGACGGCCGCGTGAAGCTGATTCTTATCAAACTTCGGCGCCGTACAGCCTTCCAAATACGAAACGTGCGAACCCTCTTCAGCGACAATCAAGGTGCGCTCAAACTGTCCCGACTCTGCATTGTTGATGCGGAAGTATGTCGACAACTCCATCGGACAGCGCACGCCCTTCGGAATGAAACAAAAACTTCCATCCGAGAAAACCGCACTATTCAAGGCCGCAAAGAAGTTGTCGTTAGTCGGAACTACCGAGCCGAGATATTTCTTGACCAGCTCCGGATAGTCTCTGATCGCTTCGGTGAACGAACAGAAGATCACGCCGTGCTTCTTCAGCTTCTCTTTGTAAGTCGTGGCCACCGAGACTGAATCGAAAACCGCGTCGACGGCAACGCCCGCCAACTGCTTCTGTTCGGTCAACGGAATGCCGAGTTTCTCGAACGTGCGCAGCAATTCCGGATCGACTTCATCAAGACTCGCCTTCGTCACTTTCTGTTTGGGCGCGCTGTAATAGATGACGTCCTGGTAATCGATATCGGGATACTTGAGGTTGGGCCAGTGCTTCGGCTCTTTCATCGTCAGCCAGTGACGATAAGCCTTCAGCCGAAACTCCAGCATCCACTCCGGCTCGTTCTTCTTCTCAACGATCAGACGAATGGTGTCTTCGGTTAAGCCGCGTGGGATTACATCCGACTCGATATCGGTTACGAAGCCGTATTTGTATTCCTGTTTACTTAAAAGTTCTGCTGTACTCATTAGTCCTTCCAGACCCGACTATCTTTTCGACCGATGCCCTGAATCTGATGCAGGGCGGCGTCAACATTCGCCTCGGTTCCCAACAGCTTCGAAAGCGTGATCTCGCCGAGTGCGTTGTCGACAATCTGGTGCAACTCGACGATCACCGGACGAATGCCGCAGTCACCGGTATGAACACAGGCATCCAGAACACCTGCGTAACTTTTGCAATGAGATTCAGCCGGCTCACCTTCGAGAACGCGTATCACCTGGTTCAAGCGAATCTCGGAAGCAGACCGCGCGAGGGCATAGCCACCCTGGGCGCCGCGCGTTGATTGAACGAGCCCGGCCTTGCTCAGAATCCACATCAGCTTGCCGGCGTTCGCCGTCGAAATACCTTCCAGCCGGGCAAGCTGCGAGAGCGTTAGCGACTCGCCGAGCGTCTCCGCACGGGCAAGCTGCAACAGGCATCGCAGGCCATATTCCTCTTGAGCTGAGATCTTCATTGCTCCCAGCAGCTTAGGCTATACCTTACTTTTAAGTCAAGTATAACCGCGGATCTTCGCAGATGAACGCAGATCTGCGTTTATCCGCGCAAATCCGCGTTAAAGTTTGAATTCGAAGTCGAGATAGCCGACTATCCGGACCGGCTTTCCGTTGAAGACTGAGGGTGGAAATGTCCAGTTTTTGGCGGCCGATTCAGCGGCCGAGCGGAGCATCGTCGGACCTTCGGAGTTAGTGACCCAGATTTTTCCGTTTTCATCCACAATCGCGAAGACGCGAACGGTGCCAGTCACGTTGTGGGATTTTGCTGCCGCCGGGTAAGACGGTGTTACGCGTTTCGTTTCACGGCCACTCAACGATCCGGCACTGACAACTTGGGGCTCAGCGGCGGGCGCGCCACTCAAGGCAGGCGGTGTCGCAACCGGCGCTGTTGTATCGGGTGTCGGTTCGGGAGCAGGCGCCGGTTTAGTAGCAAACGGATTAGGAATTCGGTTGGTAACGGCATCGAGTGCCTGCGATCTACCGAGTGACGGCGTCTGTGACGCGGCCATCTTCTCTCGTGCGGTCAGATACTCCGTTTGCCATTTAGCACGGTCGTCGTCGTTCTTCGCCACTGACAGTCGAATGCCGAGCACGTCTTCGAGCAGGGCGTACGAGTCGTAAGCGCGACCCTGTTCCTTTGAGATCTCCTGCGCCTGCGCGATCACGCGTTCGAGCAAGCCACGTAGTCGATCCAGATCGGTATTCGCTTCGGCGGGAAGATCCGCATCGGTGGGATTGATTCCGTAACTACGGTAGCGAGCAATGTGTGAACGAATGCCATTTACAGTCTGGCCGGCGGCTGCAAAGTAAGTGCGAATAGATTCGTCTTTTTGGGCCGCGCGATTACTAAAAGCCTCATCAAGTAATGACTGCGAGCGCCCGTAGTTTCCATCTTCGAGGTAAATACCCAGAAGCATGAGGGTGGCAACATTTCGCAGGGTTACATCAGTGCCCGCGGCGCGTATGTTTTCCAATTCGGTGGCGGCGGCTTGAAGCTGGTGCACCGCCGCGAGCGCTCGAGCGCGTTCAATGCGGCGGGCAAGCGGATCCGCGGCGTCTTCAGCGGAGCCAGTCGACTGGCCCACAGCGACGGCGGCTGTAAGTAGAACTAGAACTGTCGGGAGAATTGCATGTATGTAGGGACGAAAAAAAGAAAAAGACCTCAAATTGCTGACTCCTGGAAAATACGAAAGCGAGCGTAATGCTCGCTTTAGAGTTGGTATCAATTTGACGTAACCTATTATGGACGGAACAGGGTCAATGAGGCAAGAGGGGACACTCGCCGGCAGTCGTCTTTGTCCTGAGGAATGTTAGAATGCGTTCATGAGTTCCCTCCCGGCAAATGACCTGGTCCTGACAGGAATTGAAGATCTAGAGGGCAACCGTGAGTCCATTCCTGCCCTGCTCGTAGCGATTGGCGCCCCAAAACTTCGCAGTCTGGGACTGAACGTGCCTGAGCCGTTGCCTCCCAATCCGGAACATCGACTTTACGATCTCCTAAGTCTCTCCGAAACTGATTCTGCCCACTCCAGATACAATGCCTTGATTAGGAAGCTTGTGAGTTTCGAACGAGCGTTAGCATGCGTCAAAAAGTAAGGGTCGAAGTTATTGACCGCTTCATGAAAGCACTTGGCCGTGCTGGTAAAACCAGTACACAGATCTACTTCGTCGGCGGCGTGAGCGCGGTATTGCTCGGCTGGCGTGAAACTACCATTGATATTGATCTGAAAATGGTGCCGGAAGCAAATGATGTCCTTAAATCAATACCAGTTCTCAAGGAACAGCTTCAGGTGAACGTTGAACTTGCGTCGCCAGATGACTTTATACCTGCTCTGCCAGGCTGGCAGGAACGAAGTCCTTTTATTGGTCGCGAAGGAGCGATCGATTACTTCCACTATGATTTTTATGCACAGGCATTAGCAAAGTTAGAGCGTGGACATAACACCGATCTTCTGGATGTGCGCCAAATGATCAAGCATCACCTAATCGAACCGTCCAGGTTGCTGGAATTTTTTTCTCGGATTGAGGATCGCCTGTACAAGTATCCTGCGATTGATGCTGATTCATTTCGCTCAGCGGTTCAAAATTTTCTTGAGACCCTATAGTCCGAGTTTCTGGCTTAACCCCGTCATATTGCTACCGTCCGCCCGAAGTGCCCAGGCTCTTGATGATCTTGTCGCGGTAAGCGCGAGCGTCAGCTTTGATGGTGATTTCGTTCAGGGTTAAGAGACGGCGATTACGCATCACGATGCGGCCGTTGATGACAACGCTTTCGACGTCAGAGGCTTTGGTGGCGTAGACCAGATCGGAATACACGTTATAAAGCGGTATCTGATTGAGTGTGTCGCGGTCGATTATCAACAGATCGGCACGTTTTCCGGTCTCGAGTGAGCCAATTTCCTTTTCGAGATGCAGTGCCTCGGCGCCGCGAATTGTGGCCAGCTCAAAAGCCTCCTGCGCCGAAATCACTTTCGGATCTCCGCTGAACACCTTGTGCAACTTCGCCACGGTGTCCATTTCTTCCCACATGTTCAAATCGTTGTTTGACGCCGCTCCGTCTGTTCCCAGGCCGACGAAAAGCTTTTCCGTCAACATCTTCGGAACCGGCGCTACCCCCGACGCCAGCTTCATATTCGACTGCGGATTGTGAACCACGCCAACACCGCGGTTCTTTAAGATCGCGATGTCACTTCCCTGCGGCCAAACCATGTGCGCTGCAATCACACGCGAGTTCAGAAACCCGATGCGATCCAGATAAGCGACCGGACTCGCGCCTTTCGCCTTAACACTGTCGTCGAGTTCGCGTTTCGTTTCGGAGATGTGGGTCACAATCGGTGCACCGGTGCGATCGGAAAACGCACGCACGGCCTTGAGGTGATCTTCAGAAACGGTGTAGGGCGCGTGTGGCGCAATTGCCGGAACGATCAGATCATGGCCTTTCCAACGCGCCACAAACTTCTCAACGTAAGCCATGCCCTCGGCGTTCGTCTTATTGTCGGCGACCGGAAAGTCGATGATCGTTTCGCCAAGCACGCCGCGGACGCCCGCCTTTGCAGTCTCGTCCGCGATCGCGTCTTCGAAGTAGTACATGTCGCAGTAGGTCGTGGTCCCGCCGCGAATCATTTCCGCCAGCCCCAGACGCGTGCCGACACGCACAAACTCTTCCGTAACGTTCTTTGCCTCCGCCGGAAAAATGTACTTCGTCAACCACTCCTGCAGATCGAGATCGTCTGCGAGACCGCGAAACAGGACCATCGGAATGTGCGTGTGACCGTTGATCAGACCGGGCGTTATGACTTTGTCCGTCCCACTAACTCGCTGTCGCGAACTGTACCGACCTTCGATCTCGGCTCGTGGACCGACGGCAACGATGCGACCAGCAGTGACCGCAATCCCGCCGTCCTCGATAACGCGTCGCGTTTGATCCATCGTAACGATCGTGCCGCCGAGCACCAGCAGATCGACTGACTGCCTGCGAGTCTGAGCGCTGGAGCTGTTTGAAAACGTGGTCATCACGATTAGTGAAACGCAGATAAACGCGGATCTATTTGCGGATTTCATTGCTGTTTTTTTAGGAATCGGGCGTCAAAAGCACGCGGAAGAAGATCGGCAATATGAAATTCTTCTTGTTTGCCATCGAGATTCGCAAACACTATCGTCGCGTTTCGCGCAAACTCCCAGATGATCTGACGACACGTTCCGCACGGCGGCGTCAAAGTCTCTGTATCAGCGACAACAGCAAGCGCGGTAAAATTGCGTTCACCTTCAGATAATGCCTTCCAGATGGCGACTCGTTCCGCGCAAACCGTCAAACCATAACTCGCACTCTCGACGTTGCAGCCGGTATAAACCTTTCCGCTTTCAGTGCGCACCGCGGCGCCGACAAGGAAATTGGAAAACGGCGCCACTGATTGCAGTCGCGCCTGCTTCGCCGCTTCAATCAACGGCTCTACATCTTCGCTCAAAGTTGACCTCCAACAGTTGAAAAAACACTGGCCAGCCTCTCGCGAATTTTTCCACTCAACAAGTCGATACTTACGAGATTATGACCACCCTCGGGAATGATTACGTCTGCATGGCGTTTAGACGGCTCCACAAACTGCATATGCATGGGCCTGACAGTCGCCAGATATTGTTCGATAACTGATTCTACGGTACGGCCGCGCTCGGCGACGTCTCGACGCAGGCGGCGGATAAAACGAATGTCGTCAGGCGTGTCGACAAACACTTTGATGTCCATCTGCTCGAGCAGGCGCGGATCGGCAAAGATCAGAATGCCTTCGACGATGACGATCGGTTTTGGCTCGACGGTACGTGTTTCGTTCAAACGCGAGTGCGTTTTGAAGTCGTAGAGTGGCAACTCGATCGCTTCACCGACCTTCAAGCGTCGCACATGATTGACGAGCAGCTCGTTATCGAGTGCGTCCGGATGATCGAAGTTCGCGAGCCCACGATAATCGAGCGGCAGATCGGTGAGATTGCGGTAGTAAGAGTCTTGCTGGATGAAAACTACTTCGCTGGCGCTGACCGATTCAAGGATGCGATTTGCGACGGTGGTCTTTCCCGATCCCGTTCCACCCGAAATACCAATTATCATGCTAAACCCTTATTTAGCCGCGGATGAACGCGGATCAGACTCTCCGATTGATGGCACCGATCACTTTTCGTAATAACTCAGTAAACGTCGCACGGACACGATCGCCGGTGGCCATCACTTCTTCATGATTGATCGGCTCGTCACTGATTCCGGCGGCCATGTTGGTGATGCACGAAATACCGAGGACTTCGAGACCCATGTGACGCGCGACGATGGCCTCCGGCACTGTACTCATCCCCACCGCATCAGCACCAAGATTTCGCAGCAGGTGAATCTCAGCGGGCGTCTCGTAGCTTGGACCAGACAATGCACCGTATATCCCACGCCGCACTTCAACGCCGATCGCGCGCGCTTCATTCACAACCAACTCCTGCAACTCCGCCGCATAAACCGCCGACATATCGGGAAACCGTGGTCCAAATCGCTCGTCATTCGGTCCACGCAGCGGGTTGACGCCCATCAGGTTCACATGATCGCTGATTACCATCAACGCGCCCTGCGTCAACGCAACATTGATCCCGCCGGCTGCATTCGTCAATACCAGCGTCTTGACGCCAAGTAAACTAAACGTACGAACCGGAAACGTGACTTCTTCGAGCGAATAGCCCTCGTAGTAGTGCACCCGGCCCTGCATCGCGAGCACCGGAATGCCATCGACGTTGCCGATTACCAGACGTCCGGCATGACCCTGTGCGGTGGAGCTCACGAAACCCGTTATGTCTTCGTAAGGAATACCGACCGCGTCGTCGAAATCATCAGCGAAACCACCGAGACCACTACCAAGCACGATTGCGATGCGTGGCTCAACTGTCGTGCGCGATCTGATGATCCGTGTTGCGTGCTCAGCGCGTTCGTAAAGACTTGTGCCTGCCATTCGCTCAACCATTTTCGCCGACCCCTTGTCTATTTCTCTTTCTGATACGGTATTCCCAGGGCACGCGGTGGTCGGGAAGATCCAATAAAGCCCGCCAGCACCACAATGGTCAAGACGTAGGGAACCATTTGAATGAACTGAACCGGAATGTCTTCGCCCGATGACAACTTGATCACACCCTGCATTTGTATCGAAACTGCTTCAGTGAAACCAAACAATAGGCATGCCAACAAAGTCGGCACCGGTTTCCATTTCCCGAAGATCAACGCCGCGAGCGCGATAAAGCCGCGACCGGCAGTCATGTTTCGCGTAAACAACGACGACTGACCAATCGAAAGATACGCTCCTCCGATTCCCGCGAGCATTCCGGCCAACAGCACGCCCCAATACCTGATCTTGCTCACACTCACGCCGGCAGCGTCTGCGGCTTCGGGATTTTCTCCAACCGATCTGAGCCGTAAACCGAACGGCGTTTTGTAGACAACGTACCAGATAGCAGCCACAAGAACTACGATCGCGATCGCAACCACAAACGGTGATTGTGGTAACAGATGATCCTTTGGAATCTGCGGCGTCGAACCCGACGACAAGAAGAACGCACCACTTAGAAACCCCGGCATTCCGATCATCAATATATTGATCGCGGCGCCACTGACGACCTGATCGGCTTTGAACTTGATACAACTAACCGCATAGATCACCGCGATAAGCAATCCGGCCAACATTCCTGCGAGTAAACCAACCCACGGACTCGCCGTTCCCAATCCCAAACTTGTCTCAGCCGCGTGAGTAACAGCAGCGGCAGTGAATGCGCCCGCCAGCATTTTTCCTTCAAGCGCGATATTGATCACGCCGGAGCGTTCGGAAAATAGACCACCGAGCGCTGCGAACACGAGCGGCGTCGCGAGCCGGATCGTTGAAGCGATGAGCGAAAGAGTGAAGATATCTCTCATGAGTTACGCTCGCAGACGTTGCATCCCGGCTTTTCTTCCTAACAGCCATTTGAAGAAAGCTTCGGCGGCAACAAACAGAATGATGATGCCCTGGAGCACTTGCACGATGTCCTTCGTAACGTGCTCAGAAAAACCGTCAACGTAGATACCGCCGTGTTGCAGCGCGGCAAACAACAACGCCGCGAGAATTACCCCAACGGGATGATTACGACCGAGGAGCGCCACGGCAATGCCCGTGTAGCCGTAGTTGTCAGAGAAGCCATCGTAATAACGGTAATGATAGCCGAGCACTTCGTTGATGCCGACCATACCTGCGAGTGCGCCTGAGACAGACATGGCCAGCACGATCTGTTTGCGAATCGAAATGCCGCCGTACTCAGCCGCGAATGGATTGCTTCCAGTCGCGCGGATCTCGTACCCCCATTTCGTCCGCCACAGAAAGACATAGACCAGGAAACAGCAAAGCAGCGCGAGCAGAAATGCGATATTCACGGGTATGCGCTCCGGAAAGCCGGGAAGAAACTTACCCAACCGCGCGATGTGTGCGCCTGCGCCGATCGGTACTGTCTGCATGATCGGATCGCCCGGAGTTTTGTAGTGATACTGAGTGAAGTAGCTCACCAGGGCGACGGCGATGAAGTTCAACATGATCGTGTTGATGACTTCGTGTGAACCAAACCGCGCTTTCAAAACACCGGGAATCGCGGCCCAGAATGCGCCCGAAAGTATCGCGGCCGCGAAGCACATCGGGATCAGGAACCAGGGCGTCAAGTTTGCGAACGTGATGCCGACCCACGCGGTCGCGAAGGCGGCAACGTAAAGCTGGCCTTCGGCGCCGATGTTGAAGAGTCCGCAACGAAAGCCGACGAGAACTGCGAGACCAGTGAAGATCAGCGGCGTCGCCTGGAAGAGCGTGTAACCGATGCCGTCCGGCCACGACAAAGCGCTGCCGAGCAGCAGGCCGTACGCGTGGAAGGGGTTGTCGCCGACAAGCAGAATCAGAATGCCGCCGACGATAAAGGCAGCGACCACTGCGATTAGTGGGAACAGGAGATCACGCGCGAGTTTTGGCATATTAAGATTAGTTATCCACAGATTACGCAGATTCATTTCTGGAAGAAAATCTGCGTAATCTGTGGATGGCTCTAATGTCCACGGGTCATCAACAACCCGATCTCCTCTAACGTCGCCAGTTTGGGATCGACTTCGCCCGCAATACGTCCTTCATGAATCACCAGCAGACGATCAGACAGACTGGTAACTTCCTCGAGCTCGGCAGACACCAATAAGATCGCGCATCCGTTGTCGCGCAAACTTACAAGCTGCCGATGAATGAATTCGATCGCCCCGATATCGACGCCACGGGTTGGCTGCGACACCAACAACAACTTTGGCGCAACGTGATACTCACGACCGATAATCAGCTTTTGCTGATTACCACCTGAAAGCGCACGCGCCGGCAGGGCTGCGTTTGGTGGACGAACATCGAAACCCTGAATGATCTCCGCCGCGCGTCGTTGTACAGCGTTCTCATCGAGAATAATTCCGCCTGCCAGCGCTGCGATTGGAGGACGATAATGAACTCCGAGAATCGAATTTTCTGCGAGACTGAAGTCGAGTATGAGCCCGCGTCGATGACGATCTTCCGGGATGTGTGCGATGCCGAGCTCACGCCGTACGCGCGCGCCCAGCGATTTGAGGTCTTTGCCTTCGAAGTTGATGTGGCCCGTGATACGCGCGGGATCGACGAGTCCGGCAAGCGTCTCGATGAGCTCCGTTTGACCATTGCCTTCGACTCCGGCGATGCCGACGATTTCGCCACGCCGAACCTCAAACGAAACGTCATTTATCCGCTTCGCTCCGGAGCTATCCGTCACCGAGAGGTTTTTAACTTCCAACTCAGTCTGTCCGACCTTCGGATCGGATTTCTCCACCCGCAGCAATACTTCGCGGCCAACCATCAAACGTGCTAGTTCGGCAGCGTTCGTGTCTTTTGTCTGTACCCGGCCGACGACTTTACCGTCGCGCATCACTGTAACTTCATCGGAGATGGCGAGCACTTCAGAAAGTTTGTGAGTGATGATGATTACGGTCTTGCCCTGCTCGCGCATGCGCCGCAGGATCACAAAGAATTCTTCCACTTCCAACGGCGTCAGCACTGCCGTCGGCTCGTCAAGAATCAACAAACGCGCGTGCCGGTAAAGGGCTTTCAACAATTCAACCCGCTGTTGTTGGCCCACTGACAAATGTTCGATTGGTTCGTTCGGATTTACGGCGAGCTTAAACTCTTCGGAAAGTTGTCTGATTTGCGCGGCAGCACTTTTCAGATCGAGGGCGAGCTCGGTTCCCGGTTCAGCGCCGAGAATGATGTTCTCAGCGACAGTCATCGTCTCGACCAGCATAAAGTGCTGGTGAACCATGCCGATGCCGAGGGCAATCGCATCGTGAGGCGATTTGATGTCACGCACCTGGCCGTCGACTACGATCTCGCCGCTATCCGCGGTGTAGAATCCGTACGCGATACGCATCGCCGTCGACTTCCCGGCGCCGTTTTCACCTACGATTGCATGGATTGTTCCCGGTTTGACGGCGATATCGACATGATCGTTAGCGAGAACATCGCCAAACCGTTTTGTTATCTGTCGGAGTTCAAGCATCTGAGAATTGAGCCACTGATACACACGGATTTACACGGATTATTTTTTCTTATTCTGATCCGTGTCATCCGTGTTCATCTGTGGCCTTTTCTTAGGATCCCATTGCGTCTGTGACTTTGATCTCACCTGCGATGATTTTTTTCCTGGCGACTTCGGCTTCCTGTCTTGCTTCCGGAGAAACGAGATCTTCGTTGTTCTCGTCCATCGCGTAACCCACACCGTCTTTATCCAAGCCAAAAACGTGTAGTCCGGGCGAGAAGCGATGATTTACGACGTCTTTGACGATGTCGTAGACGGCGTTGTCGACGCGCTTCACCATGCTCGTGAGTACGAAGCCCGGCTTGACCATATTTTGATTTGAATCAACGCCGATGACGAAGTGCGTAGCACGACCGTTTTGTTTGCCCTGTTGCTCAACCGCGTCGAAAGCGCCGAGACCGGAATTGCCGGCGGCGGTGAAGATCACGTCTGCGCCGTTACCGATCTGTGCGAGTGAAAGCTCCTTGCCTTTGCCGGGATTGTTCCAGGCGCTGTCGGTAACGCCGACGTATTTTTCAATCACGCGAATGTTTGGATTAACTGATTTCGCGCCTTCCTCGTAGCCTTTGGCGAAACGATGAATCAATCCGATGTCCATACCGCCGAGAAAACCAATCGTGCCTGTTTTCGACGCCTTCGCGGCGAGAATACCGACGAGGTATGAACCTTCGTGTTCTTTGAAGACGAGTGAAGCCACGTTTGGTAGTTTGCTCTCACCGTCGATAATCGCGAACTGAATGTTCGGATAATCTTTGGCGACCTGCTCCATGATCGGAGCCTGCGCAAAGCCAACGCCGATGATGAGATCGAAGTTTCGTTCGGCAAAAGCGCGCATGGCAGGTTCAATGGCGTTCGGGGTGCCGGGCTCGATGTCGCGCAAAATGATCGGAAGATCCTTCGCAGCACGTTGCACTCCTTCCCACGCAGCCGCGTTGAAGGAGCGATCGTCCTTGCCGCCGATATCGAAGACGATGCCGACTTTGATCTTCGATTTGTCTTCAGCCGCGGAAGTTCCGCCACAGCCGGAAAGCAGCAGGCTACTCAACAAAACGAGCGCGACGAGTGCAAGTGCGTATTTCATTCGTTCACAATTTCCTTAACCAGCTTTGGCGGTTCGGCTTGGGCCGCGTCTCCGATGTGATAAGAGGCCAGTATGCGACGGGCCCCTTCTGCGGCTGCCGTGGGATCGGCACAGTAGACGATTCCTATCGCCTCACCCGCCCGAACCTGATCACCCAACTTCAACTCGGAAGTAAAACCAACCGTAGGATCTACCTTGTCTTCGATGCGCACGCGCCCGCCGCCGATTGCCGCGATTGCGTGCCCGATCTCCGTGGTATCGATCTTTGTGATGAATCCTGAGCGTGGGGATTCTACCTTAACGGTTTCTTTCACCAAAGGCAGAAACTCACCGGGAGCGTCGCAAACACGCGGATCGCCACCCTGCGCCTCGATATTGCTCCGCAAACATTCCAGCGCTTTCCCGGACTGAAGCACATTATCCAAACGCACGTGCGCGGCTTCAATCGTCTCGTCAACGTTCGCCAGCACCAGCATGTGCGCACAAAGTTCGAGCGACAAATCGAGCGTTGGCTTCGCGGCTTCGTTGGCTTCGCCACGCAAAATGTTGATGCATTCCTCAATCTCGAGCGAGTTTCCGACTGCGCCACCAAGCGGCTGGTTCATGTCGGTCAACAAAGCCCGAGTTTTGATTCCACACGAGTTTCCGGTGCTCACGAGGGCGTGTGCCAATTCCCTCGCGCGCGCCTCCTCGCGCATGAACGCGCCATTGCCGACCTTTACGTCGATGATCATTGCATCGAGACCGGCAGCGCCTTTCTTCGAAATGATTGAAGCGACGATCAACGGAATGGCTTCGACTGTCGAGGTGGCGTCACGCAACGCATACATCTTTTTGTCGGCAGGCGCGAGTTCAGCAGTCTGCCCCGCCATCGCATAACCGACCTGGTCCAACACCTGCTTGAACTCCGTCGCACTGAGAGCGACCCGATAACCGGGGATCGACTCAAGCTTGTCGAGCGTACCGCCCGTGTGACCCAATCCGCGACCGGAAATCATCGGCACACAAACACCACAGGCCGCCACGAGTGGAGCGATAATGATCGACGTCTTATCTCCGACACCGCCGGTCGAGTGCTTATCGGCTTTTGGTTTGGGAATGTCTGAGAAGTCGAGAATATTGCCAGAGTTGAGCATGGCCTCGGTCAAAGCCTGTTGCTCGTCCTGGTCCATGCCATTGAGGTAAATGGCCATCAGGAGCGCGCTGACCTGGTAATCGGCAATGCGGCCGCTGGTTACACCCGCGATGAAGAATTCGATCTCTTCACGCGATAGACTCAGCCCATCTCGCTTTTTCCTGATGACGTCCTGTGGTCTCAAGCTGCTTTTTTCCTTAGTTGCTCTCCATCAGCACAGCGGCCTGAGCGGTCACAGCTAACCCCTGCCCCACCGCATCGACTCCTTCACCCGTCTTCGCTTTCACACTCACGCACGTAGCGTCAATGCCCAAAACGTTTGCGATATTCTCACGCATGGTGTCGACGTACGTTCTGAGTTTTGGCCTTTCGAGCAAGATTGTCGAGTCAACATTAACCACATGGAGACTGCGTTCACGCGCCAACCACATTACACGCGAAAGCAGGTCCAGACTACTGGCGCCACTCCACTGTGGGTCCTTATCCGGAAAATGAACTCCGATATCGCCTTCGCAGAGCGCACCGAGAATAGCATCGGCGATTGCGTGTGAAAGCGCGTCGGCATCGGAGTGCCCCTCGGCGCCGCGATCGGAAGCGATGTGCACACCACCCAGCACCAGTTCTCTTCCTGCAACGAGCCGATGAGTGTCAGTCCCTATTCCGATCCGTAACATCTAAGATTTGCCTCTGCAATGGCGAGGTCTTCGACTGTCGTTATTTTAATGTTCCGCGGACTTCCTTCAACAATGCTCACGGGAATGCCAAGCTTTTCCAGCAACACGCTTTCATCCGTCAGCGAAGGATCCGCAACATCCGCGGCCTGATATGCCTGCCGCAGCACGTCGTACCGAAAACACTGAGGCGTCAAAGCACGTCGCAGTGCTAAACGATCCAGGGTTTGCACGATTCGCTGCTCATTAACCTGCTTGATCGTGTCAGTAACCGGCGCCACCAGAATAGCCGCGCCATCTGCTCGAGCTGCGGCGACGGTCGCGTCGATCTCCTCGACTGTCACAAACGGACGTACGCCATCGTGAACCGCAACGATCTCAGCCGTCGCCGATCGAATCGCCTGCAAACCACGTTTCACCGAATCGGCCCGCGTCGCGCCACCGGGAACCACGCGCGCCACCTTCCGCAGTCCATACTTGCCCGCGAGCGAAAGGAAGCCCGCAGACTCTTCTGCGGGCAGGACCACGATCACCTCGTTGATACTCTCACACTGCTCGAACGGCTTGAGCGTGTGAAAAATTATCGGCATCCCGGCAAGGAGCAGAAACTGCTTCGGCCGATCGCTCGCCATCCGGGTGCCAGCGCCGGCGGCAGCAATAATCGCGATGTTCATGAAAGAGAGTTAGGAATTCGTAGCGGCGGAGTTAGCTCTCGGTGATCGGCTCACTCTCCGAAATACGCACTGGCGCGGGTGTATTTCGCGACTCACGTGCCTGACGTCGCGAAGCACCGTTGGTGCGATGAATATCGCTGTGTCCGCCATTTTCCGCTTCTTCCCAGAGACGGCCGAAGATCATCTTGCCGGCGGTGGTTTGCAACACGCTCGTGACGGCGATGTCGGCGTTCTTGCCGATCAGCCGGCGAGCGTTATCAACCACCACCATCGTGCCGTCGTCGAGATAGGCCACGCCCTGATTGTATTCCTTACCTTCCTTCAGGATGAAAACCCTCATCGCCTCGCCTGGGAGCACGACTGGCTTGAGCGCATTTGCCAACTCGTTAATATTGAGCACACTGACACCGCGCAACTGGGAGACCTTATTCAAGTTGAAATCATTCGTGACGATCACCGCGTCGAGTTGCTTGCCGAGCTCGATCAACTTCAGGTCGACTTCGCGCACCGAGGGAAAATCAGTTTCCACGATTTGAATGTCGAGTGAGCTGTTGTTCTGAAGACGATTCAGCATGTCGAGACCACGCCGGCCACGCTGTCGTTTTGACGAATCAGGTGAATCGGCGACTTGTTGCAACTCACGCAGGATGAACTGTGGAATGATCAACGAGCCAGTCAGGAATCCCGTTTCGGCGACGTCCGCGATCCGTCCGTCGATGATCACCGACGTGTCGAGTATCTTCAGATCGCGTCGCGCTACCTTGTCACTGAAGATGCCGCCGAGGGCCGAAAGATCAAGATAGTCGCCTTTGGCAGCGCCGACCATCAACCCGACGTAGGCCATGAAGAACGTCAAGGACAGCGTCAGGAAGGTCTTCATCGGCGGCTCAAGCGCGCTCGATTCCTGGCGGCTGATCAATGATCCGATGAGATAGGCGCCGATGATACCGAGGATCGAACCTACGGCGGCGCCAATTAGTGTCTTGAGGGTGGCGCGGCGGATTCGTAGCTCAAAAACGATAATACAGATGGCGATCAAGGCACCGGCCGCGGCTGAAAGCCACGGGTCATCGCGGACGGGTGCCAGTTTGTATCCCGCCACTACTAAAATTGCAGTAAATATGAGTCGTATTAAGACGACATCGGCCCGCATGATAGAGGCATACTACCACGCCAATATCGGCACCGTCACGGCAAACCTTTGCAAGCAGACGTTTTTCAGCGCGTCGGTGAACGCCGATATTTAGCTGAGAATTTTATTTATACCGGTAAGTGATTCGCCCGCGGGTCAGGTCGTAGGGCGACATTTCCACACTCACGCGATCGCCAACCAGGATCCGGATACGATTCTTGCGCATCTTGCCGGAAATCGCGGCTAACACTACGTGGTCACTGTTGTCGAGTTGAACTTTGAAAAATGCGTTGGGCTGTTTATCGATGATGGTGCCTTGTGCGGGTATCAGATCTTCTGCTGCCAATCAGTTTCTCCTTGGGGACTTTTTTCCTGCCCCTGAACGATAACACATGAGCCACAGATTTACACGGACAGGGGTACGGATTTTATATCCGTGGCTCTGGATCTGCGTTAATCCGCGCTTCTTGAACGCGTTCAAAAAAGTTCTTGACACTCGTTCAAACGAGGCGTACTCTGCGCGTAGTTGAACGTGTTCAAATTCAGCTTAAGGAGGCTGACCATGACAATCGGAATAAGCACCTACCTGATTTACCTTTCCGTCAGCGTCGCGCTGACTATCTGGGTCGCTCGCACCCTCCACAAAAACGGACGCGTCTTCCTGGTGGACGTCTTCCACGGCAACGAAGCCCTCGCCGATTCAGTCAATCACCTGCTCGTCGTCGGTTTTTACCTGATTAACTTCGGTTACGTGACTCTCGCTTTGAAACTCGGCTATGCCGTCAATTCTGCCGAGCAAAGCATTGAAGCCCTCTCCGTGAAGGTCGGCATGGTGCTTCTCGTCCTCGGCGGGATGCACTTCTTCAATCTCTTCATCTTCAGCCGTATGCGCCGCCGCTCAGTTCAACACAATCAGCCACCACCCGTCGCTCCCGATGCATTTACGTCCGTCCAGCAGGAGGCTTGAGCCATGTTCGCCCTAACAGTGCTTTACGATCCTGAATGCGGGTTGTGCCGGCGCGCACACGAATGGCTCGCGGAACAGGCGAAGATAGTCGAACTCACCTTCGTCGCCTGCGCCTCGGACGACGCACGCCGGCGCTACCCACAACTCAATCACGACCTGACTAAGCAGGATCTGACCGTGGTGAGCGAAGACGGTGGTGTTTATTTTGGTCCAAAAGCGTGGTTGATGGTCCTCTGGTCGCTGGTCCGGTACCGCGAGTGGGCGTATCGGCTCGCCACACCGGAACTGCTGCCCACCACGAAACGGGTGGTGTCAATGATCTCCCAAAACCGTTACCAGATCAGTCGCGTTGCCGGACTGAGACAGTGATAACTTAACGCGATGCGCAAAACCCACACGAGTCAAAAGTCGAACAAAACCGGTAAGGGCGAGCAGACCCGGGCGTTGATCCTTGAAACAGCCCTCGAGATGTTTCGCGAGCGCGGGTACGACGAATCCACGATGCGCGCCATCGCCCAGAAGGCGGGCGTATCGCTGGGTAACGCGTATTACTACTTCCGCTCGAAGGAATTTCTGATTCAAGCCTTCTATCAACGCCTGCACGACACTCACATAGAGGCTGCGCTGCCGGCGCTCGAACATGACAAAACACTGAAAGCACGCCTGCTGACTGCGATGCGAACCAAGATCGACACGATGAAACCGTATCACCAGTTTGCGGGCGTGCTTTTCAAAACCGCGGCTAATCCGAAGAGCCCGCTCAACCCGTTCGGCGATGAATCTGATCCCGTGCGCACGCAAAGTATTCAGCTCTTCGAGAAGGTGCTGGATGGCGCGACCGCGCGAATTCCGAAAGACCTGCGAGCGGAATTGCCTTACTTGCTGTGGGTCTACAGCATGGGCATCGTGCTGTTCTGGATTCACGATTCTTCGCGAAGCCACCGTCGCACTTACCGGCTGATCGATCACACGGTTGAGCTGCTCGACAAGTTGATCCATCTCGCGAGCAATCCCTTTATGCGTCCGCTTCGAAAGCAGGCATTGCGCTTGGTGGACGAACTGCGCGATGCGGCTGAGTCGCTCGATGACGATGATGGTCCAGGTGATGCTGCCTGAGATTGCGAGGTTCACATGTACCGCAAGCAAGTAGCTTTTCAACTCGAAAAAACTGTTCCCGGTACGTTTTTGATGCAAGGGTTGTTGGGAGGTGCGTTGGGAGGATTTGTCGCGTCCGTCGTCGCGGCGTTGGCGTGGAAAGAAAATACTTTCGTAATGGCTCTCGACGTCGCCGCTCTCGCGATTTTTACCGGCGGGATCATTGGGATAATCAAGGCGGCGTTGATGCGGGGTGTAGCTTGGGTAAGTGGTATTCAGTATCGAGCGATTACGAGAGTTGCAATTACAACCATCCTCACGGGTGTGGGTATCGCAGTTGCCGGGCTGCAGGTTAAATTTGATGACGGGTTTCTTCAGGGCTGCTTGATCTGGTCGCTGTCAGTGGGAATACCGGTGGCACTTTTAGTTGGGTCGCGAGTGAAGCCATGGGAGCTTTTCACTTTCGGCAGCGTCGCCGCGGGCGAGGTTGATCACAGATCTGGTTCGAGGAGCATTCTGGCAACGTTAGGTACGCTGCCACTGAGATTCATGAGTATCGCTGCCAGTGCCCTCCTGGCGTTGTACGGTGCTCATAAATTCACGGCGCCGTACATCACTAACAGACTCCTGGCCGCGATTTTGTTCGTGATCGTCGTCGGCTTTTATCCTTTGTACAGCGCCTACGTGACTTTCAGATCTCCTCGGAAAATAGTTCTGGCTGTTATTGGGGTCATAATCAATATTCCCATCACGTTCTACTGGCTTTTCCTTTTCCGCTGGTACCTGGAACTAGGATCGGATCAAGATCTGGGCCAGGTCCTCGCGATTTCCGGTTCCTTCATTCTGGCATGGATGATTTTTCTGACTGCCCGACTCGCGGCGAAGCTTACCTCAGCTCCATCGCTCAGTATCAGCAGCAACAAGTCTATCGCCGTCGCCCCAAACCTGGACCATCAGTGTCTCGGATCGAGATTCGCCGAGTGGCAGCAACACGCTGCTTAGCAAGGAGAAGAAAATGCGAATCGCTATCACTGGAGCAAGTGGATTTGTCGGCACGCATCTGACTCAACGCCTCGAGTTTGAGGGTCATGAACTCGTTTTGATTTCAAGACGTCAACGTATAGACGACGCCAGAGCAGCAGCCACCGATTTGGCGGACGTTAGTGTGCTGAGAGAATTGTTTCGCGGTTGCAAGGTCGTCGCGCATTGTGCCGGTATCAATCGTGACACTGGCAACCAAACCTATCGACGCGTTCACGTCGAAGGAACTCGCAACGTTGTCGAAGCCGCCAAAGCTGCCGGTGTCGAGAAGATTGTACTGACGAGTTTTCTGCGCGCGCGTGCAAATTGCGGTTCGCCGTATCACGAGTCGAAATGGGAGGCGGAA
Organism: Pyrinomonadaceae bacterium; assembly: GCA_035694465.1. Classification (GTDB taxonomy): domain Bacteria; phylum Acidobacteriota; class Blastocatellia; order Pyrinomonadales; family Pyrinomonadaceae; genus PSRF01. The sequence goes on along the minus strand of DASSFI010000062.1, from coordinate 26,754 downwards.
GAGATCGTGCGCAACTCCGGCCTCGATTACACGATCGTGAAGGCTGGCGTGGTCTACGGTCTCGGCGATCACATGCTCGATCATCTGAGTCATGCACTACACACGTTTCCCATCTTTGCACTCGTTGGTCTCAAAGAAAAAAGCATTCGTCCGCTCGCGGTTGAGGATCTCGTACACGTGATGCGCGGCGCAATGATCGATCGACGCATGAAACGACAAACGATCGCAGTGACCGGCCCGGAGGAGATCTACCTGAGCGAAGCCGTACGCCGTGTCGCTGAAGTCGTCGGCAAACGACCGCTGATGTTTCCGCTTCCCGTAGTTTGTCATAAGTTGATGGCCCACATCTTCGAATTAACCATGAAGGTTCCCCTCACGTCACTGGCGCAGGTTCGCATTTTGTCGGAAGGCTTTGTTGATGCCGGCACACCAGTCAGTCCTCTCCCATACGATCTGGTGCCAACGCGCCGCTTCACCGCCGAACAGATCCGACCTGCGCTTGTGTTCTTAGCCACAAAGAAGATTAACCACAAAAAGGCACATAAAGCACAAAGAGAGACAATGGACCAAGCTTAGTTCAATAAAACATTTTGTGCTTTTTGTGCCTTTTTGTGGCAATCTCGCCGAATGGTCCAGATTGCCATCATTGGCGGCGGCATTGGTGGACTCACTGCCGCACTCGCCCTCAAACAATCAGGCTTTAATGCTGAAGTTTTCGAACAGGCGCCGGCTTTACTCGACGTTGGCGCCGCCATCGCACTCTGGCCCAACGCCATGCGCGTGCTCAATCGATTAGAACTCACCGAAAAGATTCTCGAACAAGCCGGCGTCATGAAAGAGATCCGATGGCTCGATCAGGACGGATTTCTGATCAATCGTGTCTCGCTCGCAGGGAATGCCAACTATCCCGCCGTTGCGCTGCACCGCGCTGACCTGCAAGCAACACTCTTGCATTCACTTCCCGAAGAATCGATTCACCTGGATCACTCCTTCGTCAACTACCAACAACACAGCGACAAAATGATCGCGACCTTCGCGAATGGTGTTTCAGTAAACGCGGATTTTGTGATCGGCGCGGATGGGATTCACTCAGACGTGCGCGCACAACTCATCAACGACGGCGAGCCCGTGGATCGTGGCTACACGGTCTGGCGTGGTATCGCAGCGCACGTCCCGAGTCAAATTCCTCCAGCCACCGCGATCGAAATTCACGGACGCGGCAAACGCTTCGGTATCGGTCCAGTTGGTCCAGGGAGACTGGGCTGGTGGGCGACGGCTAACGCAACTGATACTGACAGCTTATCGTCTTTATTTGCGGGCTGGTACCAACCGGTCCTCGAACTGATCGAAGCAACACCTGGAGCATCGATACTAGAAACAAAGGCCCTCGATCGCGCACCAACCAAGACCTGGGGCCACGGACGAATGACTCTCCTTGGCGACGCCATCCACCCGACAACACCCAACCTCGGACAAGGTGGGTGTCTTGCTATTGAAGACGCCTTAGTCCTAACTGATTGTTTTAGGAAGTTTGGGGCGACGGAAAGCGCACTGCGTAATTACGAACGTCTTCGCTACGAACGCACCGCCGCCGTCACGAAATACTCACGCTACTACGGCGCCGCCGGTCAGTGGGAAAACATATGGGCACGAGGTCTGCGCAAAACCGCGCTCGCTCTCGTGCCCGAGGCAATTGCCTCAAGTGTGATGCAGATCGTCTTCGCTTACGACGCTACTTCAGTTGCTGGACGGCCCTGAACTGCCAGCCGGGTTACCTTCGAGATCGATGATGGTGATCGGTGCGATGCCCGTGGCTTTCAACGGTGCTTCGACTTCCGATCGATTGCCAACGATCACGATCGCGAGGTGGTTCAGGTCGATGTACTGCTTCGCCACTCGCATTAAATCTTCCTTCGTCACTGCCGAAACGTTCTTCGCATACGTTTGATAGTAATCACCAGGCAAGCCCTGCAGGGTGAGCGAGGTAATCGCCTGGCTGATTGCCTGAACCGAAGAAAACCGTTGCGGCAGTCCTTGAATCAGCGAGTCCTTGGCCGTCTTCAGTTCCTCATCCGTGACTGGCTTCTCACCGACGATTCCCTTCAGCTCTTTCATGAACTCGATCAACGCCGCATCCGTCTTCGCCGTGAAGATTGAGCCACCGGCACGAAACGCACCCGGCCCTTTGCCATAACTGAAAGCCGAGTTCACGCCATAGCTGTAACCCTTCTGCTCGCGGATGTTCGCATTGAGTCGCGACTGAAACTGCCCGCCGAGAATCGTGTTCAGCACCTGGAGCGCGAAATAGTCAGGCGTGTTACGCGGTGGACCAGGCAATCCAATATTAAAGACTGACTGCGCCGCACCCGGTTTGTCTACAAGATAGATCTTCGCGGGCTGGAGCTCCGGAAGTTTCGGATACTCGAACGACGGCTTATCGCCAGCTTTGGCCCATGCCGCCAAACCTTTCTCGACCGCTGCTTTGGCTTTGACTGCATTAATGTCGCCGACGACGGTGATAATCGCGCGACCCGGCTGGAAATACGCCTTCTGAAACGCGACCACATCATCACGCGTGATCCCTTTCACCGACGTTTCAGTCGTACGCTGACCGTAAGGATGTGCGTCGCCATAAAGGATCTTTGCAAACACCTGTGAGCCGATGATCGTCGGCTGATCCTTCGCCTGCGTCAGGTTGACGAGTGTGCGGCCACGCAGCCGTTCGAGCGCTTCGGTCGGAAACGTCGAATTGAGCATCATGTCCGCGAGGATCGCGAGCGTGGCGTCGAAGTTTTTTGTAGTCGACAAAAAACTCATCGAGCCGTCTTCACTTCCGACATTCGAATTGATTCCGGTGCCGAGTAATTGCAGCGCCTCGGAAAGCTGATCGCCTGTTTTGGTGGCCGTGCCTTCAGTCAGCATTGAGGCAGTCATCGCCGCCACACCGCGTTTGCCAGCCGGCTCAAACTGATTCGAACCACCGACAAACGTAATGTTGAAGGAAACGAGTGGCAGGTTGTGACGCTCTGAAACAATCAACGTCGATCCATTTGCTAATTGTGTCGTGGTCCAGGTGGGAACGCGCAACACTGGAGTCGGTCCCGGCGGTGGAACTTTCGTGCGATCGAGCGTCTGTTGCTGCGCAATCGCAGCAATGTTCGCGATGCTAATGATGAGCGCAGCCGCGAGGGCAAGTGCCTTTCGTTGTTGTCTCATTATTTACCTCCTCCGTTTCCAATCACCACACTGACCGCTTCACTCTCAGCAGCCTTCGAAGCCTGATCTCTTTTACCCTTCGGCACTACACTCAAAACGATGCGCGAACGCGACAAATATTGATTCGCGACACGCTTCACATCAGCGGCAGTTACCGCCATCGACTTCTCGGCATCCGTGCGGAACTGACCCGCGTTGCCGTAGAAAACGGAACCGGCGATCAATTGATTAGCTTTGCCGAGATTCGATTCCAGACCACGCAGGAAGTTCAACTCAAAACCGGCTTTTGCTCGCTGCAACTCTTCGGCAGTCGGACCTTCCGCGATAAACTTTTGAATGACTTGATCGACTGCGGCTTCCAATTCGGTGAGCGTGTGCTCGGGTCGCGGCACAATCGTCACTTGAAAGACACCAACATCTTCAGATGAGTTGTTGAAAGCAAACACCTGCGAGGCCAGTTGCTGGTCGTAAACGAGCGCTTTCGTCAAACGTGCTGTGCGTGAGCCTGAGAGGATGAGGCTCATTGTTCCCAGCGGATATTCGTCATCCTGCTTGAAACCGACGGTAGGCCATTGAATGTAAAGTCGCGGCACCTGCACACGATCTTCGTAAACGAGACGTTTGCTGTCGGTTAACTTTCCGAGGGGCACGTTTGGTCGTTGCACGGCCTTACCCTGTGGCAGGTCGCCAAAATATTTCTGAATCCACGCTTTCGCCTGTTTCGGATCGAAGTCGCCCACCACTGCGAGGGTCGCGTTGTTTGGCGCGTAGTAAACCCGGAAGAAGGCCTTCACGTCTTCTTCCGAAGCGGCGCTCAGATCCGTCATGGAACCGATGACGGGCCACGAATAAGGATGGCCTTTCGGATACATCGCAGCGGAGAAGATCTCGCTCACGCGTCCATACGGTTGATTGTCGTAACTCTGGCGGCGCTCGTTTTTGACGACGTCGCGTTGCGCGTTTAGCTTTTCGAGGCCGAGTGTGTCGAGCAGGAATCCCATGCGATCGGACTCCAGCCACAAAGCCGACTCGAGATAGTTTGAAGGAATTGTTTCGTAGTAATTGGTGCGATCGTTTGTCGTCGAACCATTGTTGCCGCCGCCGACTCCTTCAGTAAGCTTGTCGTGTAACCCGTACGGCACATGACCGGAACCGGTGAACATCACGTGCTCAAACAAGTGCGCAAACCCCGTGCGTCCCGAAATCTCGTTTTTTGAACCGACGTGATACCAGACGTCAACCGCGACCGTCGGCGTCGTGTGATCCTCAGAAAAGATCACGGTGAGTCCGTTCGGCAGCTTATAGGTTTCAAATGGAAGTTTGATTGAGTCGGAAGCCGAGCTCTTCTTTTGGCCCAATATCACAGGGGATAGCGAGATTGTCAGCATGAGGGCCATAGCCGACAGTACTCTTCGACGATTGATCACAAACAACTCCTTTTCAGATTGTGATTGGTATTCCGAGCCGGCGCAGAAGAAGATAATGCCACACTTCGTCGCGGATGAACACCGAGAAAACCCATGTTCATTCCTCCTGATCTGTGGCAGAATTTCGGGCATGCAAGCCATTCAAGTTAGCCAGGTGGGTGGGCCAGAGGTGCTCACTCCGGTCGATGTGCCCGTTCCATCAGTGAAACCGGATGAAGCCCTCGTTCAGATCAAGGCTGCGGGCGTGAACTTTATCGACGTTTACTTTCGCGAAGGTCGTTATCCGACTCCTCTTCCTTTTATTAATGGACAGGAGGCGGCGGGAGTTGTGACTGAAGTAGGCAGTGAAGTAACCACCTTGCAACCCGGCGATCGCGTTGCCTACTCGAGCAGACTCGGAAGTTATGCCGAGTACGCTGCCGTCCCTGTGGATCGTTTAGTGAAGATTCCTGACGAACTGGACTTCGATCAAGCGGCAGCCGCGATGCTGCAGGGAATGACGGCGCACTATCTTTTGTACAGCACTTATCCGCTGCAAAAAGGTCAGACGGCGTTGATTCACGCGGCGGCCGGTGGTGTCGGTCTTTTGCTGGTCCAGATGGCGAAGAAGATCGGCGGCCGTGTTATTGCCACAGCCGGCACGACAGAGAAAGCGCAGCTCGCACGTGAGGCGGGAGCCGATGAGTGCATCATCTACACCGAAGCTGATTTCGAGAGTGAAACGAAGCGGCTGACGAATAATGAAGGCGTACACGTTGTCTATGACGGGGTCGGCAAAGCGACGTTTGATAAAGACCTCAACGTCTTGCGTCCGCGTGGATACCTCGTTTTGTTTGGGGGTTCGAGTGGCGCGGTGCCGCCGTTTGATCTGATCAAGCTCTCACAAAAAGGCTCGCTTTTCATTACTCGACCGACCCTGGCTCATTACATCGTAACTCGTGAAGAACTCGAATGGCGCGCCGGTGAAGTGCTGCAATCAATCGCTCGTGATGAGTTCAAGATCCGGATTCATAAGAGCTATCCGTTGGCCGAGGCCGCTCAGGCGCACCGAGACCTGGAGGGACGCAAGACGACCGGCAAGTTATTACTTAAGCCGCAGATGAACGCGGATTAACGCCGATCTGCGTAAATCCGCGTTCATCCGCGTCCAAATATTTTCTTGACAGTTATTTTGCTGGTCAATATAGTTACCCGAGGTATGATTAGCACTCGCACATTTTTCTATTTCGCCTTTACTTACCGCTTCTTCTTTACGAAGGAGAGCGGGAGGCGAAGTTTGAAATCGATGTGCTGACAACCTAAAAGCACAACACCTTCAACGAGCCAGCCGCGATCCTGAAAGTCGCGGCTGGTTTTTTTGTTGCCCGGAGTTTGAATCATGGACATAGAGCACTGGCGAAAAGAAATCGACCAAATCGACGACGAACTGCTGCGATTGTTGAATGTGCGCGCACGTCTCGCACTCAAAGTCGGAGCACTCAAACAAGCCGCAAACCTCCCTTTTTGCGATCCGGAACGCGAACGCACCGTGTTGCAACGACTTCAGGAGACAAATGGCGGTCCCCTCGACCAACGCGCAATCGATAAAGTCTTTCGCCGCATCATCCGCGAGTCGAGACGAGTTCAGGGCGTAACAAGCTCATAAGCCACTAAAGGAACACACATCATGATCGTCAACATGTCAAACAACGCAACCCCCGACGAAATCAACCACATCATTGAGCGAATTAAAGAATGTGGTTTCCAGGCACACGTAGTTCAAGGCGCGGAACGCACCATCATCGGGGCGATCGGAAGCAGCGGGCGACGCTCGGAAATCGAAGCGCTGCGCGCCGCGCCGGGCGTTGCAGAGGTCATTCAGATCTCACACCCATTCAAACTCGTCAGCCGCCAATTGCGACAGGCGGGAACGGTGGTCGACGTCGCCGGCATTAAGATCGGCGCGGGTGATCTGGTCGTGATTGCCGGTCCCTGCTCGGTCGAATCCGAAGAGCAATTGATGGAGACCGCACGTTCAGTGAAAGCTTCCGGCGCCAACATGCTGCGCGGCGGCGCTTACAAACCGCGCACTTCCCCTTACGACTTTCAGGGACTGGGCGTCGAAGCGTTGCGATTTCTCAAACACGCCAGCAGCGAAACTGGTTTGCCGATCGTGACTGAAGTCATGAGTGAAGCTGACGTCGAGATCGTCGAAGAATATGCGGACATGATGCAGGTCGGCGCGCGTAACATGCAGAACTTCTCGCTGCTGCGCAAACTCGCCGGCGTTTCGAAACCGATTCTTCTCAAACGTGGACCATCAGCCACAGTGAAAGAGTGGTTGCTCGCGGCTGAGTACCTGCTCGCGGGTGGCAACGCGAATGTGGTGTTGTGTGAACGCGGTATCAAGACGTTCGAAACCGCGACCCGTAACACGCTGGACCTTGCGGCAGTCGCACTCGTTAAGGAGTTATCACACTTACCTGTGCTCGCCGATCCTTCGCATGGAACGGGGTTGAGAAGTTTGATTACGCCGATGTCGAAAGCGGCGGCGGCGGCGGGTGCTGACGGCTTGATAATCGAGGTTCATCCGTGTCCGGAGCGGGCGCTTTCCGATGGACCACAGTCGCTGGATCTGCCGGCATTTCAAGAGTTGATGAAGAATCTGAATCGGCCACAGATGAACACGGATGAACACAGATCAATAAAAGCAGCTTAATCCGTGATCATCCGTGTAATCCGCGGCTAAAATTATTACGGCATTCGTTTTCTGGGCAGTTCCTTTTCAGTCTTGATGAGCGAGCCATCGACTGCATTCACCCAGACGTGTGTTGCGCCTTCGCTATTTTCATTAGCGATGATCACGCGATAGAACACAAATCCGTCGTCAGCCAACTTTCCAGGCTCTTTCCAATGGCTTGCATCAAGAGTGCACTCCAGTACTTTTCCTGATTGCTGGCTGGTCGCGATCTGGATCGCCTGGTCCATGTTGATCTTTGCGAGGCGGATGAGCGCGGCCTGTCTCACCTCGCGCATTTCCATTTCCACTCGCTGTTTGCGTTCAACTTCTTCGCGAAACGCCGGATCCTGCGCCATCTTCATTTTCATTTCATCCATTTCGCTTGCGCGACGCATCTTTGTCTCGACGACTTCTTTGTCTTTTTGTTGCTTCTCCTGCACGGCGGGATCCTGCGCGTCTGTTTCAACATCGAAGCGCATTGCGAACGTTGCTGCTGCAGCGCACGGCGCCAACAAGAGCAACGACACGGCAATCAACGACAACTTCTTCCAGCGTGTATTCAGTTCGGGTTTTCTCAATAACGACATGATACGGGCCTCCAGAATGTCAGCATCGGCGATGCCTACGGTTGTGGTAACGGAGAGACGACGCAGAGGTGGTGCGGAACTGGCCAGTCGCACCAGCGAACGCGCATAAGCTTCAGCATTCAGAATGCGCTCCGCAACGAGTTCGTCGCAGCAGAGTTCACGGGTCTGTTTGACCCGTCGCCTAATTACAGCCGCAGCCGGATGAAACGAAATCGGAACGAAGAGGAATTCGTAAACCAGATTGAGTAGATAGTCGCGGCGCGCAACGTGAATGAATTCGTGGCCGATCGCAGATGTTAGTAACTCGATATTTCCTTCGTGCAGCAGCGATTCAGGCAGAATAATTACGGGTTGAACGAGTCCGACCGTGACCGGAACCGGCAGTGTTTCTGAGCGCAACACTTTTACGACTCCTGAGCGCGTGCCGAGTTCTAGTTCACAACGTTCAATAATCGTCCCGACATGATTATCAGGATCGAGTTCGACGGCGTCAGACCTTATCCGCCGCGTAGTTTCCCATGCTTGCACCAGTCTGAAGATGCGATACAACAGAAACCCGAAATAGATCACAAGTAACGAGAGACCTATGATTGGATTCACAAGAAACGTGGACGGCAGTGCGGTTGTAGTGCCGGAAAAGCTTGCAACCGGTTCCTGAGAGAGCGGAGCGATACCTTCCGTGACGAACGGCACTGCCGAAGTTGTGGTCGCGACAGTATCGAACAGCGTTTGCGATGAGGTGACTGCCGGGACGATGAACGCGAGACAAAGTGCGCCGGCCCAGAGCCAATGTTGATAACGTGCCGTCGAGTTTCGCAGGAGCCATGAACCGAATGAAGCGAGCGCGGCGATGAGTGCGATCTGCCAGCAGGCGTTCAGTAGAAAAGTCAGCAACAGTTGGCTACTTATTCTCATCGGCTTCCTCCTCTTTTGCCTTATCGATTACTTTCTGCAGGCGCGCGAGTTTTTCCGGGGTCAGATGCTTTGTTTCGACGAGGCTCATCACCAGACTCTCTGCCGAACCGCCAAAGAGTCGATCGACAACGTCCTTTACATGCTTGCCGACAACCTGCTTGCGACTCACGGCCGGCTTGTAAAAGTAAGCGCGGTTTTTTAGCGTGCGTTTGGCTTTGCCTTTGCGCTCGAGAATGTTGAGCATGGTCTGGACAGTGGTATAAGCAAGCTCACGCTTCAACTTTTGCTGCACTGTCTGCACGTTTGCGGGACCTGTTTCCCAGAGCACGTGCATGATTTCGAGTTCGAGCGGAGTTAGATTCTCAGTCTTCGGTCGCGCCATACTGTCTCCTAAGTTTTTAGGAGTATAGAGACGCGAGAGGGACGTGTCAACTAATTTTTTAGGAGACAAACTGCCACGGATTACGCGGATCGGTTAGAATCCGATTTCTTGTGAAGAAGCAGACGCTCATCCACATACTCATCTACGGCCTGTGCGGTGGCGTCCTGATTGTCACGCTCAGGCTGATCGAGTTTCGCTTTCTGATCGTGGAACACTCGGTCGAGATCTATAGCGGTCTCATCGCCGCGCTCTTCGCCGGCGTCGGCATCTGGCTCGGGCTGAAGTTGACCAGGAAAAAGGAAGTTCTGATCGTTAAAGAGGTGACGGTCCCGGCAACCGTTCCCTTCACCCTGAATGAACAGCGTCTGAAAGATCTCGGTATCACCAAACGTGAGTTGGAAATCCTCGAACTGATCGCTCACGGAATGTCGAACCGCGAAATCGCCGAAAAACTTTTCGTCAGCGAAAACACGGTCAAGACCCATTCTAGCCGTCTCTTCGACAAGCTCGGCGCCAAACGTCGCACCCAAGCCGTACAGATTGCGAAAGAAATGGGGCTGCTTCCGTAGCCGGAAAGTAGTATTTTCTCGTAAAAACTGAGAATCACTCAAAAGTATGACGACAATTCAGGGCCGAAAACGTAGATTGCGCTGCGTGTTCTTCAAATTCAGCGAGGAGACTTCTGTATGAAAAAGATTGTCTTAACTTTCGGTTTGATCTCGGGCGCCATCATGTCCGCATTGATGACGGCCGTAATGGTGTTCGCCCACCAGACGAATCCCAGCAGCGGCATGATCATCGGCTACACCATTATGGTGTTGTCATTTCTATTGGTTTTCTTTGGCATCAGGTCTTATCGCGAAAATGTTGGCAACGGCCACATCAGCTTTGGCCGGGCTCTCGGGGTTGGCTTTTTAATAATGCTCATCAGTTGCGTCTGCTACGTTGCCACCTGGGAGGTCGTGTATCACAAATTCATGCCCGACTTTGGCGAGAAGTATCTGGCCCAGTCAGTCGAGCGGCTCCGCACCTCCGGAAAACCACCTCAGGAAATTGAAAACGAAATCGAGAATATGAGAAGCATGATGCAGCTCTATAACAGCAACATCTTCTTCAACATAGGCATCACTTTCCTCGAACCGCTTCCGGTTGGAGTCCTGATGTCGCTGGTCTCAGCCTTCATCCTCAAAAAGCGTCGCCGCGACGCGGAGGATTTACAGGATTACCCAGATGGAGTAAAAGGAACTTCAGTAAATCCTGTCTAACCTATTGAGGGACAACTTGATGCTCCTACGGTTTGTCGGCGCGCTTCTCTGTCTGCTGTCCTTATTTAATAACGCAATCCAGGCTCAACGAACGGGCAGCGATCTGTTTCAGGGCATGAAGTGGCGGATGATCGGGCCATTCCGCGCCGGCCGCACTGTCGGCGCGACTGGCGTTCCGGGCCAGCCGAACGTCTTCTATATAGGAGTCAATAACGGCGGCGTCTGGAAGACGACGGATTACGGCCACACATGGAAACCGATTTTTGACGATCAACCAACCGGCTCAATCGGCGCACTTGCCATCGCGCCATCGCAACCGGACACGATTTACGTCGGCAGCGGCGAGGGATTGCAGCGTCCGGATCTTTCAACCGGCGACGGCATGTACAAATCGACCGACGGCGGCAAAACCTGGCGACACCTCGGTTTGCGTAACGCTCAACAGATCGCAGCAGTCCTCGTCGATCCGCGCGATCCGAATCTCGTCTACGTCGCCGCTCTCGGTCATCCTTACGGCGCGAACGAAGAGCGCGGCGTCTTTCGCTCAACTGACGGTGGCGAAACGTGGCAGAAGGTCCTTTATAAGGACGAGAACACCGGCGCGATGGCGCTGGCGTTCGATCCGAAAAACTCGAAAGTCATCTACGGTGTTTTGTGGTCGGCACGGCAAGGCCCATGGGAAAACGGCGCGTGGCAAGGTCCAGGCAGCGGGCTCTTCAAAACCACTGACGGCGGCAACACGTGGCGACAACTAACAAAAGGACTGCCCACCTTCGAACAAGGTCTCGGACGCATCGGCATCGCCGTGGCGCCGAGTGATCCAAACACGATTTACGCCACCGTCGATTCAACTCAGCTCGGCGGCATCTATCGTTCTGACGACGCTGGCGAAAGTTGGCAACGCGTCGGCACCGATAGACGCGCATGGGCTCGTGGCAGCGACTTCGCCGAGATCGACGTCGATCCACGCAACAAAGAAATCGTCTACACGTCTGCAATCGCCGCTTATCGTTCGACCGACGGCGGCAAAACTTTCACCGCCTTCAAAGGCGCACCGGGCGGCGACGATTACCACACACTCTGGATCAATCCTGACAACCCCGACATCATGCTCTTCGCCACCGATCAGGGCGCGGCGATCAGTGTGAACGCAGGCGACACGTGGAGTTCGTGGTACAACCAACCGACCGCGCAGTTTTATCACGTCATCACTGACAATCAGTTTCCTTACTGGGTTTACGGAGGTCAGCAGGAGAGCGGCTCCGCGGGGGTGAAGAGTCGCGGTGACAACGGCGCGATCACTTTTCGCGACTGGCGCACTGTCGGTGTCGAAGAGTACGGCTACGTCGCGCCCGATCCATTGCATCCGAACATCATCTACGGCGGCAAGGCTAGCCGGTTTGATATGACCACGGGCCAGGTGCAAAACGTTGCGCCTGAAATTCTGCGTAGTGGGAAATACAGATTTCTCCGCACCGCGCCGATACTTTTCTCGCCTGCCGATCCCCGGGTGCTTTATCTCGCCGGCAACGTATTGTTTAAGACGACGAACGGCGGTTCGAGTTGGGAAGTTATCAGTCCCGATCTTTCACGCGAGAAACCCGAAGTGCCGGCGAGTATCGGTGTCTTTCGTCGACCAGAAATGGCGACACAAGCACGACGTGGTGTGATTTACGCGGTGGCGCCGTCGCCCAAAGATGTGAATGTGATCTGGGCGGGCACTGACGACGGTCTGATTCACCTCACTAAAGACGGCGGCAAGACGTGGAAGAACGTAACGCCACCGGCCATCGACTCGTGGAGCAAGATCTCACAGATCGACGCGAGCCACTTCGACGTCAACACTGCCTACGTCGCCGTAAACCGTATCAGACTGTCCGATCAAAAACCTCACATCTTTCGGACGAAGGACGGCGGGTCGACCTGGCAGGAGATCGTCAGCGGTTTGCCGGATGGTCCAGTCAACACCGTCAAAGAAGATCCGCAGCAGCGTGGTTTGTTGTTCGCGGGAACGGAGCTGGCAGTATTCTTTTCGCTGAACGATGGAAACAGTTGGCGACCGCTGCGACTCAACATGCCGGCGACGTCGATTCGCGATCTCGTTATTCACAACGACGACATCGTAGTCGGAACGCACGGTCGTTCATTCTGGATCCTCGACGACATCACGCCTTTGCGACAACTCACCGAGACAGTGATCAACTCGTCCGCCTTTCTCTTCGCGCCGCAAGTGGCTTATCGCGTCAAGCGCAACGTAAACACCGACACGCCTTTGCCGCCCGAAGAACCGGCAGGTCAAAATCCACCGGATGGCGCGATCATCAATTATTATTTCAAAAACGATCCGACAACGCCTGTCACTCTCGAGATTATCGACAATACGACCCAAGTCGTTCGTCGTTACTCCAGTGAAGACGTGCCGCCTACTGTAAATCCGAATGATTATGCGGTACCGGAATACTGGTTTCGTCCGGCGGAAAAGCTCGTCGCGAAAGCAGGCATGCAACGGTTTGTGTGGGATTTGAAGTACGCACCGCCCGCTGCATTCGGTCATGGCTTTCCGATTTCGGCAATCTATCGCGACACGCCGCTTTATCCGCTTGGTCCATTTGTGATGCCGGGCTCTTTCACCGTCAAGTTGACGGCGAATGGCAAGACACTCACACAACAGTTGACGGTAAAGATGGATCCGCGCGTGAACACGTCAGTCGAAGATCTGATGACGCAGTTTTCCGCCTCGCTTGATGCTTACAAAGGGATGCAACAGACTTTCGCTACCGCAGAGCAAATCAGAAAACTGCGAACTCAAATTAAGAACGCCATTGAACGCGTGGATCGTGGCCCGCTAGCTGAGGCACTCGGCGCTCTCGATAAGAAAGCAGCTACGATAGGCGGCGAAGGTCGCGGTGACGGCGGGCTTCCGGGTGGAACGATCGACATGCGCGAGCCAAACTTTACCCGGTTGAATGGCGGTTTCTCGGCGCTGCTCGATCATGTGCAAGACGCCGATCGAGCTCCGACGCAGCCGATGATGGCGGCGGCGAGCGAGTTGCAGAAAACGCTAAAGAAGCTGTTGGCGGATTGGGAAGCATTCAAGACAAACGACGTGGCGGCGATAAACGAACAGTTACGCGCAGCAAATCAACCCGTGTTGAATCCGCAATGAGCGATCCAAATCCAATTATTCTGTACGACGGAGTTTGTGGACTGTGTAATCGGCTGGTCCAATTCTTACTCAAGCATGACGGCCACGGTCGACTGCGATTCGCTTCGCTACAAAGCGACTTCTCCGCAAAAGTTTTGCAGCGACACGGCATCGACCCAAAAGATCTCGACACGCTGCACGTCGTCGAAAATTACGATCAGCCGTCTGAACGGATACTGCAGCGTTCGGACGCAGTGCTGCGAGCCTGGCGCGAACTGGGAGGTGTGTGGTCCACCTTGTCATCGTTAGGCAAAATTGTTCCGCGACCGCTTCGCGATCTCATCTACCGCTTTGTCGCTCAAAACCGTTATCGCGTGTTCGGCAAATACGACACCTGCATGCTCCCCGATCCAAATCAAAGGAGCAGATTTCTCGATGTTTAAATCCGCCTTCATCTGTGTCTATCTGTGGCTAATACTCTGCATGCCCCAATCACCACAATACGATGTCCTGATCAGAAACGGTCGCATCATCGACGGATCAGGCAACTCCTCGTACACCGCGGATCTGGCGATTAAGAATGACCGCATTGTCAAAATCGGTAATCTCTCGCAAGCCACCGCAGCACGCACGATCGACGCGCAAGGCCTGGTCGTCGCACCGGGCTTCATCGACATGCTCGGGCAGTCTGAAACTTATCTGCTGATCGATCCACGCGCGATGAGCAAAGTGATGATGGGCGTGACGACCGAGATCACCGGCGAAGGCGAATCGATCGCTCCGATCAACGAACGCCAGATCAAAGAGCAGGAAGACTTCCTCCGGCGTTTTAATCTCACCATCGACTGGCGCACGCTCGATGAGTATTTCAAGCGCCTCGACAAGCAAGGTTCGGGAGTGAATCTCGGCACGTTTGTTGGCGCTACTCAAGTGCGCGAGTACGTCATCGGTTATGACGACCGTCCGCCCACGCAGCCGGAGTTGGAACAGATGAAGAAGCTCGTCGCCGACGCGATGCGCGATGGGGCGCTCGGTCTTTCTACTTCGCTGCAATACGTGCCGGCACGTTTTGCAAAGACCGACGAGCTTGTCGAACTCGCGAAAGTCGCCCGGCAATACGGTGGCATCTACGCCACCCATCAACGCAGCGAAGCAAACACGATCGACGCTTCGCTTGACGAGGTTTTTGAGATCGCACAGAAAGCGCAAATCCCAGTCGAGATCTGGCACCTCAAAACGGCTTACAAGAAAAACTGGGGTCGCATGCCGCAAGTGCTGGATCGGATCAAGCAGGCGCGCGAACGCGGGTTGGATGTTACTGCCGACATCTATCCTTACATCGCCGGCAGCACGGCGCTGAGTGCGTGTCTGCCGCCGTGGGCACTCGAAGGTGGCACGGACAAGATGCTGGCTCGGTTACGCGATCCGCAAACGCGCCAACGTTTGAAGACAGAGATCTCCCAGGAACAAACAACGTGGGAGAATATTTATCTCGGCAGTGGTGGTCCAGGTGGCGTCTTGATCGGCTCGGTGGTGAATCGAGAACTCGAGCCGTTGCAGGGCAAACGAATCTCTGAGATCGCGGAGCAACAGAAAAAGGATCCGCTCGATGCTGTGTTTGATCTGATTTTGGCTGACAAAGGTCAAACCGGCGCGATCTACTTCATGATGAGCGAGGACGACATGCGCGCGGCGATGAAGTCGCCGTTCGTGTCGTTTTGTACTGACAGTGGTTCGCGTGCGACTGATGGTCCACTGGCCGGCTCGAAGTCGCATCCACGTGGTTGGGGAAGTTATCCACGTATTCTCGGTCGTTATGTGCGTGACGAGAAGTTGTTAACGCTTGAATCGGCCATTCACAAAATGACCGGAGCGCCCGCCGCTCGCGTTGCCCTGAAGGATCGTGGGTTGATCAAGGAAGGAATGTTTGCGGACATTACCGTCTTCGACCCCGCAAAAATAATCGACCGAGCAACCTTCGAATCACCCAATCAATATCCGACTGGCATCGAGTATGTTTTGGTGAACGGCAAAATCAGCGTCGATAAAGGCCAGCGCACATCGGCACTCGGCGGTCGTGTGCTCCGCGGCCCCGGATCCGTCACCAATCCGTAAAATCCGCGGCTAAACTTTGATCAAAATATTCTTCCGATAAAGTAGCCACATAAAAAACAGCCACAGCAAAATAAACGCGATCGCGTAAGCGAGCGATGCATTGATCGGCGTCGCCCACGTCAAAAACAGGTTTCGAAAGATCCATCCCTGAACCTTGAACAACGCCATTATCTTCACCATCAACGCAGTCCCGACAAACAGCGCGAGGGCATTCACGCCAAAAACTTCAAACGGCCACGCCCAGCGTCGATACCCGTGAATATCAATCAACCAATAGCAAAGCGCCAGAAACTGCAGCGCGAGTCCCGCAGTGAAGAGCACGTACGAGCTGGTCCATAATGCTTTATTGATCGGAAAGAACGGATTCCACGCCCAGCCAATCGCCACGCACACGGCGCCCGCCACAAACATTCCCACAACTTTCTCGACTCGCGTGCGTTCGCTGCGCAACCAGTGTCCCGTGAAGATCCCACAGAGCGTTGTCACGACTGCCGGAAAAGTACTGAGCAATCCTTCCGGATCGTAAACCTTACCCTGCTTCCAGATGTGCGGTCCCAGCAACACGCGATCGACAAACGACGCGATACTTCCTTCTTTGCTCAAATCGCCTGGCGCATATCCCGGCGCCGCAAGCTTCGTCATCAGGAGACAGTAAATAATAAGCAATGCCACCGCGATGAGTAGTTGTGTTCTGACTTTCGTCGTCAAAAAGATCAGCGAGGCGATCAGGTAACAGATCGCGATTCGTTGCAGCACACCCGCGATGCGAATGGTGCCGAGTTGAAAATATGGAAAGCCGTTGAGAAACAGTCCCAAGCCGAAGATGATCGCGGTGCGTTTGATTACTTTGAAATAAAGATCGCGCTTGACGCTGCCTTCTTCGACGCGCCGCGCAAAAGCAAGCGTGATCGAGACGCCGACGATGAAGAGAAAGAAAGGAAAGACGAGATCCGTCGGCGTCCAGCCATGCCAGGCGGCGTGTTCCAAAGGCCAGTAGATGCTGGACCACGTGCCGGGATTGTTAACCAGCACCATTCCGGCGATTGTGATTCCACGAAAGACGTCGAGCGAGACCAGACGGGACATAGGCCACCAATTTATCACGAATCAATCGATCTTTATCCGCGTTTATCTGTGTTACAGTACTATGCCGACAACATGTCCTTAATGCTTACCGAGATCGCCGAGCAGCCGGCCGCACTCGAGCGCACGATTGCGGAGGAGCGCACCAAGATCTCCAAACTCGGAACCGCACTCAAAGCGCGCGACATTCATTTGATCGTCCTCGTGGCGCGCGGCAGCTCAGACAACGCCGCACTCTTCGGACGTTACCTGCTCGAAATTACGACCGGCATTCCCGTCTCACTTTCCGCTCCGTCAGTTCACACGATCTACAACGCGGAATTGCGACTGGACCACGCCCTGGTCGTCGGCGTCTCGCAATCGGGTGAAGGCGAGGACATCAATCGCGTGCTCGAGAACGCGCGGGCGTCAGGAGCTTTCACGGTCGGCATCACCAACGAACCCGATTCGTCGATGACCGGCATAGTTGATGAAACACTACTGTCGCATGGCGGTAAGGAGCGTTCGGTCGCGGCGACCAAGACATTTACCGGCCAGATGCTCCTCTTCTATATGCTCGCCGCGGAACTCGCTCGCAAACCGCTGGAGTTTTCGTATGAAGCTATTCCGGAGTTTGTGGCCCAGGCACTGAATCAGAAGGCGGCGATAACGGAGCTCGTGCAACGTTATGTTTTCATGGAAAATTGCGTTGTGGTCGGACGCGGTCTGGCTTACGCGAACGCGTATGAACTGGCGTTGAAGTTGATGGAGACTTGTTACGTTGTAGCGGAGCGATTTTCGTCAGCGGATTTCCTGCATGGTCCACTCGCGATGGTCGAGCGCCATTTTCCAGTAATACTCTTCGCGCCGCCGGGTGTGATGTTGCCTGGAGTGAAGAGTTTGATCGAACGGCTGCGTGAATTGCACGCCGACACTCTCGCGATAACGAGCGATCCCGATGCGGCCAGGATGTGCACCCGCTCGATCCTGATGCCACGCGAGATCGATGAATTCCTGGCGCCAATCCCGTACATCGTTCCCGGTCAATTGTTCGCCGCTCTTCTGGCTGAGGCTAAAGGTCTAAATCCCGACTCGCCACGCTCACTATCGAAAGTGACCAGAACACTTTGAGACTCTCCCATGAACATTGAACTAAAAGACTTGTCGCACAATCCCGTCTACGCGCAAGTTCGCGAGCAGATCGAAACTCACATTCGCAACAAGACCATCAGCTCAGGCGAATCCCTCCCCTCGCCCGCCGCGCTCGCCCAAAAACTTTCCGTCGACAAAGGCGAAATCCAACGCGCCTACTTCGAACTCGAACAACTCGGCCTCATCACCAAGTCCACCGGCAAAGACTTCCTCGGCAAACCACGCGTCGATTACAAGGTCCGATAACGTTTTGAGCTTATATGCCAGATAAGGCATAATACTAAAGCTTGAATACGTCCTCACACGTCAAGAGTATTATTTGGGTAGGATCCTCTCGCGTGGACCTCAAAGCGTTTCCCGCTGAGGTCAAGGAGGTCATGGGCTATGCGCTGTACCAGGCTCAATTGGGACTAAAAGCGTCGTCAGCAAAACCGCTACATGGATTCGGCAGCGCGAGTATTCTTGAGATTTTCGAAGACTACCAAACTGATACTTATCGTGCCGTTTACACTGTGAAGTTTTCCGGAGTGATTTACGTGCTACACGCCTTCCAGAAGAAATCCAAGAAAGGCGGCGTCACGCCGAAAGCTGATATGGAGCTAATCAAGAGACGACTAAGAGCAGCACAAGAACATTACGCTGCAAGAGCACTGAGGAAATGAAAGCAAGAACCAAGTCGATCAAAACCAAAAAGACGAGAGCGAGCCGTGAGAAGGTCGAGGCTGGTAGCGGTAATGTATTTGCGGACCTCGGTTTCGAAGACTCAGAACAACTTCTCTTGAAAGCAGAGCTAGCAACCAGGATTGCACAACTGATCGAAAAGAAGGGCTGGACGCAGGCTCAAACCGCCGAACGAACGGCATTGGACCAACCGAAAGTCTCACGACTTCTACGTGGCCAACTTTCTGGTTTTTCCGCAGATCGTCTCTTCGCCATCCTGAATCGCATTGGCCACAGCGTCGAAGTTCGCATCTCCCCTAAAGAACGCTCTCCCGAGAAGTCTCACACGCGCGTATTGATTGGGTAAAATCAAACTCGGCTCAAACGCAGATCAGTGAAAATCGGATTTGCACTGATCCGCGTTTATCTGTGGCTAATTCTCTGTGCTATCCTTCACTGCGCTTTTGCTTGCGAAAGTGGCGGAATTGGCAGACGCGCCAGACTTAGGATCTGGTACCGAAAGGTGTGGGGGTTCGAGTCCCCCCTTTCGCACCAATAGTGCTGAATCAAAAAATGAAAACTGAACTAATTGACGTCTCCCCAACTCGTAAGGAGATCAAAATCGAAATCGATCCGGCGCAGATACGAAGTGCTTACGACCGTGTCAGCGCCCAGTACAGCAAGGCCGCAACCATTCCCGGCTTTCGACCCGGACACGCACCAACGTCAGTCGTGCGCACGCGCTACAAATCCGAAATACGAACCGAGGTGTTGCGCGAACTACTTCCGGATGCTGTTAACGACGCCATCATCGAGCACAATCTTCACGCTCTCGGCGAACCAAATGTCGAACTCGACAACAGTGCGGCTCTCGAACATCTGGGTGAAGAACCTCTGACACTCAAAGTCGGCGTCGAAGTGCTTCCCGAAATAAAACTCGAGACCTATAAAGGACTCGAAGTCACGCGTCGTAAACGTCCCATCACTGACGCAGACGTCGACAAGATGATCGACAACCTGCGCGATGGATACGCAGCACTCCAACCAGTCGAGGATCGACCTTCGCAACTCGGCGACACCGTGACAGTCAATGCTCTCGGTAAGTTCGTCGATGAGCCTGACGCGGAAGAGATCAAAGTAGAGGATGTCGAGGTCGTCCTTGGTGGTCCAGGCGTACAGCAAGAGTTCACTGAGAATCTCACCGGGGTCAACGCCGACGATAGCCGCACTTTCCAGGTCGACTATCCGGCAGACTTTACTTCACCCGGCCTGGCCGGCAAGAAAGTTGAATATACGACGTCCGTCACTTCGGTGCGGCAAAAAGAACTGCCTGAGCTCGATGACGAATGGGTCAAGAGTTTAAGCGACGAATTTGATTCAGTGGCCACGTTTAAATCGAAGGTGCGCGAGGATCTCGAAGCCCGCGCAACGGCTGAATCCGATCACAACCTGCGCGACGAAGTGATTCGCAGGCTACTCGACGGGCACCCGTTCGAAGTTCCCCAGAGTCTCGTCGAGCAACAAACACAAACGCGTCTGCAAACTGTCGTGCGACAGATGATGAGTCGCGGCATCGACCCGCGCAATGAAGATCTCAATTGGGACAGCGCGCGTGAAGAGTTGAAGGGTCAGGCGGAAGAAGATGTGCGCTCTTCGATGCTGCTGGATAAGATCGCGGAGACCGAGAATATCGACGTCACCGACGAAGAAATTGATGCCGAGATCGAATCGATCGCAAGTGCATCACGACAAACGATAGAACAAGTGCGTGCTGCCTTGACAAAGAATGGAGGCGAACGTAGCATCGCGCACAGATTGCGCAATCGCAAAGCGCTTGAACTTCTAATTGAAAACGCAAACATCACCGACGCTGAATGGACCGAACCAACGGAACCAGAAGCAGCGCCGCAGGATGAGTAACAAGTAACACGTTCCTTGAAGAGGTTAGACTGTATGGCTCTAGTCCCAATGGTCGTGGAGCAGACTTCGAGAGGCGAGCGCGCCTTCGATATTTACTCACGACTACTGAAAGATAATATTATTTTCCTGGGTACCCCGATCGACGATCAGATTGCCAACCTAATCGTAGCCCAACTGTTATTTCTCGAAGCCGAAGATCCCGAAAAAGACATCAACGTATATATCAATTCACCTGGTGGCTCGATCACTGCCGGCATGGCGATCTACGACACGATGCAATTCATTCGCCCGGATGTTACGACCATTTGCGTCGGCCAATGTGCATCGATGGGGGCTCTCCTGTTGGCCGCAGGCGCAAAGGGAAAACGCTTCGCACTCCCTAATTCGCGAATCCTCATTCATCAACCTTCAGGCGGATCGCAAGGCCAGGCTACAGACATCCGCATTCAAGCAGAAGAGATCCTGCGAATGCGCGAACTCACGTCCCAGATTATCGCCAAACACACCGGACAGTCTTATGAAAACGTCGAACGTGATGTTGAACGCGATAAAATTATGTCTGCCATGCAGGCCAAGGAATATGGTTTAATAGACGAGGTTATCGCGCACCGGGAGTAGTCAAAACGGCGCGGCCCCCAAAGGAGCTTCATCGCTAGATTATGGTGAGACGAACTGATGATACTCTGCGCTGCTCGTTTTGCGGCAAGTCGCAAAACGAAGTGAAGAAGCTCATTGCAGGACCCACTGTCTATATCTGCAACGAGTGTATCGACATCTGCAACGAGATCATCACCGACGATCAACAGGCAGAATCAGTAGCCACTCGCCCACCGCTCCCGAAGCCCGGGGAAATTAAAAACTTTTTAGATGAATATGTGATCGGCCAGGACGAAACGAAGAAGCGCCTGGCCGTCGCCGTGTATCAGCACTACAAGCGCATCGAACTCGGTCGTCGCCGTTCGGATGTTGAGATTCAGAAAGCAAACATCCTGCTCATCGGACCGACCGGCACGGGCAAGACGTTGCTGGCACAAACGCTCGCACGCATGCTCGCAGTTCCCTTCACCATCGTCGACGCGACCACGTTGACCGAAGCCGGCTATGTTGGTGAAGACGTCGAGAACATTATTCTGAAGTTGCTTCAGGCCGCGAACGGCGATGTCGAACGCGCGCAACAAGGCATCATTTATATCGACGAGGTCGACAAGATCTGTCGTAAGGATGAGAATCCGTCGATCACGCGCGACGTGTCAGGCGAAGGTGTGCAGCAGGCGTTGTTGAAGATCCTCGAAGGCACGGTCGCAAACGTTCCGCCACAAGGTGGTCGCAAACATCCACACCAGGAATTCTTCCCTGTCGACACAACCAACATTCTCTTCCTCTGCGGTGGCGCATTTGTCGGTCTCGAAAAAGTGATTGAGAGACGGCTGCGAAACAAGTCGCTCGGCTTCCACGCCGAAGTGAAGTCAGGCATGCATCGTCACGCAGAAGCACTGGCGGCGGTGCAACCGGAAGATCTGATTCGTTTTGGTTTGATCCCGGAGTTTGTCGGACGCCTGCCGGTTTGCGGCGTGCTGCACGAGCTCGACGAGGGAGCGCTGATCAAGATCCTGACCGAACCAAAGAATGCACTCGTCAAGCAGTATCAGAAGAAATTTGATTTTGATAACGTTAAGTTGAAGTTTACTGAGGATGCCCTCAAAGCCGTCGCCCGGCAGGCTGTGGAACGAAAAGTGGGAGCCCGCGGGCTGATGATGATCCTCGAAGAACTGCTCCTTGACGCGATGTACACCCTTCCTTCTCAAAAACGCGTCAAAGAATTCGTCATAACCAGCGAAATGGTCGAACGTCGCCGAGCTGTCCCAGGTGAAGGCCTTACCGGCATCGACGGCGCAGCCGCTTAAGTAGTAGCCCCAAACGCCACAAACATGTGCTGCTTATGCTTTTTTGTGGCTAAACCTGCAATGTAGCGTACCCGACAGGAAATGTTTTACAATTAGCCTTCTTTCTCAGGTAGAGTTGTTTCAATCATGGAAGAATATTCAGACAGAACCCCCTCCGACGTAGCCTGGTATCCGATGGTGCCAATCCGCGACGTCGTGATATTCCCCTTCACTAAAGTCGCTTTCAAAATAGGTCGCTCCGGATCGGTGAGGGCTCTTGAACAAGCCCTGGCGACGGATCGCACGATTTTCCTGGCCACTCAACACGACGCCACTGTCGACGAACCGACTCCGGAACAGATTTACGGGGTGGGAACGCTCGGCCGCA
Organism: Pyrinomonadaceae bacterium; assembly: GCA_035694465.1. Taxonomy (GTDB): domain Bacteria; phylum Acidobacteriota; class Blastocatellia; order Pyrinomonadales; family Pyrinomonadaceae; genus PSRF01. Next base: position 3,918 of record DASSFI010000062.1, on the reverse strand, counting down.
TTCTCCAGTCGCAGAAACAGGACAACGGCCAGATCAAAGTGGTGGTTGAAGGTCGCGAACGGGCGACAACCGTGCGCGTTGAGAACAGCGACGGAGCTTTCATGGCTCTCGTGCGTCGCGCGCCGGTCGTCAACGAAGAAGGCACACGCCTCGACGCACTGATTCAGAAAGTCGGCCAACTCGTCGAGCAGCACTTGCGCCTCGCGCCTGACACGCAAACCGATGCGCTGCAAACGGCGCTGCGCAATCAGGAGCCTTCGCATCTCGCCGATGCGCTCGCATCGCAACTAAGAATCTCCGTCGAAGACAAACAGGGCCTGTTGGAGATCTTCTCCACTCAGGCACGTCTGCAACGTTTGATCGAACTGCTGGAAACTGAGATCGAGAAACGTCAACTCGATCGCACGATCCAAACTCGCGTCAAACGACAGATGGAGAAAGCTCAGAAAGAGTACTACCTCAACGAGCAGATCAAAGCGATTCACAAAGAGCTTGGTCGCAAAGATGAAAAGGCAGAACTCGAAGAGCTGAAGAAGAAGATTGAAGAAGCGGGCATGACGGAAGAGGCCAAAGAGAAGGCCATGCAGGAACTGCATCGTCTCGAAGCCATGCCGCCGATGTCAGCCGAGGGCACCGTCTCGCGAACGTATATTGACTGGCTGATCAGTGTGCCCTGGAAACAGAAGTCAAAAGAGATCAAGGATCTCGTCAAAGCAGAAGAAGTGCTGAACGAAGATCATTTTGGTCTTGATAAGATCAAGGAACGCATTCTCGAGTATCTCGCCGTTCGCCAACTCGTAAAGAATCCGAAAGGCTCGATTCTCTGCTTTGTTGGTCCGCCGGGAGTTGGCAAAACCAGTCTGGGGAAATCGATCGCGCGAGCCACCGGACGTAAGTTCGTTAGACTCTCGCTGGGTGGTGTGCGTGATGAAGCCGAGATTCGCGGTCATCGTCGCACCTACATCGGCGCCCTGCCCGGACAAATCATTCAGATGATGAAGAAAGCCGGCGCGGTGAATCCGGTGTTGCTGCTCGACGAAGTCGACAAGCTCGGGGCGGATTTCCGTGGCGATCCGAGTGCGGCACTGCTTGAGGTGCTCGACCCGGAACAGAATCATACGTTCCAGGATCACTATCTCGACGTTGAATACGATCTCTCGAAGGTCTTTTTCATCGCCACTGCAAACGTGCTGCACACGATTCCGCCGGCGCTTCAGGATCGTCTTGAAATTCTCAGACTCTCGGGCTACACCGAGCGTGAAAAACTCGAGATCGCAAAACGTCACCTCGTGCCGAAACAGGCTGAAGGCAACGGTCTCAAGATCGACCAGTTTGACTTCACCGACGAAGGAATCCTCGAAGTCATTCGTCACTACACGCGTGAAGCCGGCGTTCGTAATCTCGAACGCGAGATCGGCTCGTGCTGCCGCAAGCTGGCGCGCAAGTTTGTGTCTGAACAGGTAGACGAAAGCTTGTACCCAGTGGTAGTTGACGCGGATCGCGTGCGCGAGATGCTTGGTCCAATCAAGTTCCGGCAGCAGGGCGTCGCGGCGGAAAGTGAGGTCGGACTCGCTACCGGATTGGCATGGACTGAAATCGGTGGTGAAGTGCTGCAGATCGAAGCGACGCTCGTTAAAGGTCGTGGCGGCGTGACCCTGACCGGCAAACTCGGCGATGTGATGCAGGAATCAGCGCAGGCTGCTTTGACTTGCATTCGTGCCCGCGCGGAACGTCTCGGCATGAGTCTCGACTTCATTCGCAAACGCGATCTGCACATTCATATTCCCGAAGGCGCTATTCCCAAAGATGGACCATCAGCCGGCATCACGATGGCGACGGCGATGGCTTCCGCACTCGCACGTGTTGCGGTGAAGAAGAATGTAGCCATGACGGGTGAGATCACGCTGCGTGGGAAAGTGCTTCCCATCGGCGGAGTGAAAGAGAAATTGCTCGCGGCCCATCGCTTTGGTATCGACACGATAATCCTGCCAAAAGACAACGAGAAGGATCTGACCGAATTGCCTGAGGAAGTTCGCGAAATGCTTTCCATTCATCTCGTCGAGAACATTGATGAGGTCCTGTCGCTGGCGCTTGAAGATTCGTGTCCGACTGAGGCCGCTACTGACGAAGGTCCGCCGATCTGGAATACCGAGCAGCCTTCACAGGGAATTCAGACGAGCTAAACGTTCCATACAAAACCATCCACAGATTACGCAGCTATCTGTGTAATCTGTGGATGGATCTACTCAGGAGAATACTAATGAGCAAATATAAAGATGCAGATCTGATCCTCAAGCTCTACGACCTGCGGCGTGAGAAAACCATGCGCGACGCGCGCAACTGGTTTTTTATGTTCAACCCGAAAGGCAAAGAAGATTTTATCGAAGTATTAACAAGCGATAAGAGCGGCCTTTATCGCATGGTGACTTCTTACTGGGACATGGCCTGCTCGTTCGTTAACAACGGCGCCATCGATGCCCAGATGTTCAACGATGCCAACGGCGAACACTTCTTTGTTTATGCCAAGCTGGAGCCCTTTCTGCCGACACTGCGCGAAGAAATGGGAAATCCGAACCTTTTGTCGCATCTGGAGAGGGTTGTCAAAGAGTGTCCCGGCTATGAACAGAAACTCGTTGCCATCCGCGAGCGAATGGCCAAGCTGATTGCTCTCTACCAGCAACGTGCTGCCGCCCAGGCCGCAGCCGCCGGAAACTAGCCACAGATTACACGGATGAACACAGATTGAACCCGTGTTCATCCGTGAAATCCGTGGCGAAACTAATCGATGAAGGTTGTTACTGCTGAGTTCCTGAAGAGCGCGTTCACAGAAGCTGACTGGCCCCGAGATCCTAAACCCGAGATCGCTTTTTTGGGACGTTCAAATGTCGGCAAGTCGAGCCTGATCAATTCCTTACTCGCTGTTCGTGGCCTGGCTCGCACGTCCTCAACGCCCGGCCGAACACAGTCGTTGAATTTCTTCGAGATTAACAATCAGTTCCGTTTTGTCGACTTACCAGGATTTGGGTACGCGCGGGTACCGAAGGAAATAAAAGCGAGTTGGGGCGAGATGGCGACCAGTTATCTTGCCAAGCGCCGCCAGCTTATGCTATCAATTCACATCGTAGATTCGCGCCACGAACCCACAAAACAGGATTTGCAGCTTCACGAATGGCTTGAAGAAAGTGACAAGCCGCGGTTAGTTGTTGCCACGAAATCCGATAAGCTTTCGAACAACGAGTTGAGGAAGAACCTGGGGCACATTGCACGCGTGCTCAATGACGACAGCGTAATGGCCTACTCGGCCAAAAGCGGCCGCGGTCGCGAAGAGCTATGGCGTGTAATTAAAAGCGTAATTTGATCAGCATTGAAGTTTGTTGTGTAAAGAGGTGGAGACTTTTATCCATAGTTTACGCACAGATGTGTTGCTCGCGTTTGCGCTTTGCAATGCTAAGCTAGTATCCTGAACTGTATCCGAAAAATCTCATCAGCCCCCTTTTGGTCAATCTCGATTTTGGGCCACGTCCTCTTGTTGGGTGGCATCATAGACGTTAACGATTTGCCGCACGCGAAAAGTTGAGTTACATTGCACCATACCGTTTGAGGAGAATCAGGTAATTGCCCCGCGAATGAAGTGGGAGGCCCTGCGCGCTTTCTGCATCTCGCTCTACCGCACAATCGTTCATTTCAATCATCTTAGTTAATTGGTAATCGCTGAAACTGCGTAAAAAAGAAATACAGAGAACAACTGATATGTCACAACGAACACGTTCACGCGCTTCAAGCGCGAACAACGACGCTAATGGAGAAGACGGCGGCGCCACTGTAGCAACTGCCGAAGCTCCCGAACGAGAATCCAGAGAAAGCCGCGACGGTGGCAAGAATGAAGGCTTTCACAATCTGGCTGATCTCAAGGAGATG
>DASSFI010000061.1:0-8370 GCA_035694465.1 Pyrinomonadaceae bacterium | reverse complement strand
AGTTTACTCCAAAGAAAAAATTGATGAGATCATTCTCGCCATGAGGTAATATGAATAACGCTTTGCTATAATTCGTTTTCGCTTTCTTCTCTTATTCGCTGTAACAGCAGTGTTTACTGAGCGATTGTCTTCCCAGAATCGGGCGAAGACAGTCAGCCAGAATCGAAGTGTAAGTGTAGACTAGCTGCCGGCCTAATGTCAGAAGACACTACGAAACCTGGTTCTGAAGAACCCACATCGCCGGGCGTCTCAGATGCTGAGGCGTCCGGCACGCCACCACCCTCAGCTATTCCGTCCGCAGGAACAGTCGCCGGAGCAGACGCCGAAAAGGCTTCGATGGTCGAGCAGGCGAAAGCACGTGTGGCCGCTGTAAAAGAATCATTAGAACAGCCGGCCGGCGCTGCGGCGCCAAAACCTCCGGTAAAGAAAAAGGAAGAGGGTCCCAAACCTACGGATGCGAGCGGACATCCACTCGTCAAAAAATTAAAAGTCAACTTTGGTGAGGCAATCGGCGACGCGTCTGAGTTTATCGGACAGCTCTCGGTTCATGTTGACGGCCAACGCATCGTCGAGATCTGCGATTTTCTTAAAAAGGACAGCGAGGCGAGCTTCAACTATCTCTCCGATCTGACGTGCGTTCACTATCCGGACCGCCGGCAAACGCCGTTTGAGATCGTCTACAACCTGTATTCAATCGAGCACAACGAGCGAGTCAGGTTGAAAGCGGCCGCGAAAGACAGCATCGAGAGTGTGGTCAGCGTATGGCCCACTGCGAACTGGCTCGAGCGTGAGGTTTACGATTTGTTCGGCGTCACTTTCAGCAATCATCCGGATCTGCGCCGTCTGTTGTTGCCTCCGGACTGGGAAGGTCATCCGCTGCGAAAGGATTATCCGCTCGAGTTTGTGGAGAATGCGTGGACGGAAAATCATTTGCCCGTGATGACGGAAGTTGAAGTGGAACAACTACAGCAACGTCGGGCTTATGGGCTCGAGATTCTTTCAGTGCCGCAGGAGAAATTGATGCGCGACATTTTTCGTGGCGGCAAAGACGTAATGCCGAAAGATAAATGACACCGAAAGAGATCGCCACTCATTACAATGCGAAAGTCTTCGATTCGCCGGAAGCGGCGCAAGCGGCGGGCTTTGTCTTAACTGAAACCGCAGCGCCGAGAAACGTCTGGAACAAAGCGAGCGCTGCGAGTGCGATCGTTTTGAATCTCGTTGAGAAGCGGGAAAGTGGCGACGTTGAAGAAATCGGTTTGGTGATTGAGCCGTTTCAGGTGACAGGGTGTTACAAGCCGCAGCCGGCAGAGGCGCCCGTGGCATAGAGGAAGTTTTTACAGGATTAGAAAAGATTTACAAGATAAGACGTAAATGCATCAAGTAGAAATCGCGACAACTCAGGAAACACTGCTCGACAGCCCGGAGATGGTGCTGAACATGGGCCCGCAGCACCCGTCAACGCACGGTGTGTTGCGCGTTGTCCTCAAGCTCGACGGCGAAACTGTCATCGATCTTGATTGCGACATCGGTTATCTCCACCGCGGTATGGAGAAGATCGCCGAGAACCGGGGCTACACGCAGATCGCGCCTTACTGGGATCGACTCGATTACATCGCCGCCGTCTCGAACGGTCTGGTATGGGTAGAAACAGTCGAACAGATGATGGGACTCGCGGTGCCGCCGCGCGCCCACTACCTGCGCACGATCCTGACTGAACTAAATCGCATCGCTTCACACTTGCTCTGGCTCGCAACGCACGCGCTCGATATCGGCGCCGTCACCGTGTTGCTCTGGGCATTGCGCGAACGCGAAGAGATTCTCAAGATCTTCGAACGACAGTTTGGCGCTCGTTTGACGTGTCATGCGTGGCGTGTCGGCGGCATGCCAAACGATGCGTACGACGACTTCAATAAAGACGTCCGCCAGTTCGTCAACAACTTTCCGAAACGACTCGACGAATACGAAACAGTGCTTTCCGAGAACCGCATCTGGCTCAGCCGGACAGTCGGGATCGGCGTGATCTCCGCGGAAGATGCGATCGCGATCGGTTTGTCTGGTCCGGCACTGCGTGGTTCCGGAGTGCCATGGGACGTGCGCAAGTCGCGACCATACGCGGCTTATGCGGACATGGATTTTGACATTCCGCTCGGGGAGAACGGCGACACTTATGATCGATATCTGGTGCGACTGGAGGAAATGAGACAGTCGCGTCGCATTATCGATCAGGCGCTGGAGAATCTTCCGGATGGTCCAGTCAACGCGAAGTTGCCGAAAGTCGTGAAACCACCGGTTGGTGATTACTACCACTCGATCGAAGCGCCGAAAGGTGAGATTGGGTGTTATCTCGTATCGGACGGCACGGCGCAGCCATGGCGTGTACGGGTTCGACCGCCGTCATTCATCAATCTGCAGGCGCTGCGGCAGATGTGTATCGGACACCTCGTCGCGGACGTGGTGGCGATTATCGGAACGCTGGATATTGTTTTAGGAGAGATCGATCGCTAAGACATGCTTCTATTTGCACCAATAGATGTGCTCAACGATCTGCTGCTGAAGATGGGGTTCAGTGCAGAGACGATCAAGTTTTTTGTTTGGCCGTTGATCCAGATCGGCCTCGTCGTCACTTTAGTCGCGGGCTGGGTCGCATACGCAACGTATCTGGAGCGAAAGATTTCCGCGTTCATGCAGGCTCGGCTCGGCCCAATGCGTGTTGGACCATGGGGACTGCTGCAGCCCATTGCCGACGGAATCAAGCTGCTTACCAAGGAAGACTTCATTCCCGAAAAGGCAGATCGCTGGATCTTTTTCTTTGCGCCCTACATCGCCGTTGCTTCGGCCTTCATTGTCTTCTCAGTGATTCCTTTTGGTCCTGACTGGGCCGTCATCGCCGACGTAAATATCGGTTTACTGCTGGTATTGGCAGTTTCGAGTGTTGGCGTGCTCGCGTTGATTCTTGCCGGCTGGTCGTCCAATTCGAAGTACGCGCTGCTTGGCGGCTTACGATCGAGCGCGCAGATGGTGTCGTACGAAGTCGCGATGGGCCTCGCGCTGATCGGTGGATTGATGTTTGCCCGCACGCTTTCGCTGTCGGGCATTGTCGCAGCCCAGGGATCAGACTCAATCTGGTATATCGTCTATCAACCGGCCGGTTTCTTTCTGTTCCTGATCAGCGGTATCGCAGAAAACAATCGCGCTCCTTTCGACTTACCTGAAGCGGAGTCGGAATTGGTTGCGGGTTTTCACACTGAATACTCGGGCATGCGCTGGTCGCTCTTCTTCATGGCCGAATATGCCGCGATGGTTGTCGTCGCTGCGGTTGCCACTACTGTTTATCTCGGTGGCTGGTACTTCCCGTTTGTTAACCGGCTCGAACTGGCTGGACATCACAACCTGTACGTGCTCGTCAGTCTGCTGGTGTTTCTGGTCAAGGCTTCGGTCATTCTTTACATCTATTTCTGGCTGCGTTGGACGTTGCCACGATTCCGTTACGATCAACTGATGGACATCGGCTGGAAGTGGCTGATACCGTCGGCACTGATCAATATCGTGCTTTCTGCATTTGCAATCTTTGTCGTTCAGGCTCTAAATGAGCGTGGAATCAGGACAATCGAGAGACTGGATCGCGGGTTGAATCTGACTGCGACCGGTAAGGGAATCATGATCGCGTTCGGAATACTTGGCCTCTTTATCACCGCGACGCTACTCTCGCGCATCAACTGGCGCTCGCGTGATTTCAATCTGACGGTGCAGCGCAGAAATATCAAGCTGGTAAATGTGCCGAAAGGTAAACCCGCGGTGCAGGCAGGGAGTTAAGTTATGCCATTAGTAAAGGCTCCAAAATCAACGTTCACTCAGAAGCTCAAACGCTTCTTCATGATCGATCTGCTCAGAGGCATGGGGCTGACGTTGAAATACAACCTCGGCGCGCTCACTGACAAAGATGCCGTAGCGGGTAAGGGAATTTACACTGAACAGTATCCGAAGGTTCGTCCTGACGTCGCACCGCGCTTCCATGGCGCGCCGCGTTTGAACATGGATCCGGACACGCACGACACGCTCTGCATCGCCTGCAACCTTTGCGCGATCGCGTGTCCTGAAGATTGCATCGACGTGATTCCAATGGACGTCGAAATCGTCGTCGCCGGAAAGCCACGACGGAAGAAGGTGCTTGACGAGTTTATCTTCGATACCTCGCGTTGTATGTTCTGCGCCCTGTGTCAGGAAGCGTGTCCGACTTCGTGTTTGGAACTGACGCAGGATTTCGAACTTGCCACCTATTCGCGCGCAGGCTTCGTCTGGAATCGTGAAATGCTCGAGCAAGGCCGGGAAACAGTGAAGTACACAAGTTAAGTTTAGCCACAAAAAGGCACAAAAAGCACAAAAATGCTTTTTTGCTTCCAAGTGGTTCATTCACATTTTCTGATTTTCTTAAAAAGTCTTTTTGTGCCCTTTTGTGGCTAATTAAAGATGACTCTCTCAGGTTACGAGGCGCTCTTCTTTTGGGTCTTCGGACTCGCGGCGATCTTTGCGGGGTTATTGACCGTGATGGCGCGCAATGCTGTTCATAGCGCGTTGTTTCTGATTTCGTCGCTCGTTTCCGTGGCCGCGTTGTTTGTGCTCTCGCGGGCAGAGTTCATTGCGGGTGTGCAGATACTCGTTTACGTCGGCGGTGTGATGGTGCTGTTTCTCTTCGTCATCATGCTTGTGAACGTCAGCGCCGAAGAACGTGGGAAAGACGAGATCTTTAATAACCAAAGACAAGTCACGGCGAGCCTGATCTTTTGTTTACTGCTGGTCGGCGGCGTGCTGTTTTCCGTTAATCGAGGTTATCAAGGACTCAAGGCTAACGAGAAGGCACGTCCTGAAGCACTCGCTCAAGAGGAGTTGAAGGCCGATCAGGCACATGCCACGTCTGCCACCCGCAGCAGCAAGATCACCAGCGACTCGCAAGACCTCGGCAACGGTCTCTATCGCTATGCGTCTTTGCCATTTGAAATCGCGAGCATTCTCCTCCTGGTGGCAATCATCGGTTCGGTGATGCTGGCGCGCACGCTTAAACAGGAAGCATCGGCAGACGACGTGGATCCGGACGTCTTGAAAGAAGAGATCGCCAGGGATCCGGAACTCGCAAAACTGGAGCCGCAAGCGGATTAAGTATGCTCAATTTATTCAGTCCCACATTCGCATTGTTGCTTCAGGAAGCCGAGCGCGGCCGGGTTGCGCCGATGGCAGAGCAGATGAAGCAGGCCGCTGCAAATCCGGACCTGTCGAAGTTTTTAGTAATTGCCGCGCTGCTGTTCATCATCGGCGTGGCTGGCGTGCTGACGCGGCGCAACATCATCGTCATCTTCATGTCGATCGAATTGATTCTCAACGCTGCCAATCTGAACTTCATTGCTTTCTCCCGTTATCTACAGCAGACGGGGAATCCCAACGCGCTCGCCGGACAAATCTTCACCGTGTTTGTGATTGTAGTGGCGGCGGCCGAAGCGGCGATTGGACTGGGAATCGTGATCGCGCTTTACCGGAACAAGGAAACGATCTGGGTGGACGAGATTGATCTGTTGAAGTGGTAAGAAGTCCGATAAGGACCATATTTTCGAAGCGCTAAATGCAAAAATACATCTGGCTGGTTCCCCTGCTACCTCTAATCGGCGCCGCAATTAACGGGCTGCTGGGCCGAAAGCTTCGTTTTTCCGAAAAGCTTATCGGCGGCATTGCAGTCGGATCGGTTGCACTCTCATTTCTCATCAGTTTGACGGCCGTCTATTCCTACGGATTCGGCGGTCATCCCGAATGGCCCAAGCCTTACGTCACGAGCCAGGATGGATTTAGTTTTAACTGGATTCCGGGTGGCGCCGTCAGCATCAATCATGGCGCCGAAGCGCGGCGCGAGGCCGAGTCGCTAAAGCAGGCCGAAGAAAAACTGGCGGCGATCTCGCCGGAAGAGCGCAGTCAAACTCACTCGGTACTTACCGCCACCGTCGAATCGCCACGCTACTCGTTGCTCAACATCGAGTGGAGTTATCAACTCGATCCCCTCTCGTCGATCTTTATGCTGATCGTCACGGGCGTGGGCCTTTGTATCTTCGTCTTTGCCACCGGCTACATGCACGGCGAGGCCGGCTTCTATCGTTTCTTCGCTTACATGGGTCTGTTCATGTTTGCGATGCTCGTCCTCGTGATGGGCTCAAACTTCCTGATGATGTTTGTCGGGTGGGAAGGTGTCGGTCTGTGTTCGTATCTGCTAATCGGTTACTACTTTGATCGACAGGAAGCCGCGAATGCTTCACGTAAGGCATTCATCACCAATCGCGTCGGCGACTTTGGTTTCGCACTCGCTATCTTCGGCATCATCGCTACCTTCGGTTCGGCGCAGTACACAGAAGTTTTTGAACAAGCAAAATCATTTCCGATTGAGCTGATCGGTCACTGGGGCATTCTTTCCTGGATCGCACTCGGACTCTTTATCGGCGCCTGTGGCAAGTCAGCCCAACTCCCGCTACACGTGTGGCTGCCCGATGCAATGGCTGGTCCAACTCCGGTGTCCGCGCTGATCCACGCGGCGACCATGGTCACCGCTGGTCTCTACATGGTGACCCGCACCAACGTCATCTTCCAGCATGCGCAAACGATGCTGCTGGTCGTCGCGCTCGTCGGCGCTGCGACTGCCATCTTCGCCGCCACGATCGGAATCACGCAGAACGACATCAAGAAGGTGCTCGCCTATTCAACCGTCTCGCAGCTCGGCTTCATGTTTATGGCCTGCGGCGTGGGCGCGTTTGCGATCGCCATCTTCCACGTGATGACGCACGCGTTCTTCAAGGCGCTTATGTTCCTCGGCGCGGGCAGCGTGATTCACGGCATGCATCACGAGCAGGACATGCGTCGCATGGGCGGTTTGAAGAAGTACATGCCTTACACGTATTGGACCTTCATGGCCGGGTGGCTTGCAATCTGCGGCATCATTCCGTTCAGCGGTTTCTGGTCCAAAGACGAGATTCTGTGGAAGTCGGCGTCGATGACGTACATCCCGCTTGGCTGGCTCGTCTGGCTGGTCGGCACGATCGCGGCGACGTGCACAGCGTTTTACATGACGCGTCTGATGGCGATGACGTTCTGGGGCAAGGAAAGATTTCTTGGTGGCGCCGGAGGTGAAGCCGACGAAGCCCACGCATCTGCATACGACAAGGGACTCGCAGCGCATGATGCCGTTAAACCGTCAGCCGGAGATCGTCCGCGACACGAACCCGGCGATCACGTTGGACCAGTACACGAAGATGCAGCGCATCATGTCGCTTCGCACGGACACGGCGAAGGGCATCACGGGGCGCATATTCCACACGAGTCGCCCGCGTCAATGTGGGTGCCGCTGGCTGTCCTGGCGCTGCTGGCCGTTATTGGCGGCTTTGTTGGTATTGGACCAGCGTTTAGATCTGTAACCGGTAGCGAGCATCCCGGTGGTCGTCTGAATATTTCTACCTGGCTCAACCCGATCATCTGGAATCCGGTGACGCGCGAGTTCAATCCGGCTGAAGGTGCACACGAAGCTGCGCCTGCGGAGACAGCCCATGGCGAAGCGCCTGCGACGGCGGAAAGCGGTCACGGTGGCGGTTCCGTTTATGGCGACACGGGATTCAATATTGCACATTCAGTAGAGAACTCGACCCACAGCGAGCTTGCCACGGAGTGGATCTTCATCATCATCTCGCTCGTCGTCGCTGGTATCGGCATGTTATTGGGCGCACTGTTCTACATCTGGCGTCCGGAGTTGCCAAATATCTGGGCCCAACGGCTGCGACCACTCTACAGCGCCAGTTACAACAAGTACTGGGTTGACGAATTCTACGGGCTCGTGGTGACGCGCCGGACGATGGATGCGTCTCGAGGTGTTTACACGTTTGATTCGAAACTGGTCGACGGGATCGTCAATGGTTTGGCGTGGCTGAGCCGTCAACTCAGTCGCATCGTCGGCGGATTCGATAAGTATTTTGTCGACGGCCTCGTCAACACGATTGCCGCGTTTGTCGCGCGTTTGATGTCGCCATTGTTCCGGGCTGCGCAAACAGGCTTCACGCAAAACTATGCGCTCGTGATGGTGTTGGGATTAATGTTGGCAGTTGCCGCATTTTTCGCGAAAGACATCATCGGTGCGGTGCGGTCCATTTTTGCGACGGTTTTCTGATTCCGATAGACGGTTGTGCCGGCAGAATTGATATGAACAATTACATTCTTTCTTTCATCACCTGGTTGCCGGCGGTCGGCGCCATTCTCATTCTGGCGTTAATGAAGAAAGACCAGTCGAGCCTGATCAAGAAGTTTGCGACCGGCTGGTTTGCGCTCGACTTTCTCGTCTCGCTCTTTCTG
>DASSFI010000060.1:0-18623 GCA_035694465.1 Pyrinomonadaceae bacterium | reverse complement strand
TTCCTGCACTGCGGAACCTCTTCCGTATCGTCACTCGGGCCTAACCGTTACAAGCCTCCTGAACAGCTTCAACAACTTGAAGATAACCCTCATCAGGACATGAGAGCTTCTCTATAGGTACAGCCTCTCGCGGCACTCCCTGAATCTCCGATATCGGAAGATTCTGATGATGGCACGGACGCAGGAAGACTGGAATAACAACAACGTCACCTCGCTGATGTCGCCGCAATGACTCTGACATCTCCCGCTCATAGCAATAGTCGGAAGCAATAAAATCCGCGCTTATGAGCACTAAGACGATATTTGATCTTATTAACTGCTCTGAGATTTCGGATTCCCATTTGCCGCCGGGTTGAATCCCTCTATCGGAAAACACCTCGATCTGTTGCGCCCGAATTAACGGCGACAAGTGCTTTTCGATTTTCTCCTTGTGTAATTCATCAGCATGACTGTAACTGATAAAGACGAGCTTTGGGCTCGTTGAAATCGTGTTGATAAGAGATCTCGTAAAAGCGCCGGCAACCTTCTCGGCTTCAAACCGCAAGGATGCCGTCGTGGAATACACTTTTGCAGACTTCAAACACTGCTTGAAATCACGGGCTCTGCCTTGGACCACGCGCTCCACACCTGCTCGTAATTCCGTTAAGTGTTTCTTTACCTCATCTCCTAATGACTCGGGGCACCCGATCGCAACGATGAGCTCAGCGTCAGGTGTGATCACATTTACAGATGCGACCTCGCTCTCGAACGCGGTTCGTAACGCATGCATGAATGGCGTTGCCGGTTTGGCGTATGGTGCGTCGATGAATTTGCTTTTGACGGTTCCGTCACCAAGCAGTGCCTTGTAGGTTAGCGTCTGATTGAAGGGCAGGACAGTGGTCGAAAGAGCAGAGAGTTGTTCGAGTGGAGAGTGCCCGTTCCTTCTGCGTTCCTTAGCAAGTGTCTTCATTGCGTGCCAACGCTTTCTGGCATCCATCGCGAGCATGCTTGAGTCGCCCGCCGAAACCATGAACCAGATGTTGTCCGCCAAATGCTCTTTGACAAGTGTACGCACTACTCTACCCATATCCTCGGCCAAGCTTTTCGAGAAATCTTCAGAGCGAAGAATAGTTCCCAGGTGTTCATGCACACGATTCTCGAGCCAATAATAACCAGCTTCAAATGTCGCTTTGGACAGAGTCGCGAGCAGCGGAGCAAGTTTATCGAGCGGGTTACAGGTATAGACTGCGAGTCTTGAATAACGCCCATGGCCCAGAATCCTTTTCTTCATCGGTTGTCTAAGGGTGGGATGCTGTTTTGCGCACGGAAAAACCAGTACGTTTATAAGGAGAGGATCACTGGTGTCTTCGACAATTCTTATCCGGTAAATATGGTCCAGATAAAAGAACTCTCCGAGATGTTCAAAAGCATTTCCTCTTAGCTGTGGTGTCCCGCACTCCAAAGTAGCCGAGATGAAACATTTCAAGATTTCAATCAGACTAGCCTCCACACTTGTGCAAAGTGCCGGCAGACCAATCGAATGTTTCGAACCGAAAGACTCCTCTAAAAGCAGAGCAACTGCGCTGCGAGCCTTATTGATCAACCTGGCGTCAGTCGAGGGCATGTGACTCCTTTGAGGTCCGTAACTGGTCCTACCCTTCTGAATAGCGTGAGCCTGAGGAAGCGACCGCGACGCAGAATACAAAACGGCGTGTCGGAATTGGATAAGATGTTTGTGGGACCTTTAAGAGGTTGACCTACAACACGTTAGCGGAGATTATCGGGTTTCTGTCGGTATTTCATCGTTCTTGTTGGTTTGAATCAACGACGGGCGTATAATACGGCGCGTCCTTAAGCTCAAGCTTTTCAATTCAAACTTCTCACTACTCAGAAACATCGAGTCGCAAAGAGATTCCGTTGATCCACGATGGGAACTGCTTATAAAGCGTATCGTTTTGACGAGTTTGAACTGGATCTAAAACTCCTCCGTCTACGTCGTAAAGGGAAAGATCTCAATGCGACTCCACTACAGTTCGGTGTCCTGAAGTACCTGTGTGAACACAACGACGTAGTCGTAACGTTGAAGGTGTTAAAGACCAACGTTTGGGGAGTGGAAGAACTCAGTCTGAGTACGGTGCGCGACTGTATTTCGGATATCCGAAAGGAGAGGTTAACTGATCACAGTAATATCATCGCGACGAGTCGGGGCAATGAAGGCTATTGGCTTCAATGCACAGTGGAGAAAATCCCTGATGACGCCGATGCCGATCCAGTTGCCGTGGTTGTTAATCCCGTTCCGGTTGACCCGGCGCCAGATTCAATCGATGTCGAACCGTTGCCTGATGATCCTGAGACGATTGAGCCGGCAACCACACCAGAGCCCTTAGCACCGTCCTCGGAAAAACTCGAGGAGCGTTCTAGCCCGCCTGACAACGAGTCGCTATTTATTACCTTCATTGCGTGCGTCGTTATCGTTCTGGTCCTTGTGAATCTTACGCTGCGACCGCATTGGAATGCTTTAAAACGATCTGCTTACATTGAGGCCACACTGATACTCGGAGGTGTTCTCTATAACCTGCGCAGGATCTATCAATTTCGGAAGTCCCCTCGATCTCCAGCGGAGGACGCCGTACAACGGTTCCAAATTCTTTGGACATTGCTCCTGGTTTCATGGCTCTGTCTTTATGCCGCGTGGGTCATTGAAACACCTGATTCCCATTTCCCTGTAATTACCACACTGCTGAACAATTCGAATTCTTTGATGCTGGTGCTTTGCTTCTTAGTGCTCAACGAACCCAGTGCAACTGGAGTTGAACATGGCGCTGACGCGGGCGCGAAGTCGTTGTTCAGGGTGAAGGTTTTTATAGGAGTGGCAGCATTGCTCGTGTTCGCTGGATTAGAAAAGGGAATACTATATGCGTATCGTGAATCGCTCGATCACACAAGAAACATTTTGTTCGTGGCCGACTTGTTGAGCGGAATAGTTGGTGGAATTGCCATGGCCCTCTGCATCGGCCGTCTTCACAGCCGGTTGCTTGGCGAAAGCACCTGGTTACCAGTTGTCGCGGTAATTCTTTACTTGTACGTAGTGATCCAGCCGTTTTACGTTTTCATAAATCGGCCCGCTGAAGAAATGACCAGCACTCTGCCGGTTCCATGGTCCATGCTTATTTCTTTGAATACCTTGATCGTCGCCATCGCATTGATACTCAAGATGGTCATGTTTCTTTACGTAAATGAATTGATCAGAGGAAACAGGCTGCTCTTCTACATGCTCAACGCCAAACCGATTTATGCCGAAGTTGAAAAACAGTGGCGGCTTTTTAAGCCGCGCTGATTTCGCCCGTCGACGCTTGTCTCACCACTCGCGCTCGAACGCGTTGAAATCCTGCTCGAGTTGCCACTGAAGCTTTGCCTTCTCACTGCCGTTTAGAAACTCTCGGCAACTGTTTGAGGTGAGCTTTATGGTCTCGACGTCACGTCCGCATTGGGAGACAGGCACGAATTTCCGCGCGTCGCTCCACAAACTCTGTCCACCGATAAACGCATACTGCAGACTGGTGCGCGCCATCGTCTTGAGTTGAACGTATCCCAGACCCTGATCCTCGGCGGCTTTGAGGTACTCGATCGAAATCTCCGAACGCCCGACACCTTCATCATCCGTAGCCAGCGCGACGGGCACGCCGTATTCAATGTAAGTGGCGAGCGGATGCCGCGCTCCGGTAATGCCGAGAATCAGATCGTTACTCGAGAGACAGATCTCGACCATCACATTCCGTCGCGCCATTTCTTTCAAGAGTTCGTACGGATCGTTCTCATGCATTAGATCGACGCCGTGTCCGATACGCTCGGCGCCCGCGACCATCACCGACTCGCGAATGTGAAACGTCAAACCATCGGGCGGCACCAGCCCCGGCGCGAGTTCACCCGCATGCAACGTGACCCTGGCTCGCGGATAGAGTGGTCGCAGAAACTTCAACATCTGCATGTGCAACGAGAAGTTTTGCATCGAGTTGAGACCATCTTCACCCTGGACCAGATTCGTGGCCACGACTTTCGACTGCGGATCGTTCGCGAGCGCCAGACCGGTCACCATTTGAGCGTAGACCTGGCCCAGCGAACTGTTGCGCGAGACCTGTGCAATGTAGCGAATCGTGATCAAACAACCCAGATCAGCTTGCGGCGTACCACACTTCAGGATCTGGTTCTTCTCAGTCTCCATGTCCTGAATGTTTTTGATTCCAACCGCGGCGGCACTCTCGATCCCGTTTGCTTTCAGCTTGTTCAGCGTCGACTCAAAATTTCCATCCCAACCGACTTTTTCACCGATTTGACTCGAGACGACACCCGTTGCAGTACCGTCAGGAGTAAACATCAACTCGACATAAAGCGCCTTTCCGCGTGCAGCGCTCTTCACGGCCTCGGCGAGCATTTTGCCGTTGCTGTTATAGGTCGCTGCTCCAAACTTGCCGAACGCGTCGAAGAAGTGATCGTGCCCGCTTTGTCCGGATAGCTGCCAATTGCGCATGGACCACGCGTCGACCATCTGCCGGTACAGTACGCCGTTTATCAGCGCCAAATTCGCCGGCGTTTGATTGGGGTCGCACTTGGACGGCGATGCGGGTACGACAAGAGCCATGGTCGCGTTGTTGACGCATAAACCTTTATCCGCGGCCCATTGAATGTAGCGCTCGGCGTAAATCGACCCGGAAAGGTGATTGTGCAGGTCAGCGCCTTTCGGCATTTTCAGCAGAAACGCCATCTGCTTCGGCGGCGATTTGCGAATTGATTCGAAGTAGGTTGCTGTTTTTTGTTCCGCCGCTCCTCGCTGTGCCTGTGCTGACAACGTCAACCCGCACGAGAGAAGAACGACGATGGTCCAAATGAGTTTGCGTCGGAGTACTGAGATGTTATGCATTAGTGAGTTTCACGCTCCTAAAAAGACATTTGGACAGGATTTGCAAGATTTTTCAAGATTAAAATTCTGTCAATCCTGAAAATCTTTTCAATCCTGTCCAAAATGGACCAACCGCTTTACGGATCGCGGAACTTTACGGTGTTAACTCTGAAGTCAGCACCGCTCCATTCAAACTCGGCAGCACTGCGGAAATCTTCAACACCTTTCGGCTTCCTTTATCGATCCACACAGTCTGCTTGTCGGCATCATTGTCGGTGGCGACTATTTCTAACTTGTAAGCGTCGAAAGTGCCCGCCGGAACCGTGACACTCTCAGATCCAAGCACTTTCAACTGCTTGATCTGAGGTTTATTTTTCTGTAGGTCCCAATTGCGGAAACTCAAACTGTAACCATCCGCCAAAGGAAGGGAAGCGATCACCTCAAACGTGCCCGCACCGTCGGCAAACAAAGCGCCGCCTGGATCTGCGTTGATTGGTGTCGACTGCCCACTCATATTCGTGGTGCCGCTCAGTTTGTTTGGCGTCACGTCCATCTCGATCGTCATTGGACCTTGCTTGATCCAGCGACGCTTCAACAACAGACTTCCTTTTTCGATGGTGCTGACGTCGACGATCTCACCTTGTGGAGTTTGAGCCGTTTCATTGACGGTCCAGGCTCCGTTTTCTTCTTTGATGTCGGTCTTCACAGTGAGTGCCATCTCCTGACCGGCGAGAGCGATCGACGCTTTGTAGTTGTAAGTGCCGGGTCGCAGATCGACGGCAGGCTTCGGCAGCGCTGACGTCTCCGTCATCAGCTTCGGCATCGTCACCGTCTTCACGTCGACATTGATCTCACTCAGACGTTGCGACACCTCAGGCGTCATACTCTCCTGGTAACGCCCGCCGAGATACTTCGCGAGAAACTTCTCCGCACTCGCAAACATCGCCATGTTATTCACCGGACGAGCAAAGCCGTGTCCTTCGTCAGGCGCGACCATGTACTCGACCGGAAATCCGCGATCTCTGAGCGCAATCACAATCTGATCTGACTCGCGTTTGTTAACCCGCGGATCGTTGGCGCCTTGAATGACGAGCAAAGGAGTCTTGATCTTCGCGGCCGCACTTAACGGCGACTGTCGCAGCAACTGAGCTTTACCTTCGGGCGTGTTTGGATCGCCCATGCGCTCGTAGAAGAGCTTGCGAATCTGTTCCCAGTACGGCGGAATCGATTCGAGTAGTGTGATCAGGTTTGATGGTCCAACAATCGAAACGCCGGCCGCGTAAACGTCAGGCGTGAACGCAACTCCCGCGAGCGTCGCATAACCACCGTACGATCCACCCATGATGCCGATCTTCTTCGGATCGGCGATGCCCTGCGAGACGAGATACTTCGCACCCCAGGTGACGTCGTCCTGCATCTTGTCGCCCCACTGCTTGTTTCCGGCGTCGATAAATTTCTTGCCGTAACCAGTTGAGCCGCGGAAGTTGGGTTGCAGCACAACGTAACCGCGGTTGGCGAGAAACTGTGCGAACGCGTTGTAGCCCCAACTGTCGCGATACCATGGACCACCGTGAGGTACGATCACTGCTGGAAGATTCTTTGCTTCTACGCCTTTGGGCAACGTCAGATAAGCCGGAACTTCCAAACCGTCAGACGATGGATACTTGACGGGTTTCATCGGCGCGAGATACGCGCGATTCAACTTCTCGCGTACCTGGTATTGCAGCGTCAGTTTCTTCGTGCCGCGATCGTAGAGATAAGTTGCGCCGGGATCGACGTCGGCATTTGCGGCGATGATCCACAGTTTTTCATCTTTAGTTGACGAGACGAAATTGATTTCTTTGCCGGGAAGTTGTTTCTGAAGGTTCTTGTAATCGGCTTCGTAGCCTTTGTCTTTCCAGTAAATTCGTTCGCGCTCGTCGTCGTAGGTGGTAGCGACCAGGTCATTGGAAACTTCCGAGAAGATCGCATTGCCGAAGTCGACGTGTTTCAGCGGATCAGTTTCGACCAGTTCTTCTTTGCCGGTGGTTGGATTCCACAGTTCAAGACTCACCAGATCGACACCGCTGCCCTTGTTTGTCTGGAAGTAAACGCGCTCGCCGTCTTTGTGATAGCGAATTGGCCCACACGTCTCAAACACGTTGCACGTGTAAACTTTCGTAAACTTGTCTGCGTCAACGCGCAACACTTCCGTGTCGCCGTTCTCTGCGGATCTCGTTGCGAGTTTGAGCTGATCTTTGAGATCGAAGAAGTAGGCAGTGATGCGTTCGGTGTTCTTGCGGATCAGCGTGCGATCGCCGTTGGATATTTTGACTTTGTAGAGATCGTGCCAGGCAGCGTCGCGATCGTTGAGACCGACATAGATCGCGTCAGGCTCACTAAGCGGCACCGCATAGATAAACGCGCGGATGCCTTTCACGTCAGTGAGATTGCGAGCCGCGGGCACATCTTGTCCGGCAGCAGGCGCGTCCGACGGATTGACTGCATAGACGTTGTAATTCTCGTCGCCGCCTTTGTCCTGAACGAAGAGCAGGTACTTGCCGTCGCGCGACCAGAAGTACGACGGGATCGGCCGCTTCGTCTCGGCTGTGATTGGTTTGGCCTTGTCGAACGAGTCGGCGGTCTTCTTGACCCAGATATTGCGTGTGCCTTTGAAGGGCTTGATGAAGGCAATGTAGGCGCCGTCCGGCGAGATCTGCGCGCCGGCAATTTCCGGGTCGCCGAAGAACAACTCGCGGTCAATTACCGGCGGAGTCTGCGGGAAAACCGTCCCCGCAAGCGCGACCAGCAACAGGGTTGAAAGGATTAGCAGGCCGATAATTGAGCGGCGTGAACGCATAAACACCTCTTTCGTTTGAGTGATTCTTGACACACTTGGGTGAATGAACAGGGGTTTACGCAGTACAGTGCTATGAGGTTTCAACTAACAGATCCGGGAGCGATCCGTATTATCTGTGGCTCGATTCCTGTTAAACTAAAAGCCGAATGAACTCACGCGAACACATTCTTGAGCGATTGCGCACCATCAAGCCGGCTTTGCAGCGGGAGTTTCCACTGCATCGCATGGCCTTGTTTGGTTCGTGGGTGCGTAATGAGCCCACGGAAACAAGTGATGTGGATATATTGGTTGACGTAGATCCATCGATCGGCCTGCGCTTCGTTACCCTTGCGGAACGTTTGGAGACCTTGCTGGAACAACACGTAGATCTCGTCTCCAGCAGAGCAGTGAAGCCAGCTCTACTACGACAGATCCAAGCCGAACTTATCGATGTCTAAACGCGATCCTCTCGTACAACTCTTGGTTGAGCCCTAACTCCTCGTTGCCTCGAAAACGATCCCGTCCCCGGCGCCCGCCGATTAGCATAAAGGGTAAACCGATCTCTGAAACTGTGGCCGAGGATCGACGTTAGTGGCGGACCACTATTTCGACAGCAGCGCCGTAGTAAAGTCGTAAGTTGCCGAAACTGGCTACTGACGAATCTGCATCACCCTTCTTGACAGATGTTACCATTCACCTCAATGATTTCCGCATGAACCTTACATCCATCCAGGAAGAAATAATTCGTCTTAGTTCCGACGATCGCGCGAAGCTAATTGACTTCCTTTGGGATAGTATCGATGGAGACCGCGTTAAAGAAATTGAAGCAAAATGGGCTGCCGAATCGGAGGAACGGATCGACGCCGTTGATCGAGGTGATATGCAGACGATTGACGGCCCCTCGGCGCTTCGAGAACTTCGCTCGTCTCTTGGAAAATGAATCGTTACCGCCTTACCTCGGCAGCTCTCACGGAACTGAGAGAGGCAGTCGTCTATTACGAGGAGCTTGAGAATGGGTTAGGGGCGGCCTTTCTCGATGAAATCGAAGCTGCGGTTAGCCGAATCCTTCAATACCCAACTGCATGGCACCAGTTGTCGCCTCGAACAAGACGCTGCCGGACTCACCGCTTTCCGTTGGTCTGGTCTATCAGATACGTAATTATGAGATTCTCATAACCTCGGTGATGGATCTCCGTCGCGATCGCGCGAGATGGAAGGACACAAAGCGACGCATCGTGAAGTTGTTTCATAAGTAGGTCCTTTTTGCGCGACATTCTTATAGTCCTGCGACAATTTAGCTACTCTCAGGTGCTCGACAATCTGAAGCCGGTCGTGTTACAAGCGGCTCGTTTTATTCGCATAATTTCAAGTTCTGTTTCGTTCGCTTCCTAACCACGTCGAACGAGCAATGACAAAAATAGACTGAGGAAACCAATGATGTCAGTCGACGAAAACACGATAGCGTATCCCGAATTGGATCCTGAAGTAGAAGAACAACAATCCGAGCCCAGTACGAAAAAGGTTACGAGCCAGCCCAACGACTGGAACATCTCGACTTTGAGGGAGAAGTACGACCGAGGGCAAATCGATCTGCAACCAAAATACCAACGCGAGTATGTATGGGCCACAAAACCGGAGTTGCCTTCTCGACTAATAGAATCGTTGTTGTTAGAGATTCCGATTCCACCTCTTTATTTTGTGAGACTTGAGAATGGAAAGATCGAGGTTGTTGACGGCCAACAAAGGTTGACGAGTCTCATCAATTTCGTCACCAATCAGTTCAAACTGCAAAGACTGCAACGTCTTAGTCAACTTAATGGAAAATTCTTTAAGGACCTCACCGCATCGGAGCAGGAACGTATTGGTGACGCCACCATCCGAACAATCGTGATCGATGCGGGAACCAATTATGATCTGCGATACGAAATATTCGAGAGGCTGAATCGAGGGACGATGGCTCTCAATGAACAAGAGATTCGTAATTGCGTTTACCGCGGTCCTTTTTGTGATCTGTTAGGTGAACTTGAACAAGATTATTTCTGGAGAAGTATCCGAGGCACAGAGAACCCGGAATCGAGGTTCAAAGAGCGAGAAATGATCTTGCGTTTTTTCGCGTTTGTAAACCGAATCGATCATTACGGAGGAAACTTGAAACGGTTTTTAAACGAATACATGGGAAGGCATTCGCCAAATGCTGTTGATGACATCAATCAGTTTCGCAAGCTGTTTCATGACACGATGCAAAATGTATTTACCGTCTTCGGAGGCAGTTCCGCACGATTGTACACACTCAACGATCCGCAGGAGTATGAATCGGGAAATTGGGAGACCAAGTTTTCAATCTCGGCTTTAGACATCCAGGCCTCTGCTTTGGTAGGGAGATCCCTTAGCAAAGTCGAGCGCGCCACTGATGCCATCATGGAGTCTTACAAGTTTTATTTAACAACGAATCCGCAGGTTCGCGACGCGATTTCACGACAGCCTGCAGGGACTGAAGCAACGAAGACGCGATGGTTTGGTTTCCGAGCCATCACCCACGAGTTGCTTAACACTAACGAGATCGCTCCGACAAATGACAAACTCTTTCAGGCCCGGATTTTGTTAAAGTCAGATTACTATCTGGCAGCAGGCGCTGTCGCTGGAACTGTGCTGGAACAACGCTTAAAGGAGCTCTGTGCTCGACCCACGCCGCCTCTCATCCCGAGAGGTCAAGCCATTAACTCTTACAACGTAGCCTTGAAACAGGCTGGCGTGTTTGACGAGGCTCAGTTTCTCGAAGTCCAAATCATGGCCAACATTCGCAACCGCTGCTCACATGCCGTAACAAGTGTCCCTGACAGGACTGAGGTCGCGACCTTGATAAAGAACGTAGAAAGATTCCTGAGCAACCACCCGTGATTAGTGATGCAGTTTGAGTTGGGGCGTGACGCCCGAAGCCAAACTGCATCACTAGCTGACTAACCGCCGTGGTCGATCTGGTCGAGCAGCTTCTGCGCAGCGGCGCTCGCCTCTTTGTATTCGGGTTGATAGTTGGGATCGGGCGTCATCGTGAGAATCTTTTTGATCTCGCGACGGGCGTCGTCGTTGCGTCCGACTTTCTTGTACGCTTCGGCCAGGTGAAGATGAAGAAACGCGTTTGGTTCGCCGTAGCGTAGACCCTTTTCCATTTCTTCCACCGCTCGCTTTGGATCGCCGCCGACGATGCCAGGAGCGTTGAGATCGACCAGACCGAGCACCATGTAGGCACTGCCGTTCTGATAGCCCTCGTCCAGACGCAGCACTGTTTGCATCTCGTTGCGAATATCGTTCACGGTCGCGAGGCCTTGAATCGTTGAATGCTCGGCGGCGCCGCCGTAGTTTGCACCCAGCCAGAAGTGACCGTCGGCTTTTTCGTTCTGCAATTGGACCGCCGTTTTGCCGGCGTCGATACCGTCTTTGAAGGCCGTGTCGCGTTCGTTTGAATCGGTACTGTGGGTGGCGAGATAGTAGTTGAACTTCGAGAGTTTCCAGGCGGCTTCGTAGTTGCCGGGATCTTTCGTCAGTGCCTGTCGCAGTGAAACTATGCCGCGGCGAATTTGCAACAAGTCTTCTCGTTGACTGTAACTTTGATCGGCGCTCGCGATGTCTGAAGCGGCGGAGGCTGTGTCTGCTGCCGGTGATTCCTCAGGTGTTGCGTCATTGCACGATGCGGCGACTAACAATAGACAGAGCAGGAGTCCACCTGTGATGTAACGATTCAAATCAGTCATGTTGGATCAGATGCGGCCCGTGCTCGCCGAGTTCGAAGGTTTCTTTTGAGAAGTGTGGAGAGTTTTTGTCGCGGGGTTGGCGGGAGTGTCCGAAAGACAATTTACATCGACATCTAGCGTGGTCGACCAAATCCGATTAAGATAATCATTCCGTCTCGACGGAGCAGACTAAGTAATCCAGGAAACAACTCGCCTAGAATCTCAAGCGGCGTTTCTCGTAATGTCACTCAGTGAAGGTGTAAAACTCGGCCGCTACGAAATCCGTGCGCACATCGGTACGGGTGGCATGGGCCAGGTGTACCGCGCGCGCGATACGAGCGAGCTCGATCGCACCGTGGCGATCAAACTTCTGCCTGCCGACGTCGCTGCCGATCCAAAGTGGCTGCAACGATTCATCCGCGAAGCGAGGACAGTTTCCGGTCTCAATCATCCGAACGTTCTCACGGTCTATGAGTTTGGCGTGCATGACTCAACCCGTTTCATGGCGATGGAATATGTTGAGGGCCTCACGTTACGCGAACACCTGAACGGCACTCGTATTAACCTTCACGAAGTGCTGGATATTGGCATTCAGATCGCCTCCGCGTTGAATGCAGCGCATGACTCTCATGTGATTCATCGCGACATCAAACCCGAGAACATCATGCTGCGCCGCCGCGACGGCATCGTGAAGGTGCTCGACTTCGGTTTGGCGAAGCCGGTCAAACAGGATGGCGATTCGAGCGGTCCGATGTACACGGAGACCGGGATCGTGATGGGGACAGTGAGTTACATGTCTCCCGAGCAATCGATGGCGGCGAAGACACTCGACTATCGCACTGACATCTGGAGTCTGGGCGTGGTGATGTACGAAATGATTGCCGGGCGCGTGCCTTTCGAAGGCAAAGACTTGCTCGATCAGATCGTCGCCATCCAGGAGAAACCGCACTCGTCGCTAGCGACACTGGTTAAGCACGTGCCGGCGGAGCTGGAGCGAATCATCGACAAGGCTCTCGCGAAGAATCCGGACGAGCGCTATCAGACAACGGCCAGTATGTTGACCGACATGCGGAACGTGAAGCGGCAGCTTGAGAACCAGGCCGAGAGCGATCGCACTGCCATCTTCGATCAAAATCTGCCGCGTCGAGTTTCGGGAGCCACCGCGACCACACAACAAAGCGGCCCTTATCCTGTTTCCAGCGCGGAATACATCGTCAATCAGGTGAAGCTGCACAAGCGCAGTGCCTTGTTGTTGCTGGTTGGAGTCGTGGCTCTCGCGGCATTGTTGGGCGCGTTCTTATACCTGAAGAGCAAGCGAGTCGCATTACTGACTGACAAAGACACGATCCTGCTCACGGAATTCGATAACAAAACGGGTGAAGACGTTTTCGATCGCACACTTCGTCAGGGGCTTGCCGTGCAGTTACAACAGTCGCCCTTTCTCGATATCTTTCCCGAAACACGGACGCGCGCGACTTTGCAGCTTATGAGTCTGTCGCCGGACGAACGCGTTACCCGTGAGCGTGCGCGCGAGATCTGTCAGCGACAGGGATTGAAGGCATTTATCGCGGGGACGATTGTGAAGTTTGATCGCAACTATTCGATCACGCTTGAAGCGCTCAACGGGCAGACGGGCGATCAACTGGCGCTGGTCCAGGTCGAAGCCGAGGGTAAGGATCAGGTACTCAAGGCACTTTCGCGAGCGGCGTCGGAGTTGCGCGAGAAACTCGGCGAGGAGTTGAGCTCGATTCAGAAGTTTGACGCGAAGTTGGAAGTTACTACCTCGTCGCTCGAGGCGTTGAAAGAGTATGCGCTGGGAAGGGCTGAACAGGACCGTGGGCAGTTCTTCAAAGCGATCGAGTTTTACAAACACGCCACCGAATTGGATCCAAACTTCGCGACGGCGTGGCTGGGACTCGCGCTTCAATATGCCAACACCAGCCAGCCGGCACTCGCCGCAGAGTGTTTGTCAAAGGCATTCCATTTGAGTAATCGCGTTGCCGAAGATGAACGTGCCCGCATCACTTATTTCTACTACCAGATCGTGACGGGTGAGTTGGAGAAGGCGATTGAGGCGCAGGAGGCTTACGTACGGAGTTATCCGCGTGAAGCTCGCGGGCCGGGCAATCTCGGAAATCTCTATTCGATCACTGGTCAGTTTGAAAAATCCGTTGCGGCTACGACTGAAGCGCAACGACTGAATCCCAACACGGCTATCTGGCCGGGAAACCTCGCCGAAGCGTTGTTGGGTCTGAATCGTTTTGACGAAGCGCGCGACGTTTGTCAGAAGGCGATTGCGCAGAAGTTGGACAGCACGAGTATTCGCGAGCGGCTTTATACGGTGGCTTTCGTCACTGGTGACACGCAGGCGATGCAAGAGCAAGTGGCGTGGGCGAGCGGTCGGACCGACGAGTACCGAGCGGTTTACTGGTTGGCCCAGTCGTCAGCGTTTAGCGGACGTTGGCGCGAGTCGAATGAACATTTGAAACGCGCGATCGAACTCGCCGAACGTGCTCAGGCGAAAGAGGTCGTAGCCAGTTACACCGCGGACCAGGCGCTTCGTGCTGCATGGCTTGGGTATTTTACAGAATCGACAACGTTGGCCCAGTCGGCGCTGAAGATCGAGCGCAACCGTAACGTTCTGACGCGCACCGCACTCGCTTTTGCGCTCGCGGGTGACTACGCGAAAGCACAGCAACTGGTTGATGAACTCGAGGAGAAACATCCGAAAGACACGATGGTGAATCAGGTGTGGATCCCGGAAATCGAAGCGGTAGTTGAGTTGCGTCACAATACAGCGCAGGCGGCGCTCGAGTTGTTGGAGAAAGCCGAGCAGTATGAAGCTGCCGCGGCGTTCTCATCGCAAACAGTACGCAGCATGGTTTACCTTAAACAGGGCCAGGCAGCGCAAGCCGCTGCTGAAGCACGCAAGATTCTGGACCATCGTGGACAGAGTTCGCTTTCGACCCTGTGGCCACTCGCACACCTGGCGCTCGCACGAGCGTCGGCGATGCAGGGCGACATGGCCCAGGCGCGCAAGTCGTATCAGGATTTCTTCACGGTTTGGAAAGACGCCGACCCGGATATTCCAATCCTGATCGAAGCAAAGAAAGAATTCGAGAAGCTGAAATGATGTCGCATGGTTTATCCACAGATTACGCAGATTGAGAAAGCCATCTGTGTAATCTGTGGATCAACGTGAGTCGTAGTTTACTCGCACGCTGCTTGGAAAGCCTGTAATGGCTGATCGCGTTACCTTCGGACAGCCTCCGATCGAGATTTCGCGCAGACGGGGGAGAGTCGTGAGAGAGGGAATGCCAGCGTCGGTGATGAAGCTGCAGCCTTCGAAGGAGACTTCCTCGAGCGACTTGATGCGACTCAAGAGGTCCAGGGACGTGTCTGTGATCAAGTTGTAACCGGCGTGGTATTTCTTCAGATTCGTCATTCCCGTAATGTGGCTCGTGGCGACGTCAGTGGTGTCGCGGCAATACATCAGAATCAACGATTCGAGTTGCTCGCAACGTCCGACGTGACGAAAGCCATCGTCTACGACGTCCATTGGCATCAATTCTCGCAGCGCAGGGAAGTCAGGCAAGCTTGCGAGCGCGGCATCGTCAACAAACTTGCAACTGACAGCGAGACCCTTCAATGCCGGCATTCGCGAGAGCGCCAGAAAGCCTTCGCTATTTAAGTTCGGACACTCGCGGCCCCAGAAGTATTCAATCGTTTGCGAGCGACTGAGAGACTTAAACCCTTCAGCGGTGGCAACGGTACCCTGGCCCACCAGCATGCGAAGCTTCGGAAGTGAAGCAATGTGTCGCATCGCATCGTCGTCGCAGAGTTCACCCGGCCAACCCAAATACACAAGATTTGCTAAGCCGTCGAGACACTCAAGATCATTGGTGCGCAGAAGCGATGTGTGGCGGAAGACACTCAGACCAACCAATCCATCGAGTCCACGCAGGTTATTTAATCCTTGTCGAGTGAATGGACCATCGATGAGAAGATTCGTAGGCTCGGCACTAAACGACATCAGTCCGAAGCGAGGTGCTTCGGATTGAGGTATTTTGAAACCAGGAAACTGTTGCAGCAGTTCGAGACCAACATCAGTAACGTTGCGGCCGGTCTTGAACAGACGCAGTTTAGGTTTTCCCGCGAGTGCCGCGATCGCACCGTCGCCGGTGTTGCAGCCCAGCAGATCGACTTCTTCGAGTTGCTCGCAGAACTTCAGATTTGCAACTCCGGCGTCAGTCACTGCGCCTTGCCAAAACATCTTGAATACCCGCAGGTTGGGCAGGTGGCGCAACACTTCAAGACCAGTATCAGTGATCTGTCCGCCGACGATTAACTCCTGCAATTGCGGCATGCGAGCGAGGTACGCCAGGCCTTTGTCTGTCAAAAGTCTCGAACCTTCGAGATTGAGCGATGTGACTTGATCGAGTTGTGAAATGAGCTGGAGATCGTCGTCGCCGATCATGTTACTTGAGTTGACACCGGTGAGGCCCAGCTCCTTGATCACGTCGCAAACGGCTTCCCAGTCTTTGGTACGCATTGGTTGGCGCGGTGCGATACTTTTGTTGGTCCAATCGATACGATAGAACGGCGGTGTAGCGCTCAGGACGAATGGCGACGAATGTAAATCGCCGGCTGATTCGTTACTCGACTGCACGAGCGTGTCCCAATCTTTGAAGCCATAGAGCCGGGCGATCAGAAGTTGTGCGTCGTCGAGCGTGAAATTGTCTATGCGTCGTTGCGTATCGGGAAGATTACAGAGCTGATTGCGAATAAAACCGCGAATCTCTTCGATGTCGAGTTCGCTGTGGAAGATATCATTAAGACGCGCGGCCGCTTCGAGGTCGGCCGAGTTGTAGGCAGCGACCAGATCGGCTGCGATGCGATGATGTTGTTCTTCTCGGTGCAATCTCTGTCTCCGGGTGGTGAATTGTAGGATATTTTCACCACAGAGCCACAGAGAACACAGAGGTTGCACAGAGAAATCGGTTAATATGCGCCAGACATGAACTCCCGGCGGGTTTTCTTTCTCTTTGCCACCACAATTTTTCTGAGTGCGCTGTTGCTGTTCTGGATCGAACTGGCGATGGCGAAGATACTCTTGCCGCGACTCGGTGGCACGCCGGCGGTGTGGAACACATGCATGCTGTTCTTTCAGGTGCTGCTGTTGGCGGGATACTCCTACGTGCTGGCGACAACTTCGTGGATCGGAGGTCGCAAACATGCAATTCTCCATTCCGTGCTGCTGCTTTTGTCGTGTCTTTACCTGCCGCTGACGCTCGTCGCCAATTCCAACTCGATCTCAGTACAAAATTATCCCGCTCTCTGGCTGTTTGGTTATCTGCTGAGTGCGATCGGCTTGCCGATCTTTCTGATCTCAACTACGAGCCCATTACTACAAAAGTGGTTTACACGCACCGGTCATCAATCAGCGAACGATCCGTACTTCCTCTTTGCGGTCAGCAATGCAGGCAGTCTGCTTGCGTTAGTTAGTTATCCGCTATTACTGGAGCCGAATCTCAAACTATCTCGCCAGACTCAAGTCTGGGCCGTGGTCTATATCGTGTTCCTGCTTTTGAGTCTCGGTTGTGTACTTGTGTTGTGGAAGTCGTCACGAACAGAGCGAATCGAAGTTGTACCGCAAAAGACGTCAATTTCACTCAAGCAGCGGCTCTACTGGATTCTGCTCGCATTTATTCCGTCCAGTTTGCTGTTCGGTGTCACGACTTACATCACCACTGAAATCGCACCCACGCCTTTGTTATGGACCATTCCGCTAGCACTTTATTTAATAACGTTCATTCTCGCATTCGGGCGCCGGAAGGTGATCTCCGAACGACTCACAAACACGGCGCTGAGTGGCTTAGCGCTACTGCTTACTTTGGTGATCGCCGCCAACGCGACTGAACCGACCACAGCCATCGTGTTGTTGCATCTGCTGTTCTTCTTTGTAGCGGCACTCGTCTGCCACGCCAAGTTATCGAGCGATAGACCCGACACCACCCGGCTCGCTGACTTCTATTTATGCATTGCTCTCGGTGGAATGTTGGGCGGACTCTTTAACACGTTGGTAGCACCGCTCGTCTTCAAGACGTTGATCGAGTATCCGCTCGTGATCGTGCTCGCATGCTTGATAAGACCGCGTACCGCTGCGGAAGATACTCAACGCGATCGGTTGCTTGACGTTGTGTTGCCGGTGGGCGCGGGGCTGCTCACTATCGGACTCGTCTTTCTTATTAAGCAGTATGACGTTAGCCCGGCGATGGGTGTTGCGATTGTGTTTGGTGTTCCGTTGATCCTCATCAATCATCGTTTCAAAAGCCGGCCGGTTCGGTTTGCGCTCGCACTCGGTGCGGTATTGCTGGGAAGCGTCGTGTATTCCGAAACTCAAAACCGTACTTTGCATGTTGAGCGAAACTTCTTTGGCACGTTGAGTGTGAAGATCGATCCGGGTAACGCCACGCGGACTCTTTACCACGGCAACACGATCCATGGCCGCCAGTTCATCGATCAGAATTATCGCTGCGAACCGCTTTCATACTTTCATCGCGAAGGACCGTTGGGACAGATCTTTGACGCGTTCAACTCGAATCCCGCTTCTCCGAATGTCGCTGTGGTAGGACTCGGTGCGGGTTCGATGGCTTGCTACTCACGTCCCAGTCAGCATTGGACGTTCTACGAGATCAATCCGGCAGTCGTCGGTATCGCACAAGACCCGGGTTATTTCACGTACCTGAACAAATGCGCTGCTGGTCCAACAGACATTGTCTTGGGTGACGCGCGTCTGCAATTGCAGAATGGGCCGGACCGTCATTACGGTTTGATCGTGCTCGACGCGTTTAATTCCGATGCGATTCCGGTTCATCTACTGACGCAGGAAGCGATCGAGCTTTACTCGTCGAAGCTCGCGACGGGAGGGATACTGGCGTTTCATATTTCGAATCGGAGTTTGAGACTCGATCGTGTGTTGGCGGAGTTGTCGAGGCAGCGTGGTGCGGTGAGTATGAGTTTTGCCGACGGAGAGTTTGATCCGGTTCGAGGGAAGGATCCGTCTGAATGGCTGGTGATGGGGATTCGATCAGCCGCGTTTGACGAGCTGGCGCAGAATCCGCGCTGGCGCGTGCTCGAGGGGCAAAATGCGGACGCGTGGACAGATGATTTCTCGAATATCGTGCGCGTCTTCCGTTGG
>DASSFI010000059.1:0-5846 GCA_035694465.1 Pyrinomonadaceae bacterium | reverse complement strand
GCTTTGGTCTCGATCGAGCGCTTTCGATAACAAAGCGGCGCCAGGCCGCCGCACTCCAAACTTGACCGTTTCCCTGCCTTCCCCTAAAGTGACTCATTTCCCATGGCAATACGTATCGAAAACCAGTATGAGGGTGCTTTGCCTAAAGGCACTCAGGAACAGATCGAGAGCGCCTTCGACAGCCTTCCACGCGAGCACACGCGCGGCATCGAACGAATCAGGCTCGTGCCCTACATCACCGACCCGCGTGTTAAAGGGATGGCGTTCCAGGCGACAGAATTGCCCGGACTCTATCATCCACGTCAGGGTCCCAAGGGTGCCTGGCTCGAGATCGCCGTCAACGTTCTCTTACCTGCTGACAAACCGTTTCACAAACGGATCGTGCCGAAGCTGTCGTACAAGAGCAATCTCGTCGCGCTCGTCTTTTCCCTCGTGGCGCAGCACTACCACATCACGCTCAAACACTCGCTGAAGAAGACACAACTCGAACCCGCAGTGCGCGCGTACACCGAAAAGCAGTTGAAAGCCTGGAACGAAAAGAAGCACAGCTTCCGAGCAAAGCTCTTCAAACCACTCCAACCGACGTTCGAACGTTGGGCAAAGTCGTTACAGAAACGAGCTGCTGCGGAGAAGAAGAAACAGGCGGGCTAAAAGCTATACGTTAGCTTCAACATGATTAACAAGATTTGCAAGATGAACAAGATATCATCTTGTAAATCACGAAAATCTTATTAATCCTGTATAACATCGATCTCGTCGGCCACGGCTCTGAGAATCAACGCGACTTCCGCGTCACTCACCTGCGAAGCGCGAAACTTAACCTCAATATTGAAATCCTTTTCCGGTGAAGCGTACTTGAACGTGTAAGGCTTGCTCTCAGGCACGACACGCGGCCCCATCTCCTGGCGCCGCACTTCCCGCGCATCATTGCGATTCAAACCCTTCGTCGCGATCTCATTCGCGAACCGCCTCATCGAATCATCGTCCGGTTGTCGCACGATCTGAAGCAACGACGACTTCGCGTTGATCTCAGCGTTGCGACAAACTTCTCGCACATCATCCGGAATGCGCGCGATTGCGAGTGCTTCACTGACAGTCGTCCGGCTCTTGCCGACTTTCCGCGCCACGTCGTCGTGCGTGTAACCAAAACGATCACACAGCGCGAGCAATCCATCCGCTTCTTCCCAAACCGTCAGATCCTTGCGCTGCATGTTTTCGATGAGCGCAATCTCCGCCACCGTGCCTTCATCAACTTCCATCTCAACGCATGGCACTTCCTTCAGACCGGCACGCTGCGCCGAACGCCAGCGACGTTCACCCGCGATGATCATCCAGCGTCCCGTGAGTCGATTTGGTTTGACGAGCAACGGTTCGAGCACGCCCTTTTCAGCAATCGAGGCAGTCAGCTCCGTAAGGTCGCCAAACTCCGTGCGCGGCTGATCCGGATTCGGATCGATCTTGTCCACCGGAATCATGCGACCGACCTGTTGCGGCCGGTGCTGTGCGAGCTCTTCGACGTAATGCGCGTCGTGGCGCATCTGCAGGCCTGTCGGCAAACCTCTCTTAGACACGGCTAATTACCTCTTCGCAAAGTTTTCCGTATTCAATTGCTCCGGACGAGTTTGGAGCAAAACTAAAGATCGACTCTTTGTACGCGGGCGACTCTTCCAGCCTGACGCTCTTTGTGATCACGGTATCGAAAAGTTTTGGTCCAAACACGGAACGAATCTGTTCATGCACTTCGCGTGCGAGTGTCGTTCGTTTGTCGTGTAGCGTCACCAGCACACCAAGCAATTCCAGATTTGGATTAGGACGCGCTTTGACTTTCTCGATCGTCTCCAGCAAGTCGTCCGTGCCTTCGAGTGCGAAGTATGACGACTGGATCGGAATCAAAACGTGTGACGCAGCCACAAGGGCATTTACAGTGATCAATCCGAGTGTCGGCGGTGTATCGATAACGATGACTTCGTATTGTTGCCGGAATGGCTCAAGACGATCCTTGAGTCGAAACGGCGCGTCGAAATCACCCACGAGCTTCGCCTCGAGCTTAGCCAGACTGATGCGCGCGGGGACGACGTGCAGGTTCTCGACCGGGCTCGCGTAGACCGAATCCTCTACCGGAGCCTCTCCATCCATCATGAGCTCATAAACCGAGCGCTCAACTGTACGCGGATCCAAAAAGGAAATGGAACTGTTGGCCTGGGGATCGAGATCGAGAAGAAGGACACGTTTTCCCTTGCGGGCAAAAGCGGCGGCCAGGTTGATGGCGGTAGTGGTCTTTCCTACCCCACCCTTTTGATTGGCGATGGCGATTACCATTCGCTGCGCAGTGGCCAATTATCGCTCCATCGTTTCGTCATTGCGGTCACTACATCGGTAAGTCACCGGCTTCGCCGATGACATCGGGCCATTCCTCTTCACTACCGGTTAACTCAGACTCTTCAGAATCATCCACCGGCAACTTATTCTGCGAGGCTTTGATCACTTCCACGTCGACGTAGATTGGACAATCCGCTCGCAAAGCCAGGGCAATCGCATCGGAAGGTCGCGAATCGAGCACCATCCGGTTTCCCTCGCTGTTTCGCATTTCAATCACCGCGAAGAAAGTGTTGTCACGCAGACTTGTTACCACGACTCGATCGACCTGAACACCCAATTCGACGATCAGGTTTCGCAGCAGGTCGTGAGTCATCGGTCTTGGTGGCGCAATCTTCTCAATTTCAAGGGCGATTGCGTTCGCCTCATACGCGCCCACCCAGATCGGCAGCATCGTATCACTCTGAACGTCTTTTAAAATAATAATTGGAGTTCCGCTGTTGGGATCCATCATTAGTGCTCGGATCTTTACCTCGATTTCCATAACGCAGGCACCCCTTAACCTACCGTCCGACTAGAGTTCCATACAAGCTGTTTGTCTTAGCTGCCGTAACAACCACATCCACGATTTCACCTTCAAGACTGCCGTCGCCTCGGAAGTTTACTACCTTATGACAGGTTGAATGTCCCGAAAGATCTTCTTCAGAACGCGAGCTCTGTCTTTCTGCCAGCACACTGAGCTTGCGACCGATGTACGAACTGTAAATCTTCTCTTGCGCCGCGCGATGCACTTTCTCGAGTTCGAGGAACCGCGCAGTCTTTTCCGTCTCCGGAACATTATCATGAAACTCGGCCGCTGGAGTTCCAGCGCGTCTCGAGTATTTGAAAATATAAAGACTGTCGTAATCACACTCTTTGACAAGTTCGATAGTCTGCTGAAAGTCTTCATCGGTTTCACCCGGAAAACCGACGATAATGTCACTCGTTAACGACAGCCGCCGGCTTGAATTCTTGATACGTTGAATCCGTTCGCGATAATCGTCACGTTTGTGTCCGCGACGCATCAGCTTCAGAATTCGATCGCTGCCTGATTGAACCGGCAAGTGAATCCAGTCACACAGGTTCTGATTCTCTTCAATCGCGGTGACAATGTCTCTGTGGAAATCGCGTGGAAACGACGTCGTGAATTTGATACGCGGCAAACCAGTGGCAGCAACAGCTCGCAGCAAACGGCAAAACGGAGTGGCTCCCGCAAATCCTTCCAAACCGTCCTGAACGCGAGGTCGATAACTGTTGACGTTCTGACCGATCAGGTGAATCTCTTTGTAACCGAGCGCCTGCAGTCGCTTTGTTTCGGCAATGATCTTGCTTGCGGGGCGACTGCGTTCGCGTCCACGCGAGTAAGGCACAATGCAGAACGAACAGAACTTATTGCAGCCTTCGATGATTGGAATAAAGGCGACGTGCGGTGAGTGGCGTTCGACTGGCGAGATGTCCCACGAGTCTTGTTCACCACGTTCACCGAGGTCGAGCACTTTCTTCTCGCCTCCGCGTGCTCGCTCGATCAGATCGGAAATGCGATCGGTGGCGCGTGTACCAATCACCATGTTGACCGATGAAGTTTGTGCAAAGATCGCTTTGCCCTCGAGTTGGGCCACACAGCCCATCACGCCGACGAGCAGATCGTGTTTGTCTGGTCGCTCTGCACGCAGTTCACCGATGCGCGTGAAAACCTTCTGTTCCGCTTTCTCACGCACAGAACAACTGTTCAGCAGCACGACATCGGCATCGTCCGCTGACGTACAAAGATCGTATCCCGAGGCACGGAGACCAGTGGCGGCACGCTCAGTGTCAGCGACATTCATCTGGCAGCCAAAAGTCTCTATGTATACTCGCGGCTTCATGCAATCTAACCGTATTAAAGTAGCGACAGTCTACCAGAAATCATTTGCCAAACGCGATAGCTACACTTTTGCGCTTCCGGTGCTTTTTTGTGGCTGAAAGAGATTTATCGCTCTTAAAATTTTGGTTCGCTTGATTCTTCGGTTTTTCGCTTGTAGTATCGCCACGACAGTTAATCCAGATAGTTTAGTAAACCCAGAAAAATAGAAAGGCTCCTCATGTCCTTCAACAAAATAATTCTCGTGGGAAATCTCGGTCGCGATCCCGAGCTGCGTTACACCGCCCAGGGCACTCCCGTTTGCAGCTTCAGTATGGCGACGAACGAGCGGCGCAAAGATAAAAGCGGCGAAATGCAGGACCACACCACGTGGTTCCGCATCACGCTCTGGAACCGTCTGGCGGAAACTGCCTCACAGTATCTGCAAAAGGGAAAACAGGTTTACATCGAGGGACGCCTGCGCGTGGAAGAGTACGTCGACCGTGACGGCAAACCGCGTCACTCGCTGGAAGTTTTTGCCACCGACATGCAGTTTATCGGATCGAGAGGCGGCGACGACATGCCGCAGGAACGCGCCGCTTCGGCGAGCGCGAGTTCCGCCGGTCCACCGGATTCGCAGGCAGATCTATCCGACGACGACATCCCGTTTTAGCAATAAACGCTGCGAGGAAATATCAACCTGTCGGCGGTGTTGGGCCGGTGTCCTTACCGGCTGTTCCCCAACGACCGAAGGCGCGGAGTTTGCTGTAACGACGTTTGAGTCTGTCTTCCTGGGAACAACTGACGGCTTCGGCGAGGCGTTCACTCAGGGCTGAATCCAGGTAACGCGCGGTTTGATCGTAATCGTTGTGGGCGCCGCCTTCCGGTTCCTGAATAATCTTGTCGACAATTCCCTCTTCCGAAAGGTGCTGCGCGGTGAGACGCAAACCTTCAGCAGCACGATCTGCTTTACTTGAATCTTTCCACAAAATTGCCGCACAGCCTTCGGGACTGATGACGGAGTAAATCGAGTTCTCGAGCATCAGCACCTGATCGCCGACACCGATCGCGAGTGCGCCTCCGGAGCCACCCTCACCAATCACAGTCACGATGATGGGCACTTTGATCTTTGCCATCTCGCGCAGGTTGAAGGCGATGGCTTCGGCTTGTCCACGTTCCTCAGCGTCGATGCCTGGGTAAGCGCCGGGCGTGTCAATGAAAGTAAAAATTGGGCGACCAAACTTTTCACCGAGTTTCATCACGCGCAGGGCTTTCCGATACCCTTCCGGTTTGGGCATACCGAAGTTTCTGTAACTGCGCTGCTTGGTGTCGCGACCCTTCTGATGACCGACGACGATCACCGGTAAGCCGTGAAAGCGCGCCATGCCGCAAACGATCGCCGGATCTTCCGCAAAGCGTTTGTCTCCGTGAAGCTCGACGAAGTCTTCAAACAAACGCTCGATTAGATCAAGCGTGTAAGGGCGGTCTGAGTGACGGGCGAGTAGTACTCGATCAAACGCCGTCTTTTCCGCTGCTGGTTTCTGCGGTTCAGGTGCAGTCTTGTCTGTATTGTCCTTCGCCATAGGTTTGGGAAACATATCTTACAGGAATCGAGCGCCTCTTTGGAGTGCGGCGGCCTGGCGCCGCTTTG
>DASSFI010000058.1:0-49244 GCA_035694465.1 Pyrinomonadaceae bacterium | reverse complement strand
CCCTCCGTGGCCGCCCTCGGATTTTGATCGGACCGTAATTCACAGGCGCCATGCAAACCAAGGGCGGCCACGGAGGGCCGCCCCTACAGTACGTTCCGAGTTGTTGCGAATTCATTCATGCTCCCTAGTAAGAACAGACGTATAGGCCCATTTTTTACCGAAGTGAGACGGCACATTAGTTGCCAATAAGCACGACATCTTTGTCTTCCAGCAGATCGATTGCCATGGTCATCTAACACCATTGACAGTTTGAACGTGGAGACAAGGAGATAAACATGTTTTCAGTTTACACAGGTAGTTGGTGGGCGTTGGTGATTCGCGGCATCGCTGCGATCGCGTTCGGGATACTTGCATTCATCTGGCCAAACATCACCCTTACGGCGCTCGTGCTTCTCTGGGGTGCTTACGCGTTTGTCGATGGCATTTTTGCGATTGCAGCCGGTATCAAATCGCATGGCGAGAACAAGCGCTGGTGGGTGCTTTTGATCGAGGGAGTTCTCAGCGTCTTTGCCGGAGCGCTAGCCTTCGCAATTCCCGGAATCACAGCTCTGATTTTGCTCATGTTGATTGCGGCGTGGGCGATTGTAACCGGTGTTTTTGAGATCGTTGCCGCCGTTCAGTTGCGCAAGTACATCAAGGGCGAATGGATGTTGGCGATTGCCGGAGTGGCGTCAATTCTTTTCGGCGCGGCGTTACTTATCAATCCAATTGCCGGAGCGCTCACGCTTGTTTGGCTCATCGGTGCTTACGCGATCGTGTTTGGTGTGCTGCTGATTGCGCTTGGATTACGACTACATAGTCACGTCGGCTCTGCCGATCGGATGTCTCCGGGAATGGTGTAACGCCGGCGTAGTGGTGAAGGAGAAACAATGAAGATGAGGAAGTTGATCTGGATCGGAATGTTCATCGCGGTGCTTACGTCGGCCTGCAATCGACAAAAGAATCCCGACTTTCATTTAGCTTCAACAACGGAGCCGGCGGCGGGCGGTAATAACGCGTCGACGATACCGCCTGCTAATCCGGCCACCACGACAGCGGCGGTATCTTACGCCGACGTCGTGAGCAGGGTGACGCCTGCGGTCGTCACGATTCACTCGCAGATGCGAGTGCGACAGCCGCAACAGTATCCGTTCATGAATGATCCGTTCTTTCGCCGTTTCTTTGGTGAGCGCGACACGCAGCAGGCGCCTGTGGAAAGAAGACGAGAAGCACTCGGTTCCGGTGTGATTGTAAGTCAGGACGGTTACGTACTGACCAATCACCACGTGATCGACGGCGCCGAACAGATCAGAGTGGATCTAACTGACGGCCGCACGTTCGAGGCAAAGTTGGTTGGCTCCGATGCGCCCAGCGATCTCGCTGTCTTGAAAATTGATACGACAAACCTACCGGTGCTGGTGTTGGGCGATTCTGATCGGACGCGTATCGGCGATGTCGTGCTCGCGATCGGAAATCCACTCGGCGTGGGCCAAACCGTAACGATGGGAATCATCAGTGCCAAAGGACGCCAGACCGGTTTGAGTAACGGCAGTTTTGAAGACTTCTTACAAACTGATGCACCGATCAATCAGGGCAACTCAGGCGGCGCACTTGTCAGCACCAACAGCGAATTGATCGGCATTAACTCTCAAATCCTGTCGCCGTCAGGTGGCAGTATTGGACTGGGCTTCGCGATTCCGTCAAACATGGCGCGCACGGTCCTTGAGCAGTTGATCAATTCCGGCAAAGTCAGACGCGGCCAACTCGGAATCGTAGTGCTCAAGATTCCTTCTGAAGAAGCGGCGCAACTCGGCGTCAGACAGGGACCAGGCGTAGTTGTTTACCGGGTTCAGTCAGGCAGTGGTGCGGATCGCGCCGGGTTGAAACAAGGCGATGTGATCACGGCGCTCAACGGTACTGGGATCAACGATCCAAACACATTTCGCAATCTGATTGCCGGCATTGCGCCCGGCACTGAAGTGAACCTGACTGTCAAAAGCGGTGGCAACGAACGACAGGTCCGTGCGACGCTCGGTGAGTTTACGCCAGAAGCTGAACGACCCAGCGAACAATGAAGGAGACGAACATGGCAGACTTTATCCAAAGAGAACAATGGACTAATTTTCTTAACGACTTTACGAAACGGAATCAGTTTCGCGCGACGCGACTCGAAATCGCCGGCGAGGATGTGACCGGGGAGGAAGCGCAGTTTTTACCACTCGTCGGAGTGAGTCTTGATTCGAAGGGAACGGATGCGGGCAGTGTGGTGGTGGCGCTCGGTGGTGAGAATGCAAACGACGAGCGACACCTGGAACACCAGATCATGCAGGTGGAACGAATCACGCCGATCAGCGGTCAGCATGGTGTTGAGGATGGATTGGCTTTCGAAGATGGAACCGGGAATAAGACGGTGTTGATGTTTGACGATCTACCTGAACTTCAAGCGTAGAGTTCAGCCACAGATGAACACGGATGAACACAGTTCAGAAAATAAGATCCGTGTTCATCCGTGGCAAGAAAATTCTTAATTAGTAGTTGAGGCGGCTACTTTCGGCCAGTAATCCTTCACGAAGTCTTTAGCGGACTTGAGTTGCACCTTTTTTTAGGTACGATTCCGGTTACTAAGTACCTGATTTGGTGGGGGTTACGCTGCAAGACCGAGACGGGCGTCGGTACGTTCTCGGGGCAGCAAAGAAGGATCAATCGCATTGCCTACGGCGTGTGCGAGGATGGCGTGAAGTTGTCGCAGTCCTTCGGTAAGTGCGGCTGGACCGGGTTGAAGAATGTAGGTTGACTTGATTTCGTAGAGACGATCGTCGCGAACGGCGCTGATGTTCGTCCAGCCCTCGCGAGCGCGAATCAGATTTTTCTTGACCTGTCGCCCGCACCACGAGCCGATAATCACTTGCGGATCGCGAATGATAACGTCGGCCGGGTTGACGATTCGATCTTTCGCGCTTTGTTGTTGCCGCAACTCCGGATATACAGAATCGCCACCAGCAACTTCGATCAGCTCGTCAACCCAGCGGATACCGGAAATCAGTGGGTCGTACCACTCTTCAAACAACACGCGCGGACGGAAAGGGAAGCGCGAGGCTGATGCCTTGATGGCGTCCATTTCCTCTTGCAGAGTTTCGATCAGTCCTTCGGCTTTTTCCGCGATCCCAACGATGCGGCCGATGGTCAAGATCATTTCCATGATCTCGACCACACTGCGTTGATTGAAGGTGAAAACAGTGACGCCGCGTCGAATTAACTCCGCGGCGATGTCGGCTTGCAGATCGGAAAACGCGAAAACGAGATCGGGTTGGAGGGCGAGGATCTTGTCGAATTTTGCGTTGATGAAAGCCGAGACTCTGGGTTTCTTCCGTGCCTCAGGTGGTCGCACCGTGTAGCCTGACACGCCCACGATGCGATCCTGTTCACCGAGCAGGTAGAGCGTCTCGGTGGTTTCTTCAGTAAGACAAATGATTCGGCGTGGAAATGATTTCATGACGATGTTAGCCATGGATAACACGGATGCAAACCACAGATCCGTAATCAATCCGTGTCATCCGTGGCTAAATATCCGTAAGGGCAATGCCTGCAGCCTTGCTCACAGCAATAACCGCGCCGCAAGAGATATCGCGAGGTCAGGACCATTAATCCATTCTCGAAATAATAGTCCTCATTCTCGATCAGCGTGACCTGCTCGTCGCTCGCCTCGTTCACGATCTAGAAGATAAAACTCGCCCCAGCTCGTCCGGTTCTCCCCGGTGTGCGGAATCCACTTTCAAAGTACTCCCGATCGAAAAGATTATCCACATAACCGAAGAAACGCAGTTGTCGTTTCTCATCGCCCAGCGGCAGATAATAGCTCGCACCCAAATCCGCTTTCGCGAGTCCTTTGAATCTGAACCCACGACTCGTGAACGTCGTCGAGTCAAAGACCGCGCCGAGATAATCACTCGAGGCCGAGAAATCAAAATTGATCAGTACTCGGCGGCCAACGCGTTGTGTGGCAACGATCGAGAACTGATGATCGGGAATCACGAGCGAACGAATCGTGCCCGGCACTTGCGGCGTGCGCTGTTGCGCTTTCGTAAACGTGTAAGCAGCGGTCAGATTCAATGTTCTCGTCGGGGTCGCCCGGAACTCGACTTCAGCGCCACGCGCGATGCCGCCATCGGTATTTAAGTAACCGCCAAAGCGACCGAACGGATCGGTGTTGAAATCGATCAATCCGGAGAAATCGAAGATGATGATCTTCCGCAACTGCGTGTAAAAGTACGTTGCAGACAAACGTACTCGATTGTTGTGAAATGTCTGATCGATTCCCGCGTCGAATGCTATCGAACGTTCCGACTCCAGACGCGGATCGCCAAACACTGAGTAGCCAAAGAAACTGTCGAATGCGGTCCCGAAGCGTTCAAACAACGACGGCGCGCGGTATCCGTTGCCGACGTGTCCGCGTAGTTTGGTTCCGGAAGATCGAAATGTGTATGCGACTGAGCCGTCGCCGGTGTAAGCCGTCGGTGGCGACTGGAATGTGACTCCCGCGTACGGTGCAGACGCTGCGGGAGTGAATATAGGTCGTTGCAGTCTGAAGAATTGCGCCCGAAACGCGCCTGAGATCTGCAAACGATCGTCGACCAGACGCAATTGATCCTGCACGAAGAGCGCGTGGCTTCGCTGCGTCACATCAACGTCGGAGTTGTCAGCCGGGTTGACCTGAAACGACGGGTTCTTGAAGTTTTCACTCTCAAACTCGTAGCCGCCGGTGATGAAGTTATAACGTCCAGCCTGCACATCGACACGCGCGTTGAGCGTGTGAATCCGCGCGTCAAAATCCGATCGCGTCGAGCCTCCAAAAGGTTGAAAGCCGACGCCGAGCGGTCCATTGATACTGCTGCGATTAGTCGCCAGTCCCTGATAACTAATCGTGTAGCCAAACCTCTCCGTCGGACGTTGATTGAAAGTGATTGCGCCATTGAAGAAATTGCCTTCGCGGAGGCTGTCAGGATCGTTAGCCGCCGGGACAAAAGTTGCGCCTGCGAGATTGAGTTGTGACGGCGGTACCCCGGTTTCAAAGCGAAGCTGTTCAGCGCGCGAGAGTGGAATTGCTTCAATGATCCCGGTGGCCGGCAACGTGCCGATGGCTTCCGGACTGTTGTTCAACTCGACGCGCGAGTTGGTCGCGTAAATGCGCCCCGAAATCGTTGCGGTCGGAGTCAGGCGAAACAGAATGCGTCCCTGACCGCTCGTGTTACGAGCTGCGTCATCATCGTCGACTCCGCGCGTGACGTTGAAGAATGAGATACCGCCGCTGTAAACGACGCGGTTGTTATTCGCACCACCGGCAACGTGAGCGCGCGTGCGGAAGAAGCCGAGACCTCCGCCTTCGCCGAGTACGCTGCCATGAACTGGACCACCGCCTTCGTCGGTCACGATATTTACGACGCCACCCACGGCGTTTGAGCCGTACAAAGACGAGCCTGAGCCACGCAACACTTCAAGCCTGCCGACATCTGTCGCGACGAGGTCTTCAAGAAAACCCGAAGCGTCACCCTGCGGCGCCGCAGCGTCGCGGAAGCGTATGCCGTCGATTAACACAGCCGTGTCTTCACTCGGCAGACCGCGCGTTTTGATCGACGTGAGCGAGCCCGGACCACCGAGTTGCTGCACACGCAAACCCGGCACGATACGCAGCGATTCCGGAAGAGCCAATTCGTCGCGTTCGTCAATCTCCTGATTGTCGACGACGGTCAGTGCTTTTGATACTTCGTCAACAGTTTGCGGAGTGTCTGAAGCTGTGACGACGACGGACGTGCGCAAGCCTGACAGTTGCAGAGCAATGTCGAAGGTCGCCGTTTGACCGCGCGTTACCGTCACGGATTGCGCAGTTGCTAAGGCGAAGCCGCTTGCTTCGGCTTCGATCAGATATTCGCCGGCGGCGAGATGCCTGAAGCTGTAAGCACCGCTTGAATCAGTCGAGGTGATTAGGCTCAGTGTCCGATCGCGACCGAACAATCGCACCGTCGCACCGGGCAAATTAGCGTTCTGCGGATCTTTGACATGACCGCTGATCCCGGTTTCTACACTTTGCGTTTGCGCCGCTTGAACGCACGCGAATCCGATCAGGATCGCTAAAATCAGATTTTTCATGATGTCTTCTTCTCCAGCATTTTTAGCCACGGATAACGCGGATAAAAACACAAAAGCCCTCGATCTCCTTTGGAAGATCGAGGGCGTCTAAACTCGAATTAGTTACACTTACGTTGACGCCACCAGCTCTTTTCCCGGAGCATTTGTGGTCGCTTCCGTTGCAGCAGGCAAGGTTTCCTGACTTCCGGCTCGAACGCGTTGCTTCTCGGCCTTCCCAGTCTGAACTAGACCAGTGACCATTATCTGGAAGCGACGCAATTGCCGGTACACAGTGGCGGGAACCGTCTGGGCTTTTCACCCAACTTCCCTTGTCGCCCTCTACGGGGCACCTGCGACGGTCCAACTCGATAACGAGTTGGATTAGCGATTACAATTAATGCAAAGAACAAATCCTGTGACGTGGAGCGTGCCAAACTCTATTTGCTGCACGCGCTGCTGTCAAGTTGCATCCACAGATTACACAGAGCAAGAATCTGTGTAATCTGTGGATCATGAATGTACTGGTCCTTAATTGCGGCAGTTCGTCAGTCAAGTTTCAACTGATTGCGACCGACCTGGAGCTAATCAAGCAGAATGCTGACAAGCGCCTGGCCCAGGGACTGATTGAACGCATCGGAGGCGCGGGAATACTGACGTTCA
Organism: Pyrinomonadaceae bacterium; assembly: GCA_035694465.1. Classification (GTDB taxonomy): domain Bacteria; phylum Acidobacteriota; class Blastocatellia; order Pyrinomonadales; family Pyrinomonadaceae; genus PSRF01. The sequence goes on along the minus strand of DASSFI010000058.1, from coordinate 42,482 downwards.
CTGCCGAAGGAAAACCGCCGAAGCGCTTTGCGGAACCAGTCAGAGACCATCGCGCGGCGGTCGAGATGATTCTTCGTTGGGCCGTCGGCGAGGAATCGGAACTGAGTGGCGTCACGAGTGTTGGCGACATTCATGCGGTCGGACATCGAGTGGTTCATGGCGGCGAACAGTTTACTTCTTCAGCGTTGATCACCGACGCGGTGTTGCGGGGAATCGAAGACTGCATCGAACTCGCTCCGCTACATAATCCGGCAAACATTCAGGGCATAACAGCAGCGCGAGCCGCGCTCGGATCGATTCCGCAGGTGGCTGTGTTCGACACTGCCTTTCATCAGACGTTGCCTGAACATGCTTTCCTGTACGCGTTGCCGTATCAACTGTATCGTCGTCATCGCATTCGTCGTTACGGCTTTCACGGCACCTCACATCGTTATGTCGCCTATCGCTATCGCACGTTGCTTGGAATTGCGCGCGACGCAACCAACATCATCACGCTGCATCTTGGTAATGGTTGTTCGATTGCCGCGATCAAAGGTGGAAATAGTATCGACACGTCGATGGGATTCACGCCGCTGGAAGGTCTCGTGATGGGTACTCGCTCAGGCGATCTCGATGCGTCGATTGTCGATCTGATTGCCACCAAAGAGGGATTGTCTTCGCGCGAAGTCGAAACGCTGCTCAACAAGCAGTCAGGATTGCTCGGTATCTCCGGACTGACCGACGATATGCGTGAGTTGCTGGCGGAGGCAAGCGAGCACGACGATCGTCGCGCGCGTTTGGCGATTGAGATCTTTTGCTACCGCGCGCGCAAGTATATTGGCAGTTATCTGGCCGCGATGAATGGCGCCGAAGCAATCGTGTTTACCGGCGGCATCGGTGAGAACTCCGCTGACATTCGTGACCGGATTTGTTCCGAACTGAGATGGATCGGCATCGAACTCGATGCTGAACTCAATTCGCAGCATGGCGTTGCTAACGGTGGACGCATCAGCAACGAGAACTCACGCGTCGCAGTTTACGTCATTCCAACCAATGAAGAATTGTTAATCGCTCGCGACACCGTGCGCGTCGTAACCGGCACGCCACAGCGATTCTGATCCGTCTTCATCCGCGTTCATCCGTGGTTAATATCTTCGATAGAAAAAGGGCGCGAGATGACTCTCGCGCCCCTTAACTTTTCTCTTAACGATTGCCGTCTATTGTGGCGGCACAGTAAGAGCCTCGACGGTGACGAAGAACCGGAAGAGTCCGGGTGTCTGGACGCCGAGATTGAACTCAACAACTGTGCTGGCGCCATTAGCCAGCGGTGCCGTTACCGTGATTACGCCTTCAGCAAGGCTGGAGTTAAGTCCGCCGCCGCTTGCTTGCGCGGCAGGAGTCTGCAACGTCAACGCCTGACCCGTCACGCTGGTCGTATCAGTCAACGTAATAGTCTGCGTTGGTGAATTGAGCACGCGAAGATCAGCCTGGCCCGGAGGCAGTGGCGCTCCCGTCAAGGTTGTGATCGCAACGATACGATACCGCAGCGCGACGATTGGCAGTCCGGTGTTGTTCGTATACCGGCGCCGGATTTTGAGTGTGCCATTCGCGCCGTTGGTGACTGGCGTGAAATCGCGCACTCGATTCGGTGCTGCCGATGCAGGCTGCAATATGTCGATCAACGTTGCGGGCATTGCGGCATTGTGTTCGATCGGAGCACTGGTCGTTGTGTACGCAGTCATGGTTGGGCCACGCTGCGGTCCCGGCGCACCAAGTGACGATGCCACGCCGTTCAGTGTCGCTGCGGTTGTGTCAACGAGCACGAAGTCGGCCGCATTATCGTTGGTGTCCTGTGGTCGTCCACTGCCTTGCGCACGCACCCAGCTATGCTGGCCGGCCGTTGTGATACCGGCCGCTGGCGGAAGACCCGTGCCTTCCTTGTAGTCCGTGGCCGTTACCGAACTGTATCCGACTGAATCCAGACGATTCGCCGGTAACGCGTCTGCGGTTGAAAACACGGCGATGCCGACGTCATCAGGCAGGAAACCCACTGTCGCCGAAGCCGGATTAACCGACACGTTTGCGCTTCCGCTGGCCGTGATTCCGGTGCCGGTCGGGTAAGTGGAAAGACTGTATGTGTTACCCGCAGGACTCGGTGTCGTAGGCTGCGTAGAGATCAGGAAATATCCTCGCGGCGGTAGTGCCAGTGGACCCGCGGTGGACAGTGTTTGAGGCAAGACCAGGAAAGTGGTTTCGGCAGCGCCCTGAGCGCCGGCGAAACGCCAACCTGCTCCCGTTGGAGAAGTCGGATCAGCACCTGGAATCGCATCGATGATCGTGATGTTCTGATCGGTGTTGTTGTAGATTTCGATGAACTCATCGGCTGAGCCGTCTGAACCTGGCGGTGTCGTTCCCGCGCCACGAGTTCTAAACTCGCTGATGAGAATCTGTCCTGCTGTCGGCGCCGGCGGACGAACATCAAAAGTGATGGTCCAACCACCGCTGATGGTGCCACCATCGAGATTGGCATCGTCGATGATGTAGAGATTCCACGTACCGTTCGGACTGTCGCCATTGAATGCCGACATCGTATAGGTGTACGGAGCGGCTGGCGCAGGAGCAGGGAAGAGATCCGTGGTGCCTGAGTTCGCCGGACGATAGCTGCCGGTAACAAATGGCACGCCGGTATTGCCGGTAACAGTTGACGGTATCGGTCTGTCGGCGTAATCGTCCATCGTGACGTTGATATTGGAAACGCCCGGTGATCCGGCGCCGAAGTCAGACATGATTACTGACTTGCGTCCCGATGGAGACACAAGCAGGAAGTCGACGTCGGCCGGAAACGCGTGGCTAAATCCATTTATCGTTACCGAGACTCTTTGCACAACCCCAACCTCACCCGACACGGTGATTGGAGCTGGGTAAACCGATGCGGCTTGTCCACTTGCAGGACACGGGTTCGGACAGTCAGTGATTGTGATCGCGGTGGCGTTTGTAAACGAGGCTGAGGCAGTCGGCGTGGGATCCGGCCCGCCAATACGAAGATTAGAAGTGCCTTCCGTGCCGATCTTGCTCGAGGTGGATTTGATACCGGCACTTTGAATTCCGGTTTTGCTCAATCCCGATTTTTGAGATTGCACGACCGGAATCGGTTCGGAAATATTCGAGTTAGCGGATTTGGGGGATGCCGTTTGTGCTAACGCACTCGGGGCCGTTATGGTGGCGGCTATTAAGAGAGCGCCTACCTTAGCTAAGCCCGTGCGCGCAGGGAAAAGGTACATATGTGGTCTCCATTGTTAGTTTTTGGTCTTCGAAACCCCTGCGTGATAGGTACGCGAGCGTACCTTGTTGATCTTGAGCTAGTCAAGTTAAAGATTCTTAAAACTACTGGGCGAGATAGTTGTTTGTTGGGTCTTTTGAAGAATAGGGTCAGGGTGCTATCTTTCAAAGCCCAAAAATCGGGATGCGGGGGTCATTATCATGGAGAATTGTTCGCCTGTCTACAGTTAATTGAGGAGCACATCCACAGATTTCACAGATTAGTTTTCGAATGGCGTTACGCCAATAGTAAGCCGACTACAACCCGAAGCATGCCGGCGCCGAGGAGCACCCAGAATGGGTTTGGGCGATAACGGACGAGGGTGAAGATCGCGAGCAGCATGATTGAGATGCCGACCCAGGAGTGGATTCCTGCTCGTCCCATGCTCAACGCCGCAGCGACGAGAAGCCCGACAACCGCGGGTGAGACGCCACGCAGGAATGATTGAACCTGTTCGTTGTTGCGGAATCGACGCAGGGAAGAGGCGGCTGCAATCGTCAACAGGAATGCCGGTAGAAAGATACTGATCGTGGCCACGAGTGCGCCGATCGTCCCGGCCACGCGATAACCGACGAACGTCGCGGTAATCAACACTGGACCAGGGGTGATCTGTCCGAGTGCAAAAGCATCTGCGAACTCCTGATGCGTTAGCCAGTGATGTGTATCGACGACTTCAGCCTCGATCAGGGGCGCCATCACCAAGCCGCCACCAAACGTGACCGTGCCAATACGCAGGAAGATGGCCGCGAGAGTTAGCAGTAAGCCGAGCTTGGCAACTAAAGGCATTGCAAGCGCAAACATGCCGATTGATCGAAGGGTGGTTGATGCCTCGCGTTCTTCCTCAGGCTCTTCCGCAGCATGTCCGTTAAGACGGCGAGTAAGGTAACTCGCGAAGACATTCTGTTTCCGAGTGCGTCTTTGTTTTGCCAATCGGGTACGAATACGCGTTCGGCGTCGGGCCACAATCGTGCGGAGATTTCGCAGTCGTCGTAACTGCCTTTCAGCGATCGAATCGACATAGATTCCAATCAAACCAGCAGCGAATACAACTTCAAGCACAGTCGCATTAAGTATGGCCACCGCCAAAAACGCGAGCACTGCCAGCGACCACTGCCACCGTGCAGTCAGAATATTCTTTCCCATGCGCCATGCCGTCACCAGAATCAACGCGACGACGGCGCCATTGAGACCATGAAAGAATTGTTCTGAACCCGCAAGCGTGTGCAAATGCTTGTACATGATCGCGAGCACGATCATGATCAGCATCGACGGCAGAATAAATCCGGTCATAGCCATCGTCGCGCCACGCCAACCGCGTAACCGCACACCGATATATGTAACTGAATTACCGGCGCTCGTGCCCGGCAAGCTTTGCGCGAGTGCCACAGCTTCGGCAAATTCTGAATCTGTAATCCAATGACGTTTGCGGACCGTGAGCGTGCGGATCTGGGCTAAGACCGCGACACCGCCGCCAAAGCCAACGAGGCCGATTTTTAAGAAGGATAAGAAGAGACCACCGAGAGTTGCAGTGCGTGAGATTCGTTCGAGTTTGGTGCGAGTAAACCGAACGCGCCGGCGCATCTCGTGCGCGCGTGATCGAATTTTATTACCGCGAGTTACCGGCTGGTTCACGAACTAAATCCCGATCAACAGATTACACGATTAACTATGAATCTGTGTAATCAGTTGAGAAGGACGCTTTTCGATTCAACACTTCTCTGACTTTCCTCGTGAGGCCGACCCACGTAAACGGTTTTTGAAGGAATTTCACATTCGCATCCAACACACCGTGCTGCACAATCGCTTCGTCGGTGTAGCCTGACATGAAAAGAACGCGTATTCGTGGCCGCAATGCCAGCAAACGATCCGCGATTTCTTTGCCACTGATCTCCGGCATCACGACATCCGTCAGCAGTAGATCGATTGGTCCGGCGTGCGCGCCACACAGACGAAGCGCCTCTTCGCCGCCTTTGGCGTCGAGCACGTGATAGCCCGCCTGCATCAGGATCTTTCGCGTCAAGCCACGCACAACGTCTTCGTCTTCGACGAGCAGGATCGTCTCTGATCCGCGCGGAACATTGGTTTCGAGCGACGCGCTCTCAATCGTCGAGATCGCCGCGTCGTCGATGCGCGGCAGATAGACTTTGAATACCGTCCCCAGGTCCGGCTCGCTATAAACCCAGATGTTGCCTCCGCTCTGTTTCACGATCCCGTAGACGGTCGATAATCCCAGTCCGGTTCCTTTACCAACTTCTTTCGTGGTGAAGAACGGTTCGAAAATTCTCGCCTGCGTCGCCTGGTCCATACCGCTGCCGGTGTCACTGACGGCCAGCATCACGTATGGTCCGGGCTTGATTGAGTGGTGTTTCAAGACGATCCGATCATCAAGTGTGATATTGCACGTTTCGATCGTCACTCTTCCACCGCGAGGCATTGCGTCGCGAGCGTTGACGACGAGGTTCACGATGATCTGTTCGACCTGACTCGGATCAGCTTTGACGCTTCCCAGATCGGTTTGCAGTCGCGTGGCCAGTCTGATGTCCTCCCCGATCAGGCGCGTGAGCATCTTGTGCATGTCCTTAACGACGTCGTTTAGATCAAGCACTTTGGGTTCGAGGATTTGCTTGCGACTGAAAGCGAGTAGTTGGCGCACCAGCGATGCGGAACGTTCAGCCGCTTTCCTGGTCTCTTCGAGATTCCGGCGGATCGGGTTTTCCAGTCCGACGCGTCTGAGCGACAGATCGGTGTAGCCGATAATGGCCGTCAGCATGTTGTTGAAATCGTGGGCCACGCCGCCGGCAAGTTGTCCGATCGCTTCGAGTTTCTGTGATTGCTGAAGCTGCAATTGACTGGCCCGTAACGCCTCTTCGGCAAGTTTGCGTTCGGTGATATCTCGCGCGCTGCCTTGTACTGCGACAGCCACCCCATTCTCATAGATCAAGCGGCTGCTCACTTCGATCGGAACGCGACTGCCGTCTTTTCGGATTGCTTCTACTTCATAGATTGTCAGCGAATGATCGGTGAGCTTTTCTTTCAAGCGGGCGTGAATTTGATCGAGGCAGGTGCCGGGAACTACATCGGAAATTCGCATTTGCAGTATTTCGTCACGCGAATACCCGATCAGTTCTTCGCCTGCTTTGTTAACCATGAGGTAGCGACCACTCAGATCGTGGACGTAGATCGCGTCTTTCGCGTTCTCGAAGTAGTCGCGGTACCGTTCTTCGCTGTGGCTGATGGTGGGGGGTGAAGGGTGCATCGTAATTGATCAATATAGCTGAGACGATGCGTGAGTAATATCGGACGAGGTCTGAATGATTTGTCGGTCATTGTCCTACAAGAAATGGCCACAAAAAGGCACAAAAGGCACAAAAAATATGAATAGAATCAGTTTTGTGCCTTTTGTGGCTACTCCACGAGGCGATTACGGATGGCGTAATGGGTCAACTCGGCGTTGGTCCGCATTTCCATCTTGTCGAGGATGCGACGGCGGTAGGTGCTGATGGTTTTATTACTGAGTGATAACGTTGCCGCGATCTCTGTCACGGTCTTGCCCGAAGCGATCGAACACAATACTTCGAATTCACGATTTGAGAGCGTTTCGTGGGGCACTTTGCCCGGCTGCGATAGCTGAAGCACGATCTTCTCTGCCAGAGCTGGACCAACATACTGTCCGCCCTTGATGATCTTCAAAATCGCGCGTCGCAACTCTTCACCGGAACTCGCCTTATTGATGTAACCCTGCGCTCCGGCTTTAAAGGCGCGCACTGCATATTGCTCTTCATCATGCATGCTGAGTATCAAGACAGGCAGACGCGGACGCAATTGTTTCAGCTCCGCGAGGACTTCCAACCCACTGCGACCGCCTAGGGAAATGTCGAGTACGGCAATATCCCAGTGCTGTTTGCGGACGAGGGTGATAGCTTCGGCGCCGGAACACGCTTCACCAAAGGTTGCACTGTCTTCAGTGAACATCTCCTTGATGCCGCGGCGAACGACTTCATGATCGTCGATTGTCAGAATTTTCAGCATGCCGATTCTGATTTAACGGTTAAAGGGAACTCGCACGAGGACCGTCGTACCGTTGCCTTCGTTCCCGGTGACGCAGACTTCGCCTCCGACCAGCAGCGCGCGTTCCTTCATTCCCAACAGGCCGAGTGAGCCAGAGTTTTGTCGTTGATTCTCGGTAATGCCACGGCCATCGTCTCTGACTTCCAGTTCGAAATAGTTCTTACTGCGTCCCAGCTTCACGTAAAGATTGGCAGCACTCGCATGACGCAAAACGTTGGTCAGTATTTCCTGCAGGATGCGAAAGACGGCGGTTGCGCTCTCACGACTGATCTCGATCTCACTTTCGTTGTTGGTCCAGTGACACTTGAGTCCCGAGCGTACCTGAAACTGTTCTATCTGCCATTCGATTGCCGGAACGAGACCGAGATCGTCGAGCACGCCGGGCCGAAGTTCCGAAGCGATTCGTCGCACGGTATTGATGGTTGTCTCCATCATTGTCGTCATGCTGACGATACGCCGGTGAATCTCGGCAAGATTTGATCCGTCGTTCGAGGCATTCAGTGATTTGTCGATTTTTTCGAGGTCCCACTTCAACCCGGTGAGAATACCGCCGAGTTCATCATGAATTTCACGCGCGATGCGGGTTCCTTCTTCTTCGCGCGCCGAGTGCAGTCTGGCCGAAAGCGCGCGCAATGATTCTTCGGCGTGTTTGCGTTCGGTGATGTCGTTCGCTACCCAGAGATAACAAGGCTCGCCGTCAAGATCGAACATCACTGCCGAAGTATTGGCGATCGCTTCACGTCCTTCTTTTGAGGTGAAACGAACGTCGATGTTAATGAGCGGTTGGCGCGTCAAAAGCACTTGCTGGAGTTTTTCTGCCAACCCGACGCCCATCGAAGATGAGAACTTGAAAATGGATTCGTTGATAACCTCGGCGCGCGTAAATCCGGTTTCTCTAGTCCATGCGTCATTAACTTCCAAAACGACTCCGTCTCTAATGCGCAGAATGCCCATCCGAAATGGACTGAGGTGAAAAATTTTGGCGAACCGTTCTTCCGACGCGCGCAATGCTTCCTCAGCTCGTTTGCGCGCGGTGATTACCTGGGTAAAGAGAATCAACCCGCCGATTTCGCCGTCAATCTTGCGCCAGGGCAGACTCTCCCATTGCAACCACCCGGTGCTGCCGTCGGCGGCGATGTACGAATCTTCTTCGCATCGTTCGACGGCGCCTGCCAAAATTCTGAGATGCGCTTCACGCCAGCGTTCAGGGAGATCAGGGAAAACTTCGTAGTGCGATTTGCCGGCGAGATCCTGACCCTCGAGTTCGTAATCTGTCAGAAAACGATCGCTGACCTGGATATAACGCATCTCCGTGTCGAACATCGCGATGGCAGCCGGAGTGTGTTTGATAAATAAGCGCAGGAGTGACTGCTCGTTGGTTAAGACGGGCTGTGCCGGAATCGAGGGAGTTCTCTTCATCTTTCTCCCCTCGCTGATGAGGCTGAGGTCCAACGCTGCTATTTTGACCGCGCGATTCTAAGATTAAACCGGCTCGCGGTCAAAACAGATGGTGCTTTCCCCGCTCTTTGTGGCATTTTCTCCGTCATGAAGATTTTCTTCAACGCCATCACTTTGTTACTCATCATGGATCCGCTGGGTAACATCCCGCCGTTTCTTTCTGCGCTGAAGAATGTGCAGCCGGACCGTCGTCGCAAGGTGTTGGTCCGCGAGATACTGTTTGCTTACCTGGTCCTCCTCGTGTTTTTGTTTTTGGGTAAGTATCTCCTGCGACTGCTGAGTCTTCAGGAGGAGACGATCAGTATCGCCGGCGGGATCGTGTTGTTCCTCATCGCGCTGCGGATGGTATTTCCGAGCGACCATGCCGGCGGCGAAGCATTCATGGACGAGCCGTTTCTAGTGCCACTCGCCATTCCATTCATTGCCGGTCCATCGACTCTTGCCTCATTACTCCTATTGCAGACGGGCTCGAGCAGCACAGTACAACTATGGGCGGCGCTGACCGTCGCCTGGCTGGCGACGGCCATCATCCTGCTCTCATCAACGCTCCTCTATCGCGTGTTAAAGGAAAGGGGATTGATCGCAATCGAGCGGTTGATGGGAATGCTGCTGGTGATGCTTGCCGTGCAGATGTTCATCAACGGCATCGCGAAGTTCCTCAAGCCATGACTGAAACGTCACAACTGCGAAAGAAATGTCAAAAAGTTAAAAGACCCCGCCGACTATTTTTGTTAATGCTGGTCGTAAATTTGTCGGAAAGGTAAGGACCATGCTTAACAAAAGGGTGTTGACTATTCTTAATGTATTGATGTTAGTAGCGGCTTTTTCGGTCGTCGGGCGGGCGCAGGACACGCCATATCGGCTCAACGATAAACAAGTGAAGCGAGTGATGGCACAGCTCAAGAAAGACACGGGCAAGTTTCGCAAGAGCTTCGACTCGTCGCTCGATCGGAGCCGGCTGAATGGCACAAACCGCGAAGACGATATCAACAGGTTCCTGAAGAGCTACGAGGACGCGACGGAGCGGCTATATTCACGGTTCAAGGATAACAAGGCTGTCGGCGCGGATGTGGAGGCGGTATTGGATGGCGCAGCCGAGATCGATCGGTTTATGACTCGACGTCTGGCGAGTGAGCGGGCCGAACGCGATTGGTCGTCCGTGCGACAGGATCTGCGGCAGTTGGCCGACGCTTACAACGTGAGTTGGCGCTGGTGGTCGTGATGTTTTGTTTTTATCCACAGATTACGCAGATTCATTAACGAAATCTGTGTAATCTGTGGTTAGAAGTCGTAGGCAAACCCGAGTTGCAGGCCGAACCGAGGACTTGCCGAATACCTTCCACCCAGCATACCGAAGGTGATTTCGAGGTGATTCGAGACGGTGTAACCGCCGCCGAATTGTCCCTCCAATTGGCCGCGACTCAGCGCGAAGTTTTTCGTCACGGCCCCAAACACTTCAGCGCCCAGCCTGAGCCGGGGAGCGAAGTTTCGGACGAGTGAGCCGTTGCCGGTGAAGACTTGCCCACGCGCTGACTGGATTCCGATCAGACCTGTCGAACCGTTGCCGGCGAAGAGAATTCCGCCATTCAAACGTCCGACGGTCCGCTTCGTGAACGACTTTTGCAACACGCCATATAACCAGTAATCAACCAAACCGGATCCGATCTGCTTCGCGGTGCTTCCTGTCGGCGCTTCGGCATAAAAGACCACTGCCGTCGCCGGTCGCTTTGAGCCTTCACGCTCGTCAAGCAATCTGATTTTCACTCCGAACTGTGTGTCTCCGATTCCGCTCGGGTTTCCCAGCAGCGAGGATCGATCGTTGAAGATCTTTATTAAAGGCGCGTTGATGCCGAGTTCGATGTGATCGGTGAGACCGTAGTTGAGGGTAAAGACTGTGGTGTTCTGTCGTTTGCCCGGAAATGAAGATCGCTGTAGCCAGTCGTGCTCGTTAGAAAGTTCCAGATGAAACTTGTGTTTCGGGGTCGTGTCTGCGTCGTCGGTATAAAACGGAAGCTGAGCGTTAGTGGTCGCCGGAGCGAGAAGGGCAATGACGAAAGCGAAGCAAGCCCATCTGAGTCGGCGACGCAGCATAGAGATACGCTTATAACACAGATCTGATGCCGGCGGACCGGTGGTCCAGTCAGTGCTTCAATTCATATAACTTTCTTTCGACCTCACGCGCCGGTGTTAAGTCGTCAATCTGTGACCAACGCCCCGTTCTGTCGTCGGCGAGGTAAATCACTCCGGAATGGATTTCTTTTGGGCCGGCCATTTCGCCGGTAAACAATCGCAGGAGTTTCTCGACCTCGCTCGCGCGACCGGTCAAAAGTGTCCACCCAGGTTGTCTGCCGTATTTCGCAGCCCACTTCCGCAGTTTATTCGGCGTGTCAGTTCGAGGATTCATTGTCACTGAGACTATGAACACGTCGTTTCCTAAACGAGAACCAAGACGCTGCTGAAGGGACGAGAACAGTTGGCCTTGTCTGGTGCAGACGTAAGAACAGTCGGTGTAGAAGAAGCTCAAGGCGAACGTTTTGTCTTTCAGCAGGTCTGAGTAGAAACGAACTTGCTTGCCGTCCTGATCGATGAGCAACAAATCGGGGATCGTCAGTTCCTGATCTTTCATCGTTACTTTCCGACCGGATTGTCCGGCAACGTGAATTGCCGGAAGCAAGGTAAGCAAAACCGCAACGAGTAGAGTTTTCATAACTGTGCCATCTTTATCCACAGATTACACAGAAGTAATCTGCGTAATCTGTGGATAGATCCGTCTTTAGAGTTTTAGTACGCGAGCCAATGTCTCTGCGACTTCTGCACGTGTCGCCGGTTGTTGGGGACAGAATGCGCCGGCTTGCGCGCACTCGCCCATCAATCCTTGCCGGCGTGCTTCCTCGATGAAGAAGTAAGCCCAATGACCCTGCGAGTCTGAGAATGTTGGACCATTCGTCGGCTCCGGCGCCTTGATGTTCAAGACCCTGAGAATGAAGACGGCCAACTCCGCCCGTGTCACATTACTATCCGGACAGAAATTTCGAGGCGTGACCGAGCATCCCGTTGTAAAACCTCTGACGAAGATGTCCTCGACGAACTTGTGTGACCATCGGCTCATCGGTACATCAGCAAAAGTCACTCGGTTTACCGACGGCGGCTCCTGACCACCGAGCACACTGCGCACCAGCAGTACCGCCATTTCTTCGCGCGTGACGTTGGTTGTCGGGCAGTATGTTCCTTGTGTACATCCCACCGTCACCTGCATCGCGTTGAGTTTGCTCGCGGCTTCGTAAGTTGTGGCCGAGGCGATGTCGGTGAAGTGCTTGCCCTGATAGACGTCGATGACATGATTGAAGACAGGTTGGCCCGACATCTTGATCGTAACTTGTCCTTCACGACGATCCGGACCATTTGGACCCGGAGTAGTGTTTGGCTGCACCGTGATAGTTATTTGACTACCAACTTTCGAGACGCTGAGAAACGTTCCCTTAGTAACTTCCGCCGTCCAGCTATCAGGTCCGCCGACGGCATTCACAGTCAGTGTCCGGCTGCCACTCGGATTCGCTCCAAACGTTGCCGGAAATGCAAGCACCGAATCAGGAGTCGTCGTTTTACTGACGCGGACAATCTTTGCTACTGACGGTGTCAGCCCGTTTTGACCGTTTTGTTTCAGTAGAAACAGCATGTAGTGTCCCGGCGGAGCGGCATTGCCGTCGACCGGAGCACTAACATTGAGAGTCAGTCCATCTTCACTCCGGCTGTTGATGTTGAGCTTGACTCTTCTCTGATCCTGGTTGTAGCCGTGCGTCACCGCGCCGAGTTTCACGAGCACGACCTCGGCGATGTCCTGTGCACGCACGCTGCCGACATTGATATTGAATGACTGTCCAAAAGTTACTTCATTCGGTGCGTACCTGATGGTTGGTCTAAGCGCCGCCGATCCATCAGTTTTAAACAAGTACGGCGGCGAAAAAATCTCGACGTCGTTGTGACTGAAGTTTCTGCAAACCGGCCGTAACTCGCCTTGTCCACAAATGACGCCGGGCGCAGGACTCTCGCCCGGATGTGCCGGCAACCCGCCGCCACCAACCATTACGCGGCCATCCGGAAGCAGGATCGCGATCGAGTGATAGACGCGCGGCACCTGGCCGGTCGCGAGTGTTTGCCAGCCACCACCGGGCGACCACATTTCAGCCGTATTCGCGGGACCACTTGGACCACAGTTGAGATTACTAAAGCCCGAACAGGTTGAACCGCCGGTCACCAGCACCTTTCCATCCGGCAGCAACGTCGACGTGTGATTGTTGCGTCCGAGAGTCATGCTTGGTCCATCCGACCACGTCCACGGTGTCGGACTCGGCGTGGGATTGACTGACAGATTGATTGTCTCGGTTAATTTGGAGGATTCGTTACTACCAACTCCACCGATGTTGATAATTTTTCCGGCGTCGTATTGAACGGAACCGCCGGCCCAGTGAACCTGATTTGTGACGGCGCCATTGACCCACGTGCCTCCGCCATTTACCGGGCTGGGAGCCAGGAACCTTGTCACGGTTTGGGTTTCAGCGGCGGCGACGAAGACCAGTCCACTGGGAAGCAGGTGAACGTACGGATAGTTCTTCAACGCTGCTCCGCCGAATGTTTGCACCAGCCCTCTCTGATTCCGCCACACGCCCGCCGCATCCATAATCTGCGGGATGTCGTTTTGATCAACTCGATCGGTATCGGTATTCAGAAACGAACCGGAGATGACGAGTGTCTCGCCATTCCCGAGCGTCAGGTTGTAAGGGTACCAGCGTCCGTTATTCATGTTTGGTGGCGCCGGAGTTTCAGGAGTACCAACCGGCACCGGATTCCCCGCCCACTTGTTGGCTTTGTAGTCAAAGATATTGGTGTGGTTGGAGCCGATGCCTTCGCGGAGACGATCCGCAACCGTGTCGTGACCGCCGGTGACGATGAGTCTGCCGTCTGGCAGAAAAGAATGACCACCGCAAAAAAGATTCGTTCTGTTGTTACGCACCGAAGTGAGAGACATATAAAAAGGATCGAGCACGAAGACGTTTGATCCTCCCGAGGTATCAAGTCCCTGGTTGTCTCGATCGCGACCCCACAACAGCAGACGACCGTTGGGAAGGAGATTGATGTGGATTGGCGTCACTTTACTCTCGTCGATGTTTGGCGTTTGCGTATCGTCGACACCGAACGTCAACGTTTGTAGAGGTCCCCATTGACCGAAGACGGATGGGTCTTGAGTTTGTACGGGAGTTGTTTTTGAAATTTCCGCCGGCACGCTCGTTGAGGCGACAGATCGGTCGGAGTACGTCAATGTCAGCAGGGTTAAAGTGAAGACTAAGAACAGCGCGCATACCCACCTGGTTCGCATACTCTGTTTCATATAGATACCTCCAGAAGGAAACTCGATCTTCTCTGTGCATCCTCTGTGTCTCGGTGTTTCTGTGGTGTGCCATTGCTGTGAGACGTTCACCACAGAGACACAGAGACACCGAGGTTGCACAGAGAAACTGCTACGAAAATTCGGATACGGGATGATGATTTATTGATCGTTGCTCAGCGCGCGCTTGCAGTTAAAATGGAAACCATTCAGGATTAACGAGTCCTTTCGCTCGTCACGTCTCCCGCACCATTCGACTGAGACTCTCGTATACCGCTCCGCATCGTTGAGAGTCCTGACTTTTTTCTGATTTACCTCTGCAGAACATCGCCGAAAGGTGAGCAATTTATGAGTAACAAGCTTCACACTTACCAGTTTGGACCTTACCAACTAAACGCTGGAGAGAAGTTGTTGCTCCGTGACGGCGAGGAGATCGCGATCAAGCCAAAGGTCGTCGACACTTTGCTCGTGCTTATCACGAATCGTGGTCACGTTGTAAGTAAAGATGAGCTACTAAAGACTCTCTGGCCCGACAGCTTCGTCGAGGAGTCGAACTTAACGCACAACATTTCGCTGCTGCGCAAAGTGCTCGAGGAGAAGGGAAGTGGACAGAACTATATTCAGACCGTTCCCAAGCGCGGCTATCGATTCATCGCGGAAGTAACGGAGAGTTTTCAGGAGGCCGACGATGTAGTAGCTTCCGAAGAAGTGAAGCCTCCTCAAACCTCACCGCTTCCTCGCACGAAGGCGATTTTGTTGAATCACAAGATCGCAGTCTTTTGTGTTTGTCTCGCGTTGCTGGTCGGCACTGGGTTGTATCTCGCCGTCTGGCGTCAGCGTCCGACCAAAGCTGCTCCAAATAACGTGAAGCTAATCGCCGTCGTTCCTTTCACTGTCGTTGGCGATAAATCGAATGACGAATTTCTTGGCCTGGGCATGGCCGACTCGCTGATCAATCGACTCAATAGTCTCCGCCAATTGACTGTTCTTCCAACGAGTTCGGTGGCGAGATTTACCGGCGGCGAACTTGATGCCCGCGAAATCGGCAAGAAACTTCAGGCCGACGCCGTGCTCGAGGGAACGGTGCAGCACCTGAACAACCGCGTGCTCGTAACAGGCACACTTATCGACTTGCGTAATGGCAACACTCTTTGGGCAGGCAAGTTTGACGAACAGTTTACCGACATCTTTCTGCTTCAGGATTCGATTTCAGAAAAGGTGGTGCGCGCCCTCGAGATCGAACTCAGTGCAGACAGGCAAAATCAGCTCGCGAAGAGATACACAAACAGCACCGAGGCTTACCAGTTGTATTCGATCGGACTACACCACTGGAACAAGCGCACTGCCGAAGGTTTGCAAAAGGCACTCGAACTGTTTCGCCTCGCAACCGAGAAGGACCCGCAATTTGCGCTCGCCTTCGCGGCGTTGGCTGATGTTTATGTCCTGATCGATTTTTACGGTTACGACTTTGTTTCACCACCGGAGAGACGTGATGGGGCGGTGGAGATGGCGCAGAAAGCACTCACTCTCGACGACGATCTAGCCGAGTCTCACGCCGCGATGGGTGCGGTCTTTGCGCGATTCATGAAAAAATATGCGACCGCAGAAAAGTTTTACAAGCGCGCGCTCAATCTCAATCCTAACTTTGGCACCGTTTATGTGAGATACGGCTACTTTCTGATCGCGGTCGGCCGCATCGACGAAGCATTGCAACAGTTGGATCGAGCCCGCGAATTTGATCCACTCTCGGCGACGATTCTCACGAACATCAGTGCTTGTTATTTGTACCGGCGCAAGCACGCCGAAGCTTTGAAATACAGCAAACTCGTCCTCGATATCGACCCTGATTTTTACCAGGCGTTCGATAATCTCGCGTCGGCCTACATGTACCTTGGGATGTATGCCGAAGCCGAAGACGTACTCCGAAAGATAGCCGCAGAGGATCGCACTCGCTTGTTTGGTGAAGAGCGGCTGGCGTACTTATTAGCCTACGTGGGACGGCGCCAGGAAGCGCAGGAATTGTTGAATGACCTTGTGAAGCGACAGCAACAAAGAAACGTCGAGCTTACTCCTTCCAGTCTGGCCCAGGTTTACGCCGTACTGGGTGAACCCGAACGCGCGGTCAAAATATTAAATGCGAATGCTGCCAGTGGTGATCTGCTCATTACTGATCTGCGTTTCAACGAGGATTATGACAGCTTGAGGTCCACCAGGAGTTTTCAGGATCTGGTGCAGCGCGAACAAATGAAGCTCAACAGCAGAATGAATTAGGTTTGGAGTGCGGCGGCCTCTTACGACTGGAAATAGTCCGTCAACTCTGCGATTCGTTCCAGGTACAGATCCGGTTTTGTAGACGGGACGCGGGCACTGCTTGGATAAGCACTGCGAACTCCGATCGTCATCACGTTACCGCGACGGCCCATCTCGATGTCTTCCGGTGCGTCGCCAACATAAGCACATTCTGACGGGTCCACATTCATTTTCCGCATCGCGAGCAGCAGACCTTCCGGATCGGGTTTCTTGTTCACGATGTCTTCGTTGCAGACGATTGTGACAAATGCGTCTTTCAAGACAGAACATTCAAGTTCACGACTGACGCGGATTCTGTTTCCACTCGTGACTATACCGAGTTGAAAGCCTCTCCGGTGCAGCGCAAGCAGCGTGTCGCCGACACCTTCAATTAACTGCGCCGACTGTTCGCCGTAATGTTGCATCCATAAATCGTCGGCAGTGTGCCAGAGATCCTTCGGAAGGCTCATTGCTTCGTAGAGGGAATACCAGTTTGGTGAGTAATTCGCTTCGTAAATGTCAGGCGTGAAGTTGATTCCGAGATCGTGGAAGGTCTTTTCGAATGCGGCCAGCCCGAGGTGTGCAGAGTCAACGAGGGTGCCGTCCCAATCGAAGAGCAGAGCTTTAATGGCGTTCATGCGGGTTGATGTAATCCCAAATTCACGCGTTCCGTCAATGCAGACGGCCCGTTCGTCACGTTATTATTGGACACCTGAACTAAATTTTGTACTATCAGCCGCTCCCCGAGGGCGTCGTCAAACATTTCTATGTAAATTTCTTCACTTCCCTGGAGTTGAGGCTATGAATAGAACCACTGCAAAAGTCATCCGTTTACTCTTCAGTCTTTCAATTCTCTTAATGATTGCGTCGGTCGCGAGCGCACAACCCGCAACGGGCACGGTCAAACGATTTGCGATGAAGTCGGCCGTTCTCGGCGAAGAACGAGTGATCCTCGTGCGTACTCCCGCCGGCTACGAAACAAATAAGCTCAATTATCCGGTGCTTTACATGACCGATGGCGACGCGCATATGGGCCATACGTCGAGCACCATCGAGTTTCTGACGCAGAACGGACGCATTCCGGAGTTGATCGTCGTCGGCATTACAAATACGGATCGCACTCGCGATCTGACGCCGGCAAAATCGAGTAACAAGAACGCGGCCGGCGAGTTGCAGTTTCCGACCAGCGGTGGGGCGGATAACTTCCTGAAGTTCATCGAAACCGAACTCATTCCTCGGATCGAAAAAGAATATCGAGTGCAGCCGTATCGGATTCTCGCCGGACATTCACTCGGCGGGCTCTTCGCGATTCACACGATGATTTCGAAGCCTGGCGTTTTCAATTCTTACATCGCCGTGAGTCCTTCGCTGCAATGGGAGAATGGCGAGGCACTGAAACGCGCGACTGATTTTCTGAAGAACCAAAAGGAATTGAAAGCGACTCTGTTTGTGTCACTCGGTAACGAGCCGGGCGCGATTGGAGATAGCTTCGAGAGTTTCCGAGAAGCTCTCGCGCAGACGAAGATTAAGGATTTTGAATGGCAAGCCGAGCGCATGGATGACGAAGACCATGGATCGGTGGTGTTGCGCAGTCACTATTTCGGACTGCGTAAGGTTTATGACGGATGGCAGGGGCCGAGAGATCCGAAGAGTGGAGCAATTATCAGCGGACTGCAAGGTGCTGACGCGCATTACAAGAAACTCAGCGACAGATTTGGGTATGCGATTCCGGTGCCGGAGAACCTGATCAATCAGATTGGTTATCAGTTTATTTTTGACGGTAAACCGGATGAGGCGATAGCGGCGTTCAAGGCGAACGTCGAGCGTTATCCGAACTCTGCGAATGTTTACGACAGTCTTGCCGAAGCATACGAGCGCGGTGGCAAGATCGATCTTGCCGAACCGCTTTACGATAAAGCGCGCCTGCTTGGCGAGCAGAATAAGGACCCAAACGCGGCGATCTATAAAGCGAATTACGAACGCGCACACGCGAAGATGAAAGAGACGAGCAAGAAGCAGTAAAGAAGGACCAGGCAAGGGCGGCCACGAAGGGCCGCCCCACAGCACGCACCACATCGCTTGGAGTGACTAGACGTTTTTTGCGCTGTCGAACGTACTGTAGGGGCGGCCCTCCGTGGCCGCCCTTGGTTCGTTTCCTCTGACCGATTACACTCTGACGCGGCTGGAAGTTGTGCCAACTTCCAGCCATTTTCTTTTTGCACTGACAGATCACGGGAAGGTTGAGGATCACATTTGACTAAAAAGAACCCGACACAGAGTCTGCTTTTGATCGCAGCAACGTTACTCTTTTCATCGCAAGTAATTCGCGCACAAAACCTCCAACCGCCCCCATTTTTCAGTTACAACGAACTCGTCGCACTATACGAACAGGATCCACTGCCGGATGAATTGCGTCTCAAACTCGAGCGTCTCACCACCACACCAATCGTAAACAACGCCGCACATGTGCAACCGATGAAGCCCAACGTCGCCAACCTCGGCCGAGTGTTGCGAGTCGCGTCGTGGAACATCGAACGTGGCCTGAACTTCACTGCCGTCCGCGCCGCCTTGCTCGGCGCTGATCGATACGCACGCTTCGTTGATCCAAAACGCAAGAACCGTCTCGAGATCCTTCAGCAGGCAAGTGTGCTACGTCAGGCAGACGTGATCGTGCTGAATGAAGTCGATTGGGGCTTAAAGCGAACTGACTACCGCGACGTCGCGCGCGAACTGGCTGCTGCACTCGGAATGAACTACGCGTACGGCGTCGAATTCGTCGAGGTCGATCCCCTCGTGCTCGGCACTGAAACATTTGAAGGTGTCAAAGACGACACCGAGCGCGCCGCGTTGGTAAAGGAAACCGCGATCGATCAAACTCGCACCCGAAATCTTCATGGGAATGCGATCCTCAGTCGTTATCCACTCAGCAACGTGCGACTCATCCCGTTCAAAAATCAGGGTTACGACTGGTACGCCGCTGAGAAGAAAAAGATCTCAAAGCTGGAAGAGGCGAAGCGAAAAGGCGCTGCGTTTGTATTTGACGAAACGATCGCAAGGGAAGTGCGTCGCGGTGGTCGCATGATGATGTTGGCGGATATTGAAGACGCCGATCTTCCCGGCGGGCGTGTAACTATCGTCGCCACGCATCTCGAAGACAAAGTCAAACCTGAAGGTCGAGTGAAGCAACTCGAGGAAGTGCTGGCACAGATCAAAGAGATCACAAACCCGGTGATTGTTGCGGGCGACATGAACACGAACGGAACTGACGCGACGCCAACCTCGTTCAAACGCGCCATCAAACATCGTCTCGGCAGCGGCAGTTTCTGGGTGAACAGAGGAATTAAGTATGCAACCGGCGTTGGTCTGCTTTACGACGTTTCGCTTGGCGCGATCAAGACGCTACGCACGTGGAATGATCCGACAGTGAAGAGCGTGAAGTTTGTTTCCGAGAATCCGGAAGAAAAGTTTTTTGAGAGATTAAAGGAGTTTCGCTTTACTGACGGTGGTGCGTTTGATTTCCGCGGCGCCAAAGCGTTCTCGACCGGTGGGAGTGAAGACACGCTCTCGGATTCAAACGAGCGTGCGTCAAAAGGATTTGTCGCGACTTTCTCGCTGGAAGGAAAGATCGATCTCGAATTCAAGCTCGACTGGTTTTTTGTGAAACCGATCGGGCTCACAGATCCCGACGACCGCAACCAGCCGTTCAATTTCGCCCCGGCTTTTGGAAGAACGTTGAAGGCGTTGAATGAGTCGATCAAGGATCGGATCTCAGATCACAATCCGATCACTGTGGAACTTCCGCTTGGAAAACCAAAGACTGATAGCTCGATTTCTAATTAACTCTTCTTAGGCATTTAAGCGGCGACCGGAACGCGCTGCTGATACGCGATCGCGGGAATGAACGACACCCCGCAATTGATCTCAAACACCGTATTCAGCCGGGTGATTTCAAAAATCCTGTACAGACGTCGATTCACGTTGATTAACTCAAACTGAATTCCCTGTGCGAGCATCTGTTCGCGCAACTGTAACAACACGCCCAGCCCGTGGGCATCCACGTTCGTTACGTTTGATAAATCGAGAACGATATCGCTGATGTCGGATGCTAACTGCACGGCGCCGCGCAGAATCTCTGTCTCACCATTCACGATCTGACCTTCGAGCGAAAGAACTTCAACGGCGTGCAATTTTTTGGCGTGTACCTTCAACATAAAGCCCCCAGTTTCGTAACCAATTGATACGCTGCTTGTAGCGCAGCTAGAAGTAATTCCACTTTAAAGACGCTTAGGTTCCACTTTTGTTAACCGATCACCTTCGGTTTTTGCGGCCCCGTTGAAATAACGCCACGAAGCGGGCTTTGAGGACATTTTTTAAGCGCTGTACCTGGCCTGAAAATTAGCTGTCACAATAGGCCTCCGAAGGGTGTTTTCATAGTGAGCAATTCCGCCAAAAACTAGCCCGATTGAGCTGACAACTGGAGAAACGGTGATGACGAGCGTATCTCAGGATGTGCGCTATAGCCTGCGCATGCTGTTAAAGCACAAGGGTTTTACGATCGTTTCCGCGCTGACCCTCGCACTCGGAATCGGCATCAATACAGCCATGTTCAGCGTGCTGAATACATTTCTATTCGGCGCGCTGCCGTATCCGCAGTCGGAACGATTGATTCGAGTCTGGCGCACGTCGCCACACTCACAAAGTTGGCCCTTTTCAGCCGGAAATTTCTTTGATCAGGCCGCCCAGAATACGGTCTTTGAGAAGATGTCTGCTTACAACTTTGTCAGCCGTAATCTCACCGAAGAGGGTCACACGGCGGAACGTTTGCTCAGCCTCGCCGGCACCGCCGATTTTTTCCCGATATTAGGAGTGCAGGCGGCCCACGGCCGTGTCTTCAAACCCGAAGAATTCGAGCCTGGCGCCGATAACGTCATCGTGCTTAGCGATCGTTTTTGGGCGCAACGATTCGGAAGTGACCCCGGCGTCGTCGGAAGAAAAATTCAGCTCGACGGAAAAACAGTCGAGATCGTTGGCGTGATGCCGCCCGGATTCGAACATCCGATCCTCTGGGGACCAGTCGACATCTGGCAACCGCTGGCATTCAATCCGGAAGGAAAAACAAATCGCGGTACCAACTATCTCTCTTCGTTCGGCCGGCTGAAGCCCGGCGTCACAATTAAGCAGGCCGAGCAAAGCATGATCACCCTCGCGGCGAACATCGGCAAACAAAACTCTTCAAACGAAGGCGAGAGCATTCGACTCGAGCCGCTACAGCGATCGATGTCTGACGATATCGGTCGCACTGTCATGTGGTTCACGTTCGGCCTCGCGGGTTTTGTGTTGCTGATCGCATGCGCCAACCTCGCGAATCTTCAACTCGTTCGCACCGCTGCGCGTGCACGCGAACTGGCTGTTCGCGCGGCACTCGGCGCGGGACGCTGGCGACTCCTGCGTCATTCGTTCACCGAGAGCATCATCGTTGCGTTGATCGGCGGGGCGATTAGTCTGGTCATTGCCCTCGCCGCGGTCCGTTTCATCAGTGTTCGCATGTTTAATGATCTGCCTGGTGCGAGTGTGCAACTCGATTACAAAGTGTTTGGCTTTGCCCTCCTCGTCTCGCTCTTGACGGGAGTGATATTCGGGACCGTTCCTGCATGGCTGGCATCGCGTGCAGATGTGAATCTCGCGCTGCGTGAGAACTCGCGTGGTAACACCGCGGGTCGATCTCAGCATCGTTTGCGACACACGTTGATTGTCGGCGAAGTCGCGTTTGCGCTCGTGTTGCTCGCCGCGGCCGGATTGTTCCTGCGTGGTTTGCAGCGCTTCATTAACGCGGATCCGGGTTGGCAGGTTGATGGTCTGTTGACGGCCCAAATGAGTTTGCGCGGAGAGAAATACACTGAGGACAAGCCACGCGTTGTTTTCCTGACCGAACTTGAGAATCGATTGCGCACGCTGCCCGGTGTGGAGCACGCTGCGATTGGCGGTTCGCAAATGGTGTTTGGCTTCAACAGCAGCAGTTCGTTCCTGGTTGAAGGACGGCCCGAGCCTCCGCCGGACAAGTATCCGGAGATGTTTTACGAACCCGTTAGTAGCGACTACTTCACGACCCTCGGTGCTCGTCTGCAACAGGGGCGAAGTTTCAACGCTTCTGATACGGCAGATCATCCGAACGTCATCATCATCAACGAAACAACCGCGCGCACGTTCTGGCCCAACGAGAGTCCGATCGGAAAACGCGTCAGTAGTACTGGAAAAAAGAAGGACTATTTTGAAATTGTCGGCGTGGTTAACGACATTGCGTTTCCCGGTGATCTGGGAGAGCCATACACACGCTACGAAGCGTTTGTGCCGATGACGCAAGCTGCTCCGGCATATCTCACGCTCGTCTTGCGCACTTCCTCGAGTCCGGACACGATGACTAACAGTCTGCGCAGTGTGCTGGCGGGATTAGATCCGGAGTTACCTGTCTATCGTATTCGCACGGCGCGAGCGGCGGTAAACTCGGGTCTGGGTAGTATCGCGCTGCTCGGCAGTTTGCTCGGTGCGTTTGCGGCGATCGGCGTAATACTCGCGGCGATCGGAATCTATGGCGTTGTTTCGTACACGGTGGTCCAACGTACCGATGAGCTCGGTATTCGTATGGCACTCGGTGCTCAGTCACGCGATGTTATGTGGCTCGTGCTGGGCAAAGGCGCGTTACTGGTTGGGATGGGGGCCGTGTTGGGTGGAGCCGGTGCTTACGCCGTGTCGAGGTTGTTGATTTCACTCATTCCGTCATTGCCGACGCGCGATCCTTTGATCCTGCCCCTCGCGGCTCTTGCTCTCATCGCAGTCGCGCTCGTGGCCTGTTACATTCCGGCGCTTCGGGCAACTCGTGTCGACCCTCTGATCGCCCTGCGTTCAGAATAAATCGTAGCCACAGATAACACGGATCTGGATCCGATCTTCATCCGTGTTAATCTGTGCCATGATCACGTTAGCCTTCCTCTTGCTGACTTTTATCCACGCTCCTCAATCCACTCCCGTCTTGACTGGCGAATGGGTAGGCAACAGCGAGCCGTCCGGCCGGTCCGAGTTTTTGCGCCTCAGTCTTACTGAAAATGCTGGCGAGATGGTGAAACCGCTCAAGGCAAAAGTGACTTTGGTCCAGCTCGAGGGTTCTCGCGTCCGGATCGAGGTGAGCTCAATTAAGCTCGTCATGACGGGAACTCTCACCGGCGATGAAATCGAAGGCGAGGCGGAGGTGCCGGGAACCAAAGCTCGCTTTCATTTGACGCGCACCGTGAAGGTCGCACCGGAAATATTAGAGAGTTATCTCGGCGCGTATCGCTTCCGCAATGGCGATTACATCGTGATCGATCGTTTTCCCGACACTTCTGACACGCTGTGGGTGACCGACGTGAAATCCGGCGAAGCCCGCGCCGTCTTCCCCCGATCGCAGACACAATTTACTGGCGGACCGGCTTTGAATGTGCCGTCTCCGACACGGAAAACATTCACCTTTCGTGACAATGGAGGTCACCGGGGAGTTCACGTAATCGATTTGGATGTTAAAGGTCGGCAGTCGGGAGCGTTCGCGACGCGCAGTCCTGTCACCCGCGAAGAGGTCACTTTCAAAAATGGTGACGTCACGTTGTCGGGTACAGTGTTGGTCCCCGCTTCGAAAGGTAGGCATCCAGCGATCGTGTACACCCATGGTGGTGGCCCAGCGAAGCGCGAGGTGTATTGGGGGCTCGGATACCTCTTCGCCGCACGCGGGTTTGTCGTACTCAGTTATGACAAGCGAGGCGTCGGTAAATCGACAGGAAACTGGGGCGAGGCCAGCTTCCAGGACCTCGCGGATGATGCGGTGGCGGGAGCCAGGTTTCTGCAGGCACGAACCGACGTTGCCCCAAATCAGATCGGTTTCTTTGGACAAAGTCAGGGCGGGTGGATCGCGCCACTCGCTGCTTCACGTTTTCCGGATGCGGCGTTTGCGATCGCTTTGTCGGGCGGCGGTCTGTCACCCGCTGAGCAGGAGTTGCTTGATAGCGAGAACGAGTTAAAGAAAGCGGGCTACACCGCGAGCGAAATCAACGACGCCCTCGCGTTTCAAAAACTCAAGAACGAAATCATCGCTTCCCCTGACCGCTGGGAAGAGTACGCCCGGGCTCGAGCTATCGCCAAAGACAAGAAGTGGTATCGCCAACCCGGGATCGACGTTCGCGGACCGGAGAAACGCGACGATCCCTTCTGGACTTACTTCCGGCGCTTCTATGTCTACGATCCCGCCCCGGCGTTGCGCGCTTCAAAAGCTCCGCTGCTGGCGCTATTCGGCGAGCTTGATACTCCTGAAGGTGTCAAAGCGAACGTGAGTGCAATCAAACAAATCCTGGACCAGGCAGGACGGCGGGATTACGTCGTCAAAGTCTATCCCAACGGCTCGCACAACCTGATGGAAGTTCCCCCCGACAATCCGAACGAATTTGTCCGCCTCCGACGCTTCCCCCCGGCCCTGTTCGAAACGATTGTCGACTGGACCACAACACAGCTCCGCCGGCGTACGACAGTGAGGCGTTAAAACAAGATCGTGATGACTACAGCCGACGAACGCTATTGCGGTACGATATTGCGGAAAATCGATCTGATCGAATCCAATGACGACAGCCGAACGTCAACTTGAAGAACAGCTTATCGAGAAGCTTCGTGGCTTGAAGTACGAATACCGCGCGGACATCCGAGATCGCGTCACGCTCGAGAAGAACTTCCGCGATAAGTTTGAGGCGAGCAATCGCGTCAACCTAACGGATGGCGAGTTCCAACGGCTTCTGGATGAAATCATCACGCCTGACGTCTTCACCTCTGCCCACACGCTCCGCGAACGCAACAGTTTCACCCGTGACGACGGCACGCCGTTGAATTTTACTCTGGTCAACATTAAGGACTGGTGCAAAAACACCTTTGAGGTGATCAACCAGCTCCGGATCAATACCGACAATAGTCATCACCGCTACGATGTCATTCTGCTTATCAACGGCGTTCCCTTAGTTCAGATCGAATTAAAAACGCTTGGGATCACCCCTCGACGTGCCGTCGAGCAGGTCGTCCATTATAAAAACGACGCGGGTAACGGCTACACCAGAACTCTTCTTTGCTTTGTGCAACTGTTCATCGTCAGTAACCGCACTGACACTTGGTACTTTGTTAACAATAACAGTCGCCATTTTAGCTTCAACGCCGACGAGCGATTTCTTCCCGTTTACCAGTTTGCCTCAGAAGATAATCAGAAGATCACCCATCTCGATAGCTTTGCCGAAACGTTTCTCGCCAAATGCACCCTCAGCCGCATGATCAGCCGCTACATGGTGCTCGTTGCCAGCGAACAGAAGTTGCTGATGATGCGTCCCTACCAGATCTACGCGGTCAAGGCTATCGAGGAATGTATCAACCGGAACTCCGGCAACGGCTACATCTGGCACACCACCGGCAGCGGCAAGACACTGACTTCGTTCAAGGCCTCCACTCTTCTTAAGGACAACCCCGAGATCGAGAAGTGCTTATTCGTGGTGGACCGCAAGGATCTCGATAGGCAGACACGCGAGGAGTTCAATAGATTCCAGGAAGGTTGCGTAGAGGAAAACACTAATACCAGAACGCTTGTCCGTCGTTTACTCTCCGACGACTACGCTGACAAAGTGATCGTAACCACGATTCAGAAGCTCGGTCTCGCACTGGACGAAAACAGTAAACGCAACAAGCAACACGTAAAGCAAGGCAAATCAACCTATAAGGAACAGTTGGAGCCGCTGCGCCACAAGCGGATGGTCTTCATCTTCGACGAGTGTCATCGCTCTCAATTTGGCGAGACTCATAAAACTATTAAGGAGTTTTTTCCAAACTCTCAGCTCTTTGGGTTCACCGGCACGCCCATTTTTGAGCAAAACGCCAGTTACCAGCAAATCGAAGGAGATCTGGCATCGCTCAGGACCACCCAGGACCTTTTCCAACGTGAGCTGCATGCCTACACCATCACCCACGCCATCGAAGATCAAAACGTCCTGCGCTTTCACATCGACTACTACAAGTCCGAGGGCCAGACCATAAAGCCCGGTCAAATGCCGGCCAAGAAAGCAGTCGTCGAAGCCATCCTAACTAAGCACGATGCGGCTACGGGAGGGCGTCGCTTTAATGCCATCTTCGCTACCGCTTCCATCAACGAAGCCATCGAATACTTCGAACTCTTCAGAAGCGTGCAAAAAGCAATGCAGCAAGAGGACTCCGAGTTTATCCCACTAAACATCGCCTGCGTTTTTTCTCCTCCTGCGGAGGGGAACAAGGATGTGCAACAGATTCAAGAAGACCTCCCGCA
This sequence comes from Pyrinomonadaceae bacterium, assembly GCA_035694465.1. Classification (GTDB taxonomy): domain Bacteria; phylum Acidobacteriota; class Blastocatellia; order Pyrinomonadales; family Pyrinomonadaceae; genus PSRF01. The sequence continues at coordinate 15,638 of DASSFI010000058.1, read as the reverse complement.
GGAGAAGGCTGACAACGAGCAAGAGCCCGAAAGGAAAAAAGAGGCTCTCAAGGCAATCATCGAAGACTACAACGCTCGCTATAAATCTAACTACTCCATCAACGAATTCGACCTTTACTATCAGGATGTGCAAAAGCGCATCAAGGATCAGCAATTTCCCAATCAGGATTTGCCTCACACCGAGAAGATCGACATCGTAATTGTGGTCGACATGCTGCTGACCGGTTTCGACTCGAAATACCTGAACACACTCTATGTGGACAAGAACCTGAAGTACCACGGGCTGATTCAGGCCTTCTCCCGCACCAACCGCGTGCTCAACGCCACCAAGCCCTACGGCAATATTCTTGATTTCCGTAATCAGCAGGCCGCTGTCGATGAAGCCATCGCCCTGTTCTCAGGCGCTAAAGCCGACAAGGCTCGCGAAATCTGGCTCGTCGACAAAGCCCCCGTTGTCATCGAAAAGCTGCAAGCCGCTGTTCGCGGCTTGGACGAGTTCATGAAGTCGCAGGGCTTGGTGTCCAAACCGGAGGAAGTGCTAAATCTCAAAGGAGACGACGCACGCAGCCAGTTCATTAATCGCTTTAAGGAAGTTCAGCGTCTCCAGACCCAACTCGACCAATACACCGACCTGACCGAGGAAAACCAGCAGACCATCGAGCAGGTTCTGCCAAAGGACCAGCTCAGCGCTTTCCGTGGCGTCTACCTCGAAACTGCCCAGCGGCTGAAAGCTCAGCAAGGCAAGGGCGGCGAAAGCGCGAGCCCAAATGTGGACCAGCTCGACTTCGAGTTCGTGCTCTTCGCATCCGCCGTCATCGACTATGACTACATCATGGGTCTGATCGCTCGATACTCGCAGCAGGCTCCGGGCAAACAGATAATGAGTCGCGAGCAGCTTATCGGCCTGATCGAGTCCGACGCCAAGTTCATCGATGAGCGCGACGACATTACCGAATACGTCCGCTCGCTGAAGGCGGGCCAAGGCCTCGATGAAAAGGCGATACGGGAAGGCTACCATCGCTTCAAGGCGAAGAAAGACGCAATGGAGCTTGCTGCCATCGCCGAGAAGCACGGACTCAACGCCACCTTCCTGCATGGCTTTGTTGACGGTATTCTGCAGCGGATGATCTTCGACGGCGAGCAGCTTGTCGATCTGATGGCTCCGTTGGAGCTTGGCTGGAAAGCCCGCACCCAGAAGGAACTCGAGTTGATGGAAGATCTCACCCCACTACTGCGTAAGCGCGCTCAAGGTCGCGATATCTCAGGGTTGAGCGCGTACGAAGAATGAGGGAAAAATAACGACAGTGAAGAAAGAAGGTAAACCAGCGTTGACGCCAAAGCTGCGCTTCCCAGAGTTTCGGGAGGCACCCGCGTGGACGATAGAACCTCTTCGAGAGTCTGCGACCGTCATCACCGAGAAGGCAGGAGAACGCAAGTGTGTTTATTTGAGTATTACGTCCGGGGTTGGATTGATAAGCCAGGTAGAGAAATTTGGCAGGACGATTGCGGGGGAATCGTATAAGAATTACTTCCTGATCCAAAGAAATGACTTTGCTTACAACAAGAGCGCCACGAAGGAATTTCCGCAGGGGTTCATTGCGATGTATTCGGGCGATGAACCTGGGTCCGTTCCGAATAGTATCTTCACGTGTTTTCGAGTCCAGGAGGACCGACTTAATGTTTACTACCTAAACTATTTGTTTTTCAGCAACCTGCATGGAAGATGGTTGACGAAATACATCACAGTTGGAGGACGCGCTCACGGGTCTTTGAGTATTAATGACGAAGACTTGTTTTCTTTACCTATACCGCGACCAAGCGGAGAATCTTCCCTTGTCGAACAACAAAAAATCGCCGACTGTCTTATTTCCCTCGACGATCTGATCGCCGCTCACATCCGGAAGCTGGAAGCGCTCAAAGCCCACAAGAAGGGGCTGATGCAACAGATGTTCCCCCGCGAAGGCGAAATCATTCCCCGTCTCCGCTTCCCCGAATTTCAAGATGCACCCGAGTGGGAAGTCAAACCGTTAGAACAGGTCGCAACTTACGAAAATGGCAAGGCGCACGAAAACAATGTTTCTGAAAATGGGCAATACATCATTGTAAATTCAAAATTTATTTCTACAGACGGAAAAGTCCGAAAATACTCCAATGAAGCATTTTGCCTGGCAGACTCGGGAGACATCTTGATGGTCTTGAGTGATGTGCCAAACGGAAAGGCAATTGCAAAATGCTTTTTTGTCGAAGCTGATGATGTATATGCCGTAAATCAGCGCATCTGCAAAATCAGACCCGTTGGAATCGACGGCAAACTCCTCTTTAAGATCCTCGACAGGAATCCATTCTTTTTAGCATTTGATGACGGAGTGAAACAAACGAATCTTCGCAAAGAAGATGTGCTTAACTGTCCCATTTTCTTCCCGCACGTACCGGAAGAGCAAAAGAAAGTTGGTGATTCACTCTCCTCGCTTGACGACCTCATAACCGCTCAAAGTCTTAAGCTCGATACTCTCAAGACCCACAAGAAGGGGTTGATCCAACAGCTTTTTCCGTTACTGGACGAGGTTGACGCATGAGCGCGATTCCGTTTTCGGATCTGAACACGTTAGCCACTTATTTGCGCCAGGAGTTGGAGGACAAGAAGTTCATCTTGCTCTACGCGTACAACGGCACGGGAAAGACGCGGCTATCTACCGCCTTCAAGGACCTTGGCAAAAACGGAGAAGCGCGCGACACACTCTACTTCAACGCTTTCACTGAGGACCTGTTCTATTGGGACAATGATCTCGATAACGACAGGGAACGAGTCTTGAAGATCAACTCCATTTCTCGCTTCTTCGCTGGGCTCGAAGAAATGGAGATGGATAATCGCATCCGCCCGCTACTTGATCGTTACGCGGACTTCGACTTCAAAATCGACACGAACAAGTGGGAGGTAAGTTTTTCCCGGCAGTTTACGAGAGGCGAAGGCGAGAACGCGAAAACTGAAACGGTGGATGACATCAAGGTCTCGCGCGGCGAAGAGAACATTTTCATTTGGTGCTTCTTTCTGGCGATCGTGCAACTAGTGTTGGACGGTGCCGAAGCGTACAAATGGGTCAAGTACATCTATATCGATGATCCGATCTCGTCGTTAGACGAAAACAACGCCATCGCGGTCGCGAATCACTTCGCTCAAATGCTCACCAAAACCGACAGCGGGCCGAAAACTGTTATCTCGTCACATCACGTACTGTTTTTTAATGTCCTGTGTAACGAACTGAAGAAGAAGGCACATAGATACTTCCTTCAAAATGGCGCTAAGACGCACGGCTATCTGCTGCTCGATACGACCAGCAAGCCTTTCTTGCATCACCTCGCGACTCTGGTCGACTTAAACGACGTGCAAAAGTCAGGCGCGCTTTATACGCACCACTTCAATATGATGCGTCGGGTCATGGAGCAGACGGCGAACTTTTTTGGCTTGAGTGATTGGAAAGACTGCATCAAGGCGGAAGAAGACGATCCGGACAAGACGTTGTATAAGCGAATAATCGACCTGATGAGCCACGGCGATTATTCGCTATACGAGCCGAAGGAAATGATGGAAGAGAACAAAAACCATTTCCGGAAAATCTTTTACCAGTTCATCTCACGCCATCCGTTCAATCCGACTTTGTTCCCGAGCGATTCGAAATAAAGACAATGACAGACAACGACCAAAAGCAACTAGGCAAAATCCTCTGGAACATCGCCGATCAATTGCGGGGTGCGATGAATGCGGATGACTTCCGCGACTACATGCTGTCGTTCCTCTTCCTACGGTATCTCTCCGACAACTACGACTCCGCTGCCCGGAAAGAGCTCGGGCCGGATTATCCCAAGCTTAATGGCGACGACCGCAGCGTGCCGCTGGCGATTTGGTATCAGAAAAATCCCGGCGACGTAGCCGAGTTTGAAAAGCAGATGCGTCGCAAGGCTCACTACATCATTAAGCCCGAACACCTCTGGAACAGCGTCGCCAACCTGGCTCGCACGCAGAACGGCGATTTACTTAACACGCTACAGGCCGGGTTTAAATACATCGAGAACGAATCCTTCGAAAGCACGTTCCAAGGCCTGTTCTCAGAAATCAACCTCGGCTCCGACAAACTTGGAAAAACCTATACTGACCGAAACGCGAGGTTGTGCAAAATCATCGCGAAGATTGCGGAAGGTCTGGCAGAGTTTTCTACCGACTCTGACACGCTCGGTGACGCCTACGAATACCTGATCGGCCAGTTTGCCGCCGGCTCGGGGAAGAAGGCGGGCGAGTTCTACACACCCCAACAAATATCCAGCATCTTATCCGCCATCGTCACTCTGGACAGCCAGGAGCCTTCCACAGGGAAAAGGTCGCGACTGGAAAGCGTGCTAGATTTCGCCTGCGGCTCAGGTTCGTTGCTTCTTAACGTGCGCCATCGCATGGGACTGCATGGCATCGGCAAGATCTACGGCCAAGAGAAGAACATCACTACCTACAACCTGGCGCGCATGAACATGCTGCTGCACGGGGTGAAGGATTCGGAGTTCGAAATCTACCACGGCGACACGTTGACCAACGACTGGGACATACTGCGTGAAACCAATCCCGCCAAGAAGCCATATTTCGATGCGGTCGTCGCAAATCCTCCCTTCAGCTATCGCTGGGAACCAACGGAAGCGATGGGTGAGGATGTGCGGTTTAAGAACTACGGTCTCGCCCCGAAATCTGCTGCTGACTTTGCTTTCCTCCTCCACGGCTTCAGTTACCTGAGAGATGAGGGCGTGATGGCGATCGTCTTGCCCCACGGTGTGTTATTTCGGGGCGGCGCGGAAGAACGCATTCGCCGCAGGCTACTCAACGACGGCCACATTGATACCGTCATCGGCTTACCCGTCAATCTGTTCTACTCCACGGGCATCCCGGTCTGCATTCTCGTGCTAAAGAAGTGCAAGAGACCGGATGACGTACTCTTCATCAATGCCAGCGAATACTTCGTGAAAGGCAAGCGCCAGAACCAACTGACGGAAGGCCACATCGAAAAGATTGTCGAGACCTACCAGTTCCGTCAGGAAGAGGAACGATACTCAAAGCGAATCTCGATCGAGCGGATCGTAAAGGAGGGATGCAATCTAAACATTTCTCGTTACATCAGCACTGCCGTTCAGGAAGAAGAGATCGACTTGGCGGCGACTCACCAAGAGTTGATCGACATCGAGAACGTGATCCAGAAAGCACAGGACAAGCATAATGAGTTTCTGAAAGAGTTGGGGTTACCCCCGTTGCCATCGTTTAGCTCGGAACATGGTTGAATGATAATCGCGGAGCCGCCGTGTCTCCGCGATTATGCCGCCGAGACACGGACCGGCGCGGGGAATCTTAATCACTCTCCAGGCGGATGTGGTCGATGCTCATTTCGCCGGCCTCAACTCGAGACACTATTTGCTCAAGATATTCGTCTTTGAGCTCCAGTCCGTAACGGATCAATGAGCGTGTTCTTGGATCGACTCTGCTGTCGATTGCGAGTTTTCGAGCGCGTCGTTTTAGATTGGCGTCGAGTGTGCGAGATTTTTGTTTGCGCGGTGATGCGCTACCATGATTTGCCATGGTCCTTATCCTTTCTATCGAAGGTTGAGGATCTAGGGTCGATTTGTGTTGGTAGCACAAGTCGGCCCGCTTCTTTTGTACGTGGGTTAACCAGCAACGTAGCGCAAAAAATTTCGTTTGTCACCAATCGATTTGACGGCTTGGTTCAAAGTAATGTTTAAGGAGGCGGGAGATGCTTCGTTCTTCAGGCGGGTGACGGCAAGCTGGAATTGGTCAAGGCTTTATATATAAGGTAATCCTGCTGGCTGGTCTAACCTACGCTTCACGGCCTCATCTTAAATTCTCTCTAGGGTGGGGAGAAGATCGATTGGCGGACTGTGATGATGAGCAACTCGTCGATCTCTACGATGCTTTTGCTTGCGGGATTATCTCAGGCGGTTTCGATGGCAGAGAGACAAACTTCTCGGGGGTTTGCTCTTCCGTTTCTTCAAGTCGCAATAGATTGCGTCGAGATCGTAATCGAATTCAGCAGCGTAGCGGTCGCGCACTTGACGCGTCTCTTCAACAATTTCGTCGTTCCACATAAGTCAGGCACCCGACAATTCCTCCGGCGTACAGATCACCGGAGGCTCGTATCCAGCACTTCGACAGATTCGATTCACCGCCGTCTGTGACGGAGACTATCATAGCGGGTAAGGGCTGCGATGACGACGAATTTATGTTAGCCCGCTAACATGTCAAAGAGATATGTTAAAAATCGAGAGGTTTTTTAACACGTTTCGGGAACGTGTCGCCGGCTTTAACATGTCAGCCGCTTCTTTTTGATCGGGTAACTAATCGATTTGACTCTCACGAGCGTCTTATAATCGAGATCGTTAAAGTAAGTTTCAAACACAGACGGGACAACAATAGATGACGCTGTTATTTGCATTCCTAATCGGACTCTTCGCTGGGTTGCGCTCGCTTACGCCGCCGGCGGCGGTTGCGTGGGCCGTGCACCTGGGGTGGCTCAAACTTGCGCGGCCACTGTCTCTCATTGGCTCGCTGCCGGCAGTGATAATTCTGAGTTTGTTGGCACTCGGAGAACTGATTGTTGATAAGTTGCCGAGTACCCCGAACCGCACTGCTCCTCCCGGACTCATCGCGCGCATCGTGACAGGTGGCTTAACCGGCGCATGCGTTTCGGTTGGCGGTGGACAGTCGGCTCTCGTTGGTAGCGTGTTGGGACTGCTCGGGGGAATCGTCGGGTGTTTCGGCGGCTATCACGCCCGCGCGTGGCTCGTAAAATCCCTGCGCCAGCAAGATTTCTACGTTGCTTTGGTGGAGGACCTGGTTGCGATCGGTGGCAGTCTGTTCATCGTTTCGCGGTTCTAGCGCGACGGCTCGGCAACGGGGGCAGTGCAATTCCAAAAGACATTTTCTCCCCCAGAAACAAGTAGTTGTTCGTTTGTTACACAAGGACTCTCTCCCCGGGTTTTCCGATCATTGTCAAAGCCCCGACCGGAGTGATAAGTTTGGCGCAATGGCAATGACCTCAGAGAGTTTGGCATTTGATCGCGGCGTCCGGCCCATGCTGGAAATTGTTTTGCCGGAAAAGGCTGACGCAGTAATCGGTTTTCAAGCCGATCCTGACCTGCAAGCTCGCATCGAAGAACTCGCCCGAAAATCGACGGAAGGCGAACTCACGGAAGATGAACGGGCCGAATATGCCGGATACGTGCGAGCAAACAAGTTCGTCGCCATTCTCAAACGACAAGCGCAGCAGATTGCCAACTCACGTCATAAATGATCAGTTCACAGATCAGGGCTCAGGTTCGCCAGCGTGCTCAAAACGCTTGCGAATATTGTCATCTGCATCAGGAGGATTCGCCGCTCGCCGCACTCCACGTTGAACACATCATCCCTAATATTCACGGCGGCAGTGACAATATCGAAAATCTCGCCCTTGCCTGTATCGATTGCAATCTTCACAAAGGAACAAATCTCACTGGGATCGATCCCGAGACAAATGTGATCACGGAGTTGTTTCATCCGCGGCGGCATGCGTGGGATGACCATTTTCACTGGAAGGGGCTTTATCTAATAGGAAAGACAGCCACTGGCAGGACTACTATTCGAGTGCTCAGTATTAACTCGGAAGATCAGGTGGCGCTGCGTTCCTCTTAAAGAGGCCCAACCGATCACAAAATATGCATCTGTCCCATGGCTTGATCAAAACTCCTGATTCAAGAGAGTCGCTTGAAGTTTATCTTCGCGAATTCGGTTCCGCATTGAATGGCATCGCCCGTGAACTGACAGACCGCATCGCCACTCAGGAGCTGTGAACGGATTTTGAGTGTGTGGCCGTCTTTGAGGAGCTCGTACTTGTCTTTATCGACAATGATGGTATCGCCCAGAGGCATGGCGTTGAAGGTGCCGTCGGGCAGAAACTCGAAGACGACTTTAGCGCCTTCGCCCGTACTCTTCGAGACGAAATCAGTCACCCACTTGCCCTGGACACTCCTGGCACGAGCGCAGGCTGAGAGTGGTATGAGCACAGCAAGTAGAAACACGACCTGAAGTTTCCAGACGTCGCGCTTGCAGCCCAAACAATACCCATTCTTCATGGTTGATCTTCTTTCCGTATTTTTTGAAAGAACACTGACGCGAGCTACGTAGTCTTATAGCATGTTCGTGCCAGTATGCGCGTTGAACTATTCCTGATGCATTGACGCGATTGTTCCGTCGGAACTCACTGCGAGGTGTCCTTTCGTCGGCGACGCTGCTCGCTCTCCTTAATCAGCTCGCTTATATCCGCAATCGGCCGTATCTCCACTGGTCCAAGTCCATACTTAAAGCCCGGAAGCTGTGAGATCAGTTGCACGGCATGATTGAGGTCTCGCGCCTCGATGATGTGAATGCCACCGAGCTGTTCTTTGGTTTCCGCATAGGGGCCGTCGGTCGTCGCGACCTTGCCGTTTTTCCAGTACAGGGTTAACGCCGTCTCCGGAGGCTGAAGAGGCAACTCGGCAACAAGATGTCCCCTGGCGCGCAGATGGTCGTTGTACTCAAAACATTCGTCGAGTGTTGCGTGTAGCTCGTCCTCGCTCATTCCTTCGAATTTTCCTGGCTCGAGGTATCCCAAACAGATGTATTTCATCGTTCATCTCCTTTTGTTGTTGGCGCCGCAGCGTGATTTTGCGGCCCGCTTGTTCTACCTATAGTCGTCAGAATTGGAAAAATTCGACAGCAAAAGCCAGATATTTTTATTCGTCATCGATTCGTAATCTCGTTCGAACGTTTTCCAAGAGAAAGCAAAGAGAGTATTTATGGAGATGTTTCGAAAAGGAGGTATGGATGGCTCGTCTCCTCTCAGTGAATGTAGGTCTTCCGAAGGATGTGATCTGGAATGGCAAGACTGTGCGGACGGCGGTCTGGAAGTCACCAGTCAGCGACCGGCGGATGGTCCGCAAGTTAAATATCGATGGCGACGGGCAAGGCGATCTTGAGGGCCATGGTGGTGAACATCGCGCGGTTTTTGTTTACCAGATGGACTCCTATCATTACTGGGAGCGCTTTCTCAACCGCAACGATTTTACTTTCGGACAGTTTGGAGAGAACTTCACCGTTGAAGGACTCTCGGACGACGAAGTTTGTATTGGCGATCGATACCGTATTGGTGATGCGATCTTTGAAGTCACACAACCGCGGGTGACGTGCTACCGCGTCGGCATTCGCCTGAATGATCCTCGGATGCCCGCCCTCTTGGTTGCACATCGACGACCCGGCTTTTACTTTCGTGTGCTGCAGGAAGGAGAAGTTGGGGCTGGCGACGAGATCGTCAAAGTTGCTGATGGTCCGGAACAAATGACCGTTTCACAGGTTGACGGACTGCTATACCTGCCAGGACATTCGCGCGAACAGTTGGAACAAGCACTCCGAATACCGGCGCTCAGCAAGGGTTGGCAGAGTTCGTTCCAGGCGCTACTCGCGCAGGAATCGGGAGCAGGAAACGCCGGGCTCGCCACTGAAGAACAGAAGCCAGCGTGGTTCGGCTTTCGACAGATGAGAGTGAAGCAGATCCGCAAGGAAAGCGATGGCGTGACGTCATTCACGCTCGCGCCGATCGATGGACCATCACTTACCCCGCCGCAACCAGGTCAATTCATCGTCTTGCGTCTGTCAGTGGATGCAAACAAACCGTCGGTTCTTCGCAGCTATTCGTTGTCAGATTTGCCGGGAACCGATCACTTCCGAATTAGTGTGAAGAGTGAGTTGCACGGGATTGGAAGTACATTTCTCTTTAACCAGGTGCAGGAAGGAAATGTGTTGGACGTCAGCGCGCCGCGCGGCACTTTCACGCTTCGATCCGGTACGAATCCGGTTGTTTTCCTGAGCGCCGGTATCGGAGCTACTCCAGTGCTGGCGATGCTGCATGCCCTCGCTGCGGCAGGATCGCAACGTCAGGTCTGGTGGATCTATGGAGCGCGCAATGGTGCGAGTCATCCGTTTGCAGCGGAGGTAAAGTCACTACTACAGCAGCTAAGTCGTGCGCGCGGTTACATCCTCTACAGCAAACCGGCTACGACCGACAACGTTGGGACAGACTTCGATGGTCCAGGACACGTCGATGTCAGCTTGCTCGAGAAGCTTGGTGTAACACGTGATAGTGATTTCTATCTGTGTGGACCAACTTCATTTCTTTCGAGTTTGCGAGAGGGGTTGCAAAGTTGGAATGTACCTGCTGAGAACGTGCACGCGGAAATCTTCGGCGGGCTCGATGCGATTACACCGGGTGTGGCACAGGTCGATCACACTCCGCATCTACCGCCGGGACCAGCAGGACCGGGACCGTCAGTTTCATTTGCGCGTAGCGGACTAAATGTGGAATGGGATCCCAAATTCGGGAGTCTGCTCGAACTGGCAGAGGCGTGCGATGTTCCGGTGAGATGGTCGTGCCGCACCGGCGTCTGTCACATGTGCACTTCAGGTCTGATCAGTGGACCGATTAGTTATCAACCCGAACCGCTTGAGATACCGGGGCCGGGAAACCTGCTCATTTGTTGCTCCCGACCAACCGCAAATGTCGTGCTCGATCTTTAGCCACGGATTACACGGATGGATAACGGATCGGTTTCTGTTTGGGAACCTACGTCGGGGAAGGAGCCGCGTCCGAAGAAGACGTGGCGTGCTACTCGATTGAGTAGTGGAAATCGCAGGACGGCGCAGCCTAGTTCGACCAGTTGACGTTGATCGAAAGTCGCGGCGATGCGACGCGCCCACAGACGCGACGCAAATCTGGCGCGGAACAGTTCTCCTGAATACGCGCTCAAGATCTCCGAGTTACCGGTCGACAAGTATTCAGTCACAACCTGTGCTGCGAATGCCGAGAGACGCATGCAGGGATCAAGTCCGCCGGCAGTGAGCGGTGAAACTGCTCCGGCGGCATCACCGAGCAGTAGTCCATTCGTATTTGCGATGTTTGGCAGCACGCCACCCACCGGAATATAGCCCGCCCGGCGCTCGATCTGTTTCGCATGACTGAGGTCGATGATGTGGGCAACGCGCGCGCGGAATTTTTCGAGCGCGGTGTTGGGATCGAAGCGAACGGAATAACCGCCCACACCGAGATGCGTTTCTTCACCATCGTGCGCGATCCAGGCGATGTAACCAGGAGCGAGTTCGGGATCGAGAAAACAAAGCAATTGCGGTGGTCCATCCATGACAGCGCCTTCAAGTACGCTTTCGACGCCGACGATCCATTCTCGGTTCTCATCAAGCTTCAAATCGCGCGCAACGCGAGACCGTGCGCCGTCGGCGCCGATCAGGTAGCGAGTACTAACTTCTCCTTCGCCAAGCCGGACTGTTAGTTTGCCATTCGTCCGGACATGTCCCTGGTAACTTGTTTCCGGGAGCCATTCGACACCGGCGTGCAGGCACTGTTGCAAGTAACGCTGGTAGAGTTGGCCCATGCGTCCGATGCGAAACTCATCGTTAGCGCTGACGAAATCCATTTTGCGGAGTGCCGGTGAATAGAGGGTGACGTGTTTGATTGCCGGTCCCAGACAGTCGTCAGGAATATCGAAATCGACGAGCGTGCGACGCACAAAGATCCCGGTGGTATGAATCTTCTGATCGAGTGTGTTTTTGCGGTCAACGAGGAGGACGCGCAAACCTTTTCGTGAGAGCAGGCGGGCACACTGAAGTCCGGCCAATCCGGCGCCGATAATGGTTACGTCGTAGTTGTTCATAAGAGGGATGTCAAAGCCCTTTGCTTCGCAAAGTTACATGCCAAAGGAGGTTACGCCGGTCGTCGGGCTTCCGTCAAGTGCTTTGTGAGGTAAAGAGCGCCTAGTACGTTTAGGCTTTTGCCGGCCAAAAGGCGAAAGCGACAGCGCCGATCAGCAAGGCATATGAGACCAGATTGTTCCAGCGCAATGGCTCTCTGAAAACGATCAATGCAAAGACAGTAAAGACAACTAAGGTGATGCATTCCTGCATGATCTTGAGTTGAGTGAGACTGAAGTAGTCTGCGCCGATGCGATTGGCCGGCACCTGAAACACATACTCAAAAAACGCGATGCCCCAACTGACGACGATGGTCGCCACGAGCGGAGCCTTTTTGAATTTGAGATGACCGTACCACGCAATGGTCATGAAGGTATTGGAGATGATTAGAAGGACGACTGTTTTCAGTGGCATGCTTGATACGCGAGCAGTTTGTTAAAGCTTGGGTACTTTGATCCAGTCCATGGCGCTGCCGATCCGGCTGCTCTTTAAATCACGCACGCCCACTCGAACCTGATAGAGACCGCCCGGCACAAGTGTAGTGAACATGTAGATCGAGCGCTTTGAGTGAGCCGAGGAAGCCTCGGTAACAGAACTGCGCGGAAAGATTCGCAGACGTCCGACAAAACTATTAATCGGTTTGCCTTTGTCGTCGTAAAGAATGCCGCCAACGTCGACGTCCGCCGCGAGCTTTCCGTCGATGGGCTCAAAAGTCAGCGACGTCTCATCTATCGAGAGGGTGGCGACGACACGCGTGCCGAAACCCGGCATTTGTACAAAACGCAGATCGACTGCCGCCGGTAAGTCGTGTTGTGAAACAGGCGCGTCGATCACGAGTCGCATGTCGTCTTCGCGCGCTTTAGTCGGATCCTTGTCGGGCTTTTTCTTTGTGTTTAGCAACGGCAGTGCGGCTGATTTGAAGTAGCTGCTGCGCACGCGAACTTTAAGGTCGGGACGGCCCAGGATGCTGACCTCGATGTTCTTGAACTTACCGCGCTTCTGCTCTTCGTCATCAGGCTTCCAGGCGACCAGATAGTAGTTGGACGTTTCTTCGACGACGCTCTCAACCCATTCAGACATGGGCCGGTTCGTGTTACGAAACGCCTGGCCGCCGGTATCCTTCGCGAGTGCATTGAGTCCGTCCTGCGAAGCCGAAATTTCTCCGATACCCGCGCCGACCAGCATTCCTTTCGAATCGAGTGGTTTGTTGTTGGTGATGTCGATTGCGTCGCTGATAATTCCGCGCGCATCGAGGGTGTAGATCACAACGCCGGCGCGTCCGGCTGCGTCAGTGATTCGCTTGATCCTGTCATAGGAACCGTACTTTGTATCGTTGAGATAGAACCCATCGGAAACTACAAACACGAGTTTGCGTCCGGGCAACTGAGCCGCGGTGCGCATAAGTCCTTCGAGCAGCCGGAGAGTGTTGTCTGTTGCCGGCGCGGCCTCCATGACAATTTCCTGGGCGCGAGTCTTTGCCATTTGTCTGGCGCCCTGCGGAGTCACCGAACAGATCAGCATGTTGCGCACGCGAAAACAGTTTTGTCTTTGAATTTCCTGAGTGTAATAAATGAGGGCCTGCTCGTCGCCCTCGCGAATCTTGGCCGCGATGTACTCCGACATCGGAGGCTTTTCCATGTCGGTTTTGGTGTTGGTGCGATAGTTCAAACGAGCCACGGCGGAGCGTAACGCTTCCTTATCAGAAGTGAATTGCTGCAGGAATCCGATCTGTCCGCTGGGTGAAGTGATGGCGACCAGATCGTCTTTGCCGATACCACGATTGACGAAGTCGAGCAACGCGGTTCGCGTACGCACCAGGCTGTCCGGCGCGAGATGCAAATCGTCGACAAAGAATATGATGGAACGTCGTTGCGCATCGGGCTTTGGTCCGTCAGGCTTGGGTCCTTCATTTGTGACCGGCTGATCAGTCGTTACTTCCTGCAGGACCGTGCTGCCGCCTGATCTCTTTGCTTCAAAAAAGGAAATCTCACGCTGCGTCTTGTTGATCTTCAACTGAAACTGCTCGGGCTTTAAGCCTGCGACGAAGCGGCCGTTTTTGTCGAAGACCATCACGTCGGTTTGCACGAGGGACGTCTCAAACTTGATTACGTCCTGCGTGTCGCTGCTTTGATCCGGCTTCTTCGGCTCCGTTTGAGCGAAGGTGATGGCGGGCGCCAGGAGTATGAAGGCTAGTAATAGTAGAGATGTTTTGGTACTGGACATGATTGGTCGTCCTCACTTTGAAGCGGTGTGAATAATAACACCGCTTTGCCGGTTCAAAGGAGGCTTTTGTTGGTATTTCACACGTTTCTCAGCACCTCAGCAAGGCGACGTGTGGCGCGCCAGAGTTCGCGCGGTTTGTAACCGGTGTAGCCGAGTCGCAAGGCTCCTCGCATGGGTGGTGCGATGCAGTAGGCTGAGAGTGGAGTGACTTCGATGCCTGCGTTCGTAGCTGCGTGAAATGCCTCGCGGTCGTCCACTTCTTTTGGAAGCCAGCCCAGAAGATGCATGCCGGCATCACTCGCATTGATCTCAAGCAATCCTTGTAACTCACTCTTTGCTGCTTTCACGAGTGCCTGCTGCCGCTCTGCGTAAAGCACTCGCATTCGTCTGATGTGCCTGGCGAAATGACCTTCACTGATGAAATCGGCGAGTACGGCTTGTTCCAAAGTCGGCGATTGATGACCGCCGAGTCGACGTGCACTGAGCAGCGTATCGAACAAGTCGGCTGGCGCGATGATGTAACCGAGTCGAATCGACGGAAACAACACTTTGCTCAACGTGCCGATATAGATCACACGTTGCTCGTTGTCTAAACCTTGCAGCGCCGCGAGCGGACGGCCGACGTAACGAAATTCGCTGTCGTAATCATCTTCGATCACCCATGCACCGCGCGCAGCAGCGAGCTTCACGAGTGCGAGTCTGCGGCTCAAACTCAACGTGCTGCCCAACGGATATTGATGTGAAGGCGTGACGTAGATCAGTCGCGGCGTGGGGCAGCGTTCTATGCCCGCAGCGATGTTCAGTCCGTCTTCGTCAACCGGTACCGGAATCAGCTCAGCGCCTGCGGCGATAAACGAGGCCCTCGCTCCGAGGAACCCGGGATCTTCCATCCAGACTTTGTCGCCGGGCTTCAGAACTGTTCGAATCACGATCTCGAGAGCATGTTGTGAGCCTGAGGTGATGATCAGTTGGTCGGGGACGCAGCGTACGGCGCGTGTGGTGGAGACGTAAGACGCGATCGCTTTTCTCAGTGGCAGATAACCGGCGGAGTCGCTGTACTGAAGCATTTCTCCGGCGCCGTTGGACCAGCGTCGGGCGAGCAGTCGGCCCCAGAGTTTGTGAGGAAACGCGTCGAGTGCTGGTGTGCCGGTGCGAAAGGGTTTTGGTGGCCCACTGTAATTGGCCACGCTGACGGCTCTGAAGCTGGTTACGTTTGACTCGCCGTTGCGTTTGGATCGTGCGCGAGGTGGTTGTTCGTTCACTGCGAGCAGGTCGTCAGGTAGTTGGTGAGAAACGTATGTGCCGTCGCCGACGCGACGTTCGAGATAGCTTTCGGCGTAGAGTTGGTCGAACGTGTTGAGTACTGTGTTGCGAGCGATGTTCAGTTCCGAGGCAAGTTCGCGTGTTGATGGGAGCCGTGTTCCGGGAGCGAGACGTCCCGAGAGGATCGCATCGCGCAATTGGTCGTAAAGCTGGCGATAAAGCGCAGTCGTCGACGATTTGTCCAGTGCGATGGCAGCCTGCGGAAGCGACGTAGCAATCTTACTCATAATTGATTTTGCTTCTCGGAACGTACTGTAGGGGCGGCCCTCCGTGGCCG
>DASSFI010000057.1:0-12491 GCA_035694465.1 Pyrinomonadaceae bacterium | reverse complement strand
ACTAAGACCACTGAGTTGTTAGCAGCCAAACGAAGCGTATAAAAAGGTAGGAGCTGAGTGCCTATTTGCTTCTGTTCTACTTGCTCGATGGTCCCGATTCCATGATTCGGGTAAACGACTTTCTGGCCGACTTTGAAGCCCACCATGCACCTCCATCGAATTTGAAAATATCAGACTGCGCCGCACGCGCGGGTCTTGGGGAATTTCCGAGGACGCAGTTCGCGTCGGAGCCCTTATTGGTAAGTAAGTTGAGTCTAGCAAGCTATCTTGCGGCTGGTCAAGGTTTCGAAGCAGGGACTTAGAACGCGGATCGACGCAGATAAACGCAGATCGGCGTTCATCCGCGTTCATCTGCGGCTATTGTTTGAGTTGATAATCGACGAGGTTCTGACAGGGCTTTACTTCCAGCTCAGATTTTTTTGTCTCTGCGATGCGGCGAAGTTTAGTTCGTGACGGTGCGGCTTCCGGTTGACGAAGCTTTGCCAGTGTCGCGATCTGTGTCTCGACGTTAGCTTGTGTGATGACAAAGTATCGACCGGGCGGGATCGAGTTGAAGGTGAAGGTGCCGTCGGCGGCGAGCTCGGTTACAAAGTAGCGTAAGACGTCTTCCTCTTTGCCCTTATCATTTGGAATGAGATAAACAACCATGCCGGTCGGGAGTGTCTCGCCATCCTTAACCGGCACTGATCCGCGAATCGACGCGGCGCCGCCGGCAAGTGTGACCGCGACATTCGTTAGCTGCTCGCCTGATTTCAGTGTTGTCCAGTTTGCCGCAGCATCGATTCGTTGCGGCTTCGGACCGGCGCCGTTGATCGCGATCGATTGCAGATACCAGTAACGAGCATAAAAGCGCGGCTCTAATTGATATCGACCGGCCGGCAAGTTGCGCAGATTAAATGCGCCGCCGGTATCTGGCGAACCCGAATTAGCAGTAAATCGCATTGCAAACAGATCAGCTTCCAACTCTTTCTCAGGACGCTTAATCCGTACCACCATCTCCGACAGCAGCGGCGGTCGCTTTCCTTCACACTCTGGAACTTTCGTGGGCTCGAGCGACACCTTCCCACTTATTGATCCCAACGGTTTGGTGACTATTTCGATACCGGTGACGTCTGCTCCTCTGACAGTGATTCGCTTCGGCTCCGAATATGACATCACAAGCAAATACGTGCTTGGATTCGTCATCGATTCCTGTGCTACCAGATCGTAATCGCCATCGCCGAGACCGTTGAAAACAAAACCACGCATCGAGGGAATTTGAATTGTGTTTGCAACCGGGATGTTACTACCCGCCTTAGTGAGGAATAACGTAACGTTGCTCGTGTTTCCGATTTTCGCCACCGATCCACTAACACTATGACCCGGCTCTCCGCGATAACGAATATCGACAGCAACATCGTCACCGCCGAGCACCTTCACCTCGGCGGCAGTGTCGCGTGTGGAAGACGGAGCAAACGTCGGGATGTCTGACTCGTACGGGTTGAAGTTGGTAATGAAACCTCCGCCGCCCGCGCTGACGATATAGGTTCCGGGTGCGAGTCCGTAGATTCTGTAGATCCCGCGATCATCTGTCGGTTGTTCGAAGCTTCCGATTAACGGCCCTCTCAGTGCCTTTCCATTTGCATCGCGAATCATGGTCGCGCGCACCCGAACCGCAATCAGGGGTTCACCCATGGAATTCGACACGGTGCCGGTAATCGCTCCGCCGCGGATCATATCTACACGGGCGGAATCGCCGAGACGGTAATACTGCGGCTTCTCCGGATCGCCAGGCAGAGTCGTGTACGCTGGCGCCTGGGCCGCTACCACATAAAGCCCAGTTTCGAGACCATTCACTCGAAAATTTCCATCCATGTCAGTAGTGGTAGAACGATTGAGGACGGCGGAGTTGACCATTCTCACAAACACGCTGGCGCCGGCCAGAGGCTGCCCACTTTCATTCACGACTTTGCCGTCGATTGAGCCTGTCGTCGGCTCCGGCGTCTTGCGTTCAGCCAAGCGCTCCTGACCCCGCACGACAACACACAGGACCAGCACGAGGAAAACAATCATGGATCGATTATGAATCATCGGTATTAGGGCCTCGGGGGTGTCGAAGGCATCTCGACTGCAATCGTTATGTCCTGGGTCGAACCGTCCTGAACGGTGACGATTCGCTTGGCCGTGCGAGCAGGAATTTTCGGGTCATTGCCAATGCTCACCATCGTTATCAATTCGTAAGTGCCTGCCGGTATACCCTCCAACAAGAATCGGCCTCGTTCGTCGACCACCGGCGAACGAAGATTAACACTCGGCATTGTCTCACCTGGTTTTGACAAACGAACTGCCGCTCTTGCTCCCGGCGGCAATGGACCATCGTCGACTGTGACAATGCCGCGAATAGTCGCACTCCCATACGACATCACCACGCGAACGCCAGTCACTTGTTCCCCGTCTTTGATTTCGATCCCTCGATTCACAACGGCGCCATCCCGTTCTATCCGCACCATGCTGAATCCTTTTGGCGGAAAGGGACGATTTACAGTTGCGATATTGAGGTTGAGGTTTCCAGCTCCCAAACCGGCCAGGCGAAAGCTTCCGTCGGGTCCGATTGGTGACGATGATGAAGAGGACACCATTCCTCCGCCCGGCGCCACGATATAGCCCCGTATCTGTAGTTCGCTGAGCTGAGCGAGCACCGCTTTGTCTTCACTCTCAACTACGACAACTCCCGTGACAGTCGCGCCTTTCGTGAGCTTGACGACGACTCCGCTGATGTCCTGATCGATGATTTCGAAATTTGACGACTCAGCGCGCAGGTTGTTTGTGTTGTCGTTAGGAAAGAAGTAGATCCCATATTTACCCGGAATCAGTCCCTCAACGACGAAGTCGCCCTGCGTGTTGGATACTGCAAGCGTGTTTACAAATTCGACGCGCTGTCCGGCGGTACGCTGAAGGGTAAACCGTATGGTAGGCACCGGTAATCCTTTTTCATCGACAACCTTCCCCGCGGCTGCAAAAGTTTGTAACGCGCGTCCCAGCACGATATCGACATCAGTAGCTTCGCTTCCTTCACTGACCTCGATCGCCTTGGCTTTTTCCTGCTCGTTAACATCCGGATGGAAAACCTGCCTGTAAGAAAAACGTCCGGTACTGTTCCCCGTAAAGGTATCTTCGCCTCGGCCCGCCGCGACTTTATAACGTCCGGCCTGGAGTCCATAGACACGATAGATGCCGCGGTCATCCGTTTGCGCCGTGTTGACTGGGAAGAGTGGACGCTGCGGTTGTTGTGGCGTCGGGGTAGAAGTATTTTCCTGGTAAATGTTTACTTGCTGTTGAATCACGGGACGTCCGTCAGCATCGGTGACTCGACCGGTAATAACCCCGCCGCGGACGAGCGCGAAATTCACGCCTTCGACGTTCTCATCGTCACCGACCAGGATCTGTCTGCCCCGCGGGTCTTTTTTATCTGCGGCGACGTAAGCCGGCGCTGCTGTGACTACATCGTAATTTCCCGGCGGGACGTTAGTGATGCGGTAGAAACCGTCAGGATCGGTGGTAGCTTTTTGTATGGGCTCGAAAGGCATCGTTTCATTCTTGCGCAGTCCCACCATTACCCCGGCAACGCCTTTTTCCTTGATGGTGACCCGACCGGAGACTGAGCCGCGCGGAGCTTTGGCCGGCTGTTGCGTAACAGACTGAGCCGACAGCAGAGTTGGGAGACTCAGCGAGGCGAACAGAATTGCGAATAGATACCGAGTGGAGAAACGCATCCAGGTTTACTCCTTTTGACTAGGGTGGGCGCTTGTGGCCCGCATCATAATCCACAGATTACACAGATTCAATAAATTAATCGGCCTAATCTGTGGATACAGCACTGAGGATACTACTGTTGTCAGCCTTAACTTCTACTGTTAGGATCGCCGGGCCATGGCTCATCTGAAAATCACCGACGCCAGCGGGCGACAATGGCAGTTCAGTTTTCTTCCCAACGTCGCCTGCACGATTGGTCGAGCACCCGACAACACGGTGGTTTTGGATGATCCACGCGCCTCGCGCTATCACGCCCACATCAATCAATCAGAGAACGGCAATTTTACGATCGTCGACGGCGCGGTCATTAACGGCCAGCTCCGGCGCAGTGCCAACAAAGTCTTTATTAACGGTGAACCACGCTTCGATCAGCAACTCAAAAATGGTGATCGCGTCACCATTGGCGCGAGCACGTTGCGCTTTGAGCAGCCGGTAGAAGAACGAACTACCGACGTTCGCTACGACGACAAGCCGCTGGGCCACACGCAGTTGCTGATCTCTGCAAACGACGTGATGTCGACCGTACTTCGTTCTAAAGACGAAGTATCAAGTTCACCGCAACGTGACAAAGTTCTCGAAACTCTGCAACGTAAAGCTAACATCCTTAGTGCACTGTACGAGATGAGCAAGACGCTCGGCTCGGTTTTCGATCTCAACGCGATTTTTGAAAAAGCCACTGACATCATTTTCCGATCGACACCGGCAGACCGTGTGGTTGCCCTCCTCTCCGAAGACGGACGCGAAGACGCGAATTTGACCCCGATCGCCATGCGCGCACGTGACAACAAGCTCGAAGCACACGCTCGCAAGCTCTCGATCGGACGCACGATCACACGCAAGGTGATGAAAGAACGCGTGGCGCTGCTTTCGCAGGACGCGGCTTCGGATGAACAGTTTGCGGGTGTGGATTCGATCGTTTCGCAGGGAGTGCGTTCGACGATCTGCGCGCCGCTCGTGGCTGAGTCGCGTGTTCACGGTGCGTTGTATGCCGATCGTCTCGATCCGTTTGCGGCATTTAAGCCTGACGATCTCGAGTTGATCAGTGCTGTTGCCGCGCAGACTGCAATCGCGGTTGAAAACGCGCGCGCTCACGAACGACTGGCGCGTGAGGAAGTCGCGCGGGCCAATTACAGCCGGTTTTTGCCCGAGTACGTAGTGAAACAGATGCTCGAGAATCCCGAGTCGTTCAAGCTCGGCGGCGTCAGTCAGACCATCACGATCTTGTTCGCCGACATTCGTGGCTTCACCCGCATCTCAGAACATGCGCCACCGGAAAAGATCGTCAGCCTGCTCAATCGTTACTTCTCGGCCATGACTGACATCATCTTTGCGCACGGCGGCACGCTCGATAAATATCTTGGTGATGGTCTGATGGCGCTCTTTGGGGCGCCGACGGCGACGCCTGACGATGCCTCCAACGCTCTCAACGCCGCCGTGGCGATGCAACGCCGCCTGCTGGGAATCAATCGGGAATTGCGCGACGAGGGAATCCCGGAGATCGGCGTCGGCATGGGCCTTCATACCGGTGAAGTGGTCGTCGGCTATATCGGCTCCGAGCGGCGCTCTGAATACACCGCGATCGGAGACACAGTGAACACTTCGTCGCGATTGGAGTCTAATGCACGTGGCGGCGAGATCCTGATTAGCGATGCGACTGCACAGGCCGCGCACAGCCGTTACAAATTGAAGTCACGCGAGCCGATTATGGTTAAGAATCGCCAGCAACCCGTGAATCTTTGGGAGGTTGACTGGCAACGAGCAAGCGGTTCGTTTTAAAGGTCCTGGTGGACCGATAGGACCTATCTTTTTATGTCGTTCATTGGGAAAACTAAGACCCTCCTTGGCCTCAACGCCCTCAAGAATCTTGTCTCGGATTCGATGGCAATCGATATGGGTTCTGCCAGCACGATCATTGCCGTGCGTGGTCGTGGGATCGTTGTCGACGAACCGTCGGTTGTGGCTGTCAATAAAGTCACGGGCGAAGTTATCGCCGTAGGCGAAGAAGCGCACAAGATGCAGGGACGCGAAGCACGCGACGTTACCGTGATCGCTCCACTCGTCGATGGCGTAGTCGCAGATTTTGAACGCACCCAGACGATGTTGGACCACTTCGTCAAAGCAGCACGCAGCGGTACGTCACATTTCAGCCGTCGCGCGATTATGAGCGTGCTCTCGGAAGTGACCCAGGTCGAGCAACGCGCTTTGCTCGCCGCCGCTGAAGAGGCGCGCATCAGGACTGTGTACATGATCGAAGAAGGACAAGCGGCTGCCATCGGCGCCGGTGTGCCGATCAGTGATGATAAGGCTGCGGCCGTGGTCGATATTGGTGGCGGTACAACAAACGTCGCTGCGATCGTGAACGGATCGATCATCGCGTCGCGCGCTGAAAGAATGGGCAGTTCCGATATTGATGTCGCCATCATGGACCGCTTGCGTCGACATCGTGGACTCAGCATCGGTGTGCAGACTGCCGAAAGACTGAAACTCGAACTCAGCTCGGCGATCGAGCCTGCCGATCCGGATCGGACGATCAATGTTCGTGGACGCGACGTGCAAACCGGAAGTCCGGGCGCCGTAGAAATCTCGGCCGGCGAGGTTTATACGATCACGTTGCCGATCATTCGTCGCATTGCTGAAGAGGTGCGGACACTGCTGGGAGATCTCTCGCCTGAGGTAGCCGGAGATATTTTCGATCGCGGCTTGATTCTTACAGGCGGCGGCGCACAACTGGAAGGACTCCCGAGTTATCTGAATAAAGAGCTCGATCTGGACGTTACGGTGGCTGATGAGCCGCGCTTCGCGATCGTTCGCGGTCTTGCTCAACTCTACGATGAACCCCTTTTACTTCGCCGCGTAGCGCGGACTGAGGCCCACCCGCTGATTGATACTGAAGCGACTGCATTCGAAACTTAGTTTTGGACAGGATTTACAAGATTTCCGGGATTAACCAGATAAATTTCTAAATGAACGTCCTAGATTTCTCTAAGCGGCAAATAACGGTGGCGCACATCTTCGGGATTCCGGTGCGTTTCGATTACCGCTGGTTCATCGTTTTCTTTTTCAGTGTCTGGCTGATCGCAGTGAACCTCAGCCGCGGCGGCATGTGGGTCGGGTCTTATAAACTGATGCCGGTCGGCGTCGCTGCCGCGTGGATCCTCGCCGTTATAACTACCGTTGGCCTGTTTCTTTCCGTGCTTGGTCACGAACTCTCACACGCGTTGATGGGCCGGGCTGAGGGAATCGAGATCGAAGAGATCGTGCTGCATCCCTTTGGCGGACTCGCACGGCTACGCAACGAACCAGACAGCCCGCGCGCAGAGTTTCGCATTGCGGTGGCTGGTCCAGCCGCGAGTTTTCTTTTTGCCGCAGTCAGTTTTGTGCTGATGCTGCCGGCCATGATGACGGGCTACACGATTGCCGGTGGCGTGCTGTTACTTCTTTGTGCCGGTAATCTCCTGCTCGCGATCTTCAATCTCTTTCCCGGTTATCCACTCGACGGTGGCCGCGTGCTGCGTGCAATTCTCTGGCGTCGCACCGGCGACATCAAAGAAGCGACGCGACTCGCCGGAATTTGCGGCATGCTGATCGCCGCGATTCTGATCATCTTCGGCGTCTACATGGCCATCGCTCCCACTTTCAGATCGTATTTCATGGGTTTCTGGTCAGTGCTTGTCGGTGTTTTTCTATTTGACGCCGCTTACAGCGTGGTGAAACACGTTCGCGGCCGAGTGCGGAACATCGTCAGTGAAGCGATGTCGGCTCCTTATTCAATCGAACCCGACCTCTTGATCAGCAACTTGATCGATTCCGTTCTGCCGATGCACCGGCAAGTCGCATTTCCCGTCGCCCAGAACCAGCGACTACACGGGATGTTGTCGCTCGAAGATCTCAAAGGACTGCCGCGCGACCGTTGGCACCTCACAAAAGCGCGTGACGTCATGCGCCCGATCTCGCCACGTTTCTTTGTCGAACCAAACGCGACTCTCAACTACGCGCAGGAGTTGATGAAGAGAAATGGCATTGGTTCAGTCGCAGTGGTGGGAAGAACGGGCGAACTCGTCGGTTTTCTGCAAAGCGGAAAAATCAAGAAGAAACGTTCATAAACTATTCACAATTTACATAGACTGTTTTACAGAATCTGTGTGATGTGTGTAATCTGTTGATAGTCAGAATTGTCATTCTCGTGCCTTGAAGGACTCGTCGTATGCTGGCCGTAATCGGCGCGCTCTTTGCCAACGGATTGATCGCGATACTGAAGCTGGTAGCTGCCCTGATCTCGGGCTCCTCCGGCATGATGGCTGAGGCTCTCCATTCGGTTGCCGACACCACAAACCAGGTTTTTTTGCTGCTTGGTTTGCGGTTTTACAAACGACCGGCCTCCGACAAGCATCCATTCGGTTACGGGAAGGAACGGTTTTTCTGGTCTTTCATCGCAGCTATTTTCATTTTTGGGGTTGGCGCGACGTACGCGATCTACGAGGGCATCGAAAAACTCGCGCATCCGCACGCACCAACGAATCTTGGTTGGGCTTACGGAGTGCTCGCCATCTCCTTTGTGCTGGAGAGCGGCTCGATCGCACTGGCCATTTACCAGGAAGTTAAAGAGGCGCATCACGAAGGTCTGACGTTTGCCGAGTATCTACGCGAGTCGAAAGATCCGACGGCCAAGACAGTGCTCTTTGAAGACTCAGCCGCGCTGATAGGAATCGTGATCGCGGCAACCGGACTGGTGCTGACCGACTATCAGGTCGGCGGCGCCGCTGGAGCATATTGGGACGGGCTGGCTTCGATTTGTATCGGCCTCGTGCTCGCTGTCGTAGCTTTCGTGCTGGCACGTACATCACGTGGTTTGTTGTTGGGTGAAGCAGCGAATCCGAAAGTAGTGGAGGCGATCAAACAGGCAATCGAAAGTCATCCAAACGTCGAGCGCGTGGTTGAACTTTTGACCATGCACCTGGCGCCGAAAAGGATTTTGATCAACTCCCATGTGAAGTTACGACCTGAATTGCGTACTGACGATATTGTGAAGTCGATCGAAGAGATTGAAGAACGAATCAAAAGCGCCGAGCCGAAAGTAGATATGATTTTTCTCGAAGCCGCGCGTGACGATCAAGTTGACCAACGAGCCGTCGCAAAACACATCGGATAGAGGTTTTGCACGGATTTCACGGATGAACAGCGATAACAGAAATCTGCGTAAGAGATGTTACTGCTACTGCCATACACCGAGTATTTAAGACGGATGATTGAGCCGCGCAACGTCGCGGACATCATCTTCGTCTTCTTGCTCGTGTATGCAGTCTTGAAACTCCTGCGCGGCACCCGCGCCGCGCCCATGGCCGCCGGAATCGGCTTCCTCGTTTTTCTCTACTGGCTTTCCGTCAAACAGGATCTTGCGACCCTCGAGTTCGTGCTCAGCAACGGACTGCTCTACATCGGTATCGCGATCATCGTTCTGTTCCAATCTGAAATTCGACAAGCTTTGATTACCTTCGGCAATCGCTTTCGGGTGCCTTTCTCGCGCCATCGCGGACAATTTGGCGAGGGTATCTACGACGAAATCGTCCTCGCTGCGACCACGCTTGCTTCGACCAAAACCGGCGCCCTGATCGTGATCGCACGAAACGTGGGTTTGAAGAATGTCACCGACGGCGGCGTGCAACTCGATGCGGAACTCAGTTACGACTTGTTAGTGAGTATTTTCAACACTGCGAGTCCGCTACACGATGGCGCGGTCGTTGTGCGCAGACATCGCATCGCCGCTGCTTCGTGTTTTCTTCCCTTAACGTTGAATCCGAGACTATCGAGAGATCTCGGCACCCGGCATCGCGCGGCGATCGGTGTTACCGAAGACACTGATGCGGTGGCCGTAGTCGTCTCGGAAGAAACCGGTTTGATTTCCTTCGTGCAACGAGGCGAGATCAGGCGCGGTCTTGATGCGACGAAGCTGCGCGGCGCAATCTTCGACGCTTTGGAAGCGACGCCAAAAAAAGAGCAGAAGCATTCTGAATCCGAGAGCGAAGCCGAGGAAATCGCTTCGGTTTAATTACGATGCCTTTTCAAGACGACGACGAGACCATCACTCCGGAACTGCGGCCGGCCGCGCCGAATCGCACGCAGAAATTTTTGCGGCGCGTATTCGTAGAGGATTGGAGTCTGAAGCTTCTCTCTCTGGCGATCGCGATCGTGCTGTGGATGCTCGTGACCGGACAGAATCAACCCGTCACGGCCCACGTCAACGTCCAACTCAACTTCATCAGACCACAAGCGCTCGAAATCAGTAACGATCCACCGCGAACGGTTGACGTGATGCTCACCGGTAGTCGCAACAAGCTCGACGATCTCACGTCACTCGATCTCGTTGCCACCGTCGACATCAGCGATCAACGCGCCGGGGAAAGGGTTTTACGTCTCGCCGATAAAGCGCAGATAACTTTGCCACAGGGAATCAAAGTTGATGGCTTTCAACCAAGTGCGATTCCGATTCGGCTCGAGGAGATCATCGACCGGCAGGTTGTCGTTGAGCCAAAACTCGAAGGCAAAGCCGACGATGGCCTGGAGGTTTATTCCGTCTATTCGAATAAGAGCACGGTGCCGGTGCGAGGACCGGCGAGTCGCGTCAACGCACTTCAGAAAGTCGCCACGGAAAGCGTTTGGCTTGCCGGACACAAAGAGAGTTTTACGGTCTCAAACGTCGCGCTTGATATGCCGGATCCGAAAGTTGACCTGCTGGAGCCGATGGTGAACGTCGTGGTCGAGATCGGCGAGCGACGAATTGAAAAAACATTTGCTGACGTTCCTGTTACCACTGCCGATGGCGGGCGAGTTCAACCGGCGACGACGTCTGTTACTCTGCTTGGCGTGTCCAGTTTCCTTCAGTCACTCAAACCGGAGGATCTAAAAATCGTGTTGGCAGGTGACAACCTCGAACCTCGACTCGATCTTCCTGACGTCCTGAAAGGAAAAGTGATTCTGAAATCTGTCCACACTTCGAAGTTTGTTCCCCAGGAGTAGGATCGGGTCAGAGCGACCTGGTCAGTGATTCAAGAAGCTTCCCAAAACATGAAAACTCTTTTTGGTACTGATGGTATTCGAGGTGAAGCGGGTAAGTTTCCTCTCGACGCACCGACTGTGACGGCAATCGGTTTCTCACTCGCCGCGCACCTCGCCGAACGCGAGCCTGCGCCCCAAATCATCATTGGACGCGACACTCGCGAATCCGGCGTAACGATCGAAACTGCTTTGATCGACGGAGCGAATAAGGCGGGTGTTGAATGTCTTTCCGCCGGTGTGATCACAACGCCAGGGGTTGCATTCTTGACTCGTAAACACCGTGCCTCGGCCGGCGTCGTCATCAGTGCGTCGCATAATCCTTACCAGGACAACGGCATCAAGATCTTCGCGCCTTCGGGCGAGAAAATGGACGATTCAGTGGAGCGTATGATCGAGGCAGATATCTTCGGTCAGAAAGAAATCTCCACTGCAAATCAGAGTGGTCCATCGCCATCATCTTCCGAACTTCAGGAAAAACTGAGGCAGGAATACGTTTCGTTTCTCGCCGACGAAATCGGACGTGATCTCAATCTCGAAGGCCTCTCGATGGTGATCGACTGTGCCAACGGCGCCAGTTCGGCCCTCGCTCCGGTTCTGTTCGCGCAACTCGGCGCGCGCGTCACGGCTATCAATGCCGCTCCGGATGGTCGAAACATTAATCGTGATTGTGGGTCGCTGCATATCGATTCGCTTCGCCAAAAAGTAGTGGATCAGGGTGCGGATCTGGGTGTCGCATTCGATGGAGACGCGGATCGCGCTTTGTTTATCGACAACCACGGAAATTTTGTCGACGGCGACGCGACTCTCTGGGCGCTCGCAAACTCTTTCCAGTCGCATGGAAAACTGCACGACAACACGGTCGTAGCGACGGTGATGAGCAATATCGGCCTCGAAATCGCTTTGCGTTCAGCAGGAATTCGACTCGAACGCACGGATGTCGGCGACAAGTATGTGCTCGAGAGGCTTCTCGAACTCGGGGCAAGTCTCGGCGGCGAACAGTCGGGCCACATCATCATGCCGGAGCTAAGTCTCGCTGGAGATGGCATGATCACGGCCCTTTGCCTGTTGCGGGCGCAGCGAGAATCACGAAAAACACTGGCCGAAATGACTGCCGAATTCAAGCAGTACCCGCAGATCCTCGTGAATGTGAAAGTGCGTGAGAAAGTTCCATTTGCTGAACTGTCTTCGGTCCAGACTGCCGTTAAGGAGGTCGAGGAACTACTTTCGCAGAAAGGCCGTCTCTTGCTCCGGTATTCCGGGACGGAGAAGCTGGCCCGAGTGATGATTGAAGGTGAGGATCAGCATCAGATTGAGGACTACGCCGGCCGGATCGCCGGCGCCATCGAAAACGAAATTGGACTGAGCACTTAGCCGGCTTGTGAAATTTCTACACGACCACCCACGAAAAATCTACACGGTGAATGTGGCCTGTTGACCACTCAAACACAGTGCTTTTCGGGTTTTCCAAGTAAACACAAGCGCTTTGTCTTCAAATAAAAAGATTGTTGCACGGCACAGCCGTTGCGATGTATATTGTGGGGCAAGAGAGACGGTTGGTGGATCCTCCGTCTCAAGTGGTTGCTGGGGTGAGGACAGTAACCACGAATATGGATGGGCGCGACGCACTCCCACGTATGTCGCGCCCA
>DASSFI010000056.1:0-17403 GCA_035694465.1 Pyrinomonadaceae bacterium | reverse complement strand
TCTGCTGTTCGTCGTTCAGTACTCACAGTTGGGACCCGGGCCGACTAGAAACAATCCAGTTAACATTATTGATTATTCTAGGGTTCGCTGATTTATAATGGAAACTAAAAGATTTTATTATTACGATAATCCATCTTGATAACGGGAGCCTGATACCTTGGAAATTCGACAATTACGAGCCTTCGTAGCCATCGCTGAATCGGGCACGTTTACGGCCGGAGCGTTGCGGGTGCACGTTACCCAGGCGGCGATAAGCATGCAGATCAGACAATTGGAGACAGAGATCGGGGCCAAGGTCTTTGTGCGTGCTCCGCGTCACGTGATCCTCACCGAAGCCGGTGAACAACTGCTGCGTCGCGCGCGTCACATCCTGCGCGAGCATGACGCGGCACTCGATGAAATCGCCGAGCTGGCCGGAGCTGAGCGCGGACGGCTGCGAATCGGGAGTGCGTCCGCGATGGTCCTATCAGAGCAATTACCCGCAATCCTGAAAGAGTTGCGCAAACAACATCCCGCCGCCGAGATTTCAGTCACGTCGGGTACGAGTGAAGTGCTGGTGGACCAGATTCTCGGTGGAGATGTTGACGTCGCTTTTGTCTCGCTTCCGGTGGACGTGCGCGGCATCAAGACTGAACGCCTGAGTCAGGATCAACTGGTCGCGATCGCCTCGCCCCGACATAAGCTCGCCAAGCAACGCACGATCAGCGCCTACACGCTGGCCGGTGAACGCCTGATTCTCGGTGAGCGTGGTGGAAACACGCGCCGCTTGATCGATCAGTTCTTTGCCCAAGCCGGCGCGACATTACACGTCGCCATGGAACTGAGCCGGCAACAGGCGATCAAACGAATGGTGGAAGAAGACATGGGCGTCGGCATCGTGCCGCTTCAGTCCGTGAAGGAAGAAGTCGAAAAAGGCAAACTGATTCGCTGGTGGATTGAAGGCGCTGAGATCAACTGGGAACTCGGCATCGCGCAGTTGAGCAACGGTTACGATTCACCGATCATGCAGAAGTTCGTCGCGCTCGCACACAAGAACTTTGCTAACACAACACCCGTATCGACAACAAAAAAATCTAAAAAAGCCGTCCACAAATTACACAAATAATCTGCGTAATCTGTGGATAAGCTGATCGATATCGTCTTCGTTGTTGAAGAAATCCGTCGCCACGCGGAAGCCCTGCGGCTTCTCAGTGACGAGAATTTTCTGCGCCGCTAAATCAGCAACAACTTGCGCTGGATTGTCCGCGGCCACGAGTGTCTCCGCCGAACGAAAGTTCTCATCATCGAGTGGTGATAGGACCTTCCAACCTATCTCGCTCAGCTTCGCCGTCAACAAGCGATTCAATTCAAGCGCACGCGCTTCGATGTTCCCGATTCCAATCGACTGTATCAACTCGATCGAGGCGCCCAACGCAAACACACCCGCAAAGTGTGGACAACCGAGCTCGGCTCGTGCTGAGACATCATGACGCAAGTGTATTTCGTCATTTCTCATTCCATAAGGATCGTGAACACTCAACCAGCCAATCGTGCGTTGGCGCACTGCCGCCTGAAGTTCCTTGCTGATGTAAACAAATCCGGAACCGTAGCCCGACCGCATCCACTTGTGACCCGTCGTGCATAGCGCATCGATCTTCATGCGCTTCACATCGATCTCGAAAGCTCCGGCTGCCTGACTGGCGTTGACGACGAGCGCGTGATTTCCTTTCAGGCTCGCCAGTTCCTCGATGTTAGTTCGAAATCCATTTGAAAACTGAACATAGCTCAGCGAGAGGATGCCGGTGCGCGAATTCATCGCCGCACGCACGTCTTCCGGCCGCACCACACCACCAACAGCTTTCATAAAATGAACCGGAACCCGGCGATGCATCCACGGAATCGTCGTCACGGGAAACTCAAGATCGCACGAGATCACTTCGCCATGTTTCTCGAGTGCATCTACGATCAGATTCATTCCGCTTGACGTGTTAGTCGTGAAACCAATCTCCTCAGGCTCGGCATTGATAAAAGCTGCGACCTGCGTCCGAACCTCCTCACGACGCGCGAGCCACTCGTCCCAGTGGATGTCGCCGTCGTTCATCATCTGCTCGTAATATTCTGCTCCAGCCCTCGCGGTAGACTCCGCGAGTGGTCCAGCCGCAGCCGTATTCAGATAGACACTCCGGCCCGTAACGGGAAATTTCGCGCGAACTTCAGACCAATTGATCATGTGCGATTAATTTAGCCACAAAAAGGCACAAAAAGCACAAAAATAATGGCTCACGAATGAACTGCGCTGACTATTTCGTTCTCTTGCTTGTTTTCTTTTTTGTGCTTTTTGTGCCTTTTTGTGGCTTAGATGAGAACCAGAGAGTGGTGAGTGCGGGCAGATCGATCGTGTCGTTGTTGATGGAGACGGCGTTGTGGCCGCCGAAGGATTCGGAGTCGGTGTTGAGGATTAGATCGTAATTCCCCTGACTCAATCGCTGGAGTTGGTAGCCGTTTTTGGGAACGGCGGCGAAGTTACAGACGCAGATGATTTCCTGGCCGGTCTTTGAACGACGCAGGAAAGCGACGATGTTTTCAGAAGCATTGTTGACGTCGATCCATTCGAAGCCTTCCGCTTCGCCGTCGACTTCCCAGAGTGCGGCTTCTGGTCCATAAATGCGATTCAGATCGCTGACTAACCTTTGCACACCGCCGTGCAAAGGATCTTCAATCAGATGCCAGTCGAGACTCTCCGTCTCGGTCCACTCGCGCCACTGTCCAAACTCGCCCCCCATGAATAACAACTTCTTGCCGGGATGCGCCCACATGTAACCGTAGAGAGCGCGCAGCGTCGCGAACTTCTGCTCCGTCGTACCCGGCATCTTATTCAACAGCGAGCCCTTCATGTGGACCACTTCGTCGTGTGAGAACGGCAGGATGAAGTTCTCACTCCAGGCGTAGACGAGTCCAAACGTCAATGCATTGTGATTGCCGGCCCGGAACAACGGATCCGTCTGGAAATACTTCAACGTGTCGTGCATCCAGCCCATGTTCCATTTGAAATCAAAACCAAGCCCGCCCGCGTAAATCGGACGACTGACCATGGGCCACGCCGTCGACTCTTCCGCGATCATCATGATTCCCGGACACTCACGATGTGTGACTTCGTTCAACTCCTTCAGGAACGAAAGCGCCTCGAGGTTCTCACGTCCGCCAAATTCATTCGGCACCCACTGTCCTTCGTCGCGACTGTAGTCGAGATACAACATCGAAGCAACGGCATCGACACGCAATCCGTCCACATGAAACTCATTGAACCAGTAAAGCGCATTCGCGACGAGAAAATTGCGCACCTCGTTGCGACCGTAGTTGAAGATGTAGGTGCCCCAATCCGGATGCTCACCTTTGCGCGGATCGAGGTGCTCGTAAAGGGCAGAACCATCAAAGCGACCGAGCGCAAAACCATCTTTCGGAAAATGCGCCGGGACCCAGTCCATGATCACGCCAATGCCACGCTGATGAAGGTAGTCAATGAGATAACGAAGATCGTCCGGTTCACCGTAACGAGCCGAGGGTGCGTAATAGTAAGTAACCTGGTAGCCCCATGATGGTCCATACGGATGTTCTTTGAGCGGCAGAAACTCCACGTGCGTGAAACCCATCTGCTCGACGTAGTTCGCCAGCGGTTCGGCCATCTCGCGGTACGTGAAGGGTCGATTATCGTCGTCCATCCGGCGTCGCCACGAACCAAAGTGAACTTCATAGATCGAGAGTGGCTTGCGGAAATGCTCTCTGCCGGTGCGATTCCTCATCCACTTCGCATCACCGAATTTGTATTTTGAGGAATAAACGATCGACGAAGTGTCAGGCGGAACTTCGGTGAACTGCGCGTACGGATCAGCTTTGAAAAATGGCGGCGTGCCGGGGGCGCGAATTTCGAACTTATAAAGACTGCCTTCGCCAAGCTTCGGAACAAACAACTCCCAAACACCCGAGCTTCCGAGCAACTGCATCTGGTGCTCGTGGCCGTTCCAACCGTTGAAGTCACCGACAACACTCACGCCCATAGCGTGCGGCGCCCACACCCCAAACGCGACGCCCTTCGTCCGTCCCACTTTAGTGACGTGCGCGCCAAGCTTCTTATAAATCTCTTCATGCCGACCTTCACCAAAGAGATGAAGATCAATTTCCCCGAGGTACGTGTTGCTCATCTTCAAATTGGACGCGGATAAACGCGGATGAACGCAGATCGGCGTTTATCTGCGTTCATCTGCGGCTAAAAATATTTGGGCTCCGTTTCCCTTTTCCACTCGATTACTCTTTGCCTCTGCCATGATCTCCAAAAACCTTTTCAGCGGTGGCTCCAGTCCCAATTGATTCATCAAATCGACAACTCGCGCCGCGTAGCGCATGACCTGGATCGTCTCGATCCCCGCCAGGTCCGAGAAGAACCAACCACAACTGGTAAACATCAAGAGCGCACTTCGTTGCATCTCCAACAGATTCCACACGCGCGATTCGTCCGCCGAACTGAGCGAACGAACCGCATGTCGTTTCAAAAACTCCTCGCGCACCTGCTCGGGATCGAGAATCACACCGATGTAATCATTGCGCGCCGTCCATGGATCGGACAACAACTCACGACCGGAACTCTGAAATTTCACCGCTGCATCATCGCGAAGAAACTCAAAAGCTGCACGCAACGGCTGTCGCCACTGCTGATTCCAGCCCGGTTCACCACCCGTGTTGCAACCACAATCGCGCGTCCAGCGTCCGACGCCATGCGCACAACTCCATGAAGTCCCTTCACCGTCAGGTCCATTATCAATCTCGACTTCCAACTCAGCCGGATGCCGATCGAGATACTCGGCGTAATTTGTGATCCAGAAGCCGGCCTGTTTCGCTTCAACTTCCAACGCATGGGCCAAACAGAGATCGCCAAACTTGAAGTGGTGTCCGTAAGTTTCGCCGTCCGTCGCCACGTTTACCAGATCGCTACCCTGCGCCGCTCGGATGAAAAGGTCAACCAGACCTCTACTAGACGCGAGCGCGCGTTCGAAGGCGATCGCGCGTGCGAGTGGTCCATCGTAGAAGAAGATTGCGAGTGAACGCCCGGAGCCGTCCGGATGTCGAAACAGATAAGGTTTCGAGCTATCGATCGTGCCCACGGCCTGATTGGGTGCGAGGATCATGTAACGCAAGCCTTGTTCGATTAACAAAGCAAGTACCGCGTCGTTGGCGGCGGTTTCCGGCAACCAGAGCG
Source organism: Pyrinomonadaceae bacterium (assembly GCA_035694465.1). Classification (GTDB taxonomy): domain Bacteria; phylum Acidobacteriota; class Blastocatellia; order Pyrinomonadales; family Pyrinomonadaceae; genus PSRF01. The sequence goes on along the minus strand of DASSFI010000056.1, from coordinate 12,173 downwards.
ATTCAGCTTCACGACCGAAACGAAAACGGAAGTCTGCGAGGCCCCAGACGACCTGTGTCAGACGATCGCGTTCATTGCAGAGCGGAAGAATCGCATGACCGTAAGCCTGTGCGATCGCATTGCCGTGACTACCTCTCGTCGCTGCGCTTACCTTATCGGCGTCCAGGATTTTCTGATACGTGTCGCGGTGATGACTCGCCAGCCACGAAAGCAACGTTGGACCAAAGTTAAAGCTGATGTGCGGGTAGTTGTTAACGTTCGGAGCGTAACACTCGGCGTGAATGCGTTCGTTCCAGTCGTGAAAAGGCGCGGCACTCGGCTCCGGATCGATTACACCAGTCCATGGATTCTCGCGGGGTGGTTGATAGAAATGGCCGTGAATTATTAATGCCGTCATCGAATAAAATCTTGTTCATCATGAAAATCTTGTCAATCTTGTAAAGCTAAACGAGCGGCGCCCAACAACCCGGCATTATCGCCACACTCGGCCGTCGCGATCTTTACCTGCTGTGAGATCGAGCGAAACGCACGTTCGTCAACCTGACGACGCATCTCGCCGGCAAATAGATCCCAGCCATTCACTACGCCACCACTAATCACAATGATCTGCGGGTCGATCAGATTGATCAGATTCGCCAAACCAATCCCGAGATACATTCCAAAGCGTTTGAAAACCGCGACTGCGAGCGCGTCGTCTCTTCGTCCGGCGTCATAGACTTTCTCTGCGGTCAACTCGTCGCTCTTCAGTATCGTTTCCGGAAACTCCGCCAAACTCTCGCGCGTCATTCTCACGATCGCCGTCGCCGAAGCAAAGAGTTCAAGACAACCCGTGTTGCCACACTTGCACTTCAAGCCGCTAAACGGATCGACAGTCGTGTGTCCAATCTCACCGGCAAAGCCGTGCGAACCACACCATAACTTACCGTTAAGAATTACACCGCCGCCGACACCAGTGCCGAGCGTCATGCTGACAATGTCTCGACAACCACGCGCAGCGCCCATCCACATCTCTCCCACCGCCGCGGCATTCGCGTCGTTTTCGAGATAGACGGGCCAACCGAGCTTTCGTTGCAGTTCGATTTTTAAAGGGTAGTTGACTAACGAAGGAAGGTTCGGTGCTTGCAGCACGACTGCTTTCCCGCAGTCGACCGCGCCCGGCACCATGATCGAAACAGCGACAACCGGAAGATCATTGCAGCGCCAACGCTCGGCGGCCTGGGCCAGAGCGTCAATGATGTCTTCGGCAGAATCTCCTTTGGGAGTTTCCTGTTTATGTTGTTCGAGTATTCTCCCGGTGTCATCGACGAGAGCTACTCGTAAATGTGTGCCTCCAAGATCGACGGCGAAAACTATTCGTTCACTAAACGGGTTCTTCGGCATGTTCAAGTTGGAGCGTGTCAGCGGTCATTTCCCCTCGCGAAAGATTCCGTGAAATCAACGCTCCTGCTACGATCGCGACTAGTAAGTATAGCAATCCCGTTCCCCACTCCTTAAAGATCAGTTTGCCGATGCCAAATAAGGAACCATAGATCAAAGCCACGCCCAGTATCCAGTTAACGAATTGTAGCGACAAACGACCCTTCGCATGCGACTCCGCCAAACCTGCCCGGGCCGCGATACCGTTCCAACCGGGACCTTCCGGCCTCACGCGGCGGTAGAAAGCGATGAGTTTTGCCTCCGGCTCGGGGCTCGTCATCATGGTCACCACAATCCAGATCACACTGGTGACACCAACCGTGATGAGCATGATATACGCAAACTGGCTCGGATTGTCGCTGTCCAACTTCAAACCCACTTGCAGGAAAATGGAAACGATGGCCGCAGTGATCATTGCTGAAACTTCGGACCACGCATTTATGCGCCACCAGAACCAGCGTAACAGAAGCACCGTGCCCGTTCCCGCGCCGGTAACAAGCAACAGTTTCCACGCGCCGCCGATCGACTCCATGTAGAAAGTTACGATCAGCGATGCGATCATCAACAGCACTGTCACGACTTGAGATGAGATGACGTAGTGTTTCTCACTTGCGGTGCGTTTTATAAAGCGACGATAGAAATCGTTGATGACGTACGACGCGCCCCAGTTGAGTTGCGTGCCAATCGTCGACATGTACGCTGCGGCAAAGGCTGCGAGCATGAAACCACGCAGGTATGTCGGAAACACGTTCGGATCGAGCAACGTCTTGATATAACCGGATTCTTTGTCAACCAGATTCGGATAAAGGATCAACGAAGCGAGTGCCGTCAGAATCCAGGGCCACGGACGCAACGCATAGTGAGCGACGTTGAACCAGAGCGTGGCCAGTAATCCATGACGCTCATTCTTCGCCGAGAAGATGCGCTGGGCGACGTAACCACCGCCGCCTGGCTCAGCGCCCGGATACCATGTGGACCACCAGATCACGCCGAGATAAACAAACAGCGTGATCGCAGGCATCCACGCTGAATCGAATTCAGGAAAGAATGCGAGTCGCGAACCGCCGCCGGCCGCAGCATCCATCGCGCCGATCTTCGTCTTCATGCCGTCGATTCCGCCAACAGCGTTGACGGCGAGAATGGCAAGCACGATGACCATTCCCATTTTGAGTGCGAACTGGAATAGATCCGTGACGAGCACTCCCCACAGTCCTGAAATCGCGGTGTAGAAAGCGGTGAAGATCAACATGCCGATCACGATCTTGATCGCGCCACTCTTATCGACGCCGAGCGTGATCTCGAGAATCTTCACCATCGCGAGATTCACCCAACCGAGAATGATGCAGTTGATCGGGAGGCCGAGGTACAACGCGCGAAAACCGCGCAGGAAAGCGGCAGGCTTGCCGGAGTACCGCAGTTCGGCAAACTCGATGTCGGTCATCACGCCCGCGCGTCGCCAGAGTCGCGCGTAAAGAAAGACGGTGAGCATTCCGCTCATGACAAAGTTCCACCAGAGCCAGTTACCGGCGATTCCGTTCTTGGCGACGAAACCGGTCACGGCAAGGGGCGTGTCGGCGGCAAAAGTTGTCGCCACCATCGAGGTGCCGGCCAGCCACCAGGGCACATTGCGGCCCGACAGGAAGAATTCACTGGTGCTGCCGGAGGCCCTGCGGGCGTAGTAGATGGCGATACCGAGATTGAAAACGAAATAAGCGACGATTACCGTCCAATCCAGCAGTGAAAGGTTCATCGTGGTCCTTACTTTGTCGGTTTTGAAAAGGCGGTTACTCGCGCCGTATCTCACGGCATACGAGGGAATCTGTCAAGTAAAAAGAGAGTACAGCCACAAAAAGGCACAAAAAGCACAAAAGATGAATTGAAGGGATGGCGTCCTGTCTTATTAACGAGGTTCCTGAACGCCTCCATCAATAAATGATTTTGTGCTTTTTGTGCCTTTTTGTGGCTACTCCTTTTTGTGCTTTTTTGTGGCTGACGTTACGATGGGCCAAATGGAAACAGAGTCGTTCGTGGCCGGTCTCGCAATCATCGGGATCGTTATCATCGTGTCGGCATTGCTATCGGGACTGGTCGATAGAAGCGGTTTACCACAGGTAGCGGTCTTCATTCTCATCGGCGCAGCGCTCGGGCCACTTGGGTTCGGTGTGTTCGACATGCAACTCGATTCGCCGGTCTTGCGCATTGTGGCCACGCTCAGTTTGACTCTCGTTCTCTTCACTGACGCTGTCACTCTCAACACAAAGGAACTCAGGCGACGCACGGCGCTCGCGTTTCGCATGCTCGGTCCGGGAACGATCGTCTGCGCAGCGCTGACAGCTTTGGCAGCGTGGTGGCTGCTCGGCATCGCCCCAGCGTCCGCGGCAATTCTCGGTGCTGCGCTTGCCTCGACCGATCCGGTGTTACTGCGAAGTCTGCTGCGACGCCGCGATATTCCGCTCGAAGCACGTCATGCCCTGCAACTCGAGAGCGGTCTCAACGACGTAGTGTTACTGCCAATCGTCGTCGTCGCGATCGCCCTTACCGGCCAACACGATTCGGCCACGACCAGTTTCGCGAAGATGGGCTTTGGACTATTCATACTTGGTCCAGGCGCCGGTATTGCAATCGGGCTGATCGCCGTTTCCGCTCTCGATCTGATTCGAAAACGGATTGGCATTCGTCGCGATTACGAATCGCTCTACTCGATTGGGGTGGCGTTCTCAGCCTTCGCGGCCGCCGAGGCGGTTCACGGCAGTGGCTTTCTTGCAGCGTTTGCGGCAGGTTTGACGATTGCCGCCCTCGACGTCGAACTCTGCGACTGTTTCATCGAATACGGTGGTGTGACGGCCGAGATGTTGTTGCTGTTCACGTTCGTGATCTTTGGCAGTTCGTTGATCTGGACCGGATTTACAGGACTGGACGCGCGAACCGTGATCTTTGCCGTGTTTACGATCCTGATCCGCGTGCCGGTGTATCTGCTCTCGTTGATTGGTTCCACAGTGGATCGTCGTGGCCGCCTGCTGATTGCCTGGTATGGGCCAAGAGGTCTCAGCTCGTTATTACTCATATTGCTTGCGGTTTTTGCAGGAGTTGCCGGAAGTGATCGACTCTTCCGGGTCTCGGCTCTGATTGTTTTGATCTCGATAGTAGTCCACGGCGCATCGCCCATGTTGTTGACGCGTATCGCGCCTACGACCGGGCCAGACGAGCCCAAAGAACCTCCGCCGCCGTCACCGCCTGAGCCCAAACCTGAACCTGCAAAGCAATCTCGCTCGCTTCCTATCGTGGAAGCAACGGAGTCAGTCGGCAAACAAAGCATCACGCTTGAAGAGTTCCAACAACTCGAGAAATCAGGAGAGAAAGTCGTTCTCCTGGACGTTCGCACCGAGCGCAGTCGCGATCCGAGCGAGTTTCAGGCAAAAGGATCAGTGCGGCTGGCGCCCGAAAGCGTGGTGGCGCAGGCACGCGAGAAGAATCTTCCGAAGGAGGCGTGGCTTATTGCCTACTGCGCTTGACCAAACGAAGCGACCAGCGCCCGGGTGGCGCAGGAACTTCGACAAGCGGGATGGACCAAAGCGCGAGCGCTCATCGGTGGTTGGGATGGATGGCAAGAGGCAAAGTTACCCGTCGAACCGATCCATCCATAATCTGCGCCATCGGTGGTCAAAAATGAAGGTCTTGGTGGTCCTACTCGCTGGCCCGCAGTATCACGACAAGTTCACGGTGGTCTAACCTTTTCATACTGAAAAGAAAACTGTTTGACACTCGCATTGTCGGTGCATAGAATCCCTTACGAACCCCCAACTTAAAAATTGATCTTGAAGGGAGTTAACGATGGCAACGAGACTGAACGTTCGTGTCAACCGAAAACGACCAGAGTCTATGACTCGGCAAATTCGGGAACAGATAAACGATTTGATTGAAGCAGGAGAGTTGGCGGCAGGCGCATTACTTCCCAGCGAGCGTGAGCTGGCCAATTCATTAAAGGTAGCTCGTAACGTTGTGCGCGGTGCTTACGAGCAACTAATGGATGTTGGAAAGCTAACGAGTGAAGGCCGGAAAGGAAGGTCGGTCAGCTCAGGCAGGAGTTCGACGAAGAAAAAGTCAACTACTACCAAAACATCGAAGAGCAAAGCGCGTAAGAAATAGTTCGCCCCTCCTCGCGCTCGTAAAGTTTCCCCCTTTGTTTTAATACCGCGACTGCTCACAATTCCACTCTTACTCACTGGCAGCCGGAGTTTCTTTGCCCAGCGCGATGATTTCGTCTCTTATCGCGTTGCGTTCCGCTAGTAACCTCACAAAGAACCTCCTTTCAACCAGGAAAAAGGTCAACACTCGCAGTCCCGCCAGCGATCGATCCAGCTCCTCGTAGAACAGAATCGCAGCGTAACCGCAAAAAGGGATCACTACGAATGTCACCAGAGCAAGGACCCAACCAAAGAAGACATAGACCAGAACTGTCAAAATGATCCAGGTCAGTGGAAACAGCAGCATCGCCGAGATGATCTTGATGGTGGAGACAACGTCGTCTGAGTCGCGCGAGAGTCTGGTGGCAAGAATTCCGCCCAGCTTGTAGGCGGGATAATGAGTGACAGTGCCGATTAACGCTGGTCCAAGCATCAGGAGGAAAAGCAGTGACCGGCGCACAATCGCGGCGATGACTCTCAAGGTTGAGGTCGGCGCTGACAATTCGTCTGTATCGACCCCAGCCTGAGTCAACTGCTCTTCAAAGCGCAACATTCTCAATTCGAGCCGGCGCAGGCGTTCCGGATGAAGCGACTGAATAATCGGATACGCCTTGATAAATCGTTGTTGTAAACGCAACTCGTCTTTAAGACTCTCGGGTTCACCGTCATTTGAGGCAGACGAGAAGATTCGTTCGGCACGCGCGGTAGTTTGCAGTTCTTCTTCGTGTTTTGCGTCGAGGATCACGGCGCGCAGTGCGGCTTCAATGTGGCTGGACAGTTGACGAACTGCCTCGCGCGGCGGCGTGCCGTCAGGCTCGAGTGTCACCGGTTCAACTTCGATCGGATTTCCGAAGTAGAGCAATGCGTCGCTGCGGAAGCGTGTTTTTGAGGTGTAATAGAGTCCGGCTGGAACAATCTTCAGTTCGGGAACTTCGCCGGTTGACACCGCGGCAAGCGAGATGCGCGCAGCGCCCGTCTTGATCGGTTTCAAACCGGGATCGTCGTGAGAAACGCCTTCCGGACAGATGGCAATTGTTCCGCCGCGAGACAAAAGCTTGCGTGCGGCAATAAATGTTTCCTGGTTCTTGCTGACGTCCTGGCCTTCATCCTGCCGGCGATAAACCGGCAGCGAGTCGAGCGCCTTCACGAGATAGCCGATCACGGGCATGCTAAACAGCGGCGCTTTCGCGAGGAACGAAACCGGCCGCGGCGCGAGACACAGTAAAAATACCGGATCGACGAGGGCGTTTGGGTGGTTGAGGACAAAAATAACCGGCGTATCGAGTGGCACATGCTCGACACCCGTAACCTCGATGCGCTGAAAATAAATCCTCAGCGCCAACCTGACCAGGGCAACAATAATTTTACGTATCACGCTGCCAATCCGTCTTCGTCCGTGTTCATCTGTGGCTCATTTCAGCGGTTTGGTGCAATAATACTCACGCTTTCCCAATCGATTCAAAATTCTTTACCTGAGGAAGATCCATGAAGCGTTTTGTAGCTCTCGTCGCTGTCTTGTTAGTTGGCCTGTGCTCGTTCGCCGCGGCGCAGAACCGTACGTACACGATTGAAGACCTGATGAAAGTCCGGCGTGTTGGCGATCCACAGATCTCGCCTAATGGAAGGCGTGTCGCTTTTACCATCGGCGACGTCAATTTCGATGCCAATCGTGCCGTCAACCAGATTTACGTAACCTCAATCGATGGCGGTAACACAAAGCAATTAACTACCGGCGATCGATCATCAGCGGCGCCTCGCTGGTCACCAGACGGAAAGAAAATCGCGTACACGACCGGCGGCCAGGTCTGGGTGATGGATGACGATGGCGACCACAAAGAACAGGTGACGAAGATTTCTACCGGCGCCGCAGCACCCGTGTGGTCACCCGACGGAAAGTGGATCGCATTCACTTCCGACGTCTATCCCGACTGCGACAACGACGACTGTAACAAGAAACGTGACGAGCAAGCGGAAAGCAGCAAGGTCAAAGCCCACATCATCACGCGACTACTCTACAAGCATTGGGATGAATGGCGCGACGTCAAACGCACGCATGTGTTCGTTGTATTGAGCAAAGGCGGAAGCGCGCGCGATCTGACCAGTGGGGATTTCGACTCGCCACCGTACGCGGCCGCATCCGGTGTTGATTACGCCTTCTCGCCCGACTCAACTGAAATCGCGTACCTGCGCAATCCTGACAAGGTCGAAGCCATTTCCACCAACAGCGACATCTACGTGATGCCGTTGTCTGGCGGCGCGGCGAAGAACATCACCGTGCGCAATCACGGTTACGATGCCGGCCCAGTTTACACCAGCGACGGCAAGTTTATTTTGTATCGTTCGCAGGCGACTGCGGGTTTCGAAGCGGATCGCTGGCGCTTGATGGCTTACAACCGCGCGACTGGAACGAGTGTCGAGTTAACGCGCAATTTCGATCTACAGGTTGAAGAGCTCGTCGTTTCGCCGGATGGCAATACGATTTACTTCACTGCTGCCGATCGTGGTAAGAGTCCGATCTTCAAGATTCCATTCAGCGGTGGTGTGCCTCAGAAAGTCGTCGCCAACGTCTTTGCTAGTAATCTTCGCATCACACCTGACGGTCGCACGTTCGTGTTCGCGTCGAGCTCGATGGCGTCGCCGGCTGAGGTTTACAAAGCGAACACCGACGGCAGTGGTCTCACGGCGTTATCGTCAGCCAACACGCAGTTGATGGCGCGAGCGGGTCTGAAACCCGCAGAAGAGATCGAGTGGACCGGCGGACTGGGCCGAAAGGTTCACGGCTTCATCATCAAACCAAATAATTTTGATCCGACCCGGAAATATCCGCTCGCGGTGCTGATCCACGGTGGACCACAAAGCGCGTGGAACGACAACTGGGGTTATCGCTGGAATCCGCAAGTGTTCGCGAACGCCGGTTACGTTGTCTTTACACCCAATCCCCGTGGATCGGTTGGTTATGGTCAACAATTCGTCAATGAGATCAGCGGCGACTGGGGCGGCAAGGTCTACACCGATCTAATGAACGGTATCGCCGAAGTCCTTCGTCGTAACACCTTCATTGATCGAAGTCGGGTCGGCGCTGCGGGCGCGAGTTACGGCGGTTACATGGTCAACTGGCTGCTCGGTCACAACAACGATCCGCGGGTTCGTTTCAAAGTCTTCGTCTCGCACGACGGCGTTTACAACCTCGAAAGCATGTACGGCACGACTGAAGAGCTGTGGTTTCCGGACTGGGAATTTAAGGGAACCCCATGGACCAACCCGGGCATGTACGCACGCTGGTCACCACACAAGTTCGTACAAAACTTCAATACTCCGATCCTGATCATTCACAGCGAGCTGGACTATCGCGTTCCGCTTGGTGAGGGCATGCAATTATTCACCGCGGTCCAACTCAAAGGCATCGACTCCAAGTTCCTGACCTTTCCCGACGAAGGTCATTGGGTTCTCAAACCCCAAAACTCCCAACTCTGGTACCACACGGTGCTTGATTGGATGGACAAGTATCTACAACGCGGAGGAGTCTCGGAATAATCCCTGCTTTTGATCCGCGTTCATCCGCGTTCCAAACCTACTCCGGTCTCTCAGGTGGTGGAGCGACGGCGACGAAGTCTTCGACGAAGCGCTGGCCGTAGTCGTTGAGTAGCTCATTGACTCGATCGAGACGTGGGGCGCGGACGATGAGGCCGGCGTGGTGACGCTTCTTGACGCGCGAAATAATTTCGGCGTCGTCGTACGCAGAGGTGTCAGGATATTCCTGCTTTGCCAGTGACAGAATGATGCCCGCGTACTCTTTACGCTGTGGCGTGATCCGCGACGGTGCTCTCCCATCTGCGATTTCCAGGCGCGCCCACTCGCGCCAGAGATTCACACCTGAGGCAGCCTCGAGCACGTCTGAAATGTAAGCGCCACCAACGCGTGCAGCGATCTCGAGAAAGTAAAACTTGCCGTCAGCATCGTTCTTGATGAACTCAGCGTGCGTGGCGCCGCGTTCGAGTCCAAGCGCGCGTATCAGTTTCTTGTTAATCGCCAAAAGGTTCTTCTCGTCTGCCGACCCGCGTTCGAGTGTGCGCGAGATGTAGGCGCCGCCCAGATGCGCAACCTGCATCGGCGGACGTCCGTACTGATTAGTTCCGGCAAACAAAACCTTCCCGTCATTTACAACAGAATCGACGTGAAAAACTTCACCCGGAATAAAACGCGCCAGCACATAATATGACGCACGCTCGCGGAGGTTCTCACGCTCGTTCATCTCCGCGATCGCACGACGCACTTCTTCGGGTTCACTCACCTTGGAAATTCCGATCGCAGAAACGTCGGAGCGTGGCTTGATTACCCATGGACCAGGAACCCGCTGCATAAACTCTTCGACTTCTACGACGTTAACGAGTGGCACAAAATCCGGGACATTGATTCCCGCACGCTGGCTGTGCACCGCCATTGACAACTTGTCGCGAAATACTTTCGCACCGGAACTACTAAGTCCAGGCAAACACAGATGCTCACGCATCAAAGCCGCTGTCACCACGTCAAACTCTTCGAGCGCAACGACTCTGTCGATCTTTCGGTTGCGGGCCAGAAATGCAAGTAAATCGATAAACAACGGCGGGCCTGCGTCATTCGGAACCGCAATCAAATCGTCGAGACTCTCGCGCGGCCAGTCTTCCTTGAGCATCTTCTCTTTGGTCACCAAAATCACATGACAACCATGGGCTTTGCACTCCTGGATGAAATCAGCGCCCTTGAAGTAGGTCGCGAGACAGATGACGTTGAGAGCGCGATTCGCAGTTTCCGGCATTTCGTTTTCTCTTTTCAGAGGTGTGATGATGCTGCTAAGGTATCGACCGACAGGATTTCACAGAACACAGATTAACCCAAGTAATCCCGTAAATCCTGCAAAATCCTGGATTCCTGTAAAACCTGATGATTATTAAAGGACCCTACCCCGACGTAGTTATTCCTGAAATTGCGCTCACGCCTTTCGCCATGCACCGCGCTGCAGAGCTTGCCGATAAGCCGGCGCTGATCGACGGTCCAAGCGGACGCCAGCTCAGTTATAAACAACTGGCTGACTCGATCGCGATCGCAGCTCACAATCTTCGGCAACGTGGCTTTAAGAAAGGCGAAGTGTTCGGCATTCTCAGTCCGAATTGTCCGGAGTATGGAATCGCTTTTCATGCGGTGGCGACTTTAGGTGGAATCGTCACTCCGATCAACCCGCTCTATACGCCGTATGAGATCGCGCATCAACTCAAAGACTCAGGCGCGCGCTTTCTCGTAACTGTGCCGGGTTGTGTCGAGAAGGCAGCCGCAGCGGCTGAGTACGCTCACCTCGATGAGCTTTTTGTCTTTGGCGAAGCGCCCGGCGCAACGCCATTCGATTCCCTGCTGGTCGACAACGGTCGTGCTGAGCAAGTGGAGATCAATCCACGCGAAGATCTGGTCGCCCTTCCGTATTCCAGCGGCACAACCGGTCTTCCGAAAGGCGTGATGCTCACGCATCACAACCTCGTTTCAAATCTCTGCCAGATGGAAGGGCTCTGCTATTTCTACGAAACTGACACTTTGATCTGCGTGTTGCCGTTGTTTCACATTTACGGTCTGGTCGTAGTGCTAAACATGGGTCTCTACACCGGCGCCACGATCGTAACGATGCCACGTTTTGAACTGGAAGGATTCCTCAAAGCAGTACAGGATTACGACGTAAGTCTCGCGCATCTGGTGCCGCCAATCGTTTTGAGTTTGAGCAAGAACCCGATTGTTGACAATTACAAGATGCCGAATCTCAAGACGATCTTTTCCGGCGCTGCGCCGCTTGGTGAAGAGTTGACGCGCGCGTGCATGGATCGTTTGGGATGTAGTGTGCGCCAGGGATATGGCATGACGGAGACTAGTCCGGTTACTCATTCATCGCCGGCGCCACCGCTGGAGATCAAGTTTGGTTCGGTTGGAGTACCGGCGCCAAACACTGAATGCATGATCGTAGATCTCGAGACCGGCGAGGCGCTCGGTACGGGACAAAAAGGCGAGGTTTGCGTGCGTGGGCCGCAAATTATGAAAGGCTATTTGAATAAGCCCGAAGCGACCGCACAAACGATTGACGCAGACGGATGGCTGCACACTGGCGACATCGGATACGCCGACGAAGACGGGCACTTCTTCATCGTCGATCGGGCCAAGGAGTTGATCAAATACAAAGGTTTTCAAGTGCCGCCGGCTGAGCTCGAAGCCGTGCTGTTGACGCATCCGTGCATTGCCGACGCGGCCGTGATTCCGTATCCGGACGAAGAAGCGGGTGAAGTGCCAAAGGGAATACTCGTGTTACGAGCGCACGTCGAACCGGATGCGATACTTGAATTCGTAGCCGAACGCGTCGCGCCGCACAAGAGAATTCGCTATCTTGAATTTGTCGACAAGATTCCAAAGTCGCCGTCAGGAAAGATTTTGCGTCGCGTTTTGGTTGACATCGAGAAGACGAAACTGGCGGCGGGTTGATCTCACTTTTGGAGTGCGGCGGCCTGGCGCCGCTTTGGTCTCGATCGAGCGTGACTGATAACAAAGCGGTGCCAGGCC
>DASSFI010000055.1:0-2820 GCA_035694465.1 Pyrinomonadaceae bacterium | reverse complement strand
TGTTATCGAAAGCGCTCGATCGAGACCAAAGCGGCGCCAGGTCGCCGCACTCCAAAAGGTTAATCGGTGACTGCGCCTTTACTGGCGCTGCTGACGAGGGCGCGGTATTTGGCGAGGACGCCTGATGTGTAACGTGGTGTTGGTGGCCGCCAAATCTCGTGTCGTCGGGCTAATTCGTCGTCGGGAACGTTTAGTTGTAACAATCCGTGTTCGGCGTCGATAGTGATCGAATCGCCTTCATGCACGAGCGCGAGGTTGCTGCCAGTCGCGGCTTCCGGTGCGACGTGACCCACTACCATTCCATAAGTTCCACCCGAGAAACGCCCATCTGTGATCAGGCCGACCGAATCTCCGAGCCCGGCGCCGATCAATGCCGACGTCGGCGCGAGCATCTCACGCATGCCCGGACCGCCTTTCGGACCTTCGTAACGAATCACCACCACATCACCGGCCTTGATCTGCCCGGACAGAATCGCCTCCAGACACAACTCTTCGGAATCAAACACTCGCGCTGGTCCGCTAATGATTTTGTGCTTCACGCCGGAAACTTTTGCGACCGCGCCTTCGAGTGCGAGGTTGCCGCGCAGGATTACAAGGTGACCCTCGGGATAAAGCGGCTGACCAAACGGATGAATGATGTCTTGATCGCTCGCTGGCTGCTCAGGGACTTTCGCCAGCACTTGCTCGATCGTCTCACCCGTAATCGTGAGGGCGTCGCCATGCAGCAGCCCTTCTGCAAGCAACATCTTCATCACTTGCGGAATGCCGCCGGCCTGGTGCAGATCAGTCGCAACGTACTTGCCCGATGGTTTCAAGTCACAGAACAACGGCACACGTTTCCGAATTCTTTCAAAATCATCGAGTGTGAGTTCGACCTTCGCCGCATGAGCAATCGCCGGTAGATGCAACACAGCATTCGTGGATCCGCCAACCGCCATGATGACCGCGATCGCGTTCTCGAAGGCCTTGCGCGTCAATAGCTGCCGCGGCAGGATCTGGTTCTTCACTGCTTCAGCTAGCACTGCTGCGGCCGCGCCGGCATTTTGTACGACCTCGTCACTGTCGGCCGCCATCGTGGACGAATGCGGCAGCGACAACCCCATCGCCTCGATCGCGGACGACATCGTGTTGGCAGTAAACATGCCACCACACGATCCGACACCGGGACATGCGTGTCGCTCGATCTCAGATAAATGATCCTCGCTGATCTTGCCGGCGCAGAACTGGCCCACAGCTTCGAACGCGCTGACAATCGTCAGATCCTCACCGTTGTAGTGTCCGGGTCTGATAGTTCCGCCGTAAACAAAAATGGAGGGAATATTGAGACGCGCAATCGCGATCATCGCACCCGGCATATTCTTGTCGCAACCACCTATCGCCACGAGCCCATCAACCGACTGCGCCTGGCAAACTGTCTCGATCGCATCGGCAATGACTTCGCGCGAGACGAGGGAATACTTCATCCCTTCAGTGCCTTGCGAAATACCGTCGCTGACAGTGATCGTGCCAAACGTTTGTGGCATCGTGCCGGCCTGGCGCAGAGTTGTGACCGCGTTTTCGGTGAGACGATTTAACCCCGCGTTGCAAGGTGTGATGGTGCTGTAACCATTCGCCACCGCGATGATCGGTTTTTGAAAATCAGCATCCTGAAAGCCGACGGCGCGGAGCATCGCCCGGTTCGGTGATCGCTCCACGCCTCGTGTGATCAGATGACTGCGCGCACTCGCGCTTTTCTTAAACTCTTCAGACACTAGTTGCTGGTTTTGTCTACTAAGCGACTTTCGGAAAGCCACGGCATCATATCACGCAAGCGCGCCCCAACACGTTCGATTGGATGTTCCCGTGCCGCATCGTCGAGCTGTTGAAAACGTGGCCGGCCGTTTCGTGCTTCTTTCATCCAGTCGCGCGCAAACGCCCCCGACTGAATCTCCGCCAGCAGTCCCTGCATGCGACGTTTTGTTTCGTCGTTGATGACGAGTGGACCACGCGTCATGTCGCCGTACTGAGCCGTGTTAGAGATCGAATAGCGCATCTCCGAGATGCCACCCTCGTAAAGTAAATCCACGATCAACTTCATCTCATGCAGACACTCGAAATAGGCCATCTCAGGTGAGTAACCAGCTTCGGTCAGGGTTTCGAATCCGGCTTTGATCAGGGAAGTCAGACCACCGCAGAGCACAGCCTGTTCGCCGAAAAGATCCGTTTCGGTTTCTTCACGAAACGACGTCTCAATGACTCCGGCGCGGCCACCGCCGATTGCAGATGCATACGCGAGACCGATGCGCTTTGTGTCGCCGGTTGGATCCTGGCTGACAGCAATCAGACATGGAACGCCTGCGCCGCGTTTGTATTCGTGTCGCACCAGATGGCCCGGACCCTTTGGCGCCACCATGAAGACGTTTGCGTCTTCGGGCGGTTCGATAAACTTGTAATGAATTGAGAAGCCGTGCGAGAAGGCGAGATACTTGCCAGGTGTGATCGACTCGGCCACTTCGCGTGCGTAAATGTCAGCGGCCAGTTCGTCGGGAACCAGCATCATGACGATGTCTGCTTCCGCTGCGGCCTGGGCGACCGGCGCCACCTTGAGGCCGGCATTCTCAGCCTTTTCCCATGAGACGCTGCCGCTACGCAATCCGACAGTCACGTTGCAACCGGAATCTTTTAGATTATTGGCCTGCGCAAATCCCTGGCTGCCGTAACCGATGACGGCGATCTGCTTTTCTTGTATCAGATTCAAATCCGCATCTTTGTCGTAGTAAATATTCATGTATTGAAAGTTCCTTTCAGACGACTATGAGCGTCATTTTGGAGTGCGGCGGC
>DASSFI010000054.1:0-136175 GCA_035694465.1 Pyrinomonadaceae bacterium | reverse complement strand
CTGACACAACAAAACAACCGCAAGTTCCGCCGACTCAAAAGACTGACTTTCCGGTCGGCAGAAAGCCTGATGCAATCCTTTTTGATGGCGCGAACATTTGGGTCGCTAACCAACTTGGCGACAGCCTAATGAAACTCAGCGCGAGCGACGGGTCAAACCTGGGAACATTCCCGACCGGTAGTAAGCCCGTCGCGCTCGCGTATGACGGCGAGAACATTTGGGTAGCAAACAGGTTCAGTAACAACGTAATGAAGTTACGGGCAAGTGATGGGAGCCTGGTTGAGACGATCAAAGTTGGTCGCGGTCCGGAGGCGTTGCTGTTCGACAGCGGAAGTATTTGGGTTGCAAATGGTGAAGATGGGTCTGTGACTAAGCTACGTCTGAGCGACGGCGCAAATTGCACATTTCGTGTGGGTGTTCGGCCCATTGCGTTCGCTTCCGATGGCAATCATGTCTGGGTAGCCAACAATAACAGCGGCAGTGTTACGAAACTGCGGGCGGACGATGGCACGAACTTGGGAACGTTTGATGCTGGAAGAGAACCCACCGGCCTTGCCTTCGATGGAGTGAACCTGTGGGTAGCTAATTTCTACAGCAAGAGCGTGACTCGATTGAATGCCGACGGATCTGTCAGGGACAGAATCACTGTGGAGGATGGGCCGGCAGCCATCGGCTTTTTCGGCGGCTTTATCATGGTTTTGAATTACGGTGGTCGATCAATTTCACAGATAGATCCTCAAACTGGGAAAGTTGTTAAGACCCTTACCGTAGGACGAAGTCCTGTCGGGCTTGCCTTTGATGGTGTCAACATCTGGGTAGCCAATGGCGGTAATGATTCAGTGTCAAGAGTAAAAACTTCATTTGCCAAGCCCGCCCCTTAAGAGCAACCTATTTCTCACAAAACGATACGTGTGCTCCAATCATACAGAAACGGCTCACCACCCGATGTCAATCGTTGGAGAAACTGAGCATTTCTGTGGCGTCAAAAGAAATGTTGCGAATATTGTCCACTGTGGGCTGGCCGCAGCTAATGAATTAACCCGTTTGGAAGAAACTCAGCATTTCTATTGTTGGGGTTAAGAGAGAGTTGCGAAGATTGTCCAGTGTGGGGAGACATTGGTAGAGAAGAATAGGACAAGTTTGATGAGTACAGAATATTCAGGCACAAGACGCTCAAAAAGGACGCCTGATGTGGTCTGCCTTTTTGCTTTGTTTTCTCTGACAACCTGTAATAGAGTGCGCCGAGTTCTTCCTGACTCAGACTGCATAAGCCCGATTTTATCCAGATCAAGATACACATAGTCGGGCCTAATGAAACAAGCAGCCGACATTGAAAAGTTAGTGACGCAGCAAATCGAGCGAATCTCTCAGCAAGATTTAGTAGAGACAATTCGCCGCTTGCTTGTACCCGTGCGCTGTGAAGCCCGTGGGTGGGACTATGGGGAACAGGACCAGACCTATCCCTGTTGGATTGTGGCTGAACACCGGCCATCTAATACAGCTTTTGCGTATTGCGAGTCTGGCTTCGGTCCAAATTGTTCGTGGGGACTCTTGTTTATTGAGGGTCCGCACCTCAGCATGGGGATGGACTCTGGCTGGTTCGTTTCGCTAGAGGAAGCAGTGCGAGATTCCATGGCTTGGGAAGGCGAGAATCCGCCGGACTATGCCACTAGTTGAAAACTGAATGCGGCCCAACATTATGCTCAACCGGACGCGTGGCGTCGCCGCGCATCGGTTAGTTTGAACGTTCGGCCGACGAGGTGGAGGCTACCGGCCGAACCAGCCGGTTCAGTCTCGTCGAACCACGCGTTTCCATGAAAATGCTGAAACGTTGACGTCCTATTGACATCGCAAAGAAGTCAGGGCTGGTGAAGCGGTGCTAGCAATTGCGTATCGTTCAAGAAACGTCATCAGGCGCTCCTTGAGTCCTCTAGAAATTAAGGTATCAGAAGTGCGAAGGCCGATTTTATCGGCGTAACCGGATAAGACAGTGAGGCGCCGGTTTTGCGCGCAAGGAAATGAAGTACTAACATCGCTTCCTTCTATGACAATTCTTAACACCGCTTTCATAACTCTGCTCGTCTTCAACGTTGGGTGCACGCCACTGCTTCAGTCGAATTCGACGATACCTAAGTCGTATCCAAACGCTAAGATAAAGGCTAACCAACTGAATGATGCCGTTCTGGCCGGTGACTACGAGAAAGCTGCTGACCTAACGTATCCAAAACTCATCCAATTGATTGGTGGGCGTGCCAAATATCTGACAGTCCTCAAAGATGGTATTAATGAAATGCAGTCTGGAGGGTTTCGCATTATCTCTTCAGTCTCGGATAACCCGACGGAAATAATTGAAGTCGGCTCTGACGTTTATGCAATTTTGCCTACTACGACCAAGATCAAAGTGGCCGAGGGCATACTGGTTGGCCAATCGTTCACGATTGGCATCTCAAACGATCGCGGCGAACACTGGACTTTCGTGGATGTCGGCAAGGGTTTCAGTCAGGAACAACTGAAAACTCTCTTCCCGGATGTCGCTGATCGGTTAAGGATACCTGAACAGAAGCGGCCAGTTTTGCAACGAGCGCCCTAACCCCGGCGCGAAACCGAACAAGCGCTTGCAGCGGACTCGCCATGAGTAGCCCTTTATTGGCAGCTGCAAACCGATGAGCGGAATACTAGAGGTATTTGAATCGACAACCGATTAGGGCACCTCTCGCAACTGTTCAACCGTGATAATGCAGCCATATTCCAATCCATGTATTCGCGGTCACAAGGGGCTTATGCTTTTTGTGCTTTCTTATGGTTTCTGAGTGATTGAATCTGAACGATGGGTTTTTCACCAAGAACGTGTTGCCGGTAGAGACGCGCCATCTCGTCGCGGGCGGTCTTGGGAATGTTCCTAAAGTCGAGATCGCTCTGGGCGGGGGCTGCAACTGCGTTTGGGTCGAGCGAGAGAGAGTGCTTGGTGGACGGGAGCGGTACGTGTTTGCCCGCCGCAAAAATCTCGTGCCGGCCGTTGGTTTCGTACCACTTCGCGAGGCTGGCCGTCAGGTGCATTTTTTCGACGATTTGGCGCCAACCAACTCCGGTGTTGTAGGCACAGAACGAGATCTCTCCTTCCTGAGTGGCGTAAGGAATGATGCACATTTCAGTGCGTCGAAAGTCATAATTGAATAAGTCCTGAAACCACATACCGGCGATGAAAAGGAAGTTCCAACGATCCGTTTTGCGCCGCGCAATTCGCTGTGTGTTTGTTTCGATCCGCACAACCTCATTCATTTGTTTACCGCTTCCGCCGAACTTCTTTTTGAACTTCCTGAACAGATCGACGAGCCGGAAATCTTTAGGCGCCATCAACGGATCATAGTTTCGCAACAGCGCAAGGGTCATACCGGCGACCGAGAGAAGCGGTCCACGAGCCGCATCGTTTACCTTTTGAATGTCTTTGGCTAATTGTTCGGCCCGGAGAAAGGCGGTCATCGGCACCGCTTCTTTAGTCAACTTATCAACCATCACCGCCATGCCGGTGCCGCAGTTTGGATGACAACCGCAGGCGAGTTGTCCCCACTGCGATTCCGGGCCGTGCACCAGATCGGCCCAATCCGAGAACGTAGTCATGAAGGAAATCGGAAACCAGTCTCGCGCAGGCTCGCCAATGCCGGTCTGTTTCTTGACGTCGTGGGCCAGGTGCGACAATGTGTATCGTTGCGCGTGCCGGCGCTCCTCGGAGATCGACTCATCGCGACCTGAGAACGAGACTGGTTGAAACGCGAGCAGCGTAATCTTCTTCGGGTTATCAAGCGCAAACTGAATCACCCGCCCAACTTGCTCGTTGTTGACGCCGTTCACAATCGTGATCACGGGCACAATGCCAACCCCGGCATTAAACAAGTTTTCGATTGCCTGGAGTTTGACGTCGAAAAGGTTACCGACGCCACGATGGGTATTTGGACCATTGCCGATGCCGTCGAACTGTAGATACGCGTAACGTAGACCAGCCGCAGCGGCCGTGTGTGCCAGTTCGGGACGTTTAGCAAATTCAATCCCATTGGTCGCCACCTGAATAACTTTATAGCCGGCCTGGCGCGCGTACCGTATAGCGTCGATGAAATAGGGTGACAGCGTCGGCTCACCACCTGAAAACTGAACCGACAACTGGCGTCGCGGTCTGATGGAAATTGCGTTATCGAGTAACTGCTTTATGTCACTCCATTCCAGCTCGTGCACAAAACCGATTTGATTGGCGTCCATGAAGCACGGGTCGCACATCATGTTGCAGCGGTTCGTGAGATCGATCGTCAAAACAGCGCCGCGGCCATACTGGATCGAACTGCTGCCGTGATTGTGAAGCTCATCGTCACGATGTGCTTTAATGTCGCGTCCTGGAAACGCTTGTTCCAAGTGTCGCGAGAACGCTGGATCGATAGACACGACATCCTCGAAGTGGCCATGCGCCTGGCAATCCTTGACCATAAGAATCCGGCCTTCACGTTCGATGATGGTGGCTTTGATCTCCCCGATCTTCTCAGTCTGCAATATGCTCAGGTCTTTTTTGCCATCAAGAATCTCCCGTCGCGTTTCGCACACGCATACGGGGCAGAGCGAGTCGGTTTGACGCGGCCATCCGAGTGAGGGCTTGGTTTTTTGCCACGATTTAAGGAGTGGTTTGTCGGACCAAAGCGGTGTGAACGAAGGGTTTGGCCTAATGCGATTGAGACGACTGAAAACGAACCAGACTCCGTTCGCAACAACAGCTAGTCCCTTCTCAACATATTTGCTGCAGGCGTGCATAATGCTGACGTTAGTCTAACGCGCGCGAGGTCAGGCGCTATTTTACGCTCGAATCAGTCTTTTTCAATACATTTTAGAACATGGATGATCGAATCGTAGCCATCATTCCTGCTCGCCTGGGATCATCACGATTTCCCGGTAAGCCGCTGGCACAGTTGCTCGGACGACCAATGATCGAACATGTGCTCAGACCCGCTGAGCAGTGTACTCAACTCAGCGCGGTGTATGTCGCGACCTGTGACCAGGAGATCAAGAGCGTTGTGGAAGGATTGGGTGGCCGCGTGATAATGACTTCGCCAGCCCATGAACGAGCAACTGATCGAGTTGCCGAGGCGGCAGAGCAGGTCGAGGCGGATATTGTCGTGATGATTCAAGGCGACGAGCCGATGATTACCTCAGCGATGATTTCGGCGGCTATCACTCCTCTATTGGTCGATCGATCCGTCGAGTGCGTAAATCTTATCCGGCGCATTACCAACCAACATGATTACCTGGATCCCAATACCATCAAAGTAGTGATGAACGTAAACCATGATGCCCTCTATTTTTCCCGCGCGCCGATTCCAGCACTTGAGTTTTTAGCGGGCGAGCAAACGCCCGTGTTCAAGCAGGTGTGTGTCATTCCATTTAGGACTGAATTCCTCCGTGCGTTCATGAGCTTGTCGCCGACAAAGCTCGAACAAGCTGAGTCGATAGACATGCTTCGCATTATTGAACACGGAAGGCGCGTGCGCCTGGTGGAAACAACCGTAGAGACTCATGCGGTAGATACTCCGGAAGACTTGCGACTGGTCAAAAAGCTGATGGAGACTTTATGACCTGGCGAGTCTTAATCAGTGCTCCCAAATTCCTTGCGGCAGTTGAAGAGTTTCGTGCGCGGCTGGAAAGGGCGGGCATCGAGATCGTGATCGTGCCGGTTCGGGAAAGGCTCAGCGAAGGTGAGCTGCTCGAGGTGGTGGAGACCATCGATGGCGCGATTTGCGGAGATGACAGGTTTACCGAGAGGGTGCTACGAGCGGCGCCGCGTTTGAAAGTTATTTCAAAATGGGGCACAGGCGTCGATTCGATCGACACCGGCGCGGCGGCAAAACTTGGAATCCGTGTTTGCAATACACCCAATGCTTTTACAGACGCAGTCGCCGACACGACACTCGGCTACGTCCTCAGCTTCGCTCGCAGTTTGCCGTGGATGGATCGAGACGTGCGCCGCGGTTTATGGATCAAACCGGATCTCATTTCGTTGCGAGAGTGCACCCTGGGCGTAGTGGGCGTGGGGAATATCGGCAAAGCGGTGGTGCGCCGGGCGCGTGCATTCGGAACCAGCGTTATCGGTACGGATCCAAGGGCAGTCGAACCTTCGTTCCTTGCGGAAACAAGGCTGGTAATGACCTCGCTTCACTCGTTGCTCGAAGAAGCTGATTTTGTTTCGCTCCACTGCGATCTTAATCCTACCTCGTTTCATTTGATCGGGCGCACGGAACTGAAATCAATGAAATCGTCTGCCTGCTTAATCAATACTGCCCGTGGCGCAATCGTTGATGAAGCAGCGCTGGTTGGCGCGTTACGAGAGAAGTGGATCGCCGGCACCGCGCTCGACGTCTTTGAAAGTGAGCCTTTACCTCCTGATAGTCCGCTCCGCGAGTTTCCAAACTGTCTGCTGGCAAGTCACAACGCCAACAACAGTCTACAGGCAGTGAGGCGTGTTCATGAATCCACCATTGATAATCTCCTGAACGCGTTGCAGGCGACGCAATGACGACCAGCAGTAAAGAGTTGGGTACTTCTACGGGTGTAGAGCTCTATCGCGGCGTAAAGAACATGCTGCGGTGTGACGAAGCCGAAGTGGTCCACGGTATTGCTGACTATGTAGTTTCGCAACACTGGGCTTTGCGTTTGCTGTCGAGCTTGATTGACCGAACTCGCGATACTGCGCTGCCAGGCTTTATCGGCCTGATCGGTTGGTCGAGAAGTTTTCTCTCCGTGAAGCCGGGCCAACGCCGGAATGGCGCGGTCTGGATCGCGCGTTTAAGCAACGAACGCCGTGCAATCGAGAACATGCTTCCATTTGCCGCTGACTTATCCTGGTCTGAACTGAAATCTGATTTCCGTATTGACACCGCAGCGCTACGCGCCGTGAGAAAGAACCTCTCACCGCGACGCATCTTCAAGCTCACGCGAGGACTGAGGCGCTACGATTTCTTCAAGGCCTTACGTGTAATCGAATTTATCGCTTACTACACTCGTTACCTCGAGATCTTTCAGAACAGCCAATTTGACCTGGCAGTTATGTCCAGTCATAGCAATCCGCATGGGTTGGCATTCAACCTCGTGGCGCAGAAGTGTGGCGTGCCCATTGTTTTGATCACGCACGGGATGCCGATACGTCCGGTCGCGCGACTTTCGTATGATCTGGCGGTGGTCCATTGCGAGGCCGCCAAAAAGATATACGGCGAAGAAGGTTGCCGGATGGCCCACGTCTTCAGTCATGGACGGCGGCAAGATTACGCTCCCATGCCGAGCCGGCTACCTGAGCAGCTTACTGTCGGTATCTTTCTCTGCAAAGACGTAAATGAGAAACGTTTGCAAGCGCTGGTGACGCGATTGTTATCTGAGACGAACGTTTTTGGAATCCGGATTCGCCCTCATCCCAAAAATCTTTGGGTTGGCCTCGCAGATTGGGTCGCAGCCCAGCACGAGTCTCGTCTCGGTCTTAGTTCGGGCGCTGCGGTCCGCCACGATGTTGAGTCTGTGGACGTCGTCCTGGCCGGAAATTCGAGTGTACTGATTGATGCTGTTACCGCGGGTCGTCCAGGCGGCTACATCGTTGACTTGGACCACGGACCGCGCGATCTGCACAGTTTCGTCGAGTGTGGCTTGATCTATTCGACGGCAGACGAGTCCGGCAATTTTTGCTGGCGTCCGGATGCCATGCTGCAATTTTACCAGGCGCCAGGCTGGCTGAACGCACTTCGCTATTTTGCGAATATTGACGAGGATGAAAATACCGTTGGATTGCAATTTGCGGCTAAGCTGCGCCAACTCGCGGTGAATCGCAGCTTAGTTCACTGAAGAATCTAACAACAGGAATTTCATAATGCTGCGAGTGTTACGAGTCCGGCACTCTTAGAAAGTGAAAACCTTGCTCAGCTTGGTTCTCAATTCCGTATCTTGAATGAAGTTCGAGTTATTAAGTGGGATATTCACGTCGCCGACATTGATGCGCGTTACCGCAAACACTCCGCCCTGTTCATGAAAGCGGTCAACCACGCAGGTGAAATAGGCCGTATCGGCGAGATACAAATACGCCAGATATTGCCAATAGTCGATGTAACCGTAAATATAGAGGAGGTCTAGTGTCGCATAGGTAGCGAAGATGATGTAACTCGGGAGCAGCGGAAGATAGTCGGGATTGAAGGGGTAGGTTCCGTGTTTGGAGAGGGAAAACCCAAGCTCAATATGGAGGCCGGCGGGAACAGGCGTGGATGGAGTAAAGACTAGACTCTGATCAGTAAACGTATCCTCATGCGCAGCCGTAAAGTAGCGGTAGGCTTTGTACGCCTGAGGGTCAAGGTTATACCTGTTGGAACTTATAGCTGGCGCAGCGATCAGCACCGCAGAACGCTCGTTATCAAGAGCGTGATCAGTGAGTGCCGGCAAAATTTGGCTGACGCTGTAGCCGGCGAGACCAAGGGAGAAGGACAAACTAGTCTCGCAGAATCCTCCGATTGCAAGCCCATCGTCGCGGTTCCACAACGTAAGATAGTCCACTTGCACAAACCCCCAGCGGTTGCCATTAGCGTCCGTTCTAAAGCCTAAGGGTTTAACCCTGAAATTGCTGATCGGCGGCACTGGCCCAGCCGTTTGCTGCACTGTTTGCGGAACAAAGTTTCCGAAAGTCGCGAAGCCGGTCCCAGGCCGCTCACCCGCCGAGACGTGATAAAAAGGAGTGAATGCGTCCGCCACGGCATTCTCAAAGACGTCAGACAAACCGTCTTGATCCGCATCCCTTCCCTTTGTAGGCGGCGGCGTTGGACTTGGCGTTGGTGTTGGCGTTGGCGTTGCTGTAGGGCTTGGTGTTGGTGTCGGCGTGGGAGAAGGGGGAGGTTCGCAGAGCGAAGGGTTGATAAGGCAAGGATCAGGTTCACATTCCGGACACGGCTCGCAGTCAAAACATGGACGTTCAACTGCCTCAGCGCTTTTTGTCGCGACGTTTGATCTGCTTACTTCACGAGTTTTCGCTGTGAGGAGCAGACGCTGACCCGTGTCGTCGGTAAAAGCAAGCGTCGAACCAACCTCCGTCCGTGTCTCCGTGCTCGTCTCCATCTTTAGATTTTCGACAATGGCTCGGAATTTCTCCACCGCCGCTGACTTCTGTTCGGAAGTGAGGCTTTCCCAGGCAGCCTGGCGCTCAGAGGTCGAGCCAATCACAGCATTCGAAGGCATTTTGCGACTTAAACCTTTACCCGCATCGAAGGGGTCTTGAATTTTCATGGGTGATTGAGCCGTGGAGGTAAAACCGGCAGCACAAGTCGCCAACAGTAGACTGAGCGTGGTCAGGACGGTAACTAACCTTTTCATGGTGAGTCTCCTTAAAAGGCTTTCAAAGCAATTCTTGACTTGACTCTATTTTGAGTTAGCCCAAAAATGCGTTCGAGATGCCGACACTATAGTCGTCCTGTTCAAGGAAATCTTTGGGCAACTCTCACGGAGTTATTAGCTACTTATCAATTGTTTTAATTTGAGAGGAACCATCAGGTAATCATTGCGATCTGCATGCGGTACTAATTTTCTCTTAACTGTTTCTCACAAATACAGTCAGCCAACATCACGCTCTCTTAAAGAAGCTCATACGATTTAGATCGCGCCTCGGGCCAGTCCCTGCTGTGGGTGGCGTTTAACGGGTCAGGCGCAAGTTATGAAACGATCTACGCAACACAATAACGATCTCTACCATTTTGGTCCTTTCTGTTTAGACGGGCAGGAGCGCGTGCTGCTACGCGAGGGGAGAGTTGTACCGCTGCCCGCTAAGGCCTTGCGCACGCTTCTGATGCTGGTGCTTAGCGGTGGACATCTGGTTGAAAAAGATGCGTTGATGAAAGAGGTTTGGCCGGAAGAATTTGTCGAGGAGGCTAATCTCGCACAGCATATTTTCATACTGCGGCGAGCCCTTGGGGAAACCGCCGAAAACCCGAAATACATCGAGACGATTCCGCGGCGAGGTTATCGGTTCATAGCTGCCGTCCGCGAAGATTCGGCTGCAGCGCCTCCGGAAGATAGCGCACCCATTACTCGGCAGGACCTTAACGACCGTTTAGTGGACATACAGTCAATCGCCGTGTTGCCGTTCGAGACTCTTGGTGCTGAAACGCAGGATAAATATCTCGGACTAGGTTTAGCCGATGCGCTCATCACTAAACTCAGCCGCCTCAAACGATTGATCGTCAGGCCCACTAGCGCAGTGCGGAATGTGTCAAAGCATGATGCTGTCGCTACTGGCCGTGCATTGAAGGTAGACTCGGTGCTGGAAGGAACCATTCAGAAATCGGGCGAGCACATTCGCGTGAGAGTGCAGCTAGCGGGCGCGCGCGACAGAGCGACACTATGGGCCGAACAGTTCGATGAGGAGTTCACCAATATCTTTAGTATCGAAGACTCCATCTCGGAACAGGTAGTCAAAGCCCTGGCAGTGAAGCTGACGGCGGAGGAGCAGGAACGACTCGTCAGGCGTTACACAGAGAACACGGAGGCGCATCAAGCGTATCTAAAGGGCCGTTACTTCTTTGACAAGAGAACTCAAGAGAGTATTGCCAAAAGCATTAAATATTTCGAGTTGTCAATCAGAACTGATCCCGCCTATGCCATTGCTTACGCAGGGCTGGCCGAATGCTATTGCGCGCTCGGCACTTTCGATCTGATTCCACCAAAGAATTCTATGACGAGAGCCAGAGAGGCTGCTTTAAAGGCGTTAAGCATCGAGCCTTATCTCGCCGAAGCCCACGCAGCGCTGGGGTGGTCTCTGTTAATTGATTGGGAATGGACAGCGGTCGAGAAAGAATTGCAGCTTGCCATCGAGTTAAACAACAACCTTGCAATCGTTCATCAGTACTACGCTTTGTATCTGCGACACATGCGGCGTTTTGATGAGTCATTGGCAGAAAGCAATAAAGCACAGGAACTCAATCCTACTTCAGCAAGCCTCAAAGCTACGGAGGGAGGAACTCTCTGTTGCGCCGGACATTACAACAAGGCAGAAGAGGAACTCTGCCGAGCATTCGAGTTAGACGCTAACAACCCCATCGCTCATTACTGGCTGGCAAGAATCTATGTCCAAAAGGGGATGTATGATGCAGCCATCAAGCAGTATGAGCGTACCGGTGACATCTTTGGCAAGAGTCTGGAGATCCTGGCTCATCTCGGATACGTCCATGCGATTTCCGGGAACAGAGAGGACGCCCGCAGGATCCTCAACGAACTGGAGGAGTCTTCAAAAAGAATTTACGTTCCGCCGTTGTTCAGAGCGCTAATATATGCGGGACTTGATCAAAAAGAAGAAGCGTTCGACTGGCTCGAGAGGTCCTATCAGGAACATGACATAAATCTCATTTCTGTCGCTATCGATCCGGCGCTTGAGGGCTTACATGAGGATCCAAGGTTTACGAATCTGCTACAACGCACCGGACACATGCCTCACCTTTGATGTGTCAACTTAGGAGACGTACCCTGCAACTGACTTACTACCACCGCTACCTCAAGGCAACCCCTCCACATTGAAAAGGAATTTGAATGACCCCGAAACTTGAACACCCACCAGAAACTGAAGATTGATCGAGGCGCCGGCGGCGAGTGGTGTCCCCAGAGTCACTGTGCCGGCGGCCAGGGTCGAGTTGTTGGCGCCTCCGTTCGGCTGCGCCGGCGGCGTTTCCAGAGTTGTCCCCAGCACGTTGACCACGCACGGCGTTGCAGCTGAGCCCGTTGAAGCCAAACACGTCGCCGCGTCGTTGATATTCGTGACTACTACGGAGCCCGAGGTTCGTGCCCGAAGATCAGCTATCCCACCCGACACCGGGGCAGTCGAGATATCGATGATCCGGAACCGCAACCGCGTTACCGGCGCCCCGGTGTTGTTGACGAATCGACGCCGGAACGAGATCGTCCCAAACGTTGAATTGTTGCCTGGATCAGGAGTGAGATCTCTGACCCGATTCGGTGGCGAGGCTACACTCACTGTCGCATCAAGCAGCGCCCCCGGGATGTTTATGTTGAAGACCGGATTAGCCAGGCCTTCCGGCCCAGGTGCACCGAGGTGCTGACCCGCTGAAGTATTTGTTCCTGCAATATCAGCGAAGAAGAAATCCTGCACATTGTTATTCGAATCTTTCAGTAGACCATTCGTCGGACAAATTCCAAACGTGGCCGAATTGGCGAGCTTGCCGCACTGGTCACGTTGATAACTCCCTTCGAGAATGCCTGGGCCATTCGCCGGCAGCGTAGTGCCCTCACGTAGCAAGTCACACAACTGGCCCGTGTTGGCGCCAAAGCCGACCGCGTCAAGCCTCGTCGCCGTCGAGAGGTGAACGATGTCGTTGGTAGCGAAGAGCGAAACATTGCGATCGTCTTCGATGTCCACAGACATAGTCAGGTCACCCGCCGCATAACTGGTCAGCGAGTAAGCCGAACCGATAAGCAGGTAATGGCCGCGTGCCGGAATGACCGTCGCATTCGGGATGGTGCCGAGCAAAACGGGTGTCGCATTGCAATTAGCGCCCGATTTGAAGACGCCGTAACCCGCATCCGAAGACATCACGGTGTGTGGCGTGTCGCTGTTGTTGTAAATCTCGACGAAGTCGTCGCCGGCACCCGCCGGGCCACTAGTGCGCAACTCCGAGATGAGCAAGGTACCGGGCGAATTTGCGGTCGTGATTGTGCCGAGACCCGTGCTGTCCGTGATATTGCCATTGACCGGACTCGACAACACGACCTGGAACGTCTCGTCGACTTCGCTAGCGGCGTCCGCCAGCACCGGCACTGCGATCGACTTGAGTTGCTCGCCTGGTGCGAAGGTAACGGTGCCGCTGGTAGTGGTGTAATCCGCACCAGCAGTCGCGTGGCCCACCCCCGGCGCTTGCGGCACGGTCGTGAAGTCTACTGACACGCCACCAGCGGGGGCCGGAACGCTGAGTGAGACGGTGAAGATCAGGTTGACTGATCCTGATGGAGGCTCAGCCACCTTCGCATCCTGAATGGTGATGTTCGTGGGGATGACCTGAATATTCACAACATCGGTGTCCGTGAGTGGTCCTCCCGAACCGCTGAAACCCAGGTCGTTCGAGGTAATCGTCAGGCTGGCCGTACCACTGAAGCCCGGAGCCGGCGTGAAGCGCATGCCATTAAGGGCAACGTTGATATTAGTCAACGTGCCGCGGAACGTCATCGTTGTATCGGCGGTGCCGTCACCCGTGCCGGTACCGTTGGCGTCGCTGAAGGTAAAGCTCAGACCGGCTGTGCCGCTGAGTGTCAACGTGCCGTTGCTGACCGTAAGCGTTACCTGAACGACGTTCGCACCCGCGTCGGGATCCGCAACTGAAACCTGGTTGCCATTACCGCTCGAGAAAGTCAGCGGCGTGCTTTGGTTCGTGTTCTGAAGACCAGGAACCGTGTTCACTGGAGCATCGTTGACCGAGCTGATCGTGAAGCTGGCCGTCGCCGTGTCTGTCTTCGGATCCGCCACGCCGTTCGTTGTGCCGCTATCAATGATCGTGTAGTCGAAGCCGGCTGGTCCGGAGTAGTTGGCCGCCGGCGTGAATTGGACATTCGGGCCGACGATTGAAACGGTACCGCCGACTGCGTTGCTGACGTTATTGATATCGAGCGTTTGACCACTTTCGTTTGCCGGACCCTTCGAATCGTTTGTTAGTAGATCGGCAAACGGAATGATCTGTGTTCCGGAGTCTTCAGTTATGGCCGTCAACGTGTCGTTCACGGCGTCCGGGGCGTCGTTAACTTCGGTCACGTTCAAATCGAAGTTGTCTAGTTCGGTTCGACCGTTGGTAGCCGTCACAATCACAGTGATCGTCGTAGTGCCGCTTGCATCAGGGTTTGGCGTGATCGTGAGTGCGCGCGAGCCGCCACTACCTGAGAACGACAGATTAGCATTTACTACCAGCGCCGTGTTGGAAGATGTGGCAGTGATCGAACTGATCAGAGATCCAGTGTCATCGCCGATGTTAAAGGTGACCACCCTGGGCGTGTCTTCAGCCGTTGCTTGGTTCGGGATGTCTTCAATCGACGGATGCAGTTCGTATGCTCCGATATCCACGATCTGTACGATATTCGCGTCCTGAGAGTCAGCCACGCGCGGGAAGCCCGGGCCGCGCTGGTCCAGCGGCAGCGTTTCGGAAACGTTCGTATCGCCGTCGAGATCGAAAGTGTCGGCCGGGAGATTGGCATTGCTGCCGGCCTCAACTGCCGGACTGGCCGGCAACAGCGCGTGTGCATTCGTAGTGCCGCCGTTGTCGCCGAGTGGTCCAAGGCCCGCGTTCGCGACGCCAACCTGATTGTTGTTGACTCCGTTAGTCAGACCTCCAGCGCCGCCGGTTCCGATCAGGTTGCAGGAGCTGGCCGCGTCGATCGTACCGCTGATGTCGTCGGCGGCATCTGACGCGCCATCCTCGTTGAAATTGCCCGCCACGATGGTGTTCTTGAGTGTGGTTGTGCCGGCGTGAGCACGAATACCGCCACCATCGCCGAGAGCGTTGTTGTCGGAGTCGGCGACGTTGTTGGTAATAGTGCAGTTGATGCTGGTCATCGTTCCGCCAAGAACAATAACGCCACCGCCACTTCCGCCGGCGGTGTTGCCGCTGATGGTGGTGTTGATGAGCGTCAAGCTGGTGCCGGTGGCGGTAGTGCTGATCGCGCCACCGTCGCTCGCAGTCGTGTTGCCCGACAGAGTTGAATTAACGATGGTGAGCGCGCCGTCATTAATGATCGCGCCGCCGTCATTGGTGGAGTTGCCGCCGGAGATAGTCAGGCCGATGAGGCTCGCTATCTTACCGGCGTTGATATTGAACACCCGGCCGGCGTTGTTGCCGCTGACAGTGATGTTCTCGCCACTGTTGTTGTAGATGCTCACGTCCCGGTCCACCTGTAGTTCGCCGGTGGTGAGCGTAATCGTATGCGGACCAGGGCCGGCGAGGTTGAACGTGATCGTATCGCCACTACACGCGTTGGCAAGTGCTGCGCGGAGCGTACCCGCGCCACTGTCTGCAGTGCTCGTCACGATCGGATCGGGCGTACAAGCGTTAACTACCTGCGCCACGATGTTGCTCTGTGATGGATCGAAGTTGCCATCGCCGGAGTAGTCCGCACGGATGTTGTGAGTGCCGGACGTCAGAGTCGAAGTCTGACACTGCGCGGCTCCTGCGGTGAGCGGCACGTCATTGCAGATCACGGCGTTACCATTAGACGTGTCGATGAAGTCCACCGTACCGGTTGGATCTATGGCAGGCTGTGCCGGCGACTCACTAACTGTAGCCGTAAAGGTCACCAGATCTCCGGTGTTCGCGGGATTCAAGTTAGACACCAGCGCGGTCGTTGTGTCGAATAAATCAATCGGTGTAACGGTGGGGTCAGACGCACCACCAACTGCCGGATCGTCCGTCAGCACGTTTGAAAAGTTTGTGCCTGAGACCGTGCCCTGGTTTGTAACCAGTGGTGGTCCCGAAAATGGGCTGTTTACCTGCACTTCGAACGTGATAGTGACTGACTTGCCCGCGGGCAGCGTTCCGATATTCACATTCACGGTCTCTCCACTGGTGACTGGATCCACCGAGAGGAAGTGCGTTTCCGAGTCTCGTTTCGGGATTGCATTGCGAGCCTGAGCATTGAACGGAAGCCGGCGCTCGCCTTGGGTCAGGTAGCCATACATCAAACTGTCGCGCGCCACTGATGAATATGAATCGCACAGACCGACGCGGTGACCCATCTCATGCATGATGGCCGTGAGTAGATCCATGCGGCCGGCCGGAGCGTCTGCCGGATTCGTGTAACGACGCAAGTTCGAAGCGGTGTTGCCAAACTCCGCGTCGTCCATGGGTGTCGAATCGACAAACCATCCGTGACCACCTGCGTCTCGATCGACACGGACGCGATTACCGGAAACTTCAGCAAGATACACTTCCGGCAAATCGGCCAGCTCGAACGTCAAGCTTTGCATGGCAGCAATTTGTTTTGCTGTCAGCCCCGTGTCTTTCCAGCGTTCGATCGCCGCCGCAAATAGAACGTCGAGTTCAGCCTGGGTCAGGAGATGTGTTTTACCTGGACGCAACGACTCAATGCCGCCCGGCGCGGCCAGCAACGGAGGCGCAAGAGTCGTGTCTCGTTTGAAAGCGTTCCCGGTGATGATATCGGGTGTTCCGGCACCGTGCGGGTTCAGGGCATCGATGAAGTTCCGCACATCGGCGTTTGACGGCGGGTCGGCCAGGGTTGGACCACCGGCTGCATCGAAGATACCAAAGTCGTTTGTGTTCGCAACAGTTCCCTGCTTCCTGATACCGATGAATTGGGCGCCGTTGCTGCCGGCACATACGTTGGTGGCGCCGCCAGGGCAGGTGTTGCCGAAGATGTTCAGATAAACTTCGTCGTCTGCACTCGAGGCGTTCCCTGCTTCGACGCGGATGCTTTGTCGTGCGACTCCTGTGATGTTCGGTGTGGCCACGTTGTTGTTGGCAATTTTCAGATAAGCCTCGCCAGAGGTCCCACGTCCGACCAGCAAAATGCCACTGCCATTCACGTCAGTGATAACGTTACTGGTAACTAGGAGGTTAAGACGCGGTGTCCACGCGTTGCCCGCGCCGGCGGCGCCGTTGCCGCCGCCTATTCCATTTCCGGCAACGCCATCGACTACGTGGTTAGCATCGATAACGTTATTGTCGACCAGACCCGCCATGTCGGCGAAGCCATTATTTCCAATTGCGATGACGGTGCCGAGATCGCTTCCCAACAGCGGACTACCCACCGTGCCGTTGTTCTGAACGATGAAATTGGTTTGCGCGCGCGATGCCGAATTGCCACCCGAATTGGCGACGATGATTGCCTGGGTGCCGGTGTCGTCGACCGAAATGGCGTTGGCGGTGATCGAGATAACGTGGCTCGGATCGCTTACCGGACGCCCGAGCCCGTCAATCGTGACGAGTCCCGCATGCGCGCCGGGCCCGCTGGGAGTTGAGTTCCCGATGTTAACCTGAATCCCGGCTCCACCCGTGCTGGTGATGTTGTTGTTGGCGATCGTCGCGTGGTCCAGATTGAAAGCAGTTGAGGTATTTCCAGTGCCGACGAAATTGACGCCGCTGAATCCCGGATTGGTGAAGGTGTTGTTCGAAACGTTGGCATTGACGACAGTGCCGTTGTTGGATTGAAGATCGACACCGCTGTAGAACGGATTGGTGAAGACACTTCCGGTTACCGTCAGCGTACCGTTGAGGTTTTGGCCTAATCCAGGACTCACACCTATTCCGTTGAACCCGATAGCAGATTCGAAGCTCGCATCTCCCGCGTCAACGATCGTGCCGTTCGTGAAAGTGAAGTTGGTGACCTGCGCGCCATTGATCGCACTGCTGTCAGTATTCACCAGGCGCATCTGATCCAGCACCACGTCACGTGTGTTGGTCAGCGAAATGCCAACTCCGGTTTTGTTCTGAATCGTGCCACCGGAAAAATTATTGGTTGAGCCGGCATCGCCGGTGATGTTCAAGCCACCAAGCGCGCCAGTGTTGTTGAGCAGAATGCCCACGTTGGCGCCACCGTCCGATGAGATGCTTACGAAGTTCAGGCCGCTGGGGCTGATAGTCGTATTGACAACCGTGAGCGCGGTGCCGGTGAGCGAACTGATGCTGTTGTCGGAACCTTGAATTGCGATTGTTCCGCTCCCGGTGGCGAGTAAACCCGTGCCGGATGTGGTGGTGATGTCGAGGCCATTTCCCACCGCGTTGAAGTTGATGGTACCGGCGCTGTTGTTGGTGCTCAGATCGGCAGCGGTGTTGGCTACAGTGCTCAGCGTCGTTTGGCTGTTGAAGCTGACTATGCCGCCGTTGCAGTTTGCGACCCGGAGGCCCGTGGCTGAAGAGCCACTCGCACTGATGAAGCCGGTCTGGAAAATTACTGTGCCGGCATCGTGATTGTCGATGTCGACAATGCGACCGTTGTTGTCTGTAATCGAACCGCTGTAGACGACGTTGGCGTTACTGCTGTTGAGATTAAATGCCGTGCCCGCCGCGTTGTGACTAATCGACGTATTGGCGCCGAAGTTGAACGTGCCACTCGATCCACCGATGATGTCGATTCCGGCGTCACCACCGTTTAGCGACGTGGTGCCATTGAAGTTGTACGTGCCATCAGCGTTGTTGAATTGAAGCCCGGTGCCGTTGGTGGCTGAGAGTGTGCCGCTGGAAAAAGTGATAGTGCCGGAACTGTGGCCCCCTCCGATGGATACCAGCGCGGCGTTGTTCGCCTGGGTAATGTCACCGGCGTAAGTGACGGAGGCAGTGCCTCCCGAAATATTGAAGACTGCGCCGCTAGCGGTGAGTGAGCCGCCCGTGGAAGTAATCGTGCCGCCGGCGTTCGCCAGGTTAATGGCGTTCGTCGCGCCACTCGAACTGACGTTGGCGAAGTCCATGTCAAGCGGCGTTAATGGAGCAACTAGCTTCGTGATATTGATTGCCGCGCCGTTGGTGACCACAAGGTTGGTAGCGCCGGCGTTGGTGACGGTTATTGGACCAGTGTTCTCGACTGCAACCAGGCCGCTTCCATTAGTGTTGGTCCCGCCCAGAGAGAGGAATGTCACGGCGCCGGCATTGCCCACGCCGATGCCACCGAGATTAACAAGCGAGCCGGGCGAAGTTTTGTTCACAGTCGTGCTGCCAAACGTCACCGAGCTGCCTCCGGCCAAACTCCGAATGTCAATTCCGTTACCGGTGACTCCGGAGATCGTGGTATTGCCAAAGTTAACGTTGACAGTTGACTGGGTAACGAAAATGCCCTCGGTGGCGGAGCCGGAAACAGCCGTCGAACCGAATGAGACGGCGCCGCCAACCTGGTTGAGCAAAATGCCTTGAGCGGCACTGCTCGTCGTGGCCACACTCACGAAGCCGGACGTGGGAGCGACGGTGCCGTTAATAAGGCTGAGTGCCTGGCCCGTGCCGTTCAGGATCACATCAGGCGAAGTGCTTTTACCGACGATAAGTGTGCCGAAGCCGTTGCCGGAAATTTTTGCGCCCGTGGTGTTGCCTGCGGTGAAGCCACGCAAGGTATTGTTTGCGGCGAGCGAAACAGCATTTATGGTCCCGCTGGTAGTCGTGATGGTGGGGCTGATCCCTCCCGTTGCAGGCAATGCGTCGCTGTGTGTGGGAACGGTGAGGCCGCCAATATTGGCAAGCGTGTCGGTTGCGCCTTGTCCGATCAGACGTTGGTTGTTCAGCAGTTGAAAACCGCCGCTGTAGTTGCCGCTGAACAGGAAAATGTTGTCGCCGGGGTCATCGATCGCAGTATCGGAAAAACAGGTTTGCGCAGCGTTGCTGGCGCCGGTGTAGCAATTGAAAGGTTTTGTCAGCCGCCCATCGCCCCCGACCGTTGCCGAGTCGTCAACGAACCAGATCATGCCGCTAACGTTGAGCGTAACCGTGGCGGTCGCTGTGCCTCCGCCTGAATCAGTGACGGTATAGGTGAAGCTATCAGTACCGGTAAAGCCAGCCGGCGGGTTGTATTCGAAGCTGCCGTTTCCGGTTGTGGCAGTGACTTGTCCACCGTTCGCGCTGAGGCCGGAGAAGGGCGCGCTGTTGTCGCCGGCGAGAGTCGTGATAGTTAGACCAGTGTTACCACCCGTATCCGGATCATGGTCATTCGCGAGTAGATCCTGGGCGCCATCGGGCACCTGAATGCGAACATTGCCGAGCACACTAAAAGTATCGTCGAACCCAAGCGGAGTGGTTTTCAGAGTGCCCGCAATGAGGGTGGTATGCGCGTCAATCGTGTCGCTGAAGGTGACGTTGGTGGCGTCAGAGCCGGCGTTGCTGATGGTGATGCTGTAGCTGATGGTCTCACCGGGCACGGCGCCGCCCGGAGCGCTCGGGTATGAGTCAGTTTTGGTGGCGGTGATGTTTGGTACCAGCATCGCCGGCGAGATTCTTAGTGGCACAGGCACAGGGGCAGGCGAGTTTTTATCGTTGCTCGTCTTGGCAGAGTTTTCAGCGGCAGTTTTACTACCTTTATGACGACCGGACGCAAGCGCCAGTGGCGCCAACGGGCTGATCAGCAGCACGTATGAGAGCACTAAAGAGATGCTTAGTCTGATGATCTTTGAGGTAGAGAGGTTCTTACACATTGTTGGACTCCAATTTGTTCTCGCAAGCTGCTCGTTAATCGGCGTTGAGGCTCAACGGCATAGAGGAATATTCGCGATAGAGACCGTGTCACAGTAAATCAAGTCCTAACGATTGAGCTTCTTTGTGACCTGATGCTGGCGGGAGTAGAACTCTGCTAGTGAGTGAGACTCTCGTCAACGTGAGGTGTTGATCTTACGGGCGCCGGGAGCTCGTGAGAAATAGACACCGTAAACAGCACGCCTTTTATACCCGTTAACGAAGAATGTCAAGAGTTTGGTGAACCTGGCATTCGCGCGAGCCACGAGCACGTGCATGACACTTCCCGGTGCACAGGCGGAAGGAAGATAGTCTGCTAATCGCTTCACCTCGTCCGTCCGAACGTCGGCCAGCGGCAAAACACCTCACGCATATGCGTGGCGCACTTTCGGCATCTCACCAGCAACTGTACATTTAGTTTTAAGGTGACGGGGATCGATTCCGAATCTCTTCATGCGATCGACCAAAGTGCTGCGTTTTATTCCCAGCCGCAGGGCCGCTCCGTTTGGTCCGCTGATGCAACCGTTGGTCTCCTGCAGCATGCGCATAATTCGCTGTTGTTCCTCATAATCGCTCACGACCGCTGCGGCATTAATTGCTCCATTCATCTTTTCTGTAAGTGTAACTGCCAGCACTCGGCCGGAAGTCAGGATCACCGATCGTTCGATTAGATTCTCCAGCTCCCGCACATTACCGGGCCAGGACCAGCGTTGCAGCTTCTCGATCGTGGCTGCCGGAATCGTATCGATTTGCTTCCCCAGCTCGCGTGCGTACTGCTGGGTGAAGTGTTGCACCAATAGCGGTATATCGTCTCGACGTTCGCGCAAGGGCGGAATGCGAATGGGGAATACGTTCAATCGATAATACAAGTCATTGCGGAACTGCTTCTCTTCGACCATCTGTTCCAGGTCGCAGTTGGTGGCGGCGACGAGTCTGATATCAACATTCTTTGTCCGCGCACTGCCGAGACGTTCGTAAGTGTGCTCCTGGAGCGTGCGCAAGAGTTTCGGTTGCACCTCCAGCGGCATGTCGCCGACCTCGTCAAGAAACAGGGTGCCATGATCGGCTAACTCGATACGGCCGGCTCTCTGCATCATTGCGCCCGTGAAAGCCCCGCGCTCGTGGCCGAAAAGTTCGCTCTCAAATAACGAGTTCGGGATCGCCGCACAGTTTAAGGTTACGAATGCCTGCTTATTTCTTTGGCTGCGTTCGTGGATTGCTCGAGCAATCAGTTCCTTGCCGGTGCCGGTTTCTCCCAGTAACAGCACAGTGGCATTACTGGGCGCGACCATTTCGGCGAGTTGCAAGACCTGCCGCAGCGCCGGACTGCAGCCAATAATTCCTGAAGCGATCGGGTCGGCTACAACTCCAGCAGATGACGTATTGTCCGCGGCCGAAAGCCCAACGCCTTTGCGCACTACATCGTCATATCGTGAGTGGGGGCCTGACACACAATCTAACGTCATTTCTACCTCCTTATGTTCACCATGTCTTTGTTCAACCATTCCCTGGTCCATAGCTTGTTGTCTGATACTGAAGTTTGTACCAACCAGGTTGGCCCCTGAAACCCAAATTGAGCGACGAAGTGATAACTCAATTGGGTGATTTTGATGAGGCCCCTTAACTGTCGCGAAAACTGCCGGAAACAGTTCCAGACTGACTCTTAGCTAAAGTCTGCTGTCACCGTTGCGAAAACGCACGATCGTGACGTGTCGCCCAAACAATTTTGCATCCAGCGAATATGCTCCCGGACCGAGGAGACCGAGAGCCGCCGCATTTGCTATCGCGATCACGCATACCACACTGCCCGTTTCGGGATTGATGATCAGGTTTCCGATGACGAAGACGGCGGCCATGACGCAGAGGTATGGCGTCAGAAATCCAATTAGCAGTGAAATTGAAGTGAGTATGACTGCGGCCGTTACTATCTCGTGATAAGGGCCGTGATAGTGAAGGGCAATAATAATAAGAAAAGCCATGACGGATACGCGCAATAATAATAGCGCCACCCCAGGCCCGCCTTGTGGAAACATGGAAAACAATCGTTGCACAGAGCGAGTGTAATCGCTGGAATAAGCAAGCAACTCCCAATTCCGGGCGACGTTTGGATAACTATTTCGAGTGACCGGCTGGAGCTTAAGTACGGGAACCGGATTGAGTGCAAAATCCGGATCTGATTGCCGCCAACATCGGCTGTCGCTGAACGCTCAATCCCTCAATAGAGGGATGTTCATTGCAAATCCGCAATGTAAATCAGTCTAATAGAGATCAGAAAAGACTGACATGATCCGACTACACCCAGGACGATGTGTAATCGTTCTCGGCATGCTGCTGACAGGCACTGTGCTGGCCGGCTGCCCGTCTGCGTTCGCGTTAGATCCAAGGCTGGACGTCAGTCAATATGCACATACCGCGTGGCGGGTCGACGACGGATTCACGAAGAGTGAGATTACCGCGATCGGTCAAACGGCTGACGGTTACTTATGGCTCGGTACCGAGTTGGGCTTATACCGATTCGATGGTGTTAAGAACGTCCTCTGGAATCCGCCGGCAGCTCAAAGTCTTCCCTCCAATTGGATCATGAGTCTGCTTGGCACACCCGATGGAACTCTCTGGATCGGCACGGCCAACGGTCTCGCAAGCTGGAAAGATGGCCGGCTAACGCAACATCCGGAACTAGCCGGTCACTATATTTTTAAGATACTCGAGGATCATGAAGGAACGATCTGGGCCAGCGGAATAACAGTCAATATCGGCAAGTTATGTGCTATCAGAAACAGCACCGTTCAGTGTTACGGAGAGGATGGAATTTTCGGTCGTGGTGCATTCAACCTCTATGCAGACAGCCACCACAATCTCTGGGCGGGGGTGAAAGACGGGCTGTGGCGCTGGCAACCTGGTCCACCCAGGTTTTATCCACTTCCCGGTGAACCCTCCGGCATTCAGAGTCTCGGTGAAGACAGTAACGGTTCCCTATTAGTCGGTTGGAACCGGTCGATCCATCGCTTCGTTGACGGTAAGACGCAAACGTATTCCCCGCTTACTTCGGCTCATGAACTCCAGACTCGAAGAATACTTCGTGATCGCCAGGGGAACATCTGGATCGGAACGCTGGACCGTGGCCTTGTTCACGTTCACGACGGCAGGGCAGACACGTTTACTACAGCTAACGGTCTCTCAGGTGAAAATGTGAACGCTCTCTTTGAGGATCGCGAAGGTAACATTTGGGTTATTACAACGAGCGGGCTCGATCGCTTTCATGACTTCGCCGTCGCGACATATTCCGCCAATCAGGGCTTGTCCAGCTCCTACATTTACTCGGTCCTTGCAGACCGGAAAGGAAGTATTTGGCTGGCCGGCCGTAACGCTTTAACCAAATGGCATAACTGGCAAATCAGTACTATCAACCCCCGCCGCGGAAAACTTGATCCCTTTATACCGAGTTCCATTTTTCAGGACGCTGGGGAACGAATCTGGGTAGCGACAAACTCTGAACTAGGGTATGTGGAAAATGATCGCTTTGTTCCGCTTATTTCGATGCCCGGACCGGTGACCGGCATTACCCAGGATGCTGACGGCGACCTGTGGATTGCAAACGAGCATGCTGGTCTTTTTCAAGTGCGCCACGGTAATGTGATCCAACAGCTTCCGTGGTCCAGGCTAGGTCATAGCGACCATGTAAGCATGTTGCTGGGCGATCCATTACACGGTGGCGTATGGCTGGGATTTTTCCTGGGAGGCATCGCTTATTTTGATGGTGATCGGATCCAAACTACATACGCTGCCGAACAGGGACTGGCGCCCGGTCGTGTCAGCGATCTTCTGCTCGATCGGGACAGTACGCTCTGGATCGCTACCGAAGGCGGGCTGAGCCGATTAAAAGGTGGTCAGGTAACAACGTTGACGAGGAAAAACGGCTTGCCCTGTGATGCAATTCATTGGTTAAGAGAAGATGATGCGCATGCCTACTGGCTTTTCACCTCCTGCGGTCTGGTGCGCATTGAACGGGCAGAACTGGAGGCGGTGGCCAACGCAGTGAACCAGGATGTGAATACGAAGCGACTAATTGCAGCAGCGGTTTTAGATAGCTCCGATGGAGTCAAGAGTCTGGCATCGGGAAACCATTGTTCCCCGCAAGTTGTGAAATCAACTGACGGCAGGTTTTGGTTCACTGCGTCTTACGGTGTCAACGTCGTCGACCCCGGCCATCTTCCCTTTAACAAGCTGCCGCCACCGGTGCACATTGAGCAATTTATTGCCGACCGCACGATCTACGAAACGACCGCCAACACCGGCGAGCGTTTGCGCCTACCGCCATTGAGTCGTGATCTGCAGATAGACTACACAGCGCTTAGTCTCGTTACTCCGGAGAGAATTCAATTTCGCTACCTGCTGGAAGGCCGGGATACCGAATGGCAAGAGGCCGGTCACCGTCGTCAGGCTTTCTACACCGATCTCCGTCCCGGCAACTACCGCTTTCGGGTAATGGCTGCTAATAACAACGGCGTGTGGAATGAGACTGGCGCCTATTTCGATTTCTCAATCGCTCCTGCCTATTACCAGACCAGGTGGTTTCGCATTTCAGCAGCCATCGTGTTCCTATTGATTGTGGGCGGACTTTACCAACTGCGGCTGAGACAGATGGCGCGACAAATGCGCGGGCGCATGGAGGGGCGCCTGGCGGAGCGGGAGCGAATCGCCCGCGATCTACACGATACTTTTTTGCAAAGCGTCCATGGATTGATCCTGAAGTTTGATGCTGCCGCGCAACAACTTCCAGCCTCAGAACCTGTTCGTCACGTCATGGAAGAGGCCCTCGAGCGCGCGGACCAGGTTATTGCTGAAGGCAGAGATCGCGTTAAAACCCTGCGCAATACGTCCGCCTCCATTGGTGATCTGCCGGCAGCATTTACCCGCGTCGTCGAAGAAAGCTCCCACGATCGCAAAATGACTTTCAAGGCAGTAGTCGAAGGCAAGATGCGCCGCTTGAATCCCATCGTAATGGAAGAATCTTACGCCATCGGACGTGAGGCGCTCATCAATGCGCTTACTCATTCCGGGGCTCGTAACGTAGAGGCGGAAATCACCTATGATCGGCGTCAGTTTCGACTGCGAATTCGCGATGATGGCCGTGGTATCGATACCAGGATTCTTGCAGCAGGCGGTCGTCCTGATCATTTTGGACTGGTGGGGATGAGAGAACGAGCAGATCGCATCAACGCGCAACTAAACCTGTGGAGCGCCGCCGGCACTGGAACTGAAATCGAGTTGATCGTTCCGGACGCCACGGCCTATCAAAAGGTTGATCGAAAAGCGAGCGGCTCATGGTTCAGATTTCGATAATGCCGCGCTTCACCGCAATACTTACCGCGTGAGTGCGATCGTGTGCGCCGAGTTTCGCGAGAATATTTTTTATGTGAGCCTTAACAGTTTCCTGCGAGATTTCCAAATGCACGGCAATGATCTTATTGCCCATGCCGGCAGCCACCTGCTGCAAGACTTCGATCTCCCGTTCCGAGAGTGCATCGTCGCCCTGGTGCTCGGCCAATTCGATGGAAATTTCCGGTGAAATCCTCTTCTTGCCACTATTCACGATGCGAATAGTCTCGATCAACTCCTTCCGCAGGGAGCTCTTGAGCAGATAGCCAAAAGCACCGGCACTGAATGCTCGGGCCGCCTGGGCATCACCGCTGTAGGTCGTCAAGACAATAATTCGAGCATCGGGAAACTCCCTGCGAATTGCTTGAATTGTCTCGATGCCGTTCATCCCCGGCATCTGTAAATCCATTAACGTTATGTCCGGATGATGCTGGCGAAATTGTTCGAGTGCTTCGTGACCGTTGTTGGCCTGGGCCACCAACTTCATGTCCTTTTGGACGCCAATGCTGGCGGCAATCCCTTCATGTAACAACGGGTGGTCATCCACCGTGAGGATTCGAATTAGAATATCAGCCTTCATTAATTCTGATGATCATTTCACAATGGATATACAGGGATTCGTTACAAACTTATAAGCTATGGTCTGGACTGAGGCAAGGTGGTAGACACTCGCCTCAGTCCTGTTTTCGAGTTCGACATTATTGATCCTGCTCGAATTCGAAATCCCCTCCAAAATAGCGTGGCGCGTCATCACCGCCGGTACCGCTACCCATGACGACATCGTCAGCTTCACCAATCAACGTGAGTTCGGGAGCTTCGTATTTTTTTTGCATTGGATTTACCTCCTTTCTTTTCATATTCGAAATGTTTCTTGTTAACTCTTCAGGCGGCTCTGCGCAGGTGTCCGGCCAGCCCGTCGGCCACGCGATTGCGCAACCACAATTCGAGCATGATGATTTGGCGCAACTGGTATTCGTTACAGTCCAAACCGACGCAAAGGCGCTCCAGACGCGAGCGCACACTCGCCCGATCTACTATTCCATGGTCCACTAAATGGAAGTGCCGGTCATTCAAGAGCAGGTGTGCGAGTGGCCGTAATGCTTCTTGCCAGGGACCACTAAACGAACACTTTGATCGTCGGTCGCGCAATCTCCCGGGCCATAGATCGGCAAGAGCCAAACGCATCAATCTTCGTGGTGCTCCCGGCCGGCAGAGAATCTCCGGCGGCACGGAACTGAGAAATTCAACCAGCGGTCGATGCCCAAACGGATGCGTGTAGTCAAATTGCCGTAACGGTTCCGGTATTTGCAGCGTGCGCAATTCAAGCGCCATCGTCAGGTTATAAAAATACTTGCGGCGCTCAGGGGATGCCTGCTTCCAGACATTCGAGAAGCAGCTTGCCGATTTTGTCCGCGTGGTAAAACCAGGGAGCAGAGATGTCTCAGCACTACGTGGCACATAAGAGCCGTCCGGCGCCGCGTAGATTGCCTCCGGTGTCAGTGTGGGAGGAAGCGCTGCTTGAAAGGCGCGCCAGAGAATCCTGTATACGGGCAGGCGGAGAATCCTGCTCCACGCCAGTGCTTCGCCACACGCACGTCCAAGCCGAAAGCCACGCAGCGATGATGCAACCTGAAGACTGTCGTCAAACCAGTTGCCCATGATGAGGTCACCGTTTTGTCCCGTCAGAATGGTCTGAGCGCCGCACTGTTGTGCCGTTTGCGCCAGCGCGGTTCGCAATGGCTGAAAAGGTTCGGGCATGGCGTCGCCAGTTTGCTCGCTGGTGACGATCGGAACATCGTGCGCAGAGATTTGAACTCCGGAGATCCCGCAATGTGACTCGACCTCGCGAATGAATGGTTCATCGAGCGAGTTAGGCCACGTGAAACTCACCCCGGCAAGTCTGGTCGCAGCGACAGCGCCACTGCTGACAAGATGTTTCGCCATGCAGACCACGGACGACGAATCAAGCCCGCCGCTGAGTTCAGCCAGCACCGGCGACTCATTTTGCAAACGTGCCTTTACCGCTTCCTGAAACAGCGCGCGCAGGTGCTCTTCGTACCGGCGCTCGCTGCGGTAACGGATAACATCGCCGATCGGCAACTCCCAGAATTTTCGGGTGCTCGTGCGGTCCGACGAAACAGAGACTGCATGACCGGGAGGAACGGAGTAGATACCCTTATACGGCGTATGATTCGAGTAACCACCAACGGTCAGGAATCCGGCGAGGTACTGTTCGTCGAGCTCGGAAATCCTGGTTGCGTCTACCACTGACTGCAACCGGTTGGACCACCACACGCGTCCCGCTTGCACGTGATAATAGAGAGGCCGCACTCCGGCGAAGTCACTGGCGAGCACAGTCAGGCGGTTAACACGGTCGTCGATAACGAGGCTCCAGTCGCCGATCAGTTGGACCAAACCATCTGTGCCCCAGCGCTCGTACACCGCAGCTGCGATGGCCCGATTGCTGCTATCGCCGCGCAGTGAATCTCTGAACCGCGGCAGCAAATCCTCGCGGTTGTCGAGACGTCCATCCCAGTGGAGAACTTCGGTTCGCATGTCGTTAGCATTTCGCTGATTCATCTTCGTAACTCCGCATTCAATGTCTGCATCAAACGTGGCCAAGATAGTCCTTTACCGGAGTTCATCGGAATCCTCTTTAGGGCCAAATAAAAGCAGGATTATCTT
This sequence comes from Pyrinomonadaceae bacterium, assembly GCA_035694465.1. Taxonomy (GTDB): domain Bacteria; phylum Acidobacteriota; class Blastocatellia; order Pyrinomonadales; family Pyrinomonadaceae; genus PSRF01. The sequence goes on along the minus strand of DASSFI010000054.1, from coordinate 107,910 downwards.
GAGGACCGTCTTTTCGGAGAACTTGTAGATCTCTCACTGGAGTTTTCTACAGGGAGAAACAAGATTCGCATTCGGGCACATAGACTGGCCTTTACCTTAGCCAGACTATGTGCATTTTTGTGGCTGAGTTTTTTGCTCTAAGCGTGGGTGGTCTAAGTCATTGCGCAGCGGATTAAGAAAGATCACTGCAAGTTGATGGATCTATCGAACCCGAAGACGAATGTTCTGATTCTTTCGAAAAGGGTGGTGCTTACGGTTGCGCACGCCTTTCGAAATATGATGCTTCCGGGAACTACGAGTGTCATCACGGTGCCGGAGTTCGGAGAACTGTGGAGAGTAAATTTGCTTCCGATGTGGTTAGCTCTTTCCCGCATTCCGTGCAAACCGAAGTGCCCTTCCCTGCCATTCGCCAAGACAACGGGTTCCATGCCGACCCCATTGTCACTCACGCGCAGAGTAAGATCCTGTGAGTAGGTAATCATGACGTTCAGTTCGCTCGCTGAGGAATGCAAGCAGGCATTGCGGATCGACTCGTAACCGATCCGATAAATCTCATCGCGGGCGATTGGATGCATATCCCGGTTCGCGCCCAGCACCGAAAAACTGACGGCGATACCGCTATCGCTCACACATTCTTCCGCCACGCTTTGCAAACTGGCAGCAAGGTCTTTCGTATCTTCGCTGGAGGTGCGAAGAGAATTGAGTGCTGCCCGCCCTTCCTGCGTTGCCTGTGCGAGCCAGCCGGTGAGTTTTACCAGGGCACCGCGCATGTAGATCACATCAGATGACTTCGCCGCACTATCAGCTACCAACTTGCTGCCCTGAACGGTCTGCAGGAGCGTGTCGTGGAGTTCTCGCGCGATGCGGGTCCGTTCCGCGAGCCGCTCATCGAAACGCACATTCAGCCGCGCCGTAGCCTGGCGCAGCCGCAGCCGGTACAAACCAACCACCAGCAATAATCCAGTAGCGACCATTGCCAGTCGAAACCAGCTAGTCTGGTAATACGCCGGTAAGATCGTGAATTCTACATTCGCAACTTTGTCCGACCAGGCGCCATTCGTGTCTGAGGTAGTAACGACAAAATGATATGAGCCTGGCGGCAGGTTCCGAAACGTGACCGGCTCCGCGTTTCGGACTTCGCGCCAATCCTTGTCAGTCTCCTGAAGTTTGTAACGATAACGCACGCTTTCCGGTGCGGAAAGACTGACCGCGACATAGTTGATGTTCAGGTTCGCAGTGTGGGCCGGAAATCTCAGCGGCATGCCGAGATCGTAGTACTTGTCGTCAGCATAAACAGACTGAATGCTGATGGGAATAGCGGCCGGGGGGTGGCGTGAATGATTCGGGTCCAGCCACGCCACTCCATTGTTTACGGCAAACCAGAGACGTCCATCTGTGCTCTCAACAGCACTCGCCAGCGGACGCACTTGCGGGGCGTAACCGGGCAATCCTTCTCTGCGGCCGAAGTGTTCTCCGATAACGCGATGAGTGGGATCCTGCAAAGCTCTGGAGATTTCTGCCTGAGTAATATGAAACACCCCCGTGATGCCGTTGAGCCATAAGTCTCCGTTCGCTCTCTCGATGATTCCGGAAATCCCGCGCAGCATATCGCTGTCAACCGCATTGATGGTGACCAGACGGCCATTGAAATAACGTTGTAGACCAAGGTCCCCACCGATCCAGACATCAGGACCGCGTCCTGCGAAAGCCAACACGTTGCCAACTCCGACGCCATCGTTTGGACCAAAGATGCGGAGGTTATCACCTTCCAACACAGCCAATTGATTTCCGGAAAAACCAAACCAAACGCGGCCTGCAGGGTCAGTGAACTCCGAGAGGAATATGGTCTTCGGAAAATCGTTCCGGCCACCGTTAACAGTCCAATTGCCGTCTGCGTAGCGGTACAGGCCGTAACGTCCAAATGATGCCCATAATCCTCCCTTTCGGTCTTCGGTAATCGCCTGGAGAAATTCACCCTGATCGGAAACTTTCGGCGGAAGGGCAATGAAGTCCCATCTGCGGCCGGTGTATTTGAAGAGTTCCTTACGAAATTTGGCCTCGGCGGATTTGTCGGCAGGAAGAACTTTGGACGATGTCTCGTGCCAAAAGCCGCTGTATTGTTCGCCGATCCAGACGGTGTTATCGGGGGCGAGATACGCAGCTTGTAGCCTCCAATCGCCGAGCTCGGGAATCTCTTGCTGTCCAGCCCGAAAATGGAAGAGTGGTGAAGTTTTTCCACCCGCCCACACGCCACCGCGACCATCGCTGACGATACCGACCGGGCCCATCGTGGACTTAAGAGCAGGTTGCACCAGGAGCTTGTAGAAAAAACGGTAAAGCCCCTGCGTCCCTCCGAACCAGATATTTCCTTCGTGGTCCACGAGCCTGGCGGAGGTATAAACAGGGATGGGGTAATTTTCGACGCTACTGGAGTTGCCCGGGGCGATCGTCCAGGTATTCATGAGATCGTCAGGTGAAACGTGCGGTATCTTCACTGCTTTGAGTGAGTCTTCCGCCGGGCCCGCGGGCCACACGTGAGCTAATTTCGGGTAAAGCATCCAGAGACCACCGGCTCGGTCGACTACTACGTAGCAATGGTCCTTCAGCAGAGGATAGGCAGGCGGCCCACCACTTGCCGGAGCGCTTCGCGGCCTCCATGACTGGCTGGAGACAACCCACCCGTCAGCATCGAATGTGAAACCGGCTCCGTGCGGGTATCCAGCAGTTTTCACATCTTGCTCTGCGACTTCAAAACGCCTTGCGCCGGGGGCGAGGTAAATGAGCGACTTTCCAGCAATGATCCAAAGGTAGCCCGCCCGATCAAAGGCCATATAATTGCCATTCTTCGGCGCATTCCAATCGTCTCCGAGCGGCTGCCATGCGGAGTTCTCAAACCTCCAAATACCGCTGGTGGTGTTTGCCCACACGATGCCATTAGGGTCCTGCTTCAACTCACGCACGCCTCCGGTCGAGGCAGCCTCGCGGCTGTAATTTGTCAGACGTCCGTCTTTCAGAAAACTGAAACCGCCAAACCGGTAGCTGATCCAAAGACCGCCGGATGAAGGAGCGAGCAGACCAGAAACATTCGTGGAAATGAGTTCCATACCTGAGGGCGGACGATAACGTTCGACTCGCTGACCATCGAATCGAAACAGACCCGTGGGACTGGCGAGCCATAAGTAGCCGTCCCTGGTCTGCGCCAGCGATGTGACCTGATCGGGCGCACCTTCCTTGAAGCCCCAGAAGTCATAGCCAACTTGTGGCTGGTTGCTTGTCGAAGTCTCTCCGATTGAACTCTTCGGAAGAGTCTTCCTCGCCGTCGCAGGGGTTGAGCAACAGATCAGAAGACTGAGCGCAAGTAACAGAGGACTAGTTAAAAGGGCATTGATTGAGTTCATGTCTTGGTTCTCCCCGGCGCCGCTCAAAGTGACAGCGCTTCGTTAGGCAGAGTGCAATCAGACTTGCAGCAACCCGCGCCGCAGCGCGATGGTTACGGCATGCGTTCGATCATTAGCGCCCAGCTTGTCGACAATGTTCTTGATGTGAAAATTAACGGTCGTCTCCGCTATCTCCAGTCGATAGGCGATTTGCTTGTTGCGATAACCGTCGTGAATAAACCGCAGCACTTCCAGCTCGCGAGCCGTCAACTCTTCGTCTCCCAAATGTTCTGCGATCCGTATTGCCACCTCTGTGGAAACAGGCCTTTTTCCTGCATTGACAGCCCTGATCACTTCGAGCAATTCATCCTCGGCCATGCTTTTAAGGAGATAAGCCGAAGCTCCCGCTCTCAAGGCTCGCTGGATCTCGCCATCGCTGTCGGAAGTGGTGAGCATTATGATCCGAGCGTTCGGAAACTCACGGCGGATTGTCATCAGCAGATCGGTCCCGTTGGACTCAGGAAGACGAAGATCCATTAAGGTGATGTCGGGACGGAGACGACGAAACTCGGCGATCGCCTGATCTGCATTCGATGCCTGCGCGACCAGACGCATGTCCGGTTCTAACTCAAGGATTACCCTAAGCCCTGCAAAAAAAACGGGATGGTCCTCGACGCTCAGGATCGTTATAGGTTTGACCAACTGCCTGGCAATGTTGCTTACCAGGTTATGTCTGCGGTGACAATCAAGACACTCGTAGTCACCGGAGTTATTGATGATTGGAGCGTTCGCTGGCCCCATCATACGGTCGAGTCCATTAACGGGAGTCTGTAGATTCATAACCTTTACTCCGACGAGGCAACGTCGAACTTCACGGCCTCGAAGTATCCTTGTGTTTTTGGAAGTTACTTCTCTGTTGTAATCCACTGCCGAATGTATGCGGAGCAATTTCGAAGCTCCATGCCAGTGGACTCGCATCGCTTAAGAAATCTCACCGCATCTCGATCCACGAGAATCAGTTCTTTCAGGTCCAGGACTATGCTGCGGCCAGCGGCTTCTGCGTCGATTACTTTGATTAACTCAGCCAGATTCACCGAATTCATCCGACCGCTTACCGTGAACAGGGCTTCGGTGTTAACTGTGCTCCGAATTCTGAACATCTCGCCTCACTTCATTGGTGACATCTGCCCATCTGTTGAGCAACTACAGTTCCAGATGTAAGTTATTGAGAATAAAGAAATGAGGCTGTGCAGGAATGATGAACCTTCGCCAATTGGCGAAACTTCGACAATGACGAACCGTCAAAACAATTTCTTTTAGGAGGGGTTAGCGACCTTGAAACGATTCTTGTCGATCTTCAACGCTTTGATTTTTGACTCCAGAGTCGAACGCGGTATGCCCAGCCTGGCGGCCGCACCCAAAGGTCCAAAAACGCGACCGTGGCTTTCTTTCAAGGCGGCCTCAATCATGTCTTTTTCCTGGGCCAGGAGTCTCTCAGGAAGCTCAACCTGAACTTCCGATGCGGTGCGAAACACTTGCCGTGGCAACCAACTTTTGTCGATCGAGAAAACGTCAGTGTCGCAAAGTATTATCGATCGTTCGATGACGTTCTGTAGCTCGCGTATATTTCCAGGCCAGGAGTATGACTGTAGCAATTCGAGTGTCTTCTTCTCCACACTTCTGATGTTCTTACCGGCTTTACGCGCGAAACGATCGATAAAGTATTCGACCAGCAGCGGAATGTCCTCGCTGCGGTGTCGCAGAGAAGGAATCTCAATTGGAAATACAAGCAGGCGGTAATATAAATCTCTCCGGAAGATACCGGAGCAAATGGCGACTTCTAAATCACGATTAGTCGCTGTGATCACCCGTACGTCAACGCGGATTCGACGAGTGCCGCCGACTCGCTCAAACTCGCGTTCCTGCAGGACACGCAAAAGGGCGACTTGAGTCTCGGCCGGAAGTTCTCCGACTTCGTCAAGGAAGATCGTGCCTCCGTTGGCTAATTCAAACCGGCCCAGGCGCTGCTGAGTCGCACCGGTGAACGCACCTTTCTCATGACCGAACAATTCCGAGGCGATCAGCTCGCGTGGAATCGCAGCACAGTTAACGGCGACGAATGCGTGGCCGGATCGATGAGAGTTTTTGTGGATCGCACGAGCGATTAGTTCCTTGCCGGTGCCCGTCTCTCCGGTTATCAGAACTGTGGAATCGGTCGGAGCGACTTTCGCCACCTGCGCCAGCACACCTTGCAGCGCTGCTGAGGTACCGACGATCTCTTCGAACATAGAGGTGTTGACGATCTCCTCGCGCAGCACAACATTTTCGTTTCGCAGTCTCTCTTCTTCCTGTTTGCGATCTTCAATATCGGTCAGAGTTCCAAACCACTTGAGAATAGCTCCCTGCTCGTTCCGGAGCGGGACACCGCGCACCAGAAACCAGCGATACTGTCCATCGGCTCCTCGGCCGCGCACTTCGCTTTCGAACAACTCCCCTGAAGCAATAGATACCTTCCACTTGTCAACGTAACCGTCAAAGTCTTCGGGGTGAATCAAGGTGCGCCGGTGCGAGCGTACCTCTTCTGCTTTGAGGCCCGTGTATTCTGTGAAACGGTGATTTACAAATTCCGTCGACCCATCAGAAAGAACGGTAAAGGCCATTGCCGGCATCGTTTCAAGCACATCACGAAGCTGTTTTTCGCTGCGACGGACGGCTTCTTCCGCTTGTTGGATCTCATGGTAGAGACGACTGTTCTCGAGCGAGATCGCAGCCTGAGAAGCAAGCACTTCAAGAATTTTGAGACGAGCAGGGGTAAAGACATTCGAGGCCAGTTTGTTTTCCAGGTATAGGAGTGCAACCAGTTCGCCCTGCTTCAGTAGTGGCAGACAGGCTACCGAACGAGTGCGCTGCTCATGAAGGTACTCGTCCGTTGCGAATGAATTTGGCACGGAGGCGTCATCGATGATCACCTGCTCATGCGTTCGCTGGACGTAACGCAGGACCGATTCCGGAAGAGCGGCGAAAGAGTCGGACTCTTCCAACGCGCGCACCGATACAGTATCCCCATCGGTAGTGGCCTCGGCTTTCACTTGCAAGCGGTTGCAGTGTGGAACAATCAGCAACCCGCGATCGGCGCCGGCGTGCTCCATCGCTTTACGCATGACGGTGTCGAGCAATTTTTCCGGCACAATTTCGCCCGAGACAGCCTGTGAAACTCGGATCACTGTCGCGAGATCCAGCCCTTCGACCAGGGCCGTGATTGTAGAGGTGGGATCCGGTACAGGCTGCTGCAGTTGGAGGTCGGGATAGAGCTGGTCCAGTTGTCTCACTTTTCCATCCGCGCCCCATGATGCGTAGCAGGCGCGAGCGTTGCGCAGGTAGAGTTCGGCGAATTCAGCACACCCGCGGGCGCGGTGAAAGACCGCGGCGCGCTCGTAAGTGAGCGCCTCGTCGTGGACAAATCCGTTGGCCTTCGCGAAGCGGAGGGCCCGCTCATAGAGGTCCATCGCAGCGAGCGGGTGGTGCTCCAGCCGGGCGATCTCGGCGCCTACGAGGGCGGCGCGGTGCGCGTAATTCTCCGGGCAATTCTCCGCCAGGATTTCGAGGTGACGGTGACGACCGGCCATCGCTTCAAGATGCTGAGCACCTTCGTCTGAATTGGCTGGGTCACAGGAAGCGGCATGAGCAAGCGCGCTGAAAAAGCTGTGTTCCGACCTTGCGAGTTCGGTGGGTTGAGACCAAAGAAGCACTTCTGCTCTGGCGGCAGCATCGAGGGCCGCTCGATAATCGCCGGCAAAGAAGCGCGCCTGCAGCTTGCGGATCCAGTACCAGCACCTCGGAAACGACACGCCGCGGTCGGTCGAAAGGTGATGCTCGAATTGGCCCTCATCAAAATTGCCATCATTGAAGCGGCCGAATGTCGGCGTTAGACCACGCAGCGTCCGGATGAGTCCGAGAAGTGCCATGGCCAGGTCGACCATGAACTCGAACCGGGCGTTCTGCGCAATCACGAGGTTAAGCTCGGCTTCGTGCTGCACCTCTGCAAGCGGATCGCCTGCGGCCAGGAGATTGGAAATAAGAACACTCGAACTGAACAACGCGAAATTTACATCGCCGATTTCGTTGGCGACGGCGAAAGCGCGACGCAACGGCTCCCGGCCGTCACGGTAGTGCTTCCTCCAGGTCAGAACGATGCCGCCCCAGGTAAAGTAGCAGGCTGGTTGGAAGCGCTTCAAATCACGCTGTTCCACCTGCTCATATCCGAGCTGCCCGAAGCGAAAGGAAGCTTTATAGTCGCCGAACCCAGGTCCGGCGATCGTCGCGACCCAGGTACATGCGAACCACGCGCCGTCGCTTTTGCCCTTCTCCAGGCTGAGGTTGATCGTCTTGCACGCGGCTAGCGAAAACAGGTTCTTGTCCGTGAAATTTGCCGGCACTACGAGCTTCATAATAACGTCGAGTGTCGCCAGTGACTCCGGGTCGTGCATCGTCGGCAAATCGCGCATCTGCTCTATCTCACGCGTGCCGAGTAATGACCAGATGCGTTCGTATTCCGCTTGCACCTCTGCCTGCGTCGGGTGAGGAGACCAGTCGATGCCGCGGCGGCGGAGGTAGTCAAGAGCGATCTCGATCGCGTCGTCGCTACGAGCGAGCGCTATGTACACGTCGATGCGCACGCAGGCGACTGACGCTTCCTCGACCGCGCCGGCGGCGAACCTCGACAACTCCGACAAGTGCTTTTCCGCTGCGGCCATATTGCCGGTGAGAAATTCACACTCGGCGCGGTTCAGCTCCAGCGCGAAGGTCAGCTCATGGCAACGCCTCCAGCGATCGTCCGGTAGCAGCTCCACTCCGGCCTGGAGATAATTGAGCGCTGCGGCATACGCCGTCGATGCCTTGGCGCGCTTGCCTGCGATCAAGTCGAGTTCCGCCAACTCCTCGCGCTCCCCGCGCGAAGGAATCAAGGCCGCGCCGCGGTTGAGCTGATTAACGATGTCGAAGATGCTCTCTTCGCGCTCCTCGGAAGGCGTTTGCCGGAGGAGCAGGCGTCCAATCCGCAGATGTTCCCCGGGGCGGGATTCTTCCGGGATGAGCGAATAGGCCGCTTCCTGTATCCGGTCGTGCATGAACTTATAGGAGCTGTGAAGACGCTCGATCAACTCCTGCCGCACTGCCTCCCAAAGATCTCCGTCAGCCTGTTCTGCCGACGAGCCCTGCACAAGCGCGAGCGTCGCCGTCGAGGCGATGTTTCCCAGACAAGCGAGCTGCCGTAGTGTCAGCTGCGTATTAACGGGTAGACGACCCAACTTGTGAACCATGAGATCCACCACGTTATCCGTGTAGCCCTTCGCGTGAATGCGCTCGACCTCCCAGGACCAGCTATCACCCTCGTATGCGAGCAACCTCTCTTCTGCGAGTGCCGCAAGGAACTGTATGGCAAAGAACGGATTGCCGCCGGTCTTGTCATGGACCAATTGCGCCAGCGGTGCAACCGATCCTGGATCGGTGCGGATCGCGTCCCCGATCAAACGGCCCAGGTTTTCACGACCGAGCGGTGCCAGAATGATCTCGTGCACCAGCACTCCGGCTCCACGAACGGCGTCGAGCTTGCGTATCAGTGGATGAGTGGAATCAACCTCGTTGTCCCGATAGGCGCCGATCAGCAGTAGGTACTGCACATCCCGCTGTATCATCAGGTCCTCGAACAAATTGAGGGTAGCCGCGTCGAGCCATTGCAAGTCGTCCAAAAAAAGCGCCAGCGGATGCTCGGGTCGAGCGAACGCGCCAATGAATCGGCGGAATACGAGTTGGAAGCGATGTTGCGCGCGTGCCGGGGGAAGCTCGGGTACCGGTGTCTGTTCTCCGATAATGAGTTTCAATTCGGGGACGAGATCCACCATGAGTTGACCATTTGCCCCGAGTACCTCGTGAAAGCTCTCGCGCCACTGGTCCAGCTCGGCTTCGCTCTTGCCGAGAAGTTGCCGGATCAGACCCTGAAAGGCCTGGGCCAGGGTGGCATACGGGATGTCGCGTTTGTATTGGTCGAACTTGCCGGACGCAAAAAGACCGCGTGGCGGAACGAGAACCTTGTGCAGCTCATTCACCACCGATGATTTTCCGATGCCTGAATATCCGGAGACCAACACCAACTCCGGCTTGCCGTTTTCAACCACTCGGTCAAAGCAGGCGAGCAACGTTTCGATTTCCCGCTCTCGGCCATACAGTTTCTCCGGGATCACCAGGTGGTCGGGCCGGTCATGTTCTCCGAGGGGGAAATCAGGAAGGCTCTGCTCACACTCAGTGGACGTCAGGCAGCGGCGCAGATCGCTCTCCACGCCGGCGGCGGTCTGGTAACGCTCTTCAGGAGTCTTTGCCAGTAGCTTACAAATGATCGCCGAGACACTCGCTGGTATATCTTTCCGCCGTGCGGCGGGCGGCAGCGGCTGTCTCGCAATGTGAGCATGAATCCACTCCATTGGATCAGAAGCGGTGAAAGGGAGACTGCCGGTCAACAGTTCGTAGAGCGTGATGCCAAAAGCGTAGAGATCGCTACGCGAATCGATCGAACGATTCATTCTTCCCGTCTGCTCGGGAGCCATGTACGCGAGCGTTCCCGAGATAGATTCGGGAGGATCCGCGGGCTGACGCTGGCGGGGCAAGCGAGACGCAATACCGAAACCCATCAGCCAGACCTGGTCCATAGCAACATTCGCAAGCAGGTTGGACGGCTTGATGTTTTTGTGAACCAGACCACGCCGGTGCATCTGTCCGAGAGCGGCGGCGAGGGCAATCCCGCAGCGCAGAAACTGTTTCAATTCAAGAGGGAGTTGCAGGAGTTGATCGAGTGGCTGTCCGTTGGGATCCGCAAACAGCAGCATGGTCCGCCGCTGTTGTTGGATGAGGGTAATTGGTCGAACCGCCCATTCCGAATCGAGCTCGTCTTTAAAAGAGAATTCGTGTTCTATTTTCTTGATGGTGGCAGCGGCGGGACGCTCCCATACCGGAGCCAATGCGAGCAGAGATGGGGGAGTCGTCTCCGATTTTGTCCGACGGAGACACCGGTAGAGGATGAACTCTCCATCCTGACGCAGCGTTTCCAGGCGGTATTGCGACAGGTCCATCACACGTCAAACTCCAGTTTCAAGCCCGAACTGTAAGACGTGAGGATTCACATTTAATTAGCCCTGGGACCGTCGGTCCTTTTTCTGTATCTTGCGTAAAAAACCAGGAATATTCACCTTCTTTTTAGATGACATTTCAAGGATGACGGATTTGACGGACAGCCTTTTGGAGTGGTGGGAGAATATCCGGCAGACGTCAATGCAATGTACTCCGTCCTGGCCACAAAGAGGCACAAACATTTATACAAAATGTTGGCAGATGCTTTGCTTGAAGCTCAATTGATGGACTCCGGCTATATTACCGCTTTCGCAGCTCTCGGTGGCGCCGCTCTAGGCGGCTTAACGTCTTTTGCTACTTCATGGACCACCCTGCGAGTGCAAATGAATGCGGAGCGTAACTCAAGCAGTAAATCTCGACGGCAGAAGCTCTACCAGGCATTTATCGATAAGGCGGCTAAGAATTACGCCGAGGCGCTGCTTCATGACAACGTGGAAACCGCCGGACTCATTGACCTCCATGCCCTCGTCGGTCGCATGCGTATTTTTTCGTCTCCTAACGTCATTGACAACGCAGTCAAAGTAGTGCGGGTGATTACGGATACTTACAGCCAGCCGAACCGGACTGAGAAGGAGATAGAAGTAATGATCCTGGACGGCAGCGTTGATATACTCCGAGGATTTAGCGAAGCTTGCCGCGAGGAATTTGAAAATAATTTTCTGATTTAGCCAAAGCTTATGAAATTACTGGTTCCTGTTAATGATCGCGATCACGCGATTGGACCGCCTGATGCTTCGATCATTGGGTCAACTATGGCGACTACGAATGTCCGGATTGTCATCGGAGACATCACGCAGTGCAAAAGCTCATCGATGAGTTGAGCAGCTCGGTGCGCTTTGTTTATCGCCATTTTCCTCTCGTCAAAACTCATCCCAACGCACTGCGCGCGGCCGAAGCGGCTGAAGCGGCGGCAGCTCAGAATAAATTTTGGGAAATGCACCGGTTACTGTATGACCGGCCTGACAAACTGGGCCCACCAGATCTGCATAAACATGCTCGAAAGATTGGACTCGATATCGATCGTTTCGATCTTGAGCTGGACAACGGAACTTATAGAGACCAAATACTGGAGGATTACTATCACAGCCTCAACTCCGGAATCACCGGCACTCCCACGACCTTCATAAATGGCGATCTCTATGCAAAGACCGGCCTTGAATTGCTCGACGTGGTGAAAGCGGCGCTGCAAAGCAAACAATAACTCGCGAGTCGTGTTAGTACGTGAGGGAAAAGCGACAAGGAATAAATTTGCTTGTGAATTTTTGTGCTGCTTTGTGGCTGTGATTTTTAGTGACCGTGACCAAACGGAAGGTAAAACTTGATCCCTACCGTTAAGAGCGAAGGATTTAATTTCACGCGCGCCTTTACGTTGGTACCGTCAGCGAGCGCACCATGCGCGTTGACCGACAACCAGACTTCCTTGAAATCGATGAACAGTGTGTACTTCGATTTCACATCAAACTCAGCGCCGCCCTGCAGAACTGAGCCCCAGTTATTCTGAACCTTAAGGTTCTTTACGGTGCCGTCGAAGTTCTTGAAGATAATGGCATAGGCTGTTCCACCGCCGACGTAAGGTCGAAACTGACCAATCTTCGGAAATCGATATTGGCCGGTGAAGACCGCTGGTCCATAACGGACTTTACCCAGCATCCCCAATGGGGCGGCCGCACCTTGTCCGGTGACATGCGGCTTCACGGGAATGCCTGACATCACTGTCACCGAAACGTTTTTGGCAACATCACAGCCGAGATCGAACGTCACACTCGCGTTGTTGCTTACCTTAGCCGAACCACCTGAGAGTAGTTGTCCGCTCGTTGCGATGGTCGCACTCGAATGATAAGGCGCCACCAGAAATCCAAGTCTGGTAAAGCAACGATCCTGTTTGCCCTGAGCGTACACACTCTGTGTCGTGACGACTGTTACAACCAAAGCCAGGAGACAGTGGGCCAATGTATTTGATCTCCGCAAAACCTTTTTTCCTCCGCGGCCACCATGCGCAACAGATGTACCAAACAAGTTGACTTCAGAATTGTTCAATTAGCGGATTAAAGCGAAATGTATGCCCTCTCGATGTGCCGGAAGTGTCGGGCACAGACAGACGCATCCCCGCACTCCTGCCGACAATTGCGGCTAAAATTTTCACCGACCCTCTAAATTTCCTCGATAAAGCTCTCCGCCGTTTCAACTGTGGTTTGGCTAGCCACTTGCGAAGTGCAAGGTATGATTTCGGTGAGAACAGTTGGTAGCTTTACAACCTCGTGGATAGTCTGCCTGATCCTGATGAGCTTTTGCGGAATGGTTCGGGCGCAGTCAACTGAGTCACTCACACTCGATCAGGCAATTGACCTGGCGCTGCATAACAACCATGCGATTAAGATCGCGCAGTTTGAAATGGCGAGATCTGAAGCAGACATCTCAGTTGCAAAAACTGCGCGTCTTCCGTCCTTGCATGCGTACACACTCGTTTCCGAGAATCTCGCTAAGAACGACATCAAGATCCCGAATCTCGCGGCTAATGAGTTTCCGGGTCTCGGTCCCTTCTTTCTACTAACTCAGGAACGTAAACCCACTGCCGTCTTTGCTGCGATGGCCGTCGAACCGATCTCCCAGCAATACCGGATCGGTCTGAACATAAAACTGGAGCGGCTTTCGAGCGAGATGGCCCAGGCGAAGTTGCGCCAGCAACAGCACGAGACCATCGCCCAGGTGAAAAAAACTTACTACGCGATCCTGCAAACGAAGAGCGCGCTCAGCAGCGTGGAGCAGGCAGTAAAGTCGTATCAGGAACTGGACAAGGTCACCGGCGATTACGTTGTGCAGCAAATCGCTCTCAAAGCGGATCGATTGGTCGTGCAAACGCGTCTGGCGCGGGCCCAATACGATCAACTTGAGTTAAGCAGCAAGTTGGCCACGCAGAAAGAACAATTCAATAGTTTGCTCGGACGCGAAGTCAGTCATGAGTTTGAGGTGACCGATGCGCCCGCATTCATATCAATCGAAAGAGAGCTTCCTGCCGCCAGAATGATCGCGAGCGAACACCGGCCGGAGATCCAGCAAGCACGGTTGACGGTCGAGCAGGCCAAACTGGCTCGTCGCATCAAGAAATCAGAATACATTCCTGACGTGAGTGTGGGCTTTACCTATCTCACACCGCGGAACTTTCCCGCTACGGTCCCGCGGGAATTCGCAAATGTTGGCGTGGTCGTTAGTTGGGAGTTCTTTGACTGGGGACGCAAGCAGCACCAGCTCTCAGGAATCGATTCTCAGATCGAGCAGGCAAAGAACGGACTGAAGGAAACAGAAGATCAGGTGCTGGTAGATGTTGGCGATAAGTTGCGTAAGTTACAGCTCACCGGCCAGGCGCTGCGGGTGGCGAAACTCGCCGAAGATTCCGCGAAAGAAAATCTGCGTGTCAGTACCGGCCAATACAAATTTCAGACAGTGATGCTTTCCGATGTGCTGAAGTCACAGGCGTCACTGGCCGAAGCTACCAATGAATATCAAAAGGCACTGTTAACCTTTTGGACCGCCAAGGCTGAGTTTGAGAAAGCGCTGGGGGAGGACAAGTAGCAATGCCGGACAAGGGAACGAACACGATGTCTGAAATTAAGGTCAAAGAGAGTGATGTCGACACGTCAAAGCCTGCCGTTCCACCAAAAGTTGCTGCCGGCGCCACTCAACAAAACAACGGCACACAACCTGATCCGAGCCAATCGAATATTGCCACCCCTGATCAAACGAAGTCGACGTTTAGAAAACTGGTTCCCTTTCTGGTGCTCGCGCTGGCGGCCGTGATTCTGTTCGGCGTTTCCGGAGGTTGGAATCGCTGGGTGGGTAGTGGTTCACAGAAGACTGACGACGCAATTCTGCGTGCCGACATTACTCCCTTGAGCACGCGTGTGTCAGGTACAGTCGTACAAGTTGCCGTGGCCGATTACCAGCGGGTGAAAGCTGGTGACCTGCTGGTCCAATTAAAGGACGACGACTTCAAAGCCCAGGTCGCTCAAGCGGAAGCTGGCGTCGCGGCTGCCCAGGCGGCCCTGGAAAACAATGCGAAGCAGAAAGACTTGCAGAGTTCGCGAATAGTGCAAGCACAGGCTGGAACTCAAGCCGCCACCGCCGAGATCGGACAGACGAATGCCGCGATCGAGGCGGCGCGAGCTGATGTCGCCAATGCACAAGCCGGCATTGAGGTGGCGCAGGCAAAGATACCTGATGCACAAGCGGCAGTTGAGGCAGCCCAAGCTGATGCGGAACGAACATCGCTGGAAAGAAAACGTCAGGAAGCATTACTCGAACTGGGTTCGACAACCAAACAAAAAGTTGAACAGGTAGTTGCGGACCAGCAACGCTTTGCCGCCGTGCTCGACAGCCGTAAAGCTGAGTTGGCCCAGACTCGCGCTTTACTCGATAGCCGGCGCGCTGAGCTCTCAAAGGCACAGGCCCAGGTATCACTGCGACAATCGGAACAACAACGCGCGCGCGCGCAATTGTCTGGTAAATCAGCCGAGACAGAGGCCCAGATCAAACAACGCGCGGTGCTTGACGCGCAGGAATTGCAACTTCAGGCGGATCTCAGTGCGAAACAGGAACAGCTTAAAGTTGCGCAAACGAATCTTGATTACACGCGAATTTTAGCGCCAACCGATGGCATCGTCGGTGAGCGAAAGGTAAGAATCGGACAACTCGTTTCACCGGGCACTCAGGTAATTTCCCTGGTCGAGAACACAATCTGGGTGCAGGCAAATTATAAAGAAACGCAGCTCACAAACGTGACGAAAGGCGATGCGGCCGAGGTTACCGTCGATACGTTTCCGGGCGTGGTCCTGCGCGGCCATGTGGAAGAGATAGCACCGGCGAGCGGCTCACAGTTCGCTCTCTTACCACCCGACAACGCCACCGGTAACTACACAAAGATTGTCCAACGAATTCCAGTCAAGATCATTCTCGATCCGAATCCGGCACTGGCTGAGAAACTTCGTCCGGGAATGTCGGTCATCGCCGAAATCAGGACCACAGCCAGACGCAAGGTTTGAGCAAGGAGCGATGATGAGCGCCGTCATAGGGCAAAGGTGGAATCTGCCAGCGACGCTTGATGTGTTGCGTTTGAGCCTCGCAAAATTTGCCGGTTCACTCAAACAGAATGCTTATGTCGGAACGTTCGGAGTGTTTCTCGCCGCCGGCATTGCCACTTTGAATGGTCGCGTGATTAGCGTCGGTCTTCCGGACCTGCGGGGTGCAATGGGATTCGGGTTCGATGAGGCGAGTTGGATTCCCACTGCCTACAACATGGCCCTGATGTTTATTGGACCATTCTCAGTGTTTCTCGGGGCCATGTTGGGAGCGCGCCGCGTGCTGCTCTATTCGGGCGCGGTTTTCATGTGCTGTTCGATCCTCTTGCCGTTCTCGCCGAACCTGCGCGTGATGCTTTGCCTGCAGGTGATCAGCGGTCTCTCGTCCGGAACCTTTTATCCGCTCGCTCTCAGCTACGCGCTGACTGCACTGCCGGTGCGATTCGTGATCTACGCCATCGGCGTCTATGCCATGGATATCATCGGTGCGCTCAGCGTCGGTACGCCACTGGTGGCCTGGTATACCGAACATCTGTCGTGGCACTGGATCTTTTGGCAAAGCGCGTTCTTAACACCGCTAATGATGTTTTGCATTTACCTTGCCATCCCGCACCCGCCCAAACGTCCGGGACCAAAGCCGGCCCTGAGCTGGCGAGGTTTCCTGTACGGCAGCCTGGGATTAAGTTTGATCTATGGCGCGTTGGATCAAGGTGAACGTCTGAATTGGTTGAACTCAGGCATTATTGTGGCACTGTTGTTGACCGCAGTTTTTCTGCTTACCGTGACGATAATTCGTCGCTTGCTCTCACCTAACCGGATGGTGAATCCGATCTTTCTGATCAATCGGAACACAATGATCCTCGCGGTGTCGCTCTTCTCGTTTCGTTTTACGGTGCTGGCGATTGCGTTCCTCCTGCCGGCAGTGCTCGGCGTTACGCAACAATATCGGCCGCTTGAGACTGGCCGCGTATTGCTCTGGCTAATCGCGCCGCTCATTATCATGGGATATGTTGCCGCGCGTTTGATGCGCCGCATCGATAACAGACTGGTGCTGGCGACAGGTTTCAGTATCGTCGCTCTTGGTTGCCTGTTTAATGCGCAGTTAACCAGCGCCTGGGCCGGCGACAATTTCTTTCCTGCACAGATCGTGCTCGGACTTGGACTTGGCATGGCGTTCACCGCTCTGGTCGGATCCATCATTCAAAACTTGTTTGCTACGAATGCCCTGGCCAATCCGATCAACGTACTGACCTACTCATCATTTATTCACTGCGTACGTTTGTTTGGCGGCGAGCTCGGAACGGCAGTCATGCAGCGGCTCGTGTCAGTGCGTGAACAATTTCATTCAAACATGATTGGCTTGCACATCGACGGCGGACACTGGCTCACCTCAGAACGGCTGGCAATGATCGCGCACGCACTATTTCCCAACTCGGCTGGAAGCGAAGAGGCAGTAGCGAGAGCCGCCCTGGTCCTCGGCGGCCAAGTCAAGGTCCAGGCTTACTCCCTCGCCTACAGCGACGCTTACATGGCCATCGCTCTGCTCGCCGCTCTGACCATCATTCTGATCGCGTTCATGAAACCGATGAAGATCATTTTCGACGCAGAGTCGCCAACGGCGAAATGATGGCAATGCCTTGTTAGTGTGTTCGTCACCTCGCGTTCCTAAAACACGAACGCCACTCTCCGCCTGACCGGAGACCCGCGTCTCACTGCTGATCCAGTCTCGCCAGTTCAAAATACATTGTCTAATAGCGCAGTTGCTCGTTTATGGCTGAAGCCTCATTACTCGGATCCAGAGTAATGATAGAATGGCCGCAAATCATGACGTTTTTCGTTCGAATCGAGACCACACGATATGAATCACGAAAAGTGGATTGTTGCAGACAAAGATCATCTTGGCGGGAAACCTCGGGTGCAAGGAACGCGCATTTCGGTCGCATTTCTGCTCGAATGTCTAGCGAATGGAATGAATGTCGCTGACATCGTCGATGCCTATCCAACGCTGACAGAGAACGCCGTGCAGGGTGCGCTACGCGAACTGGCCCACGAAAAGGAATCGACTGCGGCGTGAGGATTCTTCTCGACGAAAACATGCCTCGCAAATTGCTGGCTGCGCTGACAGCAGAAGGCCACGATGTTGATTCGGTAAAGTCTCAGCAACTTGTCTTTAAGCGTAGTCTCGGGAGCCGTGAAATCGACGGACAACAACGGCAAAAGCGTGGTTTAATCAATCCACTGAAATCAAATTCGCGAGCTCCTCAGTTAGCACGTTCAATTTGGACCATGGCGATATCCGTTTTAACGTCGATTTAATAGAACTATCGAAAGCTTGTAACACTCCTCAATTATTCTCACCGCTTCCTCGGGTACAAACGCAATAACATTTTGAATGAGCCGGCTGCAAAGAGGATCGTGTGTCCTCTTTAAAGCCGAGCACGCTAAGACTTCTGCCATCAACTCTGACAACTTCAACCGCAGTTCGTTTCAAAGCTGAAATCATCATGAAAATTTTCAATCCCCTTTTCGCAATTTCTCTGTTCGTCGTGCTGGCGCTGCCGTTGCTGGTCCACGCACAAACCGGAAATATCTCCGGTACAGTGAGCGCAGAATCACGCAACCTCAGCTTGTCCGGGGCATCAGTTCGCGTCGAAGGTCAGGCGATCGAGGCGGTCACCGATGAGTCAGGTAAATACTTACTGCAAGGCGTCCGCGCCGGCACCGTCAAAGTGATCGCAACCTATCTTGGTTTGGAAACGGCAACTCAGGAGATCACGGTAACGGCAGGACAAACCGCGACCTGGAGCCCGGCACTGAAGCTGGCGGCCCAGTCTTATGCGATCACCATCTCCGCGGAACCAGAAGTTGTCGGACAAGCACGCGCGCTCAACGATCAGAAAAACTCGATCAACCTGGTGAACCTGGTTGCTTCGGATCAGATTGGCAATTTTCCCGATCCCAATGCCGCCGAGGCAGTGCAACGCATTCCGGGTATTGTCGTGCAACGCGATCAGGGCGAAGGACGTTACGTCCTGATTCGCGGCACGGAACCACGACTGAGCGCCATTACCATCAACGGCGAGCGCATCGGCACTACAGAAAACACCAGCCGTCAAATACCGCTGGATACCATACCCGCAGACTTGATGGATGCGATTGAGGTGACCAAGGCGCTCACTCCTGATATTGAAGGAGACTCGATCGGAGGGCGAGTAAACCTGATCACGAAGCGAGCCCCGATCTCACGACAAATTGCCCTGACGATCGCCACCGGCTTCAACACCCTCGTGCGTGACGATATCAAAGACTATTCCGCCACCTATGGTCAGAGTTTTATGGACGGCCGATTGGGATTTATCGGCAGCGCAAATTACTACGAAAACAATCGCGGCTCACAGGATATCGAACCGGCCTACACTGGTTCTCTGGCACTCAACAGTCTTGATTTGCGTGACTACACTTTGACCAGAAAGCGTTACGGCGGCACCTGGGATGTGAACTATCGAATTAATTCCGGTTCCGAGATTTATCTGCGCGGCCTGCGTTCCGAGTACACCGACCGGGAACTGCGACACCGATTTCGCGACCTGCTCAGTAACGGCCGGCTCGAGCGTTTATTGCGCCAGCGCTTTCACGACTCGACTCAGTTCGCCCTGATGACGGGAGGCACTCATAACTTACCCCGCTCATGGTCTTTCGCGTGGCGTGCCTCGTACTCACGAGCGATGCTCACGACACCCTACCGACTGGAATCGACATTTCGTCAAACCGGAGTCACCTTTCAACCTAATGTCACCGGGACAGCGATCGATCGCGAGAACATCCAGGCAAACCCACAGAACCAGAATCTCAACAATTTCAACTTCATCCAGAACGCCATCCAGGACGATCTGGGCCAGGAGCGAAACCTGTCGGGAGGCTTTGACTTCTCGGCGCCGGCACGTCTGGGCGACCACACCAACGGACTACTCAAATTCGGGTTCAAGATTCGCGATGCAAACCGCACGCGTGACGTAGACTCGATCACGCAGACCCCGCGCAGTGGAGTCACGATCAAGCTGCTGCCCAACGCTCGACAAAACTATGCGCCGGCGGATGGGTTCCTCGATGGCAAGTATGTTGAGTTTGGTGCCACTTTCCCGGATCCGATCGGGATGCAGAATCTGAGTCATGGCGGAACCCTGAATACCGTCATCAGTCCGACCGGTGATTCCGGTAGCTATCGTGCTCGGGAACGAGTAACCGCCGGGTACGTTATGGACGAGATCCATATTGGTGAAAACACAACGCTACTTGGCGGGGTGAGGTTTGAAAACACGCAAACGAGATACAGCGCTCCACAATATCGCCTCGGGGCCGGCGGTGCGGTTCTGAATCGAACGATCTTTGAAGGAAAGAACGACTACCTAAACGTTCTGCCTGGCATTCATCTCCGGCATCAATTGTTTCCGGATACGCCGCTTCGTATTTCATTCAGCCGCACGCTCGCACGACCAAACTACAGCGACCTGGCCCCATTCGTTCTTCAGGACACGACTGGCTTAACAATCTCGAAGGGAAATCCGGATCTGAATGTCACCACGGCAAATAATTTCGATGCCTCGCTGGAACATTACTTTCAGAACGTAGGTATCGCTTCTGCGGGTTTCTTTTACAAACATCTCGACAACTACATCTTCACCAATACCCTACCAGAAACCATCGGCAGTGATGTTTATCGCGTTACGCAACCCGTGAACGGCGAGGCCGCAAATCTTTGGGGGCTGGAATTTACCTTCGTGCGGCAATTGGATTTTCTGCCGGACTTGCTGAAGGGGTTCGACGTTTACGCGAATTACACCCACGTACACTCGAGTGCAGTTCTGCCACGCGGCGATTTCATTCTGCCGAGCCAGGCGTCCAACATGGGAAATTTCTCGATGGGCTATCAACGCAAAGGATTCTCGAGTCGCATCTCGCTGAATTACCAGGGTCAACTCCCGCTGCTCATCGGCACTACCGTGAACGACGATAACTGGCTGGACCATCGTCTGGAGGTTGATTTCTCCGCCAGCCAGAGAATCGGGAAACACGTAAAGATTTTTATCGATCTGCTGAACCTCGCCAATAAACCGTATCGTGTTTACCTCGGTATCCATCCCGATCGTCCGATTCAGGAAGAACGTTACAAGATCTGGGGTATCACTGGCGTCAAACTAAACTTCTGAACGTGTCGCTGAAGATCAAGCTCTGGCTCGGAAGCGTATTGCTCATAACGCTGGTCGCGCGGCTGTGCGTCGCCGATACGTTGCAGCACGTCATTATCGTCAGTCGTCATGGCGTGCGCGCGCCGACCTGGACCAGCGAACGCCTGCGTCGGTACTCCGCAGAGCCGTGGCCGGATTTCGGAGTGCCGCCGGGTTATCTGACTCCACACGGTAGTGCTCTCATGAAACTCCTTGGCTCTTACTATCGTGAGCTGTACGAGCAACAGGGACTGCTGACGACGTCAGGGTGTGAGAACGCAGACCGGATTTATTTCCGGGCCGACACGGATCAACGCACCATCGAATCAGCGCGCGCTCTCTCCGAAGCTCTGCTGCCGGGGTGCAAATTAGAGATCCACTCAGAGAAACCGGGTGTCAGCGATTCGTTGTTTGATCCGATCGAGGCTGGCACCGCCAAACCTGATCCAAACCTGACCACGGCAGCGCTTAATGGCAGAGTTGGACCACAGCTCAGCGCCGTGGTTGAATCGCACCGGCTCGAGTTTCAATTATTGCAACGAGTATTGAACGGCGCAGGCAAACCGGCGCAGTCTCTATTCGATGAACCACTGGCACTAAAGACCGAGCAGAATGCAGTCACGCTCACCGGTCCGCTCTCTATCGCTTCAACCCTGACACAAAACCTTTTGCTCGAATACGCGAATGGTATGAGTGGTACTCAGTTCGGTTGGGGCCGTCTCACCGCGAGCGACTTACAGCAGCTACTGATCCTGCACACCGCTTACGCAGAGTTGATGCGCCGTACGCCCTATCTCGCCCAGGCGCGCGGATCAAATCTGCTGGACCACGTGGTCCGTACACTCGAACAGGCAGCTAGTCACAAACGTGTCTCAGGTTCGATTGGCCCGCTGAACAGCAGCATAACCGTCATCTCCGGACACGACACCAATATCTCAAACCTGTCGGGATTGCTCGCACTCTCGTGGGCGCTGCCGTCTCATCAACCGGACGACGTGCCACCCGGCGGAGCGTTGATCTTTTCCTTGTGGAAGTCGCCGACAGGAGAGAAGTTGGTGCGGTTGCAGTTTGTGGCACAGTCACTCGAACAAATGCACGATGCCAGGCCACTCAGTCTTGCGAATCCTCCCCTGGTGGCAAAACTCTTTGTGCCCGGCTGTAGTCGCGCGCAGGAAGGTTATCCCTGCAGTTGGACCGACTTTAGAACGACTGCTCAAAAAGCCATTCTCCTTCAGTTCGTCAATCGATAAACTCCAGCGGGTAGTGATGGAGTTAAGTTCGGACGTCTCCGACCCAAACCGCAGCACTACCAGGCACCGCGCGTCGCGGAACTTCGCGACAAAAGAATCCTGCTCACGACAACGATCCACAGCAGCCCGATGGCGGGCGTGACGAATCGAGTATAGACACCATCAGGCGCGAAAAGCCCATCACGCATCCACGTCATGCCGCCAAGCAGCACCAGCACCACGGCGGCGACGCCGGCAGCGAAGAGTGAGTTCGAGATCAGCCTGGCCCGCCAGAGTCCGAAAGTACCCGACATAATCAGCATCGCGCGCGGGAAGGAACTCAATACAATGCCGGCCCACACGAAGTCATTGAGTCCGGATACCAGTGCGAGATTTCCGGACTCGGCGATCGAGTATCCGAGGACAGCCACGATCGAGATCAGCAGAAAGAACATCCCTCCAACCGCGGCGCTGGACGCCGTTGCGGCCGCACCCCAGCCGTCTTGTCCCGCCTCTGCCAAGGTGGTCCTGATTGCAGCCGCAAACCACATTAAATTCAGGATCGCCGGACCAGCGAGCGCTGCCGCGAGCAGTATTCGCGTGCGATCTCCCTGGTAGAACGCGACCAGGGTTTCAGCCGGCGCGCCGATATGGGGTTGTGAACCATAAACGATGTAGGCGAGTAGCAGGAGGCCGATAAATTGAAACCCGGCCGTGCGCCACAACCCCTTCCAAAAGGCACTGGTGGTATACGGGCTGGCGGATGAAGCCGTCGCGATCGCGCTCTTGTCAATTTTTGGCTCAATGGTTTGGGCAGCAGCTTGCGTCATGATCGGACTCCTTTATAGATCTCGATATTTTCAGCTACCTAGGCAAATCGATGGCATCGCCTCGGGCGAATAACTCAACCCAGACTCGTGACTTAAACTTCCACCCCTGATCGGTCCTCACAAACCGGTCGCGGTCCTGTCCGACGTGGTTACGCTACCGCGAGGGCTCGTCCGGCCCTGACTGCGCGCGGGTCGATGCCAAGTTTTTTCATTCGATCGAGCAGAGTGGTGCGTTTCACTCCCAAACGTAACGCGGCGCCGTTTGGTCCACTGATGCGACCATTTGTCTCGCGCAGGATATTTACGATTCGCGCTTGCTCGGCGAAGGTCTCAACCACTTCCACTGCATTGATAGCGCCATCCATCTTTTGCGGGAATGAAACCAGCAAGGTTTTGCCGGTCGTCAAAATCACGGAACGCTGAATCAGGTTTTCCAGTTCCCGCACGTTACCCGGCCAATCCCAACGAATCAGCTTTCGCATGGCTGCCGCGGTGATATTCTCTATCTGCTTTCCCATTGAGCGCGCATACTTCTGAGTGAAGTGTTGGACCAACAACGGAATGTCTTCACGACGCTCCCGCAAAGCAGGAATGCGAATCGGAAACACATTCAGCCGATAATAGAGATCGGGACGAAACTGTTTTGCTTCCATCATCTCCTCGAGATTACAGTTCGTTGCGGCCACCAGGCGCATATCGACTCTCTTAGTTCGCGCACTGCCAACTCTTTCGTATGCTCGCTCTTGTAAAGCACGGAGCAACTTGGGTTGCGATTCCAGTGGCATGTCACCGATCTCATCGAGAAACAGAGTGCCGCGATCAGAGAGCTCCAACCGGCCAATTCGCTGTACCTGCGCGCCGGTGAAGGCGCCGCGCTCGTGACCGAACAATTCACTCTCAAACAATCCACTGGGAATGGCCGCGCAGTTCAGCGTAACGAAACTCTCTTTGCGCCGCTGACTCTGCTCGTGTATCGCCCGAGCAATGAGCTCTTTACCAGTTCCGGTTTCACCTAAAAGGAGCACCGTGGAATCGGTCGCAGCAACTATCTCCACGAGCTGCAACAGGTCGCGCAGCGGCTGGCTGTCACCGATGATCCCGCCAAAGTTTGATTTGTCCTGAAGATCCTGAACGAGCGAGATTCTTGCTTCAACACTGGTTTCGGTAAGGCTGAAATTTGCCATTTTCGAGGCGTCGAACTGTAAATCAGACCCGGTTAGAACACTCAAACTCATGGTTTCCTCCAGCAATCAGGTACGCATTCTTCCTGGACTTCAATCATCGCTAACTGCAATTTCAACATTAACAAGTTTGCTGTAATTTGCTGTCTTTTGGCACCCCAGATAGGTTAGGCAACCCATCACTCAATAGAGTTATTTCGGGATTACATCGAGACAATGGCGGGAAACGTCAAAGAGTCAGGCGACGCTGCGTTGCTGTTTACTCCAGAACTGCTCACGCAGGACGCGCTTGAGAATCTTTCCGGAACCGCTCTTCGGTAGTTCACTGGTCGTGAACTCAATGCGGCGTGGTACTTTGAAGTTCGCCAGCGACTGGCGACAAAAGGAAATCAGTTCCTCTGCGCTTAAACTGGAGCCAGGTTTGAGCCCGACGATGGCCATCACCAGTTCTCCCCAGTTCGCATCAGGCACGCCAAAGACTGCCGCCTCACGAACTGCCGGATGCTGATAGATGACGGCTTCAACTTCAGCGGAGTAAACATTCTCACCACCCGTAACAATCATGTCTTTGCGTCGGTCCATGATGTAAAAGAAGCCTTCGGCATCCTGGTAGCCGACGTCTCCGGTGCGAAACATACCGTCACTGAATGCGGCTTCGGTTTCACTCTCATTATTCCAGTAGCCACTCATTACGTTTGCACCGCGTACCATTAATTCGCCGGCCTGTCCGACCGCCACTTCTTTTCCTGACTCGTCCACCACTCGCACTACGATCCCCGGACAAGCTCGACCGCACGACGTCAGTCTATTCACGGTGTGTTCCTGAGGTTGCAAACCGGTTATAAAACCTGTTTCAGTCAGACCATACACCTGGACCAATTCAACCTTGGGCAGAACTTCTCTAATCCGGTTGACCAATCCGGGCGCAATTGGCGAACCGCCATATCCCAGCCGTTCCAAACTCGATACGTCGTACTTCCGGAGTTCCTCAAACTGAGTCAGCAGATTCATCATGGTTGGAACCACGACGGTGTGGGTTACACGTTCACGTTCCACAGTCTCGCAGAAGCCTTGCGGACTGAACCTGGGAATCGTTACCTGGCAAGTGCCAAATGCGGGCGAGGCAAACATGAAAGGAAAATCCGCAATGTGAAATATCGGCGCCGCGTGCAGATAGGTTCCGCCTTCTCGATAACGCATCCAGTAGTTCACGTGATCGATATTCGCGAGAATGTTTGCATGAGTCAGCGCCACTCCTTTAGGCAGACCGGTCGTGCCGCTCGTATAGATCAAAGCGAAGGTGGCCTTCGGATCGTAAACAATCGCCGGAAAATCGTCGGCGGCAGGCTCTGCGAGCGGCTCTTCGTCGAGCACGCGTTGCCACGGAAGCTGTACGCTCGGGAGAGGGAGCGAGGAGTGGCGAATCAGGCCATGCGGGGTCGCGTCAACCAGCACATGATCGATCTCTTTCGCAGAGAGTCGGGTGTTGAGCGGGACCACGATGACACCGAGCCACGCACACGTGTAGATGAGTTCGATAAATTCGGTTTCGTTTGGTAACAGTAGTGCCAGGCGGTCACCGGCTTTGAAACCATGTTTCGTTAAGGCAGCGGCGAGTCTTCCAACTCTGGCGTGAAGTTCTCTAAACGTCAGGCGCTGCCCGGCGGAAGCAAACGCTGTCTTGTCAGGATAGTATCGTCGGGCTCGGTCGAGAGAGTGTGCATAGATCATGATGTGTGACCTTCCCAGTACGCTCGCGACGATAAAGCGCGCTAACGCCGGATGTCGTGATGGCAACAGATGTACCACCTGGATCGTCTAGCGGCGATTCTTGAAATCAGTGAGGATCTTAAGATCGCCATAAGAGATTGTCGGAATTGACGGAAGCGGGATGTTTATTGCCGGCAGTGGAATCCGACATTCAGCGAGAGTGAGCAAAAAAGAGAAGTTGCATCGCCAACTGGGCGCACTATGCTTGCTTTTGTGTTTCGTCCAGCCCAGTCACGGCGACTTGTTTATGAAAGCCACGAGTTGTGGAATTACCTGGCGACGTGCTTCTTCCATTAGCCAGTGTCCTGAGCCTTTAATGACAACTCCTTCGACCGCAGTGTCGACTAACCGCGCTTGCTCAATAAGAAAAGTGCCTGAGGCCTTCTCACCCGTCAGCACCAACATCGGAATCGTCAGTTTGGTTTTGGCCAATTCAGAAAAGTCTTTCGCATCCTGTTCGAAGCTCCGGAACACTTCGAAGCCGGCACGCATGGCGCCTGGCTGCGCGTAAGCCCGCGCGTAAAAGCGACGGTCCGCCTCGGGAATGGAATGATTACGGTCCGCCGCAAAGTCATTCCAGAAGTGCTCAAAGTAGATTCGTTCACGTCCAGCCACTAACCTGAGAGGTGTTTCACCGTAGAAATGAAAATGCCACAGGTCGCGCAATAGCCATACCGTTGTCCAATCACCGACGCCGGGCAAAAACGCGTCCATTAAAACAATTCTACCGACCTCGTTAGGGTATTGAGCCGCATAAGCGTAGGCCACCATCAGGCCAATATCATGGCCGACAACAGTAATGTTCTGAAATCCCAGCGCGGTGGCCAGGGCATGAACGTCCTGCGCCATGGTTTTTTTATCGTACCCGGACATTGGTTTGGACGACTGGCCGAAGCCGCGGAGATCCGGTGCAATAACTGTGTGAGACTTTGCGACTTCGCTCATCAACGGTCGCCACATGTGACTGTTCTGGGCGTAGCCATGCAGGAGAATTACCGGGCTGCCGGTGCCGGCCATCAGATAGTGCAGCTTAACTCCGTTCACGTTAGCGAACCGATCTCTGATCTGTTGCTGCGCCATTGCAGCAGAGATAGTCAGCAGCACAAGGATGACGGTTGAAACGGCCCTCAAAGTGCCGTGCGCGATATCTCTCATGGAAGCTCCTCTGTTCGACCGATTGTTTCCTGATTCGCGTGAGAGTATGGGCGGGTCGACTCCGTATGTCCAACGTACTCTTTATCGGAGTTGATGCAGTTTATATCCGCTTTAAATTGCTATGGATGAATAACAGCAAAAAACTGTGCGCGCGCGATGTTCGTCCGCCAATCGCCAGAGCTGTGTAACATCACATTCAGACGCATTAGTGGTCCAACCCGCTTCTGATTAATGGTAACAATTACTTAATCCAACTTTTACAGCGGTTTAACGCGCGGCGGATATTTTTGGAGCCGACGCGAGTTCGCAGGCGGATCGTAAGAGTGATTCGAGATCCTTGATGCCAGGACCCGTACTTGTCATTGAAGACGAACCGGATATAGCAGAAGTGCTTCGCTACTCGCTCCAGAGCGCAGGATTTCAAACGCTGGTGGCCCGTAATGGCGAAGAGGGTCTTCAGACTGCCCTGGACCCGACGAACCGGTGTTCGCTCATTCTATTGGATTCATACTTGCCCGGTCTCAGCGGCGCTGACACGCACCGACGATTACGCAGTGAGCCGTTAACTCATCGCACCCCAATAATAATAATCGGCCCCAAGGGAATGGAGTTCGACACTGGAACCCTTATTCGACCTGGAGCACACGACTATATCGTCAAACCGTTTTCCGTTCGCAAGGTCGTGGCCCAGGTTCGTTCATTACTGCCAGGCAGCGGCTAAACGTCAACGCCATAAGCAGTGCTTGATGAGAAACCCTCTGTCGCCAAATACCGGGACTCTCAAGGATCATGAATGACTGGACCAGTACTAATCATCGAAGACGAACCGGATATCGCGGAAGTGCTCTCCTATTCGCTTGAAAGAGCGGGATTCAAAACACGTGCGGTGCTAACCGGTGAGGAAGGGCTGAAAGCTTCCCTCGATCGCGCTAACCCTCCCTCGCTGATACTTCTCGACCTGCTCTTGCCAGGTATGAATGGTTTGGAAATTTGCCGCCGTCTTCGTAAAGAGCAAATAACACATCACACACCTATCGTGATCATCACTGCCAAGGTTGTTCCGAACGACATCAGCGATAATGTCGGGGCAAACTGTTACATCATGAAGCCTTTCTCCGTTCGTGAAGTGGTGGGCCAAGTTCGTTCGTTGTTGCTGCACTGCGACCGAGATCACGACCTGGTTTAGACACATAGCTCTGCAGCGAGAACGGCATGAAGTCAAGTATCACTGCCAGCGACTCATCGTATTCCTGCTCCAAACGATACTTCGCCAAAGCGTCTACTGTAATCATCAGCAGGTGGTGGGCCTTGCAGAACTTAATGAGGTCGGGTAATCGCGCCATGGTGCCGTCGTCATTGATAATTTCACAGATCACTCCGGCCGGCGCTAAGCCGGCAATTTTTGCCAGATCGACCGCTGCCTCCGTCTGACCCCGTCGCTCGAGCACACCTCCAGCGCGGGCTAAAAGTGGAAAGACATGACCGGGTCGCGCAAAGTCTTCCGGAAAACTGCTCCCATCTACGGCGGCCCTGATTGTCTCGGCACGATCGTAAGCCGAGATGCCGGTTGTTACCCCACGGCCTATCAGATCAATTGAGACGGTGAAGGCGGTACCTCCCAGCGCTGTGTTTTCCGGCGCCATCGGTTCAAGCTCTAATTCCCGCAGCCGTTCGCCTTCCAGCGCCAGACAGATCAACCCACGGCCCTGCCTGGCCATAAAGTTAATGGCTTCCGGAGTGATCATTTCAGCGGCCATTGTCAGGTCGCCTTCGTTTTCACGATCTTCGTCGTCGACCACGACGATCATTCGTCCCGCTTGCAGTTCTCGAATCGCCTCATCGATCTCAGCGAACTCGAACTCGTCGGCTGGCAGCATTAAGGCGTGACCCAGTTTTTCTTTCTTTGTTCGCAGGTAAGAAAGCGAGTGTGAGTTGGCCGCAGCTTCGCAGGGAACTCTGGTCACCACGTCGATTCCCGCTGCCGATAACGCACGTGACTTATCAGGGTTATTGGAGAGAAGACGCACGCTCGTGACGCCGAGATCATTAAGGATCGCAACCGGCAAACTGAAGTCGCGATAATCGGCAGCGAGGCCTAAAGCATGATTCGCCTCCACGGTATCAAGGCCTCGGTCTTGAAGTGAGTAAGCCTGCAACTTCGCCATCAGTCCGATCCCACGACCTTCCTGATGTTCATAGATCACGAGACCTCTTCCCTCTTCAGCGATCACTCTCATGGCCAGGTCCAACTGATCTCCACAGTCACAACGCAACGATCCCAACACCTCCCCGGTGAAGCATTGCGAATGAATGCGAACCAACGGAGCACCTTCCTTCAGGTCACCGAGGACAAGCGCGAGCGCTGTTTCGACTGGTCGAGTGCCGTTCAATACCGTTCGCTCGAATCCAAGCGTCTCAAAGATGCCCCACCTGGTTGGTATTCGAGTAGCAGCCACTCGCCGGAACGTACCGGTTGGTTCGTCTGTGTTCATTGTTAGACCAAACGTGTTGCTAATTTTGTGGCGACGCCGCCGCCTGTGCTTTAGTGAAATCGGGCTGACGCTTCTCAAGAAAAGCCGTGAATGCTTCCTTCGCTTCCGGCGAACTCAGACGCGAAAAGAATTCCGCGCCTTCAATTTTGACGGCTTCCTCGACCTGATCACGCGACCCACGTTTCAACAGCCGCTTGATTGCCCGCAGTGAACCGGAAGGTTTTGCCGCCAATTTCTTCGCCGTTTCATGCGCAATTTCCGCGAGCTGATCGTCAGGCACAACGCGCGTCACCAGTCCAATTTCACTCGCGACCTTCGCGTCAAAAGGCTGACCGAGCATGAATAACTCGGCTGCACGGAGGTATCCAACATTCGCCGGCAACGAAAAGCTCGATCCGAATTCCGGGACCAGACCCAGATTGACAAACGGCACCTGAAACCTTGCACTCTCACCAGCGAATACGAAATCGCAGTGAGTCAGCAAGGTGGTTCCGCCACCAACGGTTGCGC
This sequence comes from Pyrinomonadaceae bacterium, assembly GCA_035694465.1. Classification (GTDB taxonomy): domain Bacteria; phylum Acidobacteriota; class Blastocatellia; order Pyrinomonadales; family Pyrinomonadaceae; genus PSRF01. The sequence continues at coordinate 77,890 of DASSFI010000054.1, read as the reverse complement.
CTTTGACAGCCGCGATCAACGGCTTATCGAGGTTCAGCAACGCATCTGCGAGTAGCGCCTGCGGACTCGCGCCTGGTCCAGGCGGGTTATTCAGAAAATCCTTCACATCGTTCCCGGCTGAGAAAGAGTCTCCATTAGCGTCCCAGATCACAACATTTACATTTGGATTCTTGGTTGCCTCGGTGAAGGCGTCAGCGAGTGCTATATACATCGCTGCAGTCATCGCATTCTTCTTTTCGGGTCGATTCACTGTTACCCGTAAGATATTTCCCGTTCGCTCTGTCAAAATCTCACTCATCGCACACCTCCGGCTTCAACCGCGGCCTTTTTTCCTGTGAGAACGCCCTCGGCGACAAAGCTGCCAATCTGTTTGGGATCAAAGCCCAGTTCCGCGAGAATCTGTTGATTGTGTTCACCGATTTCCGGGGCACGTTTGGCCGGCGCCTTCTCGACATCTTCGATCTGAAACGGGCTGCTGATAGTGAATTGTAAGTTCGCTCCGGCGCCTTCTAACGGAACGACAATGTCGTTCGCTTTGAGCTGGGGATCATTGATGACTTCCTGTGGACTGCGCACCGCTCCGAAAATAACGTGAACACCATTGAATACCTCGTACCAATGGGCCATCGGTTGGGTCGCAAATACTTCGTCGAGAATGGCCGTCAACGCCGGCATGTTAGCCATCAAGTTCTTTGGATCAGTGAACCGTGAATCTGTCAGGAGATCCGGGCGACCGATCGCTTCGGCAACGGCCTTTACCTTGTCAGGGTAAACGACGAGCATGAACCAGGTATCATCAGCAGTACGGTAAATATTCAACGCAGCATTGGCGGGGTGCGTGCGATCGTGGAGTGGCAAAAACTCTGCTCCGCCCAGCGCCGCTTGTATATAAACGCTCGACGACCAGATGCCTTCGGCAAGTAGAGAAGTTGTAACGTGTGATCCTTTTCCGGTGCGCTCGCGACGATAGAGCGCGGTGACGATGGCGGAATAGAGACCAACTGCGGTGGCATTATCGCCGCTGCCGCCCACCGGCCACGTAGGCGGGTTGCCCGCATCGCGCGTCATCGATAGCAACCCGCTGCGGGCCCAATAGGCAGTGATATCAAACCCCGGCAAGTCAGCATCAGGTCCGTGGTCGCCAAAGCCGGTGAGATCCGCATAGATCAAACGCGGGTTCCACTGTACGACGTCCTCGTATTCGAGCTTCAGTTTCTTGCGCGCCGGGTGTGGCGTATTGACAATGAACACGTCCGCCCACTTAACGAGCTTCTCCAGAATTGGTTGCGCGTCCCGCGATTTAAGATCAAGCGTCAACCCGCGCTTGTTACGATTGGCCAGGTGAAACTGATACGGATCTTTCGCCAACGGATATGGCGGAACCTGGTGTCCATGTCGCCACGTGTCGCCGGAAGGTGGTTCCACCTTGATTACGTCAGCGCCATAGTCTGAAAGGATCACCGCGGCGCCAGGCGCCGCGACAAAGCTCGAGAAGTCTACTACCTTCAATCCCGAAAATATGTTGTCGGTTGTCATGTTAATCTCCTTGAAGTCTTGCTACGCTTCCACCTCGGAAGCGATCCAGGTAAGTAATCGTCTTCTCACCTCGTCCTTATTAATCTCATTGAGCATTTCGTGCCGCTTGCCCTGATAGAAGTCGTGTGAAATATCGTAGAGTCCTGCTTTCGCGTAGCGATAAATCAGGAGCTGAACACCATCGAGTTGCTCACCCACCGGATCGTCGCTTCCTGAAAACAGATAGATCGGCAAGTCATCTCGCACATTCTGGAGACGATGTGGATTTGCGAGTTGCGAGGCTGACGCCAGAAATGACGACAGCGCGGGCGGCTGCAGCTCAGCGAAACAAAGTGAGTCGTTTATGAATGCATCAACAACGTTCGGGTCGCTGCTCAGCCAGTCGAAAGGAGTGCGTGCCGGTTCGAACGCCGCGTTAAGAATGTTGCTTGCTCCGGAAGCTGAATTGAGGATCCGGGCGAGTCGGTCCAGTGCACCCGATCCGGAAAGGATAAGTCCATCGATTTCACCACTGCGGTCCAGCGCGTATTGCTGTGCCGCAAACGAACCCAGGCTATGACCAAAAAGAAAAAATGGCCGACCCGGGACTTCTTCTTTGGCGATGCGGCTCAGCCGAATCATGTCATCGACCAGCAGGTCAAAACCGCCGCTGCCAAAATCTCCGAAATGGGTGGCGTCAGGCGCCGTGTGACCGTGTCCGCGATGATCGTTTCCATAAACAGTAAAACCGTCGGATACGAGGGCTTCGATCGTATCGCCGTACCGGCCGACGTGTTCACCCATGCCATGAGCAATCTGGACCACGCCGCGCACCGGAGTGCGACTATCCCAACGGAAGCAAGCTACTCGTAACCCATCCGAGCTCGTAAAGTTGAACTCAGCGGAAGGAGTAATGGCGGCTTGAGCGAATGGAGCAGACATCGTGTTCTCCTACCATAGTCACTTCATCATCAATGACCCTGAAACTGAGGCGCACGCTTTTCGAGAAATGCTCGCGTACCTTCCTGCTTGTCGTCGGTGCCGGCGCAGAGCCCGAAGTAAGACGCCTCGAGTGTTAAGCCTTCGGCCAGGCTCGTCTCCATTCCTTTATTTACCGCCTCGAGTGAATACTTGATGGCGAGTGGTGCGTTTACAAAGATTTTCCTGAGGATTGCCTCGGCGCGTTCGATCAGGTTGGCCGCCGGAACGACTTCGTTTACGAGCCCGATGCGATACGCTTCCTGTGCATCGATCATTCCGCCAGTGAGGATGAGCTGAAGCGCTCGACCCTTACCGATTAGTCGCGGTAATCGTTGCGTACCACCACCACCCGGAGGCAGACCCAAAGTAACTTCAGGTTGCCCAAACCTCGCATTGTCGGCTGCAAGTCTGATCGTACAAGCCATCGCTGTCTCACAGCCGCCCCCCAGCGCAAAACCATTGATGGCGGCGATTACCGGCTTACCGACATTCTCGACCAGATTAAGAACTTCCTGTCCGTAACTGCTGGATGCTTCCGCCTGAACAGCGCTGACCGTAGCAAGTTCGCTGATGTCTGCACCGGCGATGAAGGCTTTATTACCCGCGCCGGTGAGGATGATGCCGCGGACGTTCGCATCGTCACGTGCATCCTCGAATGCCGTTCGCAAGTCTTCCCAGGTTGCCTTGTTCAAAGCATTCAGAACCTTCGGGCGATTGAGCGTGATGTAGGCGATGCCGTCTCGCTTCTCGTAGAGCACGTTTTCAAGTTTTAATGCTGCTGCTGGTGAACTCATCTTATTTCTCCTGTCTGTAAGTAACGCCTGATCAAACAAAGGCGCTGAACCCCGTGATCGCTTTGCCGACGATCAGGGTCTGCATCTGGTATGTGCCTTCGTAGGAATAGATCGCTTCGGCATCCGCAAAGAAACGCGCCACGTTGTAGTCAACGACGATCCCGTTGCCACCCATCAACTCGCGGGCCCATGAGACCGTTTCGCGCGCCTTGGACGTGCAGAACGCCTTGACAATCGCGGCCTGCGCGTCAGTCAGCTTGCCTTCAATTTCCAGTTGCACCGAGCGAGCCACCATGCATTGACAGGCAACGATGTTGCCGAGCATCTTCGCGAGCAGTTCCTGGACCAGTTGGAACGATCCGATCGGCTTTCCGAACTGCAAACGCTCCTGCGCATACTTGAGGGCATTCTCATACGCCCCCATCTGGGTGCCAGTGATCTCCCACCCACTGCCATGGCGCGTCCCACGCAACACGAGCGCGGTGTCACGGAACGTCCCTTTCCCTCCCTGAAGACGATTCTCGTCAGGCACGCGGCAGTTGTTCAGTGTGATCTCTCCGTTTTGGACCACCTTCAGCGCGATCTTGTTCTCGATCTTCTCGACGCTGAATCCGGGTGTCGTTTTGTTCTCGACGATGAAGCCTTTAACCTGGTTGTCATCGACGTCGCGTGCCCAGATGATCGAGATGTCGCACCACGGCGCGTTGCCGATCCAGCGTTTCTGGCCGTTGAGAACCCAGGTGTCGCCTTCGCGCTTCGCCGTCGTCGTTAGACCACCACCGGTACCCGAGCCCACCAGCGGTTCGGTCAGCGCGAAGCAACCGATCTTTTCCATGCGAGCCATCGGCGGCAGCCACTTCTGCTTCTGTTCCTCAGTGCCGTTGAGGTAGATCGAGTTCATGGCCAGGCCGGTGTGGACCCCCCAGAAGGTTGCCCACGAAGTATCGGTTCGCGCGATATTCATGGCGACGAGGCCGACGAGCAGCGGACTTCCGCCCGGACAGCCGTAGCCGTGCAAGCCGAGTCCGGCAATGCCCAATTCCTTGAATGACGGCAGCAGCTCGAACGGAAACGAGTCCTCGACCCAGTACTTATTAATGATCGGTTGGACGTTCGTCTCCATGTAGGCGCGTACCTTCTTCACGATCGCCAGTTCCTCGGCTGGCAGGTCCGCAGCGAATTCATAGAAGTCGCTGTTTGGCGCCGGCAGCGGCTTGGGTTGCTTGATGTCTTTCGTAGGTGATGCCATTTCAATCTCCTTATCAATGCAGTAAATGATTTCTGTGGCGTATATTTATCGTTCCGCGGGTTACGGAATTAAACGTGGTCCATCATTCCGTCCGGCTGCTTTGGCTTGCACAAGTTCCGCATAGGCGACGCCTGTCAAATTTCCCTGAGCGACAGTCAATGCTTTCTTGTCGGAGCCATCGAGCTTCGCCGAGTAAACGGAACCGCCGAGGTCGGTGAAGAACATCCGCCCATTTTTCAAGTCGAGCGCCAGTCCGATTCCTTCCATCAGACCGGTCACGAGAATCTCCTGGCGACTAGCATCTTTTGAATCGCCATCCAGACTCGCACGACTTAACGTATTTCCTCGCGGTGCATCGCCACGGTCCGTCCAGTAGATCTCTCTCTGGTCGAGATCGAGATCCAGATCGATTGGCTCAGGCAAGTTGTCGAAAAGTACTTCGATGTCGCTGCGATTTGCCGGATCCTCACCATTCGGAATTTCGAGACTCGCACGCAAGATGCGCCCGTCGCCGGCGTTGTCAGATCCTTTTTGTGTCCAATAGATTTGGCCGCCGTCATGATCGACTGCAATTCCCACGCACCATTTCTTCTCGTCACGACCGGGACTTGGATCACCTTCACTCGTATCGACGAGAGTTTCGATTTGGGAGCCGTCGAGGTTTGCTCGCATGATGCGCATGCCTTCTCGATCCGACCAGTAAATCTTGCCGCCCTTCTTATCGAGCTTCATTTGTTTTGGGGTGAAGGTTGCTCCCGGCGGCACGATCGTTTGGCGATTGCTGCCATCGAGATCAGCACGTTCAATCGAGCCATCGTTAGCCTTCGGATTTCCCATGTTGGTCCAGTAGACGTGTCGCAATTCAGCATCGACCGCGATACCGTCGGGAATTCTCTTAAGTCCGTCGAGGACCACACGACGATCTGAACCATCAGGATTGAGGGACTCAATGCGGCCACCACTGACGTCGAGGAAAAAGACGCGCTCGCCATTTTCGGAGCGGCCGTTGGTGGCCGTGGTGGTTGACTTAACTGCGGCGTTACGGTTCCCTTCCCGCAGTTTAATGAGTGCCAGAAGCTCTTCGTTTTCGTTTTGCGCAAGCTCGTCTACGGTACGCTTTCCGGCAATTTGCAAAACACCATCAACAATCATTTGTTTGAGCTCGTCCGTAACTTCAGGAGCTCCGAGCACCTTGAACATCGCTTGCATGCCGGGCATGAGATGTTCCATAAAATGTTTAATTCCGACTGCGCCACCATTAACGTGCCACTGCAAGCTCGGCCCCATTAACCCCCAGCGCAGTCCTGGCCCATAACTCACCGCGTCATCAGCATCGCTTACACTGAGCACACCCTGCTGGATCAGATACAAGACCTCTTTATAGAGTGCAGCCTGCAGGCGGTTCCCAACGTGACCGGGAAGTTCTTTGTGCAAAAGAATCGGTTTCTTTCCGATCGCGGCATAGAACGAGATCGCCCGTTGAATCGCTTCCGGAGACGTCTTTGTCCCGCCCACAACCTCGACGAGGGGAATGATGTGCGGTGGATTGAACGGGTGACCAATCACGATACGCTCCGGATGCTTGCACTCAGTCTGCATCACACTCGGAGTTATGCCCGACGAACTCGAAGCAATGATCGAGTCCAGCGGTGTCGCGTCATCCATCTCTGCGAACAACTTGATTTTGAAGTCGACTCGCTCTGGTCCGTTTTCCTGGACGAAGTCGGCTTGCGCCAACGCTGCTTTCATGTCAGTGGTGAAACTGAGACGGTCGCGCGATGCCCCCGCCGATAACCCGAGCTTAGTGAGCGCCGGCCAGGCTTCGTCAACATACTTGCGCAGATTCGCTTCCGCATTGGGGGCGGGGTCGGTGGCAACAACATCGAATCCGCGAGCGAGATACTCGGCCGCCCAACTTCCGCCAATTACTCCGGTGCCGACAATTGCAATTCGACGTATCGGTTTATCAAATGACATAAATGCTTTCCTCTCTGATTTCTTTTTTCGTGTCCGAATAATTCATCGGTCCACGTAAGGGGCAATGTATGTACCAAAGTGAGCAATTGTGATTTGCTTGAATAAGCGCGGAGTTTTGCGGTGCTTACGAAAACAGGTGTCGGAATTGCCGGAACGTGACGAACTCTTTGAACGAGCTCTCCGACATTTGCACAGAGAATTAAAAGAGGAGTTGCATCAGCGCTATGGAAGGTGAGGTGTTCGGGATGATCATTGATCGGAGATACTCGGCGTTGAGTAATCGCGCCGCAGAAGTCCTGGGACCAACCGTCACTGCGATATTCGCGTCACGCAGAGCAGCGACGCCTCTTCCATTGACTCGGGGATTTGGATCGGTGGTGCAGCAGACGACCCTCTTCACCTGGGCCGTAATCAAAGCATCGCAGCAGGGAGGAGTACGTTTGCCGCCACCCCGGTGGCAACACGGTTCCAGATTAACGTAGACAGTGGCGCCTCGCGCTCGATCGCCGGCTTCTTCGAGTGCCAGAACCTCGGCGTGTTTGATTCCTTCATATCGGTGAAAGCCCCGGCCAACAATGATTCCATGCTTCACCACCACAGCACCGACCAGCGGATTCGGCTTTACCAGTCCCTCACCTTTAGCAGCAAGTGCAAGCGCGAGGTCAAGAAAATAGAGGTCGTGCTCTCTTAGTTGTAAAGACAACTTCTCTTTCCTTTCGCTATCGAACTGCACCTCATCTCCTTTGGGTTAAGCCAGCAACCAGCGGGCCTTTAGACTGAATAACCAATCCCACGAGTTCCAGTGCTAGAGTCCGAAAAGTGTCGGAGAGTATCACCACAGTCACTCCCGCGCGGCCGACACTTCCGACAAAGCTCCTTCCGAACTTCCAAATTTGGTTCTCATTGCGACCACTGAACTGGCGGAACTGATGGAACACGCGTTGCCAGTCGCAACGAGTAGAGGAATCGGTACAACTATGAATGTCCAGGATTTTCAGAAAATGAAAGACGAAGGACGCAGGATCTCGATGGTCACCTGCTATGACTACTCGAGTGCCCGCGCGGTGGCGGACTCGAATATCGACTGCGTCCTCGTCGGCGACAGCCTCGCCATGACTATGCATGGATACCCGACGACACTCTCCGCCACGACTGCAATGATGGCGCTGCACACAGCAGCCGTGGCGAAGGGTGCTCCCGCGAAATTCATCGTCGCTGATCTACCATTTCTCTCATATCGGAAGGGTTTGCATGATGCGATGGATTCAGTGCATCAGCTTATGAGCGCCGGAGCACACGCGGTGAAACTTGAAGGCGTACGTGGGCAGGCAGAGATCGTGCGGCATATCGTCGATTCCGGAGTGCCGGTGATGGGCCACCTGGGCCTGACGCCGCAATCGGTTCATGCGTTGGGAGGAATGAAAGTGCAGGCCCGCACCAACGCGGCGGTCAAGCTGCTGGCCTCTCAGGCGCGCGACTTGGAAGACAACGGATGTTTTGCGATCGTGATCGAGTGTGTGCCTGCTCGAGTTGCCCGAAAAGTAACAGACCTGCTCAAGATTCCCACGATCGGCATCGGGGCAGGAAAATATGTGAGCGGACAGGTTCTTGTTTACCAGGATATGCTCGGTCTGAATCCTGGCTTCAAACCAAAGTTCCTCAGAGTTTATGCAAACACTTTTGAAGTCATTAAGACGGCCCTCAACACCTACGACCATGACGTCAAATCCGGCGCCTTCCCTGCAGAGATCGAAAGCTACCAGGATGCCGAATCCACGGCGAAACAGCCTCCCAAACAAACCGGGCAGGCCTCGCTGAACGGAAGAGGCTCACGAATCACGCTTGCCTCGCAGATGAACCAGTGAGGGACACAATGAGTTATCCACATGTGGTGATTGTTGGCGCAGGATTCGGTGGACTGGGAGTGGCTGAGCAGTTGGCCCACGTTCCGGCTCACGTAACGCTAATCGATCGACACAACTATCACACCTTTCAGCCGCTCCTTTATCAAGTAGCCACTTCTCTGCTGAATGCCGAAGACGTCGGGGCGCCGGTGCGGAGCATTTTTCGACATCAGGAGAATGTGAACTTTCGGCTGGGAACCGTTACCGGCATCAACGTGCCGGACCGAAAGCTTCGCCTGGAGGATGGTCACGAAATAAATTACGACTATCTCGTGCTCGCAGGCGGAGCGACAGTCAACTATTTCGGCACTCCCGGCGCAGCCGAAAATGCATTCCCGCTTTACACGTTGATGCATGCAGTAAAACTCCGAAACCACGTGATGCAGCGATTCGAAGCCGCCGACCGAGATCCTTTAATCGTCGACGATGGCGCGCTGAATTTCGTCATAGTCGGAGCCGGACCTACAGGCGTCGAGACTGCCGGCGCATTATCTGATCTTTTCTATAACTTACTACCGCAGGATTATCACCAGCTCGCAACCGAAATGGCGAAGATAATCCTCGTTGAAATGGGCCATGAGGTATTGGCTGCGTTCAAAGAGAATTTGCGGAACTATGCACGAAATGAGTTGGAAAGCCGAGGAGTGGAACTGCGTTTGGGCGAATCAGTTGCCGAGGTTGGTCCAACAGCTGTGAAACTGAAGTCTGGTGAAGAGATCAAAGCGCACACGCTCATCTGGGCCGCGGGAGTGCAAGCCAGTCCGTTGGCACAAATGCTCGGAATGCCGCTGGGTCGCGGCGGGAGAGTAAAACTCGATCCTGATCTGAGCGTACCGGACCATCCTGAGATCTTTGTCGTGGGCGATATGGGCGAAGTCACTTCGGACGGACAAGTTTTGCCGCAACTCGGTTCGGTGGCGATGCAGTCGGGCGAACACGTCGCGCACCAGATCGCGCGCCGAATCGCGGGTGAAGCAACGTATGCCTTTAAATATTGGGACAAAGGCGTCATGGCCACGATCGGACGGGGCTCCGCGGTGGTCGAGTTTCCCAACCAGCGCACCTTGCATGGTCCAATTGCTTATTTCGCCTGGCTCGGCGTTCACCTGGCATTATTGAGTGGCACGCGAAACAGAATCGAGACGCTGTGGAACTGGGGCTGGTCCGCTCTCACTCACGATCGTGCCGCTCGGATCATCGTTGAAGCAGAGAAAGAGACGCAGAACGTTGCGTGAGTGACATGCGCATACATCTTTCCGATCATGCATTTCTCCGCAAGTAGCCAATCATCGTACCTACCCCGATCGGGGTAACTCGCGGTGCACCAACAGAGGTAATCCAGTCCCACTCAATCACGTGATGCGTGAGCTGTAATAGATCACGCATATTGCGATGACCGAACAACGTGGGAATTGATCCGACAGATCAAAGAAGGGATAACCAAGATGAAACAGATCATTCTCGTGCTGGTTGCGGTTGCAACGCTCGCCGGCATCACAACATTTAAGTCACGGACATCTCGAAGCGCCGTTACCCAGGACGCCACACCCATCTATGGAATCAAAATCCCTCCCGAATACCGTGACTGGCACATGGTCTCCATCGCCAACGTTGGGGAACCCGTGAACGATCTCCGCGTCAAACTGGGGAACGATCTGGCAATCAAGGCATTTCGGGAGGGAACACCGTTCCCTGACGGCGCGATCATTGCCCGGCTCGCGTATCGTGCGATCACATCAGCGGAAAACAACAAAGTATTTCGTGCGGCCGCCGAGAAACAAGGCCTGGCGCCGGACCTGATAACAAAACTTTTAGCGGGGTCAATGGTGGCGGGCTCCCCTACAAATGTTCAGTTCATGGTCAAGGACTCAAAAAAGTATCCGGCGACCGGCGGTTGGGGTTTCGCTCAATTCACTGATGGAAAACCCGATGGCGAGGCGGTGCACCAGACCTGCTTTTCCTGCCACTCGCCAGCGAAGGACCAAGACTTTGTTTTTACGCGTTACTCACCTTAATACGGGAGACCATGGTCTTTTTACAAGAGGATCAAAGTTCACCGCTAAGGCTGTCGGATAGAAGGAATACAGTTGACTAGATACTGTAAGGAGTATGCGTTATGAAACAGTCAATCGGAAACTTTCTGCTTCGGAGGCTGCAAGAGGCCGGTATTCGGCACCTGTTCGGCGTTCCCGGCGACTACAACCTCGAGCTGTTGCAGCAACTGCAGGACACTGGCGCGCTCGAATGGGTCGGCACCTGTAGTGAGTTGAATGCATCCTATGCGGCGGACGGCTACGCGCGCTTGAACGGCCTGGGCGCACTACTTGTGACGAACGGGGTTGGACCATTGAGCGCCATTAACGGCGTAGGGGGCTCCTACAGCGAACACGTCCCTGTCATCTGCATCGCCGGATCGATTCCGCTCCGGAGTATCGACCGTGGCCAGGGAATGCACCACACGATGGCTGATGGCGGCTGGAACCATTTCCTCGGAGCTTATGCACACGTAACCGCCGCGCACGCGAGGCTCACTCCGCGCAACGCCGCTGCGGAGATCGATAGACTGATCGTAACCGCCCGGCGGGAGAAGCTCCCGGTCTACCTGGAGCTGCCGTCCGACATTGCCTATCTCGAAATTGAAGTTCCTGCCGATCCGCTCGTGCTCGCATACTCTCCGAGCGACCCGGAACGGCTCCGTTCGTGCGTTGCGACAATCAGTTCGAGACTGACTGCAGCCACATCGCCTGCGATTTTGGTGGATGCCGACGCGGACCGCTTCGGCGTCGCGTCAGAACTCATGGAGCTGGCGGAGAAGATGCAAGCTCCGGTGGCAGTGCTCAACGCTGCCAAAGCTGTGATCGACGAGACATTCGCTCATTACGTCGGTATCTACAACGGCAAAGCGAGCGAACCGCAGGTACGCGAAGCGATCGAAACCAGCGACTGTCTGCTCGCCATCGGCTATCGGCCGATCGAGGTCACTACCGGCGACTTCACAGCCTCGCCGCCCGCCGACACGATCCAAGCCCGCGGTTACTCTGTGGACGTTGGCGATGAAAACTATCAGGCAGTAACGTTGCAGGAAGTGCTCAAGGGAGTTATCGATGCGGTCCCTCGCGTTACGAACCGCTCTCCACGCCCGGTTGCGGCAGCGATCGCAACCCAGCCGGCGCACGGCGACGGCTCCACGAAGCTGACTCAGGTGGCCTACTGGCAGGCCATACAGGGGTACATTCGCGAGGGCGACGTCCTCTACGTCGACAACGGCACGTCATTCACTCTCTTAGGGTTAAAACTTCCGCCGAGATGCACGTTTGTCGGATCCATCAACTGGGGGTCGATTGGCTACTCGGTCGGAGCACTGCTCGGAGCATTAACAGCAGCACCGCATCGCCGTCACCTTCTGTTCGTGGGTGACGGCTCGTTCCAGGTCTCGGCGCAGGAGCTGTCGACAATTCTGCGACACGACCACAAGCCGGTCATCTTCCTGATCAACAACGGCGGCTACACGATTGAACGCGGCTATCTCGGCAAGGATGAGGCGTACAACGATATCGCCAACTGGTCGTATGCTGATCTGCCGAAGGTATTTCGTCGCGATACCTCGGCGCAATCGTTCGTCGTCAACACCAATGAGGATCTGCAACAAGTCCTTGGCGTGCCGAACGACACGATGATCTTCGTTGAATCAGTCATGGACCGCTATGACGCTCTCGCCCCTGTCATCAACAGCAGCAACAGGGGCGCTGAGCTCGACTATGGGCCCCGCGGTCCGCAAAATCGTGACAACCAGCTCCGCCCGACCACACCCTGAACTTCCGACGAGGTGTCAACTATTGGAGGACCAGCAACAGTGACATATAAAAAGGATATTACTGGATTGATCGTCATCGATCCCTACAACGATTTCATATCCGAAGAGGGCAAGATCTGGAATCGCATTCAGAGCGTAGCTACTGCCAATAATTGTGTTCATAACATGCTGCAAGTCGTGAATGTGGCGCGCCAGACAGGCCTGCGGATTTTCTATGCGTTGCATCATCGCTATCGTCCCGGCGACTACGAGACGTGGAAATACATTGCACCTATCCAAAAGTCAGGCTTAAAAAGTAAGGTCTTCGAATACGGCACCTGGGGCGGTGAGATCCGCAGTGAGTTCGAACCTCAACCGGGTGACATCCTGGCCCAGGAGCATTGGTGTTCCAGTGGCTTTGCCAATACGGACCTGGATTTGCTGCTCAAAAAGCATGGCATCCAGCAACTGATCGTGATCGGCCTCATTGCACATACATGCCTGGAGGCAACGGTTCGTTACGCGGCTGAGCTTGGTTACGACGTTACGGTCGTGAAAGATGCGACCGCGGATTACTCGGATGTAGAAATGCGCGCGGCTCTCGACGTCAATATTCCGAACTATGCCAACGCCATTGTGACCACAAGTGAGATTGTCGACTCGATCGCCTCGCTCTAAACGGCTTGACGGTTATTTCAAAAGCCAAGTCGAATTGTTAACCCTCCTTCGCTCGAGAGATCCATTCGCGAACATAGGCAGGACACTCTCTAATTTCTATTCCGCTCGTCTCCACCACCACCAGCGCCTCGATCGCTTCCTGACCAACCAGCGTAACTTCACTGAGATCAATTGCCAGTTCAACTTTTGTCCGATTCTCTCCTGCTATTAATTCCCGCAGCATAACGACGTATATGTCCTCGATATGACCACTAACGCGCAAAACGACGAGCCCCTCTGAAGTTAGCACTCGTTCGATTCTGCAAGTCATCCCCGTTACTGCAAGGTTGAATGCGCATCACCAAGTTACGGTAATCCATCTCAGCTTCTGATGGCAGCACTCAGGTTCTCGAACACGCCGAGTTGTGAAAGTAGAATTGGGACGGCAACGTAGCAATGAAAAGACTGGACCTTGCCGTCCTTAAGATGGAAAACGTCACAACAGGGAGCGTGAATCTCTTTGTTAGTCGGCGGAATAAACCCACCAGCAACGGTCAAAGGACCCTTGTGGGTCCCATTCAGTGAAAGCTCGACCACAACCACATCGTCGTTGCAGTACATGCTATAGAGCTCACGATGCATATCCGGGAAGGCTAAAGCATAGACATCAACAGTTAACCCGATGTCTTCTCCGTAATACTTCTTACCCGCAGCTACATCATAGAAATAACCACCCTCGCCAAACAGTGAAATGAATTTTGGAGTGTCTTTAGAACTTTCTTCGGCTAAGGCGTAGAGTTCGCGAATAATCACAGCATTCTCTTGTTCTTCTTTTGTTCCTGTCTTAGACATCAAGTTCTCCTTAGGTTTTCAGAATCAGTTTGGCGGCGCGGCCCGCAATCATGTGGGTAGACGCGTTTGTCCCCGGCCCCGTAATGATCCTTGGCATCACCGAGGCGTCTGCTACGCGTAGTCCTGAAATGCCATTCACGCGCAGCTCTGGATCGACAACCGCAAGCTGGTCCACGCCCATTTTGCAAGTGCCAACTGCATGCCCAAAACTCGCCGAGGCAAGCCTGACAAGTTCCTGAATCTCCTCAGCACTCGCCGTTGGCCCAGGAATGAGTTCGCTCTCGCGCAGACCGTCGAAGGCAGGTTGATTTCCCAATTCCCGCGCGAGTTCGATGGCGCGCACGATAGCCGCGAAATCGTGATCCGTGCCGACATAGTTGCCATCGATCACAGCAGCATCCTGAAAGTTGGCGCTAGCCAGGCGAACGGAGCCTCTGCTGGTGGGCTGTACCAGAGCCGGCGCGATTGTGAACGTGTCTGGTGGGGGAGTGCCAAAGCGCTCAGCCACTTCGGGCGTAACTACAGGTAGTTGGTGAAGCACCAGACTAATGTCTGTGTCATCGGAAAGACCGCTCGACAAGTAAGCTTCTGCCTCGACCGCATTGCTGTCGGCCGGCCGATCCGGCATCTTGCCTTTGTACTTGAAGACGACGCCGGACACGAGCACATGGTCCTGGAGATTCTCGCCCACGCCAGGCAGATTCTCAACCACGTCGATTCCAAAGCTGCGTAGCGCCTTTGCTTCGCCGATGCCTGAGAGCATCAGCAGCTTGGGACTATTGATCGCGCCCGCGGCAAGTATCACTTCCCTGTCAACCGCGATGTCCTTCACGGCGCTGTCTGTCATGAGCTTGATGCCGACGCAACGGGTGCCTTCAAAGTTCAGTTTCACGACCCTCGTGTTAAGCAACAAGGTCAGATTCGGCCTTGACAGCGCCGGCCGCAGGAAAGCGCGAACGGCGCTCACGCGAGTCCCATCCGTGTCGATGTTCATGTTGATGTATCCGGCGCCGGGACGCACCGGTCCATTCACGTCATCCAGAATGGGCATACCCAGCTCGCGAGCAGCATCGAGGAAAGCGGGCGCAGTGGGATGTGGATCGTGGGGACGACGGATGTGAATTGGACCACCGACTCCACGCCAGGTATTGGCGCCACCTTCCCAATCTTCCTGCGCTTTGAAGATCGGAAGCACATCAGCAAAGCTCCAACCCGCTGCTCCATTGCTGGCCCAGCCGTCGTAGTCTGCTTGCGTGCCGCGTATCCACACCATGGCATTGATACTTGTACCGCCACCAAGCACGTGCCCGAGGGCCATATTGAATTTGCGATTGTTCAATCGCGGTGAAGGGATTATGGGCAAGTGGTAATCGAGCGGGCCGCCGACGTTGTAAAACCAGATGCTCGGGTTCGCGATCGTCGGTGCGTCGTCGGGTCCGCCGGACTCAATAACCAGCACTTCGGCGCCGGACGCCGACAACTCAGCCGCCAAAACCGAACCGGCCGCGCCTGCTCCCACAATGATGAAATCGTACTGACTCTTAATTTCGTTATTCGTTGTGCCGGCCATGGTTAGATCTCCCGCTGAATAAAGGCCTCATTCAGGACTCAAATAATTTCTGATCGATAAACGTGTACAGCCTCGAGACGCGACCATCGCGCTCTTCGAGGAAGTCCGTTCCGGTGTAATGGAAAGCTTGACCTGGCATCCCGCTTCCCCACCGGCAAGTCGCTACGTTGTGCATAGTCTGGATCTCACTGGTGACCGTATAGCGGTATTCCGGGAAGTGTTTGCGAATCTCCGTAGCTGCTTCATTGATCCCTGCGCGACCTACCACCCGACCACCGGGATGAACCCAAACGCAATCTTCGTTGTATGACTCTACGAGCAATGCCGCACGCTTGATTGGATCGAGCTCTATGAAAATTTCGTTGAAGTTACGCATAAGGAGCTGAGAAGAAATTTCATTCATCTGGTTGATCCTCCTTAATTCGAAACCACCGTGTCAGGCACCGTCAGCGGCCTTGAACTTCTAAGGGAATAACACCCTTGGTTTCCTTAATCTTCAATAATCAGAAGGGATATTGACGCTGACCGCTGTGTGAGTTGATCCAAATCACGTCACTGAAATCGTCCAGGCTGCGTGGTCCGGTACGGCCCCAACCACTGTCGCGAACTCCGCCCATGGGAGCGTGAATCTCATCGTTGACGGTGGATGAATTGACATTGACGATGCCAGCCAGAACCCTGGGCGCCAGCTCGAAGGCTTTATAAGTATCGCCGGCAAGAATCGACGAAGTAAGGCCGTACATGGTCCTATTCGCGGCGGCAACTGCTTCTTCCGGTGTATCCACTACTTCAACCACGACGACGGGTCCGAAAGTTTCCTCGTTGGCGATCGCGGCATCCAGAGGCACATCCGTCAAAATCGTGGGGTAGTAGATCTGTCCCTCATAGTTTCCGCCGCTGTGTAATTTGGCTCCGCTCGCGACTGCTTCCTGCACGCGGTCGTGAATCATCTTCACTGCCGCAAGCGTAATGATTGGACCAATAATAGTTTTCGGATCCAACGGATCACCCGCCGGCAAGCTTTTAGTTCGTTCCACAAACCTGGTGAGGAATTCGTCGTAGATCTTGCGTTGAATGATGATGCGCCGCGTATTCATGCAGATCTGACCCTGGTGGAAAAAGGATCCGAACGTGGCCGTACGAACCGCGAAATCCATGTCAACATCATCAAGGATGATCATCGGATTGAAACCACCGAGTTCCAGCACGGTGCGCTTCAAAGTCCGCCCGGCGCGCTCCGCCAGCATGCGTGCAGTCTTGACTCCTCCTATTAGATTGATGACTCGCACTTCGGGACGATCAAAGAACTCATCTGCAATCGCAGCCGCAGCTCCAGGCGCATGAGTTACGACATTGATCACACCGGCAGGAAAACCGGCTTCTGCTGCGACTTCTGCAACTATTACCCCGGCTGAAACCGGCGCGAACTCGGAAGGTTTGACGACGACTGTGTTTCCGGCAGCCACGGGTGAAATAACCGCACGCCACGACAGTATGTTTGCTCCGTTCCAGGGAGTGAAACAGGCGACCACACCGAGCGGACGCCGGACACCGATCGAATGCGTGCCTGGTAAATTGGTTTCGAGAACCTCGCCTTTTGGTAGAAACACCCAGCCCGCCACCTGTTGCAGTGTCGCTGCCACCAGGTCCTGCTGAAAGGTTGAGAACGAAATCGTCGATCCTGTTTCACGCGCCAGCGTTTCGGCATCCGTGCTGCGTCGACGCCTGACGATCTCTGCAGCCTTTAAGAAAAGACGGGCTTTCTCGGCAGGTGGAGTCTCGGCCCAATCAGGGAACGCCTGCGCCGCCGCGTCAACCGCTACTCGCGCATCGGGGCGAGATCCGGCTGCGACTCTTGCAAAAATATTTCCAGAGTACGGCTCGTGAACTTCAAAGAACTCGCCTGCTTCTCGCCATTCGTTGTTAACGAAATAGCCATACCGTTTTTCAACATTTGCGGATTTCATGGCGTGGTCTTCATCAAACGAAGGGCCGCGCCAGAAAGTGGGTTGATGTGTGGTCGCAATTACTTTGTTTAGCAACGCTTCTGTGAATAAACAGGCATTTCACTGCCAGCGAGTGCGTTGCTTGAAACCGAGGTAAATCTGAAGACTTCTGGTGATTCTGGTGAATATGGTGAGGATCGTTTCAGGCTTTGTTGAGATATTTGAACTGCTTTTTGTTGATCTTTAAGGCCTTGATTCTATGGTCCAGCGTTGAAGGAGGGATTCCAAGCCTGGCGGCCGCTCCGGCTGGTCCAGCAACGCGTCCTCGGGTCTCAGAGAGTGCGGTCTCGATGATCTCTCGCTCACTGCGCGACTCAATCTCATGCTGCTCAGTTGCTACCGCCGAGTCTGGTAGAGCTGTTGGCCGGAAGATTTCTTTCGAAAGCCACGCCCCGTCTACGGAAAAGACCGCGCTTGAACTTAAGATCACTGATCTCTCAATTATGTTCTGTAACTCACGGATGTTTCCCGGCCAGTCGTAACCCTGCAAAACTTCCAGCGTCTTTTTGTCAATGGAACGAAAGTTTTTGCCAGCCCGTTTGCCATAGCGTTGCACGAAATACTCCACCAGCATCAGAATGTCATCTTTTCGTTGGCGAAGCGGCGGCATTTCGATGGGAAACACGTTCAATCGATAAAAGAGATCCTGACGGAAGGTCCCATTACCAACTGCGGCTTTCAGATCACGATTAGTGGCAGCGACGACGCGAACATCAACCTGGATCGGTTGCCTGCCACCGACTCGTTCGAATTCTCGTTCCTGCAGCGCCCTCAGTAACGCGACCTGAGTGTCGGGTGCAAGTTCGCCAACCTCGTCCAGAAAAATCGTGCCACCGTCGGCAAGTTCGAAACGTCCAAGACGCCTTTGGGTAGCGCCGGTAAAGGCGCCCTTCTCATGGCCGAACAGTTCCGAGGCGATCAGGTCGCGAGGGATTGCCGCACAGTTGACGCTTACGAACGCACGAGAACTGCGACCTGATCGACGGTGGATGGCTCGCGCCACCAGCTCTTTGCCCGTGCCCGTTTCACCTGTGATCAAAACTGTGGCATCGGTGGGCGCAACTTTTGCAATGTTCGAGAGTACCGCTCGCAAAGCTGGTGCGGTTCCCACTATCTCTTCAAACATCGAGGTCTCGTTGATTTCTTCCCGGAGAGCCGCATTTTCGTGTTGCAGCCGATCTTCACCCTGCTTGCGATCCTCAATATCGGTAGCTGTGCCATACCAGCGTGTCACATGTCCACGCTCGTCTTTAAGGGGATTCAATCGAAACAGAAACCATCGATAGCTGCCATCGTGCCTCAGCATCCGTGCTTCAAACTCATGAGCGACCCCGCCGAGAAAGCGCGTTTTTCGGGCGCCGAGAAAATGTTCACGATCATCCGGATGAACGAGATCAACTCGAGACTCAGCTCGCCATTGATCGATGTCGACACCGAAGTAATCAAGCGCTACGCGATTGGCGTAGAGGGGACTGCCATCGGGTCCAAATACACCGAGGTGCTGCGGTATGAGGTCTAGAATCTGCTGGAATTCCCTCTCTCTTTCCGACTCCGCTTGTTTCCGATCTTCAATGTCGAGATTCACGCCGATCCAATAAAGTAGAGTGCCGTCGCTCGACCTCACGGGTTCCGCGCGACTGAGAAACCAGCGATACGTTCCGTCAGCATTGCGAACTCGAAAACTCACCTGGTCGGCGGAGCCACTCCGGATACAGTTAGACCAGACTCTTCGTGTCTGTTCGCGATCGTCCGGATGTAAAAGCAGGATATGAGAATCAAAGGCGCCGTTGATATCAATGCCCAGCCGAAGCTGATGATCGTTTGTCAGACCCAGATAATCGGCACAGCGTTCATTGACAAAGGTGAGCACGCCGGAAGAGTTGGCATACCAGGTGTGGGCCGGAACCAGATTGAGAGCAGCCTGGAGCGCTACTCCCATCGGTAAGCGGGTGTGAACAATATCACCCACGTCGTCAACGACATCGATTGACGTCTGCGGTTCGAACATAGTGGCAACTTCCCTTGAACCTGAGTCATTATCATAACAACTCTCTTGTTCTCATTGAATAACACGATCGTGGTATGTCTTGATAAACCACACGTGGTAATGATCGATCTCTGATTTCATTGAAACGATCGCCGGAATGGTTGTATCGTTGGGCCATACGGAACAATGTGGCGGTAAGTAGACCAGGACATTAGGGTTTATAGGTCAACTTACCGGAATACGAGCTAAGGGCAGTTGCCAGGGGAATGCCAAAGAGTCCAGGTCCAAGGCTTTGAGTCTCCCAGGAATTATCTCAAACCGCTTGTCTGCTCCGGCTTTCAGTATCATCAGAGCACTAATAACCCTTGTCCTGCTTTCAAATCCTCAGCTTCAGGCTCAATATCGAGTAGACACATGGACCACAGATAACGGGCTGCCGCAGAACTCGATCACCGGCTTAACTCAGACACCCGACCAATACTTGTGGCTCACCACGAATGATGGGCTGGTTCGTTTCGACGGCAATCGCTTCAAGATTTTCAATCGCAGTAATACGCCGCAAATCACCACCAATCGTTTGAGCGCGGCCTTCGCGGACAAGAGCGGAAGGATGTGGTTTCAGGCGGAGGATGGCGGCATTCTGTATTACGAAAGAGGCGTGGTTAAAGTAGTCGCCCAACCCGGCGAACTCTCAGCGGATCAGCGGTCGCCGTTTTTCGATGATGCTTCTGGTGGTGTCATCGTAAATATCGATCGACGCCCTTATCAATTTAGAGCCGGAAAATTCGAACCCTTCAAGGTCGAGAACCTACCACCAGATAGCTCGCTGATTTTTAGCGACGGCGAAGGCGAACTATGGTTCCACCGTGACGACGCCATTTATTCTTACCATGACGGAAAGCTGAAAACTTATTCGCTCGCCGGCTTCAGCCACGGCAAAGATTACGAGGTCGCTTACAAAGATCGGAATAATAGTTTTTGGATGGCATTTTTTGCGACGGCGAATAACCAACACTCGCTGCTGCGGATCAAAGACGAGCAAATCCAGGAGGTGCAGCTTCCGGAGCAGGCAGTCAATCACTTTGCAGAAGATGCCCATGGGAATTTGTGGCTTTCGCTTTACACAAAAGGAATTTTCAGAATCGATCGAGCGGCAGTTATTGCCGACCACGTTCCAAGTGATGCCGTAAAACCAGTTCAGGAAATTGACGGGATCTCAACCCATGCGAGTGGTTACCTGAAGTTTGATCGCGAAGGAGGACTGTGGCTCGGCACAGAAAAAGGATTGCACCAAATAGCTCCGCGAGCCATTCGAGTCCTTTCACGCGCCGACGGTTTGCGAGAAGACAATGTCTATCCGATTTTCAGCGACAAGACGGGCATCGTCTGGGCGGGAGTCTGGCCCAACAATCTGGTGCAGTATGAGAATGGCAAGTTCAAGACATTCTTGAGTGATGAAACAGTTTTCGTGACGTCGCTGTTTCAGGATTCGACCAACCGCTTATGGTTCGGTACCCTCGGAAACCTTTATTACTTTGAGAACGAAAGGCCAATCGAATTCACCGCGCAATCAGGTTTTCCAAAAGGGACAGAGTTCTCGGCGATCACTCAGACCCGCGACGAAGCTTTGTGGTTTGGCACCAGTCACGGAGTGAGTCGCTATTTAAACAACGTGGCGACCGTTTACAGCGTTAAGAACGGTCTGCCGGACGACTACGTGGTCGCGCTGCTGGCGGCGAAAGATGGCAGGCTGTGGATTGGCACGCGCGGTGGCCTGGCTGTAATTGAAAATCAGAACATCCGTTTTTTCACCACCGGCGACGGATTAGCCAGCAATTCGATTCGCAGTCTATACGAAGACGCGCAGTGCATCTTATGGATCGGCAGTTATGATGGCGGATTGACGCGTCTTAAAGACGATAAGTTCACCGTCTACACGAAACGCGAGGGGCTCCCCAGCAACGGCGTTTTCTGTATTCTCGAAGACGCCGCCGGCTGGTTTTGGATGAATTCGAATCAGGGAATTTATCGCGTCAGTCGCAGTGAGCTTAACGATTTCGCCGACGGAAAAATCAGGTCGCTGAATTCGATTGCTTACAATAAACGAGACGGATTGTTAAACGTCGAAGGCAACGGCGGCAGGCAGCCTGCCGGCACCAAGACCGCGGACGGGCGGCTTTGGTTTCCGACGGCTGAAGGGATCGCGATTATCAACCCCGAAACCCTCGTTGCCAATCGCTTGCGACCGCCCGTTCTCATCGAAGAAGTAATGATTGATCGCGTCGCAGTTTCCAACGAAGTTTTTCAGTCAGCAGTTGCGCATCGGTCCGAGATCACTTTGGCGCCGGGTCAGAATAATCTCGAAATAAATTACACGGCCCTTAGTTTCATCAATTCAGATCAATTGAGGTTCAAGTACAAACTCGAGAATCTGGAGGCTGACTGGAACGAAGTGGGCACGCGGCGAACGGCTTATTACTCGTATCTGCCGCCGGGCGAATATGAGTTTCGAGTTATCGCCGCAAACCGCGATGGCATCTGGAACGAAGAGGGGGCGAGCATAAAAGTCAGAGTTCACCCGCCGTTTTACCACACCTGGCAGTTTCTGTTGCTCGTCTGTTTACTATTTGCCACTCTAATCGTGCTTATTTATTACCTGCGCGTGCGGCAATTGAAGGCGAAAGGTGCGCAGCAGGAGGAATTCGCCCGTCAATTGATTGATTCGCAGGAACGCGAACGGGGCCGGATTGCGGCGGAACTGCACGATGGTCTAAGCCAAAGCCTCAGCATCATCAAAAATCGGGCCATGCTCAGTTTGGCGAAGCATCACGATCAGGAACATGCTTTGGAGCAATTACGGGAAATCTCAGAGGCGTCCACCGAAGCGATTGATGAGGTCAAAGAAATTATCTACGATCTGCGTCCGATTCAATTGGACCGTCTGGGATTAACCGCAGCCATCGAAGATGCAGCGGAAAAAATTGCCGAAATCAATAGTCTGCGGCTTTCAAAAAACATTGTAGACATTAACAATATCTTTCCCCGGCATTCCGAAAACAGCACCTATCGCATCGTGCAGGAAAGCCTCAATAACATCGTCAAACACTCAAAGGCGACCGCAGTAGAACTGACTATCCGGAAGAGTCGAACGGAAATCAGGATCATTATTAAGGACGATGGCGCAGGCTTCGAGCCTGATGCAGTCAAAGCGAACCGCGCCAAAATCGGTTTCGGGTTAACGGGAATGAGCGAACGAGCCAAACTATTTGGTGGTCAAACACTGATCGAATCCGCGCCAGGCGCGGGAACGAAAGTGTCGATCATTTTACCGCTCAATAAAGCCAATCCACAGATTACACAGATATGATTCAAATACTGATTGCCGATGACCACCCAATTGTCCGGCAGGGACTGCGTCACACCATCGAACCTGAAGCCGGGTTCGAAATTGTTTGTGAGACAGGCAACGGACAGGAAACGCTCGCGGCGGCGCGCCAGTTTCAACCACAGATAATCATTCTCGACATCGACCTTCCGGAACTGGATGGCTTTCAAGTGATGGATGTTTTGCGGCGGGAAAAATCTGAAGCTAAAGTGATTTTCCTGACCGTTCACCGCGAAGAGAGTTTTCTGCGAAAGGCCCTGAGCTTAGGCGGGGCGGGTTACGTCCTGAAGGATTGCGCGGTCACGGATATCCTGGCGGCGATTCGCGCTGTTTCTGAAGGCTTACCATTCATCAGCCCGGCGATGACGACGTATTTGATTAAGGCGAATTCGTCGCCCGGCACGGACAGTCTCGAAACCCTCACGCCCGCTGAGCGTCGCGTTTTGCGTCTCGTCGCGCAATATAAAACGACTCAGGAGATTGCCGAAACACTCAGCGTCAGCCCGCGCACAATTGAATCTCACCGCGCGATGATCACGCAAAAACTGGGACTGCGCGGTAGCCATTCTCTGATGCGCTACGCTCTCCAACATTTAGCAGAAATCGAGCACTCATAACCTGAGCGCGGACGGGTCTATCGCCTGAACGCGATATTGTCTACAGAGTGGAACGATCAAGAGTCTATCTCGCAGAACCGTTTGAGTGAGAACTGCCCGAGATTCGGGGGCCAGCCTTCGACATCCCAACCGAGATTATCAAGTCCCCCAGTTCTAGCTATTTCAGAAGCCCAGTGAACGTTTTGGTTTTCAGCCGACTGCACTCCACAACTACAGACAGTTGGAAAAGTGGAATATAGTGGGAGAGTATTCCATCTCATCTCAGGAGAAACCTCATGAAAACACTTACGCTCTCAATTCGTCAGCGCTCGCTGGCGTTGTTCGTCATCTTGTTGTCGGCGTTTTCAGCAACTGCACAGACAACCACGTTCATCTACCAGGGGAAGCTCCCGGATGAATACAACCAACCCACTGCGCTTTACGATTTGCAATTCAACTTGTACAACGAGGCTAGCGGCACAACCCCGCCTCTCAACTCGTCGCCAATTGTCATGGAAGACGTTCAGGTGACAACCGGCGCCTTCGCTGTGACGCTGGATTTTGGCAATCTATTCAATGGCGATAGCCGTTATTTAGAAATCGGTGTGCGACCACACGACAGCACTGGAGCATTCACGCTGTTTAGTTCGCGTACCCAAGTCACTTCAGCGCCGTATACGATTCGCAGCTTGTCGGCAGCATCAGCAGACACTGCCACCAACGCACAGAACCTGGGCGGGACAACGTCTGGCGATTTTGTCCAAACGACAGACCCCCGTTTGACGGACCCAAGAGCGCCAAACGCCGGCAGCGACAACTACATTCAGAACTCCCCCACTTTGCAGACCGGTGCGAGTTTCAATATCGATGGCACAGGCGTGGCGAACGTCTTTCGGGCTGGTGCACACTTTGAGATAGGCGGTAATCGAGTTCTGGGCATCTCGAACAACGACAATCTGTTTGTGGGGGTCGATAGCGGGACCAGCAATACAGAGGGTGTTAGCAATTCGTTTGCGGGCTTCGATTCAGGAAGGCAGAACACAACCGGCTACCGCAATTCGTTCTTTGGCGCCTACGCGGGCTTTAATAATACAACCGGCCGCAACAACCTATTTCTTGGAGGTGCTGCGGGCTCTACGAACCAAACCGGAAGCTTCAATGTGTTTCTTGGCGAAAGCACATTCGTTAACAACTCTGGTTTCAACCAGGCGGGAACAAGCAGCTATAACACTTTCATAGGTGCTTTGTCTCAAGTCACTCCAAGCGGTCCGCTCTTCTTTGCCAGTGCGTTCGGTGCGTATTCAGTAGTTACAACCAGCGATACGATCGTATTGGGAAAAGTTGCCGGAGTTTACGACGGTGTATCACGTAATGCTGATACGGTTAAGATCCCTGGATCCTTACAAGTTACCGGGTCGATTACCGCCAGCAGCTTCAATGGTTCAGGCTTAACAAACATCAATGCCTCAAACATCACTACCGGTACTCTTGACAGCGCGCGGCTTAACCTCGTGCCTGTCAGTAAGGGCGGCACAGGCTTAGCATCGCCAGGTGCTAACGGAAATTTTCTGCGCAGCACCGGTACAAGCTTCACGAGTTCAGCTTTGCAAGTCGGTGACCTGCCGGATTTAAGCGCGAGCTATATTCGCAATCAAACGGGTATTGCGCAGAGCGGTGGCTTTAACCTCTCGGGCAACGGAACCGCCGCTGTATTAAGCGCGACTCAATTCAATATCGCTGGCAGTCGTGTCTTAGGCGTTTCGGGGAATAGCAATACATATGCTGGGATCAACACCGGGACCGCAAACACTACCGGCGTCGGCAACTCGTTCTTCGGCAGAAATGCCGGCCAAGACAACACAACGGGAATTGGTAACTCTTTCTTTGGCTATCAAACTGGAACCAAAAATTCCACTGGTCAGGACAACTCGTTTTTCGGAATCGTTGCCGGCAACATAAACACGAACGGTAACAGTAATTCCTTTTTTGGCACGGGCGCGGGGGCAAACAATACAACTGGTAGCTACAATTCGTTCTTCGGTGACGGCTCCGGTAATCTCAGCGCCACCGGTAACGCTAACTCGTTTATTGGAAGGGGGGCCGGCAATAGCAACACAATCGGCGGTAACAACACCATCCTCGGGGCCGATGCGGATGTTGAAACAAACAACCTTTCGTTTGCTACGGCCATTGGTTCAAATGCAACGGTTGGCACAAGTAATACGATAGTGCTGGGACGTAGCACTGGCCAGGACTCTGTTCAGATTCCAGGCAACTTGAACGTGGTGGGAACTATTTCAGGTAACTTTAATGGTTCCAGTCTCACCAACCTTAACGCTTCGAATATCACGAGCGGAACGCTCAGCGATGCCCGTCTTTCGTCGACTGTCGCCACGCTCACGGGCGCGCAGACCTTTACAGGCCCTAAGACATTTGCAGGCGGACTCAATGGAAGCGCCTCAGGCTTAACAGACCTTAACGCCAGCAATATCACTACGGGGACACTCGACAACTCACGACTCGGTGTGGTCGGCGTCGCAAACGGTGGCACAGGCTTAACGGGGAGCGGCGCGAGCGGACATTTTTTACGCAGCAACGGAACAGGCTTCACAAGTTCCCCGCTAGCGGCAACAGATCTTCCGGCAGGCAGTGCTAGTTACATTCAGAACAGCACCACACAACAAGCAGACTCTAACTTTAACGTTTCCGGCAACGGTGCAGTGGGTGGAGATTTTTCGGTCGCCGGCGCACTAAACGCGAGCGGCGCAACTCTGACCAATCTCAACGCCGCGAATATCACTACGGGAACTCTCAACAATGCACGGCTCGGGACGATTTCCACTCCCAACCTTGCTGATGGCGCAATCACGGCTGCGAAGCTGGCCGATTCGTCAGTGACTACTCAGAAGATCGCGGACTCCGCTCTGACGGCAGCCAAGATTGGAGACAATCAGGTAGTCAAGAGTTTCAACGGGTTGACTGATAACGTAAATTTGGTGGCGGGCGCAAACGTCACCATTACGCCATCCGGCAACACCTTGACGATCGCAACAGCAGGCGGCAACTTCATTCAGAACACAACGGCACAACAGCCTGCTAGTAATTTCAATATTTCCGGAAACGGCGAGGCCGCAAACATAACCGCGAGCAACCTGTTGTCAGGCAACTCTGTCAACGCCGTGACGCAATTCAACATCGGCGGCAATCGGGTATTGAGCATGGCTGGCTCACATAATATTTTTGTCGGCGACCGTGCAGGGAGCGCTAACACTACTGGTTCCGACAATGCGTTTACCGGCAGAAGCGCGGGTTACAACAACACTACGGGTTACCAAAATGCATTTGTTGGGACTTACTCGGGCTTTAGCAACAGCGAGGGCAATAACAACTCGTTTACCGGTTACTCCTCGGGCTTCGGCAACACTACCGGCAGTAACAATTCGTTTTATGGAAGTGGAGCAGGACAAGCCAACACCACTGGAAATGCAAACACATTTTTTGGAGTCAGCGCGGGCCGGAACAATATATCGGCCAGCGAAAGCGTCTTTGTCGGAACGAACGCGGGCTACGGCAACACAACCGGCACCGGAAACTCGTTTATCGGCACGAATGCGGGTTACAGCAACACGACTGGTTACGGAAACTCGTATTTCGGAAATCAGGCCGGCATGAGCAACACCACCGAATATGGAAACTCATTTTTTGGTTTCAACTCTGGGATGTATACAACAGGAAATAGCAATTCGTTCTTTGGGTTCCGAGCTGGCCTGAACAATACGACGGGTTACAGCAATCAGTTTTTCGGCTACAACGCCGGTTCAGCGAATACGACGGGAAGCGGCGATACGTTTATTGGTACAAGCGCCGGGGCTAGCAACACGACGGGTTTTAACAACGTATTTGCCGGCTCGTTCACGGGCAACATAAATACCTCCGGGTACAACAATACCTTTGTCGGGGCAGTCAACGGCGGGGCCAATACGACCGGTATTGCGAATACGCTCATCGGAGCCTACGCCAACGTTTCGTCCAGCGGCTTATTCTTCGCTACCGCCATCGGAGCCGAGGCAACAGTAAGTACGAGCAACACAGTGGTCATCGGTCGTAGCGCTGCCCAGGACACGGTAGTGATTCCGGGATCGTTGAAGCTAAACACACTCGGCACGGCCGGCGGTAGTCAACTCTGCCGCAATGCTTCGAACCAAATTGCCGTCTGCTCGTCCAGCTTGCGCTACAAAACCAATCTCGCGCCGGTTACTTTGGGCCTGAACGTGGTGCAACGGTTGCGTCCGATCAGCTTCGAGTGGAAGGAGAGCCACATAAGGGATCTGGGTTTCGCAGCGGAAGAGGTTGCAGCCATTGAACCATTGCTGGTGACCTACAATCAAACCGGTGCAGTAGAGGGCGTAAAGTACGATCGCATTTCAGTTGTCTTGGTTAACGCTATTAAAGAACAACTGTCACAAATCGAAGTGCAACAAGCCCAATTAAAAGAGATGCAACTCCAAGTGGCAACGCAGCAGATACAACTCAACCAACAGCAAGCGCTGATTGACGGCATGAAAAAGCTGCTTTGCAAGCAGAATCCGGTCAGCGAATTCTGCCAGTAAACCGGAAGATTTTCTCAGCTGTTTAATAGGTAATTGCACATAGTTTCTGGATTGAGAGACGGAGGATGGGCGCGTTGCTCTAGTGAGCATAGAAGTCTACCGCGCCCTTCCTACCAAGCGATTTTGCAACCAAGATTGTGGCCGTGTGGGTTCGGGGCATAGAGTGAAATTGAGTATTATCACAAGATACCGCTGAGTTTTTGCTGTTGACGTAAAATCAGTTCCTCCTGGTCACGGCAGAGCCTCGACATTGAAAAGAAACCGGAAGCTACCGGTTTGCTGAAGCCCGACCACAAGCTGCACGGTGATACTCTGACCGGGAGCAAGGGGTTGTGACAACGAGATCACACCAACGTTCAGACTGGAATTCAGCCCGCCACCACTAGGTTGATTTGGTGGACCTTCTATTGTCGTTCCACGAACCAAAACGGACTGCCCTCCTGTCACCGTCACCATCAAGTCAGGTGAACTGAGCACTCTCATATCCGATTGTGATCCTCCAGCTACGTAGCCCGGAGTGTTGAGGGTTGTAATATCGACGACACGGAAGCGCAGTTTTGTGACGTTGCTTCCGGTGTTATTAGTCACCGTTCGCCTCCACGCCAGAGTTCCGAAAGCCGCGTTTGGTCCAACGGCTGCGGTGTCACGTACGCGATTTGGCGCCACGCTGGAAGACACTGCGGGATCCACAAGTGTTAAAGGAAGCGTACTGTTTCGCTGTATGGGGCTGAAGCGGTTTTCAGGTCCCGGCGAGCCCAGGATGGCAACGAGACTTCCGTAAACGCCTGCATTCGTCGCTACGAAAGAGAAGTCTGCCGCATTGTCGCCCGTGTCCTGCGAGACACCGGCGTTCAGCTTGCGGAAGAAACTGTACTCACCCACATTAGCTCCGAGCAATTGAAGTCCAACTCCCTCACGATATAAGCTGTTTGAAGTCGTAAACCCCACAGCGTCAAATCTGTTGGCAGTCGTAAAGTTCGCTGGGAATGCGGTTTTGAATAGAGCGAGGCCGCTGTTTTCAGGAATGTCGAGACTATATAAGAGATCGCCGGCAGCGTAACCAGTCAGGCTATATCCCGCACCGATCGCAAGATAGTGACTTCTCGCAGGTACTACCGTCCCGGTAGGTAGCACAAACTGTGTGATACCGTCCGATGAAACAAGCGCCCAACCACTTGAGCCATCTGCTGTGCAGATCGTAATACTTTGATCAGTATTGTTGTAGATCTCAATATACTCATCGTGAGACCCGGTTGATCCACGCAATCGAAATTCACTGATAATCAGGCCCGCAGTTGGAGTGCACGGCGTCACATAAACTGCCGTCATCGTATAGTTGGCGTCCAGCGTTACATTCGTCGCCTGACTGACCGACCAGTCCACGCCATTCCGCTGCCACTTCTGGAAGTTGTTGCCTCCAGCTGTGGCTGGCGCTGTCAGAGTGACAGTCGTGTTTTGATTGTAAGTTCGACTAAACTGCGTGGCCCCATTCCCAAAGCCACTATTGTCGTTAGGGCTCACCGTGATGCTTACGCCACTGACAGGATTTGTCGACGCCACTGTCACGGTCCGTTGCGGCGGGACATAAACTGCCGTCATCGTATGGTTCGCGTCCAGCGTTACATTCGTCGCCTGACTGACTGAATAGTCCACGCCATTTCGCTGCCACTTCTGGAAGTTGTTGCCTCCAGCTGTGGCTGGCGCTGTCAAACTGACAGTCGTATTGTGAGTGTAAGTTCGACTGAACTGCGTGGTCCCATTCCCAAAGCCACTGTTGTCGTTAGGGCTCACCGTGATGCTTACGCCACTGGCAGGATTTGTTGACGCCACTGTCAGCGTCCGTGGCGGCGTGACATAAACCGCCGTCATCGTATAGTTGGCGTCCAGTGTTACATTCGTCGCCTGACTGACTGAATAGTCCACGCCATTTCGCTGCCACTTCTGGAAGTTGTTGCCTCCTGCTGTGGCTGGCGCTGTCAGACTGACAGTCGTGTTTTGATTGTAAGATCGACTGAACTGCGTGGTCCCATTTCCAAAGCCACTGATGTCGTTAGGACTTACCGTGATGCTTACGCCACTGACAGGATTTGTCGACGCCACTGTCAGCGTCTGCGGAGCGTTATCCAATAGAACTATCTTGGCCTCCGAAGGCGCGCCATTCGGGCCAATTACGAACAGCATATAGGGTCCCGGCGCAGCATGAGTGCCGTTTGCCGGAGCAGTCAGTGCCAAAGTCTGCTGGTCTACGATCTGTTTTGTCAGGACAACTCGCTGCTGATCGAAGTTCAGCGCATGGGTCACCGACGGCAGGCGCACCAACACCACCTGCTGAATCTGCGAGGCGGTGAAATTACCGACTCCAATGTTGAAGGTCTGACCGTAAATAATGCTCTCCGGTGGATTGCTGGTAACGAGAGGGCGGGTTGCAAGCGAACCATTTGCATTGAACAAATAGGGCGGTGAGAATATTTCCACTTCGTGATGGGCAAGGTATTTAAGCTCTCCGGGTTCTCCAAAGGCTCCGGGCCGGCCTCCTCCGGCCACCATGATCCTGGCGTCCGGAAGCAGCAAGGCTACTGAGTGATACATTCTTACGGTCCCCTGCCGTGCCATGACAGACCAACTGGGCGATACCGGGTCCGGGTCATATATCTCCGGATACATCACGGCGCCATTCCGACATACGCCATCTGCCGTTTGAAGATTATTTGCACCGGTACACTTCGATCCGCCGATGATGAACACCTTGCCATCAGGCATCAGGACGGAGGTGGCATAGTACCTGGCAAAATGCATGGGGAGCGCTGAACTCCACTGGGGATTTACAGCATTGAGGTCTATCGTTTCCGTGTTGCGGCTGACGTCATTGTTCACACGTCCACCGATCACCATCACTTTGCCCCGGTCATACATCACCGAGGTTCCCTGATCATGGCTTTCGGCAGGAGCGAGGTTGGTCTGTACATTTCCCCAGGAACCGGTGGATGGATTGTAAAAGAGAACCTGACCACTCGTGCCCGATACGACAAATGGGGCGCCATCAGGGGACAGGTGTGCGAAGGGATAGTTAGGCAAATTAGTTACCGGCAAATCACCTTTTCTTTGCAGAGTCCCGTCCCGGGCCAGTATCTCGGTGTCACTATCCTGATTAAATGTTGTAATGTTCGGCTGATTGAAGGTAACAAAACTGCCGCTCACGATGAGACTCTGGCCATCACTCAACGTGAGAAGTGATGGATACCATCTCGGCTGGCGCATATTCGGACCAGCGACCCATTTTTCCTGTTTCCAATCGAAAATATTGGTCTGAATCACACCATGCCCGTCCAGGTCAAAGCGTTGAACTGCCTGGTTATCCACTGGGATGCTGTCACCACCGGCAACAAATAAGTTCCCATTCGGCAGAAACGAATGTCCGGCGCAAAAGAGATTGGTTGTGGTATTACGGATCAGCGTGAGCCGCTCGTCCTGAGGAGTACTGACATTATCCTGCTTGGTCGTGTCCCACAGGTATGCATCCGTGCTGCCTTGGGCATCGTCAAACTGCCCGCCGGTTCCCGTGTTGGTCGGGAGTTTATCGCGCCCCCAGAAGAGTAGTTTTTTGCTTGGCAGCACACTCAAATGGACCACGCTGAGACTGTCCCATGTGTGCCCGACAGGGGCGGCATCCACAGTGTTGTGAAGAGGCGATACTACACTCCACTGGCCGGTAGCTTTAGGACTATTCGGCGGTACCCGAATTCCCATGACTTCTACTTCGGCAACATTCAGGCTCGCTGGTGATACAGTTCTCACCTGAATGCGCACATACCGCGCGCTACGCTGCACATCCTCCGTGGTGGTCTCACCTCCACCTATTAAGAGGCCGAACGAGCTGGTTACTTCAGGTTGAATGAGTACCTCATCTATATCATTGGAGACAAACGGCACCTCTGACGTGAAAACGTAAATGAACCTGAGCTCATTGGCGCAGCAATCAGCCCGCGTAGAAAGGTGTATTTGGTCTACATAGCCGATTTCTCCCAGGTCCACTTGCCACCAGGCATGGACTTCAGAGACTGTCTGCGCGAAGGTTCCGCTGTTCCCATCAACCGCGCGATCGGCACTATTGCCCGAATCAGTAGACGACTGCGTCGCAGACTGCTGCAAGGCCAGATTCACGATGGTGGCATTGGTGGGCGCTGGCAAAAGCATAGCGTTACTGGACATGAAACTTGCCCCCAACATCAACATCGCAATGAGCGAGAGGGTGAAAACACATGTCTGTCGTCGCATCATCGTTCTCGTGCCGGTCATCATCACAGTTCCTCAATTTGTTTCATCAGAGTTTTAGGCGCGGACAGACCATAAGTCGCAATCCAATGGTTCTTTTTGTCATTGCCCAGATAAATGAAAGGCGCGTGTGTCTCAAGCCGGCCAAGAGGATTGCCGGTCAGGTGGCCGACCAGCTTCTGCATCTCAGCCGTCCTTCCGGTCACCAGGGTCCAGCCCTTTCGTCTGCCGTGTTGCTCACCCCAGGCTTTGAGGCGCCGAGGCGTGTCCGTTTCCGGGTCCATGGTGACTGAGATCAAAAAAATATCTCTGCCCAGCCGGTCACCAAGCTCGTTCTGAAGTTCAGCAACGACTTTTCCCTGCCTCGGGCAGGTGCTGCCGCACGTTGTGTAGAAAAAACTTATTAGGACGTTTCTGTCTTTGATCAGGTCGCTATAGAAGCGCACTTGGTGGTTGTCCTGATCAAGTAATGCCAGATCGGGTAGAAACTTCACCTGCTGGCCTACAATGATTTGTTTGCTTGGAATTCCACGTAACGTTAGCGGCAGGGGTATTGCAGCGTCATCCTTGTTCTTCTCGGGCTTCTGCAGTAGTCCCGCAGCCGGATGCTGCCCGGACATCAGCCAAAAGCTCACAATGGCTAATGCTACCAGCTTGAGGCGCATTAATCCTCCTTCTTGAAGTCAGTAAGAAGAACCAGCGAGATCATCAACGTTCGAGTAGAAAATGTAAATTTCTTATCTTTCTACTTCCGAATGGTTGCTCACTATCTTGTCAGTGCGGATAGAGAGCGGCGGTCTGAGTAATTATTCTGTTGACTGCTCCAACGGAGGGTCGGGTTTATTGAAGCGCAACAGACGTTGTGTGAACTGTACAGATCGAAGGACCAATCTGCAACTGTAATCAATGTGCCAATTTGGCTATTCATTGGCCTGGATTGCTACACAACCTCCTCGCACCTTCGATGCGTAGACGTTTGAGATATTTGTAAGAGCCCAATAAAGGCAACGGTGAGACTCCGGGCTCCTTTGAGAGTCTTACATTGTCCGCCCATCATGTTGGGCAAAGTTCGTACCGAACAAACAACAGGGATCAAGTCGACTTCCTGTGCAAAGCCTTCCTATCTCCCTATCCGTAAAAACCAGTAGTTCTACGTAGAAGATTCAGTAAGTCTGCCGATGGCAAATGTCTGTTTCTTTGCCAAACTCTGCCACAACCCAAATGAAGATTCTATTGGTCGAAGACAATGCCGAGATGCGCCGCTTGCTGAAAAGTATGGTTGAAAAAATCGCTGCTGAAATCATTGAGGCGAGCGACGGCGCAGCGGCAGTTGAGCTTTATCGTAGCGAACGTCCGGACTGGGTATTGATGGATATTTTCATGAAACCAACTGACGGTTTGACGGCAGCACAAACAATCAAGAGCATGGATGCAGAGGCAAGCATCATCTTTGTCTCGAATCACACGGACAAACGAACCAGGGAGGCAGCACACAACGCCGGCGGCACGGCGTTTTTCGACAAAAAAGATTTGTTGAGTTTGGTCGAATTCTTAGGGAGGCAATTATGAAGATCGTGGTGATCGGCGGCACCGGGCTTATCGGATCAAAGCTCGTGAACAAACTTCGGGAACACGGCCATGAAGCGGCGCCGGCCTCACCCGATTCCGGAGTCAACACTCTTACGGGCGAAGGACTCGCCGATGTTCTGGTGGGCGCCGCGGTTGTGGTTGACGTGTCAAACTCGCCTTCGTTCGAAGACGACGCGGTGCTGAACTTCTTTGAGACGTCAACTCGCAACCTGCTCACGTATGAGGCTGCCGCGGGCGTGGGCCATCACGTAGCGCTGTCGGTAGTAGGGACCGATCGCCTGGCTGAGAGTGGTTACTTTCGCGCCAAGATTGCGCAGGAGCAGTTGATTAAAGAATCATCGATCCCCTACACCATCGTCCATGCGACCCAGTTCTTCGAGTTCGTCAAAAGTATTGCCGCCGCAGCCACCAATGGTAATACGGTGCGCCTGGCGCCCGTGCTGATCCAACCGATGGCGGCTAATGATGTCGCCTGCGCGGTGCTACATGCCGCTACCGGATTGCCGACGAATGGCACGATTGAAATTGCGGGACCCGAACAGTTCCGTCTCGACCAATTCATCAAACAAGGCTTGAGCGCACGCAACGATCCGCGCACGGTTGTCGCTGATCCGCAGGCGCGCTACTTCGGCGCAATTCTTGATGAGCGGACACTCGTGCCGGAGAGTAATGCACAACTCGCCGTGACCCGCTTCGAAGATTGGCTTCGCGACCCTTCAATTCACGTCGCCCCCACGAGCCCGCAGACTCCAGTCGCTAACACTGCCTCGATCGATGCTGCCACACAAAACGAATTCAAGGTAAGCGACGTGCCACCTGGATCGGCCTTGCTGGTTGGCGACGCGGCGGTATTCAATGTCGCGGGAAGTTTCTGCGCCACTCAGGCTAAATGCACGCACCGGCAAGGACCATTGAGCAAAGGCAAACTCGATGGATCGACGGTAACGTGTCCGTGGCACGGCTCGCAATTCAACGCATGCACAGGTGAGGTGTTGCGCGGCCCCGCGACAGAGCCGCTCAAAACTTATCGTGTGATTGTCGAAGGCGACAGCGGCCGCGTCGAAGCGGGCGTCGCCGCAGCCGCGCAGTCGAGTTCGTAGGTTGGGTAATGCTCAAACACAAATGATAGAGGAGCGCGTGAAATGAGTGCAAATGCAACAGACCTGAAAGCGCAACCCGCAGTCGCGACCCGTTTGCTGGCCGGTGTCCGCGTGCCTGACACACCACTGATTTCTCGGGCCATAGATTTCGCACGCGATCGGTCTGAGCCCTACTTGTTCAATCACGTCATGCGCTCCTGGCTCTTTGCCGCGTTGCTCGCACAACGCCAACAGATTGCGCATGACGGCGAGGTTCTGGCTGTCACCACAATCTTGCACGACCTGGGTCTGGCCGAGGGCTTCGATGGACCACTGCGATTTGAAGTGGAGGGCGCGAATGCCGCCCGCGCCTTCGCCCGCAACGAGGGGATCGACGAACGTCGAGCTCAGTTGATCTGGGATGGAGTGGCGCTCAACTCCACGGTTTCGATCGCACTCTACAAAGAGACAGAGATCGCGTTGGCCACGATGGGCATCGGCCTTGATTGGGGCGGGTTCGGTTACGAGGCGCTGACCGATGCAGAGGTGACGCCGATCGTCGCCGAGTTTCCACGGCTGGGAATGAAGGAACGATTCACACGAGCGGTCTGCCGCATTGTCGAGACACGCCCGACGACAACGTACGACAACTTCGCCCGCGATTTTGGCGAGCGCTTTGTGCCTGGCTACAAGGCCGCGTCGACGGTTGACTATTTGCTGAACTCCCCGTTCAAGGAGTGAAAACGATTTAACAAACGAGAGGTTAATCATGAAACACAAAACATTAATGCTCGCACTGCTATTTCTGATGCCAGGCGCGTTGATGGCCCAGGAGCCCGCCGGCAGTAAGACCCCACACGCCGCAGTGACACCACTTACCTCGAAAGATTTGCCGGAGTTTCCTGGCAAAGAAGTCTTAATGATCACAGTCGAATATCCACCGGGCAGTGTGGATCCCATCCACCGGCACAATGCGCATGCGTTCATCTATGTGCTGGAAGGCTCGATAATCATGCAGGTAAAAGGTGGAAAGGAAGTGACGCTGACACCGGGCCAGACATTTTATGAAGGCCCT
This sequence comes from Pyrinomonadaceae bacterium, assembly GCA_035694465.1. GTDB lineage: Bacteria > Acidobacteriota > Blastocatellia > Pyrinomonadales > Pyrinomonadaceae > PSRF01. The sequence continues at coordinate 41,998 of DASSFI010000054.1, read as the reverse complement.
GACGATGTTCATGTCGTGGGTAGGAACGCAAGCAGTACCAAGCCCGCAAAGTTCATCGTGTTTTTCATAAAGGACAAGGGCGCTCCCGTGTTAGTGCCGGCGCAGGAATGAAATCAACCGAACCGCAAACAAACACCATTGCTGACTAAGGAGATTGAAGAAATGAAGGAATCAACTTTCGCAGGGGGCGGCAGACTGAAAATTTTTACCCGCTCGTGGCAGCCCGAAGAGAAAGCACGCGGCGTGGTCGTTATCGTCCCGGGGCTTAATTCGCATAGCGGGCAATATCTGTGGGTCGGCGAGCAATTCGCAGCGAATGATTTGGCGGCTTATGCGATCGATTTGCGCGGGCGTGGCCGCTCCGAAGGTGAGCGCTACTACGTTGAAAAGATGGAAGATTATACCGACGACGTGGAGACACTAGTCGGAATCGCGAAATCGGAAAATCCGGGTCTGCCGGTGTTCGTTATGGGTCACAGCGTAGGCGGTGTCGTTTCGTGCGTTTATACGCTCGACCATCAGTCGGAGATCGATGGATTAATCTGCGAGAGCTTCGCATACGATCTGCCGGTGCCCGAGATCGCTCTCTTGTTTATCAAGGGATTAAGTTACATCACGCCGCACACGCATGTCTTCCCGTTGAAAAATGAAGTCTTCTCCCGCGATCCGCTGGTGGTTGATGCAATGAACAATGACCCGCTGATTCAGGGCGAGTCGCAGCCGGCGCAGACGTCGAAGGTGATAATAGATGCCGCCAGCCGGCTGAATAAAGAATTTCCCCTTATCAAACTTCCCGTACTCATTCTGCACGGCACAGATGACAAGGCGACGAACCCGAGCGGTAGCCAGTTCTTTTACGATACTGCCGGCTCAACGGACAAAACTCTGAAACTTTACGAGGGACACTATCACGATCTGCTGAATGATATTGATAAGAAGATCGTGATGGCAGACATCATCGATTGGATCGACGCGCGTGTTTCCGTAAAACGAACCAAATCCGTAGCGCTCTAATGACTTCACTAACATCAGGAGGATTTCTAAAATGAACTGCTGTTCGCATGCGTCTGCATTTGACAATGTTACGCCGAAGACACCGAACGGCTGTGAAGAGTGTTTAAAAACTGGTGACCGATGGCTTCACTTACGGCTTTGCGTCACCTGCGGTCACGTGGGTTGTTGCGACGCCTCAAAGAACAAACACGCGGCTCAGCATTTTCATGCAACGAATCATCCGTTAGTAAAATCCTTTGAACCGGATGAAGAGTGGGGCTGGTGTTACGTTGATGAATTACTTTTCGAGTCATTGCCGGGATCGTTGACGATCGAATGGTGCGGTGTGCTGGGAGCAACTCCCTGAGAAACGATCCTTGGTTGTTTGTACGGCGACGGCAGTATTAGGAGGTTCAAATGAGCGAAAAAGATCTGGAATTACTGATAACAACGGATGACCCCGGCGAGGATACTCTGGAAGAGGATACCTTTCACCATCATCCGACTGAAAACAATGATCCACACCAGACGGCGAAAGGACCAGCAGACGGCTCGTAGTACTGATAGTGAGTTGTGGTCAGCGATCGGCTGAAGGAACAGCTAATGCTTGTGTTCGCTCTCTGTCGGTAAACCTGCTTCGACCCAATCAGACTTTCCCTCAGCATAGTCGCGGACGTTCGTATATCCCATCGCTGCCAATTCACGGGCAGCATTCTCCGACGCATGGCAAGTCGGACTGGCGCAATAGACCACGATTTCGACCTGCTTATCAGGCAATAGTTGGGGCGCGAGCATTTCTATCTGATCGGATGGCAGATTGATCGCGCCCGGCAGATGCGCGTGATGATAAGCGGTGGCCGGCAGGGTTTCGACCAGCAAGAAATGATCTTTGAGATCGATCTTCCGTTTCAACTCGTCTCGAGAAATTGTTGGCACCATCGTAGTTTCCCCCAAGGCAGATTATGGTCGCTTTGATTGAGCATTTGTAGTCAGGATAGTGTCAAGTGGAATCTTGCGGAAAATTTCAACACAGATAACACCGGATCAAAACCACGGATACTGTCGGCTAATGGCCTATATCGTCCTCAGTTCAACCCGTCAAATCCGGCACACCGTCCGCAAGTTTTCAATTCAGTACGTGATTTAGCGCATTCCACAGGTAATTCGTTTGGTACGGCCCATGCCATTCGTCACTGAGTGGGCGCAAAAAATGAGCACAATCCAGAAACTCGTGCAAACGAGACGAAAGACGGTCCCACCGCGCCTTCTCCAGTATGTCCTTCCATGCGGCAAGCTCATCAGAAAATCCTTCGAGCCAGCTTGCTCTTCGTGCTCGCGTTTGCAGGCGTGATCGGCGCGGGGCAGGTTAATCCAGTGTTGGCAGATATTGACCGTGTGACCAGCATTCTCCGGCCGCTGTCGCAACCAGCTCAAGAGATTAAAGAGACGTCGGTCCTCGTGCTGACAATCTGCGCGGTGATCTTCGTTGTCGTCGCCGGTCTGCTCGTCTATGCGATCATTCGCTTCCGACACCGGGCCGGAGATGAATTGAGTGAGCCACCGCAGGTCTACGGCAGTAACCAGATCGAACTTGCCTGGACAGTGCTGCCGATCTTGATCGTGTTTGTGCTGATGCTGGTAACAGCGCGCACGATCGCCAACATACAGAACCGCAAGGCACCGCCCAGCGCCGTCCAAGCCACTGTGATCGGCCATCAGTGGTGGTGGGAGATACGTTACCCCGCGCTGGGTATCGTCACGGCCAACGAACTGCACCTGCCGGCGAGCGATGACAACAAACGCCAGCCCACGTTCCTCAAGCTACAGTCTGCGGATGTCGCTCATAGCTTTTGGGTACCCCAACTGGCGGGCAAGACCGATCTCATTCCCAATCGTGAAAATCTCATGTGGATCGAACCCACTAAGCCCGGCACATATCCGGGTAATTGCGCTGAGTACTGCGGCACACAGCACGCGCGCATGTTGATTCGCGTCGTCGTGGATCAACCGGATGAATTTGAAAGATGGGTGCGCCAGCAACAACAGCCGGCTGCGGCAGCGACGAACGTAACTGAGAATGGCCACGTCTTCTTCGCCAACTCCTGTGTCAATTGCCACACCATTAAAGGCACGTCAGCACAAGGAAAGTTTGGCCCCGATCTCACTCACTTGATGAGCCGCGAAACACTGGCAGCGGGTGCAGCGACTAATACCACAAACAACTTGCGCCTCTGGGTGCGTGATCCGCAAAAGATCAAGGTGGGCTGTTTGATGCCCAACATGCAATTGACTGATGCAGAGGTAGACCAGGTCGTCGCTTACTTGCAGACACTCAAGTAAGAGAGGAAGCCGAGATGGCAGTTCAGGAAATCGCGCTAACAACCAGCGGCGCACCGGGTAATTCACTCGTTGATCGATTGCACGGTCTGGTGGTCACGGTGGACCACAAGAAGCTGGGCTTGATGTACGTCGGCACAGCCGTTGGGTTCCTGCTGGTCGCCGGGCTGCTGGCTTTGGCGATTCGCCTGCAGCTCGCCGTCCCAAATAACACGTTCCTGGAACCGGATGTCTTCAATCGTTTCTTTACCATGCACGGGACCTCGATGGTCTTTCTGGTGGGTATGGCCCTGGTCTCGGGCTTCGGCAACTATCTCGTGCCGCTGATGATTGGCACACGCGATATGGCCTTCCCGCGCCTGAATGCTTTCGGGTACTGGATGTATCTCTTCGGCGGGCTGCTGCTTTACTTCAGTTACCTGGGCGCACCGGGACTCGCGGGTCACGGCTCAGCGCCGGACGTCGGATGGTTTGCTTACGCACCACTCACTGGCCCAGCCTTCTCACGCGGACACAGCACAGACTACTGGATTCTCAGCCTGCTGCTGACGAGCATCGGCAGCACGGTCTCAGCCATTAATGTGATCGCGACCGCTGTCTCGCTGCGCTGCAAAGGGATGACGTTGATGCGCATGCCGCTTCTCGTCTGGTTGATGATCGTCGTGAACTTCATGATCTTACTGGCGCTTCCCGCGCTCTCGGCGGCGCAGATCATGCTGCTGATCGATCGTTATTTGGGCGGGCATTTCTTCGACACACAGGCGGGGGGCTCCGCCGTGATCTGGCAACACTTCTTCTGGATCTTTGGCCATCCTGAAGTCTACATCCTGATTATTCCGGCATTCGCGTGCGTGTCGGAGATCGTCCCGGTCTTCTCGCGCAAGCCAATATTCGGCTACCCCGTCATGGTCGGGGCGACCGTAATGATCGGTCTCATCAGTACCAGCGTCTGGGCGCATCACATGTTCTCGGTTGGGATGACTTCGGTCGGCAACACCTTCTTTGCTATTTCGACGTTTATGGTGGCCGTGCCCACGGGTATCAAGATTTTCAACTGGCTGGGCACGATGTTCGGCGGCCGGATCCGCTTCGATCTGCCGATGCTTTTCTGCATCGCCTTTCTCTTTCAATTTTTGATCGCGGGTCTGACCGGCATGATGCTGGGCGTTGCGCCTCTGAACTGGCAACTCACGGATTCCTACTTCGTCGTCGCGCACTTTCACTACACGCTCGTGGGCGGGTTCCTCTTCGGCATGTTCGCAGGCATTTACTACTGGTATCCAAAAGCCGTTGGACGTCTACTCGACCGCCGGCTCGGACTCTGGCATTTCTGGCTATTCGTCATCGGCTTCCACGTGACTTTTGACACGATGCACTTCCCCGGCCTGCTCGGGATGCCGCGACGCATTTTCACGTATGACGCCGGACGCGGCTGGGACACGCTCAACTTCGTCACCACGATTGGAGCGGTCCTGCAAGCGGCGGGCATTCTCTGTTTTGTCATCAACCTCGTTCGCTCGGCGAAGCAAGGCAAACTGGCCGGTAATGATCCATGGGATGCATGGACACTCGAATGGACCACATCTTCGCCACCGGCCGAATATAACTTTGCCACTAAACCCGAAGTGCGCAGCCGTCGTCCGCTATGGGATCTGAAACATCCGGAAGATCCGGATTGGCAGTACGAGTGACGCCGGAGTGAAGGAGCGTAATCGATGATCAACGATGCATCTTTGCCCCTGACTTCAGCAGCGAGCGACTGGAGCCTGCCCTCGAGCCGGAAGGTGGCAATCGTCTGTCTGATTCTGACGGAGACAGGACTCTTCTCGATCTTCGTGGCCGCCTACCTCTTTTATCTCGGCAAGAGCTTGACCGGTCCGACTCCGCGTGAGGTTTTGGAGACACCAGTCATTCCAACCATCTGTTTGCTCGGCAGCAGCTTGACGATCATGCTGGCCGAGCGCGCCCTCCGCCGGCAGCATCGCAGGTACTTTCAACTCTGGTGGACCATCACGATATTACTCGCGGCCCTCTTCCTGGGCGCGACGGCGATTGAATGGCACAGACTCATCACGATTGATCACCTGACCATCAGCACCAACTTGTTCGGTACAACTTTCTATTCGCTGGTCGGACTGCACGCCAGCCACGTTATCGCCGGCTTGTGCCTGCTGACCCTGGTCCTGTTTTTTAGTTTTCGCGGCCTCGTAACGCCGGCGCAGCACGGGCGGATAGAAATGGTCTCGTGGTACTGGCACTTCGTTGACGCAGTTTGGGTAATCGTATTCACGGTCGTGTATGTCATTAGCCGTTGAGGTGTTTGGAGAAAGTGATGCGGTCAGAAACCAAGCGAGCGAACAAAGCCGGGGACATCATCGCAGTGCCCGCCCCAACACCGTGGCCCTTCGTCACCGCCTTCGGTCTTGCTCTCATCTTCGCCGGCCTGGTGACTAGTTTGGCAGTTAGTGTCATCGGGCTGCTGGTTTTGTTGCGCGGGGCTGTCGGGTGGTTTCGTAATGTGTTTCCAGTACCACAAGAGGAGTTGGTTGCAATAGATCTACGGGCTGTGCCGGTGCCGCGCTCCAGTCGCAGGGTGGACCACCTGCAACCCGGCTCCGAAGGTCATCGCGTCTTCATTCCGGTAGCGGTTCATCCATACTCGGCGGGCTTGTTTGCCGGCGCTGTCGGAGGCGCCGGCATGGCCATTATTGCCTGCCTTTATGGACTCATAACGCAAGGAAGCATTTGGTACCCCGTCAACCTGCTCGCCGCGGCGGCGCTGCCATCGTTAACTAATGCAGGACCGGAGGTGTTGAGCACTTTCCAAACTTCGGGATTCATAGTCGCACTAATAATCCACCTCGTAGTCTCGTTGTTCGTGGGCTTACTCTTTGCGGCGATCCTGCCGATGATGCCGTCACGCTTCACCGCGTTCTGGGGCAGCTTTCTGGCGCCTGTTCTGTGGACCGCTTTGATCGCCTCAACATTGGACCTGATCAATCCCGCACTCAACGCAAAGATTGCATGGGGCTGGTTCATTGCATCACAAGTCGCCTACGGCTTGATTACCGGCTACATCGTCGCGCACTCAAAATCGGTTGAAACTTCGCAGGCCTGGCCACTGGCGGCACGAGCGGGAATAGAGGCGCCCGGATTGATGCCGGGAGAGGAGCAATAAATGAAGGGACTGGCCGGCATCATCTCTCTCTTTTTGCTGATGGGTTGCAGTGCCCGGTTACCGGGTAAGCCAACCGAAGCCGATCGCTGGCGCGCACCTGCGGATGTTTCTGATTTCAGTGAACTCTACACACAGAACTGTGCCGGTTGTCACGGCAGCGACGGCAAGCTGGGCGCGGCCCGCTCACTTAATGATTCGCTGTATCTGTCGTTCATCCCGGACGACGCCCTCAAACATGTGATCTCGCAAGGCAGAAATGGCACGAACATGCCCGCGTTTTCGCAATCGGCTGGAGGCACGCTGACCGATCGTCAAATCGAGTTGCTCGTTTCGGGAATGCGAGCCGCGTGGGCCAAGTCGTACACGTTAAACGGAGTACCGCTCCCAAGCTATACCGCGTCCGGCTCTGACAGCACTGTCAATGGGGCGAATGTTTATCAAACTTATTGTTCCAGTTGTCATGGGCCAGATGGCGCCGGCGGCTCCGCCGGATCAATCGTCGATCCGAACTTCCTGAACTTGATTAGCGATCAGGGTTTGCGCACGACGGTAGTGGTGGGCCGAGCAGATTTAGGGAAACCTGACTGGCGTTCGAATCTTCCCGGTCACCCCATGACGCAGCCAGAGATCGATGCGGTCGTCGCCTGGATCGCGTCACATCGAAAGAACTGATGGAGGCAAAGAGAGCATGGCAGTCGAAGAGTTTGATTCGAAGATCATTGGAGCCCCGGCGCCATTAACGAAAGAGATGCCGAGACGCGCTTTTCTGCTCAAGCTCGGTTTCCTGCTGAACGGAATTGCCGGCGTGTTTGTGGGTGTGCCGGTGCTCGGCTATCTGCTGTCAGCCTTCCGTAACGATGGCGGGTTCACCTCATGGATAGCGCTTGGCTCGCTCAACACTTTCCCTGAGAACCAGACGCGCATGGCGAAATTTCGCAATCCGTACACACGCCCGTGGGACGGCCAGACAGCCGACATTCCCTGCTGGGTGCGGCGGACGGAAGGAGAAAAGTTTCAAATCTTTGCGATCAACTGCACGCACCTCGGGTGTCCCGTGCGCTGGTTTCAGGAGTCGCACTTATTCATGTGTCCGTGTCACGGAGGCGCTTTCTACGAAGACGGCTCACACGCATCCGGACCGCCGCCGCGGGGACTCTATGAATACAAATACAAGATCGAAAACGGACAACTATGGATACACGGCGGCCAGCTTCCGACACTGAATCAGCCGGCTTGAAAGTCAGCACCGGGAGCGGTAGACGAGGAACGAGTGATGATTGAGAGATTGCGAAAAGTAGCGCTCTGGATTGACGATCGGGTCTATCTCAGCAAGATCTTCGCCGCCACCGCGGGCCATCGGGTGCCGCGCACCTCAGGCAGTTGGTTTTATGTCTTCGGCAGCGGCACCCTGCTCTGCTTCATGATCCAGATCGTGACCGGAATCTGCCTCGCACTGCTCTATGTGCCTGCCGCGGCCCAGGCTTACACCAGTCTGGAGTACCTCAACTATCAACAGCAGCTTGGTTGGTTTCTGCGCGCCATGCACAACTGGGGCTCAAACTTCATGGTCGGGATCATGTTGGCCCATCTTATCCAGGTCTTTCTTTTCGGCGCTTTCAAATACCCGCGCGAGCTGACCTGGATTTCGGGTGTCGTACTGCTGCTCTGCACCCTCGGTATGGCGTTCACTGGCCAGGTGTTGCGTTTCGATCAGGATGCCTACTGGGGCCTTGGAATTGGCGCGGCCATGGCCGGCCGTGTGCCTTTCATGGGTCCGGCAATTGTTCATATGATGCTTGGTGGTCCAATCATCGCCGGCGAGACTCTTTCGCGCTTTTTCACCCTGCATGTGTTCGTCATCCCGGGAACCATCCTGGCTATCGTCAGCTTGCACCTCCGGTTGGTGCTTAGCAAAGGAATCAACGAATATCCGGTTCCCGGCAAGGTAGTTAAGAAAGAAACCTACGCCGAGGAATACGAAGCGGAGCTTAAGCAGAACGGCGTTCCCTTCTTCCCGAAGGCGATCAGCAAGGATCTGATTTTCAGCGGCCTCGTGCTGCTGGCGATCGTTTTCTGCGCTGCCTACTTCGGTCCGGAAGGTCCGCACGGCGTCCCCGATCCCACCCAGATCAACACCGCCCCGAAACCCGATTTCTTTTTTCTCTGGCTGTATGGCGTGTTGTCGTTGATGCCGGACTATATGGAAACGGTGGTCATGCTGACGGCCCCGTTCGTTGTCATAGGCATACTCTTCGCCGTTCCGTTCATATCCAACACAGGCGAGAAGAGTCCGCGCCGCCGGCCGGTCGCAGTGTTGAGCGTGCTCCTTATATTAATAGTGCTGGGCGCGTTCAATTATCTCGGCACTTACGCGCCGTGGTCGCCAAAGATGGAAGCGTGGACCAGCGCGGCGATGCCCACGAATTATCTGGAAGGACGTTCACCACTGGAACGGCAAGGCGCTCTCGTTTTCCATAACAAGCAATGCGTCAACTGCCACAGCGTCGGTGGCGCAGGAGGCTGGCGCGGACCGGCGCTCGACAGTGTCGCGACCCGCCTTACCTCAGACCAACTGGTGCGGCAGGTGATTCAGGGCAGTGGCAACATGCCTGCCTACGGCAAGAACTTGAGTCCTGCGGAAGTTGCGGCACTGGTCTCTTTCATGCGAACGCTACACAAACCCGAAGAAGTACCAGCGCGCGACGCGTCACAAAGTGCGTTGGTCCGGAAATAACTATGAGTGCCAGCCACGAAATTTTAACGAAGGGATCTCTCATGCAAAGACGAGAAATTTCTTCTTCATCAAGAGCTTTCATCGTTCTTACGAAGCCGGAGATCACCTTCATGGTTATGATCTCGGCGGGCGTCGCTTCACTGATGGCGGCTGAGTCGTTGCGAATCATGGTGCTCGTTCACACCGTGGTGGGAATAGGTCTGCTCGCGGCCGGGGCGTCCGCACTGAATCAGTATCTCGAGCGCCACCTTGACGGCAGAATGCGACGCACGGCCAGGCGTCCTCTGCCGGCGAAAGATCTAACAGCACGTCAAGCACTCATTTTCGGCGTCGCGGTGTCATCCGCCGGACTGCTCTACGTATTTCTATTGCTTAACACGTTGACTGCCCTCCTGGGCCTGTTGACGCTAATCTCCTACCTCTTCATTTACACGCCTTTAAAAACAAAGACCTCGCTCTGCACGTTCGTCGGCGCCTTTCCGGGCGCGGCGCCGGTATTGATGGGGTGGTCTGCAACGACAAACAGTCTCACTCTCGAGGCAGCGGGCCTGTACGCCATCCTTTTCCTCTGGCAGTTCCCACACTTCTTTGCGATCGGCTGGCTCTACCGGGAAGACTACAAACGCGCCGGAATGCTCATGCTGCCAACGATCGATACAAATGATAAAAACAGTTCACAGCTCATATTAATTTTCACCCACCTATTAATCATCGCCAGCGTGCTGCTCACCGTTATTGCACACACGGGAATGCTCTACCTGGTGGCGGCGATAATTCTCGGCATTTGCTTTTATCCTTTCGCTTATCAGGCATCTCTATCTGCGTCGAAGCTCGCGGCCAAACGGCTCCTGCACGCGTCGGTGATTTATCTGCCGCTGCTCTATCTCTTCATGCTCCTTGACAAGGTCATCCGATAACGCTTCGCAATCAAAGGTAGCGATGGAGACGATCTCAAACGCGATTTTTAGTTCCTGGGAACTCAACCCCTGGGTGCTGATGCCAACCGCTACCTTCGGTGTCCTTTATGCGCGTGGGTGGTTGCAACTATATCGACGGGCTCCAGAACGCTTCGGCTTCTTACAGCTCTCGGCGTTCTTCGCCGGGCTAATCACTATTGTCTTCGCACTATGCTCGCCACTGCACGCATTTGCTGGATGGCTGTTGACCGTTCACATGATTCAGCACCTGTTGTTGATGATGGTCGCGCCTCCACTAATTCTGTTTGGCGCTCCATACCTGCCGCTTCTTTCCGGGCTCCCTCGCGATCTTTCGATCTATGTCGTCGGACCGTTTCTCTCGTCTCCTGCTCTGCGAAGCGTGGCTCGTTTCGTGTCACACCCTATCTTCTGCTGGTCGGCCTTTATCACAATCAATACGGGGTGGCATCTTCCGGCGCTGTATGAACTCGCGCTCCGATCTCCGTTTTGGCATGAGCTGGAACACGTCTCGTTTCTGAGTGCGGCGCTGCTCTTCTGGTGGCCCATCATTCAACCTTACCCCTGGGTCGCTCGCACGCCGCGCTGGATGCTCCTCCCTTACCTCTTTCTGGCAGATTTTCAAAACACCGCACTCTCAGCTTTTCTCGTCTTCTACGAGCGCGTGGTCTATCCGACTTACGCGACAGTGCCGCGCATCAGCAGTCTAACCCCGCTCGCAGACCAGGCGGCTGCAGGCGCGATGATGTGGGTCGCAGGCTCAGTTTTCTTTTTGGTTCCGGTGGGACTAATAACTATTGAGCTGCTCAGCCCGCAGTATAAAGCTTCAAATTCCCAACAGTTTCGGCGAATGAGGAAAGACTATATTTTCAGGGCGCGTATAGTGAGTTTGCTCGGGGCAAGTAAACAAAAAACCCGCGAGCCCAACCACGGACCAGACGCGAGTAATTTGTGGTAGGGCTTATTGTTTGTTCTGTTTTCCCGAATGCGAGAATTAAGCTTGTTTACTTCGCTCGCATACGTCTTTACGAGATGCTGGAAAATGTGAGACGTAGCAAGCGGAACGTCAGCATCGTCGATCGCTATATTCGTATTCCATAAACTCAACGCTCAAGGCGCCATGCCTTCATCCATCCAGCGCTTGAACAACGACACCTGCTCGTCCGGCCAGGGTCCATCGCATGGCATGCTGCCGTCTTCCAAACGCTCATGAATTCCCGCAGCCTGTTGTTTGACTTCGTCGTAAGACGAGAGGTCTAAGCCGAAATGCTTCATCTCTTCGACGTCGGGTGTGTCCCGAAAAAGGGGCCGAATATCGGTTGCGAAACTGAGTGCCATGCTTCAAAACCTCCGCAAATTTAGAATGTAAAGATGGCCGCAAACTCCGACCTGATGTTGTGTGTAGTGTAACTGGGGATTCCCCGAAACAGCGGCAACAGCCCCGTGCGAGAATCCGCGCGCGTGCGATAGTAACCCTCCTCATATGCAAACGTCACCCACTGGTTCCACTTGTATTGAATGTTACCCGAGAAGAGATCGCTGCGAATGCCGCGCAAACCGAATCGGCGCGCGTCACGAGCCGCAACTCCATCAGCACCGTAATAAAGGAACGCGGTCCAACTAGCGTTGCGGCCCTTCGGATCGGCGTCGAAGATGCGCGACAACGGAAATCCGAGTTGAACAAAACCACCCTGAGCACGCACGGGTCGCTGTGGCGCCACAACAGGAATGCCGTTGTCCAATCCAAAGACGACTGACGAGGCTCCGTCGATCGAAGCCACGGTCGCGATGTTTGTCAGTCCTGCAGTGTCGTTAAAGTTGGAGAGTAATTGTCCGGCGAGAAAGAAACGAAGATCGGAACCGGCGTAATACTTTCCGACGAGAGTAACGAAATGTGTTGGCAGTTGAAACTCGGCTGAGTATCCATTGCTGTTGCTGCTGACTTCCGCGCCACTGGGAAACGCTGCCTTGAACACTGCAGGAACGTTTGCGGCCGTAACGATCGCAGTTCGTCGCGCGTGTTCGAAGCTGAAGATCAATTGTGCCGGACTGACGTTTGCAGACCTGTCGAGTTGCCACTGAAACACCGCGCGGCCCTGGACTCCCGGCCGCTGTGAGTCTGCGCCTTGTCGTTCACCAAACGCCAATTGATTGGCGACATCGGCCGGCAGATCTCCAAAAGCCGGCAACACGATCGCGATCTCCGGCTCGAATTGAAAATCGCGCGAGCCGCCGAACTTGTGATTGAAGCCAAACCTCGCCTGCGGAATTCGCGTGTAAGCAGCGCCATAACCAATGCCACCAAAGTTGGTGTTCTCGATCATGTTGGGCATCGTCGACGAGACGAACGGCGACCAGTCCTGTCCAAACAAAACAAAGGCGCTGTTGTTGTCACTGAAGCGGCGATCGATTCTTACCCAGGCGAGACGCAGCGACGGCTGGCTCGATCGAATCGACGACACGTTACGATTGTTGACGCGCGTGAAGTCGCCTTCGAAGTCAAACTCAATCTTTCCGGTAATCGTCGTCTTCGGCGCGGGATCAAGCCATTCGAAGTTTGCTCCGAGTCGCAGTCCGCGGGCGCGCACGTGAAATTCCGGTGAATTGTTTGGACCAGTGTCGGCGGCAAGCAACGGCAAGGGAAAATCATTTCCCTGTGGCGACGACGAATCGTGAATGATGCTCGTCTTGAAGATACCGTAGAGCTTTAAGCGCGCGCCGGTGCCAAGTTTTATATCGGGAATCAGTCCTTCGCGTTTCGGGACATCGATGCCAAGTAGTCGAACAGGTGCAACAGCGGCGATCGTTGGCGCGGGAGCTGATTGTGGCTTTGGCGCGGCGGGCAACGAGACTGGCTGTGCGACTGGCGACGCGTGTAGTGATTCGAAATCCGAAGTTGAGATCACGCCTTTGTCGCGCAACATCACTGCCAATCGATCTCGTTGTTCTTCAGGTGTAGCATTGGTAGTAATTGCCTTTACATCGGCTTCTGTCAAAACACCTTTGGATTGAAGCACGCGAACCAGCGGATCAGTTTGGGCAAAAACAACCAGCGCGTTTCCCAGAGTAATAATGACCAATAGAAGAAGACGCATGACCAGTTCCTTTCTGCCACAAAAAAGCACAAAAGGCACAAAACCTACTCTTGTTCTTTTTGTGCTTCTTTGTGGCTATCAGTTGCAGCGCGATACCAGGCAGGATGATGTGTCCAGGCCCAGCTCTCCGTGACTGTGCCGTCGATCATCGATCGAAATGTGCCCGGTTGCTGGGCCGTGCCTTCGTAGACGTGAATAATGAAGCCGGCCAACATCAAGAGCGCGGCCAGATCGTGAATCACATAACTCACCGCAATGATCCACCGTCCCACGAGGTTGTCGAACCACATCAACAATCCGGTGATCAAAAACAGAATGCCGCTCACTACAATCGCCCAGAAGTAAAGCTTCTGGCCGGCATTGAAAAATCCGACGTCGTCAGCTTCGTATCGTTCTTCATTCGTGGCGTACTGTCGCAAACGTTTCATCCAACGGCGATCCGCTTCACGCCACGCCATCGGCGTCACCCAGTTGAGAAATTGGAAAAAGAAGAAGACCTCAAACAGCAACCCAAACCATGGATGAAGCAAGCGCGTTCGTGGACCACCACCGAAGACGGGCGTGATCCAGTGAAAGAGCCACGGTGTGTAAATTGCGAATCCGGTGAGCAGCGAGAGAATAAAGAAGATGGCGACCGACCAGTGCAGGAAGCGCGTGTAAACAGGATGACGCAACAATTCGCCGCGTCGAACACGCGTGGTGCCAATCCGAGCAAATTCACCACGAGCCTTTTCGTCGAAGTTTTTTGCTCTCGTGCTCACGGCGTCTCCCTTCGACCGGCTTCGATCTCTTCGCTCGGACCGGTTTCAACTACCGGCGGCTCAGGTTGTGGCAGTTTTGGTCCATAAAAAACTCGGTGAAAGAAAACTGCGCCAATGCCCAGTAAACCCAGCAATAACCCCGTGGGTTTTGCCAACCACTTCCAATAAGTGTAGCTGGGAGGTATGACCGGATTCGCGGGCAAACCGTATCGCTCGGGTCGCTTGATGTCGTGCAGCACGTAGATCACGTGCGTGCCGCCGATCGACGTCGGATTGTAAACTCCGGCATCGCTGAAACCCGAAACGTCACGCAGTTGCTGTGCACGCAAGCCGGCAATTTGGACCATGTCCGACTTGGTTCCAAACTTCAAGCATCCGGTCGGACACGCCTTGACGCACGCAGGCTCGAGACCTTGCCCAACGCGATCAGAACAAAGCGTGCACTTGTAAACTTTCTTCGTCTTTGGATGAAACTTCGGAATATCGAAAGGACAACCTGAGATGCAGTAACCGCAACCGATGCAATTCTCCTGCTGAAAGTCGACGATGCCGTTCTCGTATTTGATGATGGCGCCATCAGCCGGACAAGCTCGCAAGCAGCCAGGATCGGCGCAGTGCAGACATTGATCTTTCCGTAACAGCCACATCAAGTTGCCGTCGCGTTCGTCCTCAGCGAATTTGATCAGGTTGTAGTAGTTCCACTCGGTAGTGGGCATCGTCTGGTAAGTATCGTTGAAAGTCGTCTCGCGAAACGGATGATCGTTCCATTCAACGCAGGCTACTTCACATGCTTTGCAGCCGATGCAAGTGGTCACGTCGACGTACTTGCACACTTCTTCTTCTCGGCGAGTTCCCTGCCCCGGCACCGGACCGGGATGCGCCGAGATTTCCTGAATCTGAAAGGTGCGTGGATTAGCCATGATCTCTATGCCTTTTCAATCTTCACGAGGAAACCTTTGAATTCCGGTGTGTACGCGTTGGGATCGATCGCAGCCGGCGATAATTGATTCGCAGGCAACAACGCCGTCTTACCTTCGTCTTCGGCGATGCCGCGATAACCCCAGTGAATCGGTATGCCGATCTGATACGTCTTCTTGCCGTCGATCATCATCGGCTTGATTCGTTTCGTGACCATCGCTTTGCCGATGTAATGCCCGCGAGCACTGGTGACCTTCACTTTTTCACCGCCCCTGATTCCCATCTCGTCAGCGAGTTGTGCCGGGACTTCGACAAATGGTTCCGGCACGAGTTGCACGTTCATCGGATTGTTCTTGGTCCAATAGTGATAGTGCTCGGTAAGTCGATACGTGGTGCAGACGATATTGAACCCCTGATCCGGCGTGCCGAACTTATCGAGGTCAGAACTGAATTTCTTCGCGACCGGATTGTTCGACTGTTGCGGATGCAACGGGTTTGCGATCGGACTCTCTACGGGCTCGTAGTGTTCCGGAAATGGCCCATCAGCAAACGCCGCGAGTGGTGCAAAGATGCGGCCCACTCCTTCGGGATTCATGATGAATGGACCCATGTGATCCGAGGGTTTCGAGTCGGCTTTGAAATCGGGAACGTCGTTGCCTACCCATTTCTGTTGCGCTTCGTTCCACCAAATCTGCCGTCGCTCCATGTCCCACGGCTTGCCCGACGGATCGCATGACGCACGGTTGTACATAACTCGACGATTCGCCGGCCACGACCAGGCCCAGTTCTGATAGATTCCGAGCCCCGATGGATCGTCAGTACCTCGTCGCTGCATTTGCGCGCCGGCTTCTGTCCAGGAACCCGAGTAGAGCCAGTTACCGCACGCAGTAGTGCCGTCGTCCTTCAGCCAGGCAAATCCGGGAAGCTGTTGTCCGGCTTTGATCGTTACTCCAGGCTGGGTTGGGTCGGTTAGATCGGCGAGTGCTTTGCCGTTGATCTCTTTTGCGACTTCCGCGAGTGACGGATTCTCAGGCGTTGTATAGGACCAACTGAGATTGACGATCGGATCCGGAAACTTACCGCCTTCCTTTTGATAAAGCTCACGAACTTTCAAAAAGATGCGCGCAAGGATTTCCTGATCGACCTTCGCATTCCCCGGCGGCGGCACGGCGACGTATTTCCATTGCAACCAGCGCGCAGAGTTAACGAACGTTCCATCCTTTTCAGCAAAACCAGCGCCTGGCAGACGATAGACCGTCGTCTGAATATTCTTCATCTGATCGGTGGTGGTGCCCGGCGCTCTCCAGAACTCCGCCGTCTCCTCCGGGTAGAGATCGCAAACAACGAGGAAGTCAGCCTTCTTCAAGGCCTCAATGTTCTTGCGCGAGTTCGGACCGATGGCGACACCGTTCATGCCAAAAGCAAACAGACCTTTGACTTTGCCGGCGTACATCTCGTCCCACATCTCAGTCCATGAGAACTTGCGATCGATCTTCGGCAGATACGCATAGTTAAAATCATTCTCCTTCTTTGCCGCATCGCCGTAGAGAGACTTCAGGAACGAGACCATAAACTTCGGCGTGTTGGACCAGTAGTTGTACGAGTCCCACTCGTTTGGCTTCGACACAGTCGGCGTTGTGTGCTTCAGGAACGTTGCGAGATCTGTGTCCGATGGCTGCGGAATTTTCAGATAGCCCGGGAAAATGTCGAACACGCCGCCCATATCGGTGGCGCCCTGAATGTTGGAGTGCCCGCGCAAAGCATTTACGCCACCACCCGCACGTCCGACGTTTCCGAGCAGCAATTGCAGGATCGCGGCGGTGCGAATGATCTGCGTGCCAAATGTGTGTTGCGTCCAGCCGACGGCGTAGATAATCGTTGCCGCTTTCTTCATGTCACCGTCTTTACGAATAGACGTGAACAAGTCCGCAGCTTTCAGAAATTGATCTTTCGGGATGCCGGTAATGCGCTCAACCATTTCCGGCGTGTAGCGCGAATACTGCTGCTTCAGAAGCTGAAAAACTGAGCGCGGATGTTGCAGCGAAAGATCGTAAGCAATGTTTGGCGGCAGCATCGGCGGAGGCTTTGTTCCACCCTGAGCAGACGCCCCTGGACCACCGGCAGCCTGGTGTCCCTGGCCCATCGCGTCGCCGCCTTTTTGTGGTGTTGAGGGTTTTGAACTGACGGGTTCACTCTTACGTTCAAAATTCTTTGCAGGCTCGTCACCCGTCTTTGGCGCCACGGTGCTTTGACCGGCAGTTGTTTCCTGCTTCACTGGTCCAACGTTGCCGCCGGCTTCGTAATTCCACGACTCCTTGTCGTAAGTCTTACCGTCGAAACCGGAAAACAGTCCGTCTTCGGGAAGTTTGAATCCTTCTTTAACGATGAAAGCCGCGTTGGTGTAGTTGATCAGGTAGTCTTTGGCGATGCGATTGTTTTGAATCGCATAATTGAGCAGTCCGCCAAGAAATGCGATATCAGTGCCGGCGCGAATTTGTAAGAAGAGATCGGCCTGAGTGGCGGTGCGCGTGAAGCGCGGATCGACGACGATCAATTTGGCGTTGCGATGCAGCTTCGCTTCCACCGGCCACTTGAAGCCACACGGGTGGTTCTCAGCCGGATTCCCACCCATAATCAACATCATGTCGGTGTTCTTGATGTCGATCCAGCCGTTTGTCATCGCGCCGCGTCCGAATGTGGGCCCCAAACTGGAGACCGTCGGACCGTGTCAAACCCGGGCCTGCGTTTCGAAATAGCAGAGCCCCATGCTGCGCATCGTTTTGACGGCGAGAAAATTCAGTTCATTTGTGTCAGTGCAGCCGCCGATCCAACCGATCGTTTCCAATCGATTGACGGTATAGCCATCTTTATCCTTCTCGATGAAGCTGGCGTCACGTGTTTTCTTGGTCCAACGAGCAATCTCATCGATCGCGTTATCCCAGGAGATGTCTTCCCAATCGGCAGAGCCGGGACGTCGCACCTGTGGTTTCAACAACCGGCGTTCGTTGACGATGTCCTGCTCGAGCGAAGCACCTTTCGGACACAAAGTGCCACGATTAATCGGATGATCGGGATCTCCTTCGACGTGGACCACCTGCGGCACCGCATTCTTGGCTTTATCACCGAGCGTGTGAATGATGACGCCACAGCTTACGGAACAGTACGGACAGGTGCTGCGCGTTTCGGTGGTACGTTCAATCTTCAAGCCTTGCGTCTGCGCATAGACCGGCGCGAGGCTGAAGCCGAACACACTGACACCCGCACCTCCGATCAAAGTAGTTTTGATGAAGGTTCGTCTTGAGACTTCCATCCAAGCCTCCGTTGTTTTAAACGGAATTTCTGCAGGGGGGTGTTGGTAACTCAGGGGATGGAGTAAACCTAGGCTAAGGTATATGACAATTGTGTGAAGTAGATTTGTCTCAGGTTTTACGAAATTCTCACACGCCGACGAGATTCAGCTCGATCTTGGTGTAGCCGTGTTCGCGAGCCCAGAGATCGAGTGGGGCAGCGTAAATCTCGTCTACTAAAGGCACGGCCAGACCGAGTCGAGTGAGATCGATTCCCTTGAGGTAGTGTTTGCAGGAGTCGCAGGCTTCGATTCGGATGTGATCGAACTCAGGCGAATGGAAGTAGCCGAGTTTTGCCGGCCGTTCTTCGCCACAATTGCCACAAACAACGCGTCGAAATTGCCAGGAATGTAGACACATTGCGCAGAGCAGATCTCGATTGCCGCTTTCTGCGCTGCTTTCACGGGCTTGCAGAAAGCTGAGTTGCGGGCGGCCGCCGCAAAAAGGACACGAGCGTTCGCCACCTGCCAGCTCTCTTCCGGTGGGCGTGGTTCTCGTTTCTACGAGCCAGTGCGCGTATGGTTGCAGGATCGACTTGACGAAGAAGTATGTGTCCGACGGGTTGCGCCAGTAATCGAGAAGCAGATTGACGATCGTATCCGGGTCGGCGGTGAGAAGGGTTTGCGCTTCCTCCGCAAGCGACTCCGGTCCGTGCCGTGCAACAGTTTCGAGTAATACACTCAGCGACGAGTAAACGATAGGCAGATCGCTCGCTAAGTCGCCGGAAGGTAACCAGTTTCTCGAGTGACGAAGAGATTCATAGATCTTTTCCTGGGCACGAAGAAGTTGCGCATAAAACGCCAACAATTCCCTCGACCCACTCGCCTCCGCGGCCAGATGATCGGCTCGCTCGATCTGTTTACTCCAAAAAGTAGACATGTTAAACGTAGATCTTATCCACAGATTACACAGATTGATTAATATAATCTGCGTAATCTGTGGATAAGGACCGAGGAGATGAACGTGATCAGAACGAACTTGATACTTCCAGCGATTCTGTTTCTCGTCATTTGTCAGGACGAGACTCTCATCACCGCCGCTCGCACATTTATCGACCAACTCGTCAAAAAAGATTTCACCACCGCCGTCGCCTCATTCGACGACACCATGAAAACCGCGATGCCCGAAGCAAAGCTACAGGAAACCTGGAATACCGTACTCGCTCAAGTCGGTGCATTCAAACAAGCGGGCAAAGCCAGAATCGAAAAACGTGGGGCCTACACCATCATCATCGTCAACTCTGAGTTTCAAAACGCAAATCTCGACATCAAAGTCGTCTTCGATGGAACAAAACACATTGCCGGTCTATTTTTCGCTCCGGCCGCAAACGTCGAATACACACCTCCCGCGTACGTTAAGCCATACTCGTTTCACGAGAAAGAGTTGACGGTCGGTCCAGGCGAGTGGGGACTGCCTGCAACTCTGACGGCGCCACTCGGCCCCGGTCCATTCCCCGTGGTTGTTCTTGTGCACGGCTCAGGTCCAAACGATCGCGATGAAACTGTCGGTGCCAGCAAACCATTTAGAGATCTGGCCTGGGGACTTGCATCCAGAGGCGTCGCGGTTTTGCGTTACGAAAAACGCACCAAACAATACCCTGGCAAACTCGCTTCAATTCGTAGCTTCACAGTCAAAGACGAAGTGCTCCACGATGTAATCGCTGCAGTCGCACTGTTACGCACAACAGAAGGAATCGATCCAAAACGAATCTTCGTGCTGGGCCACAGTCTCGGCGGCATGCTGATCCCGCGTATCGGACAGATCGATCCAAATATTGCCGGCCTGATCGCTCTCGCAGGCGCCACGCGTCCGCTCGAAGACGTGATACCCGCTCAACTTACCTACATCTTTTCACTTGACGGAAGCATTTCGCTAGAAGAGCAAAAACAAATCGACGACGCCAAGCAACAGGCAGCGAAAGTAAGAGCACTCAAACCGGAGGACGCAAATTCAACCACTTCATATTTCGGCGGCCCAGCGTCTTACTGGCTCGATCTGCATGGCTACGATCCTCCGGAGACTGCCAAAGGACTCAAGCAACCGCTGCTGATTCTGCAAGGTGAACGCGATTATCAAGTGACAATGGAAGACTTCAAAAGATGGACCACGGCCCTCGGCACAAAGAGCAATGTGACGTTCAAGTCGTATCCCGCACTCAACCATTTGTTCATCGCCGGCAGCGGACGAAGCACACCGTCCGAATACGAACAGGCCGGTCACGTCGACGTGCAAGTAGTGGACGATATCGCGACATGGATCAAGAAACTCTAAGTCAGACGTCGAAAAAGCCGGAAATAATGCTTAATCTGTGTAATCTGTGGATCAGCGCTGCAAACCAGGGCACTATCGAATAGACTAGTCGGCGCATGATCACGTTTCTTTACATTGCGCTGGTTTTCTTCCTTGTCTTTGCGAATGGGTTTTTCGTGGCTTCGGAGTTTGCACTCGTCGGCGTGCGTCGATCACGCGTCGAGATGATTGCGCAAAGCGGAAACGCGAAAGCAAAGCGACTACTGCGACTGCTCGGCAATCTCAACGGTTACATTTCCGCAACTCAATTGGGAATCACGATGGCCTCGCTGGGGCTCGGCTGGGTCGGCGAACCGGTCTTCGCACACATACTCGAAGCGCCGTTAAAAGGACGAGTCTCGGAGGTGACGCTTCACACGCTCGCTTTCGCGATCGCCTTCACGATCATCACGTTTCTGCACATCGTGCTCGGCGAGCTCGCGCCCAAGACACTGGCGCTGGAACGAGCCGAGAAAGTTGCGCTCGCGATCTCATGGCCCATGGAAGCGTTCTATCGTGTCTTCCGTTGGCCCATACGTCTACTCGATTGGGCCGGCATTCGCACCGTTAGACTCTTCGGCCTACAACCTTCGGGCGACCATGCGTCTGTCTACACCGAAGACGAACTCCGGCACTTAATCGATATTTCGCAAAAGAGTGGACACGTGGCCGCCGATGAGCGCCGGTTGATCCATCGTGTCTTCGAGTTTTCTGAGGTGAATGTGCGCGAGGCGATGGTGCCGCGCACGCAGATTCAGGCGCTCACGGCTACAGCTTCGCTGGCTGAGACACGTGAGGCATTCCGCTCGTCCGGCTTTTCGCGCCTCCCTGTTTATCGAGACAACTTCGACGATATCGTCGGTGTTCTCTATCGTAAGGATGTGGACATGGGCCGGCTCAACGACGCGACGTTCCGATTGGATGAATTGGTGCGGGCGGCAGTATTTATTCCGGAGACTGTTTCAGCCGGCGAGGCGTTGAAACAAATGCAAGCCACGCGAGTCCATTTTGTTTTCGTCGTCAACGAACATGGCGGCGCCGAAGGCATTCTGACTCTCGAGGATTTGCTGGAAGAGATAGTCGGCGAGATCGACGACGAGTTTGACGAAGAAACTAAATCGCAGATAAAGCGCGATCAAGAGAGCTTTGTGCTCGATGGAATGCTGGCAGTGCGGGCCGCGAATCAGCAGCTCGCGCTGGCGCTTCCGGAGCGAGATGGCTACACGACGATCGCCGGCTTCCTGATGACAAGCGCGGGCAGGATCTTGAATGTTGGTGATGAAGTCGATCACGAAAGTGGGACGTTTCGGGTTGAAAGAGTTGATGGCAGACGAATACTGCGAGTGCGGTTTCAACCAAGCAAGAGAGTTCGCCACGAAAAGGCACAAAAAGAGGTTGAGCTGTCTATTTATGCCTGTTGTGCATTTTTGTGGCAGCTAGTTTGATGCAGGCGCGGTTTCGGAGTTGACCCGTTCCCATTCGTCGTAGAGGTTGCGCAGCAGGGCTTCGGTTTGCTGGTATTCGTCGTTGAGGGTGATCAGTTTTTGCGCGTCGCGAGCGACGTCGGGAGTGCCCATCTGTTGTGAGATTTCGTTGAGGCGTTGTTCGGCGCGCGCGATGTCGCTTTCGACGAGTTCCGGAGTGCGCGCATCGGCTTTCTTCTTCTTGATTACTTTGACGCCCGGTTTCTTCGGAGCCGGTGGTGCCTTCTTCACCGGCGGTGGCGGTGGCTCTTCGTTAACCACTGGCTGCGTCGATACGCTGACGAGGTTATCGGACGAAATCATACTGGGCGGCGCGGAACCGCGCAGACCCAGTTTCCAATCGTGGTATTCAGTGTAGTCACCGTCGTAATGCTCGGCGCCGCCCTCACCATCCAGCGCCAGAATCTGTGTGGCGACGCGATCTAAGAAGTAGCGGTCGTGACTGATCGTGACTATCGTACCTTCGTAAGCTGAAAGTGCTTCTTCCAGAGCTTCACGCGAAGGAATGTCGAGGTGGTTGGTCGGTTCGTCAAGCACCAAAACGTTGACGCGCGAATAGATCAGCTTGGCCAGAGCGAGTCGCCCCTTCTCACCGCCGGAAAGATCCTGGACGTGCTTGTACACGTCTTCGCCAAAGAAAAGAAACTTCGCCAGAAATGATCGCAGCTCACCCGCCGCCGCACTCGCGGGTGCAACCCGGCGCAATTCCATGATGATCTCGTTACGATCGTCCAGATCGTCAAGCTGCTGCGCGTAGTAACCAATCTGAACCTTTGAGCCCCAGCGAATTTCGCCATTCAACGGTTCCAGCTTATTCAAGATCGTCTTGAGAAAAGTGGTCTTGCCCGATCCGTTTGGACCAATGATTCCGAGACACTCACCACGACGTAACAAGAACGAAATGTCGCACGCCAGCTCCTTATCAGGATAGCCAACCGCAAGCTGGTTTACCGTCAAGACGTGATTCCCGGCACGTTCGATCGCCTGTAGTCGAAAGTCACCCGACGACTGGTCCTGCGGCACTGCCTCGATACGCTCCAACTTCTCGAGCATCTTGCGGCGCGACTTGGCTTGTTTGGTTTTTTGACCCGCGAGATTGCGGCGAATGAACTCTTCAGTCTTCGCAATCAAGTGTTGCTGGTTATCGTAAGCGCGTTGCTGTGCCTCGCGACGCTCCTCACGCTCGACCAGGAAAGCAGAATAATTTCCGGTGTAACTCGAAGCACGCCCATTCTCGAGTTCGATAATTCGGTTGCAAGCACGATCGAGAAAATAACGATCGTGACTGACGATTACATAAGCCGCAGCGTATGCGCGCAAAAACTCTTCCAGCCATTCGACCGCATGCACATCGAGATGATTCGTCGGCTCATCGAGCAATAAAACATCCGGCTGAGCCAGCAGCAAACACGCGAGTCCGAGACGATTCTGCTGTCCGCCTGAAAGCTTTTCCGTTTCCAGCGACCACATTTCACGCTCGAACCCGAGTCCCTGAAGAATAGACTCCGCTTTCGCAGCGTATTCGAATCCACCCTCGTGTTCGAATTCATGCTGTAGATCGCTGTAGCGTTCGAGGATCTTGTCGAGGTCGTCGGCCGCGTCAGCCATGCGGTGCTCGAGTTCGTGCATCTCGTGTTCGATCTGCTGCAAGCGGCCAAACGCAGCCAGGGCTGATTCGTGCACAGTCGAGCCCGCCTTGAAGTGAATGTGCTGGTCCAATAAACCAAGCTTCACGCCACGGGCTCGCACCACATCACCGCGATCTGCCGATTCATCACCTCGAACGAGACGAAAGATCGTACTCTTGCCGGCGCCGTTTCTGCCGACCAGGCCAACGTGCTCGCCCGGATTTATCTGCAATGAGGCGCCACGCAGAACATCCTGAACGCCGTAAGATTTATGAACGTCTGAGAGTCGGAATAACATCGTAGAGACGCGAAGGCGCAAAGAAGTTCAGCAACTGAAACTCTTCTTTGCGCCTTCGAGAATAACTATTTCGGTGAGGCGGCTGGCTTCACCGAAACGGGTGAACTGGCTGAAGTCGGGCCAGTGGTTGTACTGGCGGCCGGGCTGGCAGCCGGAGCTTGTGCGGGTTGAGAACCCGTCGTCGCGTTTGCTGCCGCGGGACGCAGGCCCAGGTTGCCGGGGTTGCTCAACATCTCAGTGGCCAGGTGATTCACGATCTTGGCATCATTAATCGCCGTTTCCAGCAACGCGGCATTGAGCACTTGTTTGTGTTGATTCGTGAGCCCCTGAGTTATTTGCTGGCGCACACCTGCACTCTCGAGTGTCAGGTTCTCAGTAGTGAGCTGTTTCTCAGCGAGTTTGAAGATGTACCACTTGCCGCTGGCGAAACGCGTTGGTTGTGTGTAGTCACCAACCTGCATCGTTCCGAACAGATTCGCGACCAGCTCCGCGGGAAAGTTGTTATTCTTCAGATCCTGTTCGGTGGCGAAACCGATGTCACCACCGCTGCGCAAACTGTTCACGTCTTCACTCTTGGCACGAGCCACAGTCGCGAAGTCTGCTTTACCCTGAAGCTGCGTATAGATGTTGTCGATCTTGAGCTTCGCGTCGGGGTCGCCCTTCGCATCGTCTTTGATTCCGTCGGCGGCGTTGTCCGCGGGATCGACCATAATCATCGACAAAGCCACCCCACGCGCTTTCACAAACTGGGTGCGATTATTCGCGTAGTACTCTTCGACTTCTCTGTCGCTGATATCGATCTTGCCGTTGTACTTGTCCTGCAAGGAGGCGATTGCGAGGTCTTTGCGAGCTTCTTCGCGCAGACTTTCCATCGACATGTTCTGAGCTTTCAGGCTCTTATCGAAGTCTTCCGCGGTCATGCCGCTGTTTTGCTTTTGGGTCGCGATAGCGCCGTCGATCTGAGCTTCAGTCGGCAGCAACTTTTCGCGTTCGGCTTTCTGGAAAAGCACCTCGCGCTGAATCAGGTTGCTGAGTACCTGCAAACGGGCCTGGGCCATCTGCAGTTGATTCAAAGATGAGGCGTTACCACCAGCCTGCTGGGTTACGGCTCGCTCGACCTCTTTCAGCATGATGTTGCGGCCATTGACGGTCGCAGCCACCTGATTATCTTTGGCTTCAGACCCACCTGAGTCACAGCCACTCAGGATCAAACCCGCAGCGACCAGACAAGTAACGGTAAGAACTTTTGCGATGTTGCGCACTTTAACTCTGCTCCTTTAACAGACTACGACTTACTAAACGCCTCACAGCACTCGACCCAAGTCGGCTCTCCTTGACGACTTGGAAATGCGTTTGCTATAAAGCTTGGTTTCTGATTACGGCAAGATTACATTCCGTATGATGCCGAAAACGCCGGTAAAGAAACCTGAGAATTCTGGAGGTTGAAAAAAAATGGCCAAACGTTGCGAAGTCTGCGGTAAAGGACCACAATTCGGCAACAATGTCTCGCACGCGAATAACCGAACTCCCCGACGATTCGATCCAAATTTGCAATCGATTCGCGTGCAGATTCCGCAGGGTGGCGCGCGCCGAATGAAAGTTTGCACAACTTGCATCAAGGCGGGCAAAGTTTCAAAGGCTGCTTGAGCCTTCCCCTGTTTATCAATCAACCTCCAACCGGCACTCCCAGTGCCGGTTGTTTTTATTCCACTAACCTTACTCGGAAACCAACGCTACTGCTTCAATTTCAACCAGTGCGTCACGGGGTAATCCGGCCGCTGCAACTGTAGCCCGCGCCGGCGGCGGGCTTGGGAAGAAGGTCGCATAGACCTCGTTCATGCCCGCAAATTCTTTCATGTCCGCCAGGAACACAGTGGTCTTAACAACCTGTTCGAGACTGCTACCGGCCGCCTCAAGGACTGCTGTCAGATTTTTCAAAACGCGTGCGGTTTGCTCGGCAATCCCACCCGCCACAAACTCTCCAGTCTGAGGATCGATCGGGATCTGCCCGGAAACAAACACAAAACCGTTGGCCTTGATGGCTTGCGAATAAGGGCCGATGGCAGCGGGCGCGTTTTCAGTTTGGATTCGTTGTCTCACTGGAGTAAATAGCCTCAAAACAAAGGAGGGAGTCTAACAGAAGCCACAAAGAAGCACAAAAAGGCATCCACAGATTACACAGATGATAAATAGAATCTGTGTAATCTGTGGAAAAAGTGTTTTATGCAACGCCCTGAAGACGCTCAACATCAAGGACGCCGGGAACGCCCTTGATCGAGCCGATGACGCGGTCGAGATGTTTGACGTCGAAAACCTCTACCGTCACTTCGATGTGGCCACGCTCGTCGGAGGCCACTGACGCGCGTGCATCGCGAATGCCGGTCTTCATATCCGAAATCGCACCCGTGATCCCCGCAATCATGCCGGTGCGGTTTTCAGTGATCGCCAGCAGCTTAACGGCATACGCCGTTTTTTCAGGCCGGCCGGCCCATTCAACTTCGACGATACGCTCACGATTGATCATCAACTGGGTTACGTTCTTGCAACGCGTGGTGTGCACGGCGACGCCCTTGCCACGCGTGATGTAACCGATGATCTCCTCGCCATGAAGCGGATTACAACAACGAGCGCGCGTCACCATCAAATCGTCGACGCCACGCACTAAGATCGAATCGTCACCGAGGCGAATGAGCCGTTTGACGGCGCGTACGCCACTCCGGAGTCGCGACTCTTTCTGCTTGTCGAGCTGCTCAAACTGTTCTGGCCCGAGATACTTCGCGATCACATTCCGCGGCACGAGCTTGCCGTAACCGATCGCGGCCAACAGATCGTCAACGCGGCCGTAACCGTAGTCGCTGGCCACCTGTTTCATTTCCTTGTCGCTATCGCTGAGCAGCTTCTTCGCGGAAAGTTGAAAGCGCCCGGCTTCTTTATCGAAAAGCTTGCGACCGATCTCGATCGACTCGGCGCGCTGCTGTTCGGCTACCCAGTGGCGCACACGATTACGCGCGCGCGAGGTAACAATGAAGTTCAACCAGTCACGCGATGGATGTGAATTCGCCGACGTTATGATCTCCACTACATCGCCATTCTGAATCGGACTGCGCACTGGAACAATGCGGCCATTGATGCGCGCCCCGGTGCAGGTATTACCCACCTCAGAGTGAATCATGTAAGCGAAATCGATGGGCGTCGCGCCACGCGGTAGCTGAATCACCTTGCCCATCGGCGTGAAGGCGTAAACGTCCTTCGGGTAGAGATCAAGCTTGAGCGAATCGAGAAAGTCTTTCGAGTCTTTTACTTCCTGAGTCCATTCGACGAGCGATCGCAGGGCGGCCAACGCCTGATCGTCGTCGCGCGCGCCGCGTTTCCCTTCCTTGTATTTCCAGTGCGCCGCGACCCCTTCCTCGGCCACGTGATGCATTTCCTCGGTGCGAATCTGCACTTCGAACGATTGACTGTTTGATCCGATTACCGACGTGTGCAACGACTGGTACAGGTTGTCGCGCGGAGTAGCAATCCAATCCTTGATACGGCCCGGCACGGGTTTCCAGTTGTTATGGACCACGCCGAGGGCCGCGTAACAGTGCCGCACTTCGTTTGGAGTAATGATCCGCGCGGCCACGAGATCGTAAACCTGGTCCAACCCGATCTTTTGGGCCCGAAGTTTTTTCCAGATCGAGTAGAGACGTTTGACTCGTCCCTCGACGAGTACGAGCGGCACTTCCGCTTCCTTCATCTTCTGCTCGATACGAGCGGTGACTCCAGTCAAAAACGCTTCATTCTCAGGGCGCCGTTTTTCGAGCTGTTCGGCGAGTTCGCGATAGTCCTCCGGATGCAGGTGACGGAAAGCGAGATCTTCAAGCTCGCCGCGAAGTTTACCCATACCCAACCGGTGCGCAATCGGAGCAAAGATGTCCATTGTTTCCTGCGCGATGCGTTTGCGCTTTTCCGGGTTCAGGTATTGCAGCGTGCGCATGTTGTGAAGACGGTCCGCCAGTTTCACCAGCACGACGCGAACATCGTCCACCATGGCCAGCAGCATCTTGCGTACATTCTCGGCCTGCTGTTCTTCACGGGATATGTTGCTAATCTGCGCGATCTTGGTGAGACCGTCGACAAGATGAGTGATTTCCTCGCCGAAGTAGCGCCGGATGGTTTCCAAATCGACGAGCGTGTCTTCTACGACGTCGTGCAGCAGGCCTGTGGCCACTGACACTTCGTCGAGCTTCATGTCGGCGAGAATGTTTGCGACCTCGAGCGGGTGGACCAGATACGACTCTCCCGACGCCCGCATTTGACCCTTGTGCTCCTTGGCTGAAAACAGGTAAGCGCGACGCAGTAGATCGAGGTCAGCCTGCGCGTGATTTTTAGCAACTTTCTCGACGATGTCTTCGATGCGGATCATTAATGCAGCGATGAAATTATAGCAAAAAAGCAAAGAGCCGCAGATTGACGCAGATAAACGCGGACCTGAATCAGATCCGCGTTTATCTGCGTCAATCTGCGGCTAATGTTTAAATCGTTAACCCTTAGGCGGGGATGCGGCTGCTTTTTCCGCCTCTTCCTTGCGCTTCTGGTTGGCCACACTCAATTCCGTGGTGCGTTTCAGAGCGGCTTCATAATCCTTCTGGTACTGTGCTTTCTGATCTGTTTTACCATCCATCTCAGCCAGCTTCGAAGCTTCGAGTAAGAGGTTGGTCTTATAAGACCATGCCGATTCATTATTCGGATCAAACTTGATCGCGTTTTCGGCTTCCGTCAGGCCCTGCTTCACGCACATCTGAGCCTGGTCAAACTCTTTTTGTTCTTTGGGCTTCTTGTAAGCGACAGTCGCCTTGTTGTTGGTGGGATCGATCGTGGTCGTCTTAACAGCCGGTTGCTCGGTAATCTTGAACGAGCAATCCCAGTCTTTACTGGCCAGCACAACATAAGCCTCAGCCCGTTTTTCCGGTTCAGCCTGATCGTTGGCTGCACGATCCGCGATCCACTTTCTCAGGCTGTCGTCTTCTTTGATGGCGCCGTACAGATAAGCAATTGCCTTGTAGGCTTCGTCATCCTTCGGATTCTTCGCGTAAATCTGCTGGTAAGCCTCGATCGCTTCCTGAGCCTTCTTAATGTTTTCGGGAGTTTGTACTCCGGGACGATATTGGGCGTGAATCGTACGGGCGATAAACATCGGAGCGGTCTTGTTTTCCGGATCCAACGCCGCAGCTTCTCTAGAGTGCTGTTCAGCCTCGACGAACTTACCCTCGCGGTAAGCGCGCGCAGCCTCGTTGAGCTGGTTCTTGGACCTGATCCGGTTGATAACCCCGCACCCGGAGCTTGTGGCAACGAGGATCGCCAAAACGATGGCGATCCTGGTCTGAGAGAGTTTCATTTATACGTGACTCCAAAATTTGAGCTAAATTCATGGACGACCGGCACTGAGCTAGCACGGGCGAGTTCTGGGCCGGGCATCGCAGCTCGGGCCAATCCCTTTTCGTTAAGGAAGATCGTCAACCTGCAATCCCACTGGACTCGCGCCTGCTCCCTTGATGGCGTCAATTACTTTTACGACATCGCCGTATTTCGTCGCTCGCGGCGCCTTCACGAAAACGGTCTTCTCGATGCGATCGTCTTCCTTCACATCCGAGCGCGCTTCCATGCCAGTTTTATATGCACGCGTCTCTTTACGTTCCTTGAACACCTGGATCAATCTCTGAGACAACGGCGTCGTATCGTTCACCGAACCGGCTCCATCCTGATTTAGTTTGATCTGCAGGTCAGGAGAGATGGTCACCACCAAAGTTAGTGGATTTGGTTTCAGCTTGCTCAGGTCTTCATTGGGATCCCGCTGGGTCGGAATGTCTGCCTTGAAACGGCTTGGTTTCAACGGCGTGACGACCATGAAGATAATCAGCAGCACCAGCAAAACGTCAATCAACGGAGTGACGTTAATAAACGGCTGCGCCGTAGTACTGCTTCTTTTCTCTATCTCACCACTATCACCCATCGACATCTGGAATTTCTCCTCGTTAAATAAAAGCCTTTAAGCCGCCGGCTTTGCCGCCGCTCCGCCTTTCTTCTTATCAGCGACCAGTCCGATCTTATCGACTCCGAGTTTGCGGACCTCATTGATAACATTGACCACGTCGCCATAGCTCACGCCAACGCCGCTCTTGATATAAACGATGCGATCCTGCTCGTTCTTTATACCCTTGAGCATCGAGTCGACCTTATCGGTCAACTGTTCTTTCTGCACCTTGACCTTGCCAAGGTAATACTCGCCATCATTGGGAACCGAGATCACGATCGACGATTCCTTGATGATGTTGGGATCGACATCCGGATTGGTCATGTTCTTCGGCAGTGCAACGGTGATGCCCTGCTGCAGGAACGGCGTGACCACCATGAAGATGATCAGCAGCACCAACATGATGTCGACCATCGGGGTGACGTTAATCTCGGACTGCACGGCACCTTGTTTGCCGCCACCTGACATTCCCATAACTAATCTCCTTTAACTGCTAGCGGTAAACGCTGGTGCGGCGCCACATCCGCCGCACCCAAGGGTTCACCATTCCCGGCGTTTTACAGTCCCTATCGAACTACGCCTTCAACTGCTTCGTGCGGTTCTTGATGAAGTAGTCGACGAGTTCTGACGCCGAATTGTCCATCTCGACCACAAAGCCATCGACCTTGCCGGTGAAGTAGTTGAACAGCCACACGGCCGGGACCGCCACTAACAAACCAAGCGCCGTGGTAAACAACGCTTCCGAAATTCCGCCGGCCACCGCCGCGATACCGGCTGACTCTGCGTTCTTCATGCCGCGGAAAGCGTTGATGATGCCGAACACGGTTCCAAACAAACCCACAAAGGGCGCGGTCGAACCGATCGTCGCGAGACCCGAAAGGCCGCGCTTGAACTCAGCGGTCTTGATCGCGATGGCTCGCTGAAGAGCGCGCTTCGACGCGTCAATCTCGTCGCCGGAAATGTCGCTGGACGCTTCATGCGCGCGAAATTCCTGCAAGCCGCTGCTGACCACCATGGCCAGGTGCGATTTGCGATGCTTGTCGCTGATATTGATCGCCTCTTCGATGCGATCGTTCTTCAACGCCTGCGCCACGCGCGGCGCAAACTCACGCGACTGTTTCTTCGCCGCGGAGTAGGTCAGATAGCGCTCGACCATGATCGCGATCGAATACACGGACATGATCAACAACACGATGACGACGGCGATAGCCACGCCACCCATGTTCTTAACCATTTCAGTCAGCGTGAAATGGTCAGCGCCGGCGGTCTCTGCTGGGCTGGCTGCTGCTTCCTGCAACAGCATGAAAAGACCCAGGACCTTGGTTCCAAAAAGACTCATTAGAATTGTCACGGTGAACCCCTCCAAAAGGTTTTATTAGTTTGATAGCAAGCAGAGAAGCCGGGACGGCCCACGTTAACCGCGGCGACACGACAAATGTTCTCCGCAGTTATTGCGACACGAAGTTGTACTGGATCACTCCGGTAACCTTAACTGGCTGCCCCGAAAGCTTGGTTGGGGAGAATCTCGCTTGTTTCGCAGCACCCACGGCAGCCGCCTGTAACAGCGGATGTCCTGAGACGGCGTGAGCTGAAACCACGCTGCCGTTTTCATCAATCAGCACCTGAACAACTACGGTGCCGGCCGCATGGGCTGCTCGGGCGATCGGTGGATACGCTGGTTTCGGGAGGCTGATCGCTTTGCCGTTAAGCACACCACCGGAAATGGGAGCACGGGGCGGAGTCGGTTTGACTTCGGGTGGCGGTGGCTCGTCGGCAATCTGAACCTTGGCTGGCCCCGTTGTTACTGTACCGGTGCCGGGACCGGCCGGCATTGGCGCAGCAGCACTCGAGTCGCTGGTGCCGAGAACGGTCGTTACGCCTCGTCGCACGGGCGGCACATCACTGGCCTTGGCCGAAATTTCCTTCGGCACGAGCTCGGTGCGAGTAACATCGGCGATCAATTCGCGGCGCACGTCGACGTTCTGCTCAACCTTTTGCGGCTTCGCTTCCTGTTGCTTTTGTTCGGGCTGAGCCTGCTGCGGTACCGGAACCGGGGCGACCAGTGTGGTCAACTCGAGATCCAGGGTTGAGAGGTGCGCGTCATACAGGAAAATGCCGACTACAAAGAAGGCCAGGATCAGCACGACATAAATTCCCAGCGTGACAGCAAGAAATGAGCCTTTTCGCGTGATATCGTCTTTGTGCGAACTGGACTCAACTAGATTCTCGAACATTAAATTTATCCTCCGACTCCGGCGCCAAATGGATCAGGGGTTACGAAAATTTAAGCAGTAATTACCTCGTAGGCGTCGACTAAAATACCGCTTGTGTTCCGTCATTTAAGAAGGGGATACAGCGGCTCATGCGATATTGAGCACATCGATTTGACTTGGAAGCCGCTGCGCGAGAAACAACTCGCCGGCCCGCTCAACACACACCGCCACCGCGCCCAACTTTCTGCGTTCACACACACCGCGGGGTCGACACTTGAGATCTTAAATTGGCCAGCAACGGTCGCATACTAGTCCGCATGACGTTTCAAAGTCAAGCGCAAATAGGACACCGATTTCTGCCAAAATGTTCCCACTTGAATCGTAAATAACTTAATGAAGAGGCTTCGAAGCGTCGCGCAACTTCGGTTTCCCACCTTTAACCGCGCCAGACGCCTTCATCACTCTGGGCTGATTGAAACTCAACGCCGATTCGCGGTTTGCTGCCTCGATGCGCTGCTCCCACCAAACCATGATCGGACTCGCAACTGCGATCGATGAGTAAGTGCCGAAAATGACGCCGATGAACAATGCGAGCGAAAACGCTCTGAGCACGTCACCACCAAAAAGCACCATCGCGAGCACCGATAAAAACACCAGCCCGTTAGCAATCACAGTTCGAGAAAGCGTTTGATTGATGGAATCGTTGGTGACCTTATACAAAGAGTCGCGCCGGTGCAGCTTACGGTTTTCGCGGATACGATCGAAGACCACGATCGTGTCGTTCACCGAGAAACCGACCAGCGTCAACAACGCCGCGATCACGGTCAAACCAACTTCCCATTGAAAGATCGAAAAGAAGCCGAGAGTCACGAGTACGTCGTGAAAAACTGCGATCACGGCAGCCGCGCCAAACGTCCATTCAAACCGAAAAGCGATGTAAATCAGAATGCCAACCAGTGCCGCGAGGGTAACGGCGATCGCTTTGTTGCGAAGCTGCGCTCCCGCGATTGCGCCTACCGCGTCAGTGCCCACAATCTTGTAGGCCGCATTTGGATCCGCATCGATTTCTTTTCCGGGTTGCGCTTCAGCACCGAACGTATTCAGCGCGTCTTTGACTTTTGCTCTGCCGTCCTGTCCTTCCCCTTCGAGCGGCACTTTGATCAAAACAGTGTCCGGACGGTCCGTGACAGGCTGGACTACGGCATCACCAACACCTTTGGCTGTCAACGCTTTTCTGATCGCGTCGTCATCCGGTTTCTGCCTGAAGCGCGTGGTAACGACTGTTCCGCCTTTGAAATCGACTCCCAGGTTGAAAGCCTGACGGCCGGTGGCCTGGCGAAAAACCGCCGACCCTAATCCGACCAGCATCAGTAAGACTGAGGCTCCGATAAACCACTTGCGGTGACCCAGCCAATCTATATTTACGTCGTGAAGGATTTGAAACATGATGAATCTCTAAATACTCAGCGACTCCATTTTCTTGCGTGACAGCAACCAGATAAAGATCGTGCGCGAGACATAAACCGCCGAGAACAAGTTCACCAGCAGTCCGATAACCAGAGTCACTGCGAAACCTCGAATTGGTCCGGTGCCGAACACGAACAGAAAGAGTGATGAAATGATAGTAGTGACGTGCGTATCGATAATGGTGATAAAAGCACGATCGAATCCCAGATCCACTGCGGATGGAACGGTCTTGCCGGAACGCAACTCCTCACGAATGCGCTCAAAGATGAGCACGTTAGAGTCGACGGCCATACCAATTGTAAGAATGATACCGGCGATACCAGGCAGCGTCAGCGTCGCTCCAAACACGATCAGACCGGCGAGCATCAGGATCATGTTCAGTATCAACGCCAGCACTGCGTTGACGCCGGAACCGCGATAGTAAAAGAGCATGAAAACAACGACGAGTGCGAGACCAACAAGTGAGGCCTGCACGCCTGCTCTGATCGAATCCTGGCCCAGACTTGGTCCAACCGTGCGTTCTTCGAGATACTCGATCGGCGCCGGCAACGCTCCGGAACGAAGTGTCAGCGCCAGATCTTCTGCGGATTGTTTAGTAAAACGTCCGCTGATCTGACCTGAGTCATAAATCTGCGACTTGATAAAGGCGATCGATTTGACTTCGCCGTTCAGAACGACGCCCATGTACTCATTGATATGCGAACCGGTCCAGGCGCCAAACTTTTCAGAACCGGCTTTTTTCAGCGAGAAGTTGATCTCATAATCATCGGAACGCCCGCCCTGAGACGGTATGGCAGCAGCATTTCTCAACTCACTGCCGTCGATGATTGCGGGAATCTCAACTACGACCCACTGTTTTGGTTTTTGCTGGTTCGGATCGGTTGAGCTGGAACTCTTCTCGATTCGTTCCTGATACGGGAAAATCTTTCGATTAGGCGGCACCGTGCCGGCACTGTTGAGTGAAGCGATCGCTTCGGCTTCGCTGGTATAAGTCGCGGCCGGAGCCGGGCTCGGCGGTCCGATCACGTGCACGAGTTCGAGTCGCGACTGTCCCTGAAGAATATTCTTGACTCGCTCCGGGTCCTGCACACCCGGCATCTGCAACAGGATCTGATGTGAACTCTGCGCGCCGTGTGTTTGCAAGGTCGGCTCGGAGATACCAAGGGCGTTGATGCGGCTATCGATGATGTTTAGCGCCTGGGTAGTGGCGTTGTCAGCCAGGGTGCGCTGCGCCGCCTGAGTCATCGTCCAGGTAAGCGTGTCGCCGGATGACGAGTAACTCCAAACGTTGGAATCGCCCAGTTCGACTTTCTTTTGGACCGCTTCTTTGACGTCATTGGCCTTGGACGGATCCGCCAATTGCAGGACGACACTATAGTTGCCGGAAGTCGTATTGGCTTGACCGCCTTTGACTTCAAATCCGGCATCTTTCGCTGCGTTTTGTGCCGCTGTGTAGTCTTCTTCCGTCAGTCGCTTCAGGTATTCGTCGGTTTTGACGCGCATCACCAGGTGCGAACCGCCCTGGAGATCCAGTCCGAGATGAATATTCGACTTGAGCGTCTCTTTTATTCCGGACCACGTGAAGTCCTTCAAAGTGGGACGACGACGCGGACCGATGACGAGGTAAATCCCGACGACTGTAACGATGGCGATGATGATTACACGCGTGAGAAGGTTCTTTTTCTTCATTGCAGGAATATGGGCGTTATTGATTTCTTACTCTGATGTGCCTTTCGTGCTTCTTGTAGCCTAGCCAGCGTCTTTTCCGTTGCGATCGATATCGGCGATCGCTGTACGTGCGACTTCAAGAATGGTCTTATCGGCACTGCGAATCAGGAAACTTGCATCCTTAACGCCAGTGATCACGCCGATTATGCCGCCGGTAGTGACCACTCGATCGTTAATCTTCAAGCTCGAGATAGTTTCCTGTAACTGCTTTTGTCTTTTTTGTTGAGGCCGAATCACCAGCATGTAAAAGACGACGATAATCAGCAGGAGAGGCGCGAGCTGCGCAAGTCCACTTAAGCCGCCGCCCTGGAAGAGAATCAGAAAAGTTTGCATTGACCTCTTAGATGTTTCGAAGGATTTGACTTCGCAATTTCCAGCTTATTTCAGCACGTGAACAAACAGAGGCGGCAAGGCTTGCGAACCACTATTCACCATTCGCACCCAGCCGCTCGGTGAACTCACGCCGAAATTTGGGGAAATCGCCAGACCGGATAGATTGCCTCACACCTCGCATGGTGTCAAGGAAGAAGGCCAGATTGTGGTGGGTCAGAAGAATGCTCGCGAGGATTTCCCCGGTCATATATAAATGACGCAAATAGGCGCGCGAGTGTCTCCGGCACACCGAACACGGGCATGATTCATCGAGTGGACGCTGGTCATTTGTCCACTGCGCGTTCTTGATATTGAGCTTGCCACGCGACGTGAAAGCCTGACCGGTACGTCCATTTCGCGTGGGTAAAACGCAGTCAAACATATCAACCCCACGCGCTACTGCCTCAACCAGGTCTTCCGGAGTTCCCACACCCATCAAGTAGCGCGGGGCTTCCGCGGGCATTCGCGGCGCGATGTCCTCGATGACTTCAAACATCAACGACTTCTCTTCTCCGACGCTCAAACCACCGATGGCGTAGCCGTCAAAGCCGATATTAACGGTTTGTTCGAGACTGATACGACGCAGATCGAGATGGCCGGCGCCCTGGATGATTCCGAAAAGTGCCTGCGTTCCGCTCAAGCCGTCGGCTTCGAGGTATCCGGTGTCGGCGTGTTCGCGTTGTAGTTTTTCGAAGGCCGCTTTCGAACGCCCGGCCCAGCGGGTGGTGAGATTCATACTCCGCTCAGTCTCTTCGTGACTCGCCTCGCCCGGCGCACACTCGTCAAAGACCATCACGATGTCAGAACCGAGTGCGGCCTGCACTTCCATTGAGACTTCGGGTGATAAGAATCTCAGTGAACCATCGACGTGTGAGCGAAATTCAGTGCCTTCTTCCGAGATCTTGCGCAGTGCGCCGAGACTCCAGACCTGAAAACCTCCGGAGTCTGTCAACAAAGCGCGCTCCCAACCGATGAATCGATGAAGTCCGCCGGCCGCGCGAATCACGTCGATTCCGGGCCGCAGCCATAAATGATAGGTGTTGCCGAGAATGATCTTGGCATCAAGATCCTTCGATTCGAGTTCTTCAAACCGAATGCCTTTGACGGTCCCGGCCGTCCCCACCGGCATGAACACGGGCGTCTCAATCTGCCCACGCCGCGTGGTCAACACCCCCGCCCGAGCTTCACCGTGCTGAGCATCGATTGTGAAACTTAACGGCGCTGTCATTGTTTGTGCGATTTGTGCCTTTTTTTGGCTGACTTATGTCTTTCGATGATCCGCAACGGTGCCGCGAAGAAGTCAAACTGTTCGCGCAGACGATTGACCAGGTAGCGCTCGTACGAGAAATGCAATCCCGCTTTGCCGCCGGAAGTGAAAACCACAAACGTCGGCGGACGGATGCTGGCCTGCGTCAAATACTGAACCCGCAGCCGCGACATTCCGCCTTTTGCAGGCGACGGCGCGGTCCCGCCACGCGGCTGTGCAATCGCTTTTTCGAAGAAATCGTTGAGTTGTGCCGTCGGAATACGAAGATTGCGAGCTTCGTCAGCTTTCAAAACGAGTGAAAGAATCCGATCGACCCGCTGTCCGGTTAAGGCAGAGATCGTGATCACCGGCGCCCATTCGAGAAACTTCATCTTGTCGCGTAAACCACGCTCAAACTCGTTCGCCGTGTTTGTTTCTTTACCTTCGACCGCGTCCCACTTGTTCACGGCAATAATGATCGAACATCCCGCTTCGAGCGCATAACCCGCAATATTGGCGTCGAGCGCGGTCACACCTTCAACTGCATCAACCAGCACAATCGCGACATCTGCACGCTCGAGGCTCTTTCGGGCCATGATGACCGACAACTTCTCGGCCATCTCATCAGTCTTGCCTTTACGCCGAATGCCCGCCGTATCGATCAGACGAAAGTTGCGTTCGGGCGTTTGCAGCACAGTATCGATCGCATCACGCGTAGTGCCGGCAACAGGCGAAACAATCACGCGATCTTCACCAAGAATGCGATTGAGCAGTGATGACTTGCCAACGTTTGGCCGGCCGACGATCGCGAGTCGGAGCTCACGCTTTTCGGCGGTCTCGTCGTGCGGCGACGCTTCGGTGTCGAGTAGCTCGAGGACACCGTCAAGCAAGTCACCCACACCGATTCCCTGCTCCGCCGACACCGGAAAAACCTCGTCAAAGCCAAACCGATAGAATTCAGTACCTTCACTCTCGAGTTTCGACGAATCACTCTTGTTGGCCGCGACGACGACGTGTTTTCCGGTTGAGCGCAGGAGCGCGGCAAGCTCTTCGTCGAGTTGAGTAATGCCGGTGCGCGCGTCCACGACCCAGATCAGAACCTCCGCCTCGTCGATCGCCATCCCGGCCTGTTTCAGGATATTCGCCGGAATCACCGCGTCGTCGTCCGGCACGATGCCGCCCGTATCTATTAAGGAGAACTTCTTCCCGTTCCATTCGACTTCGCCGTAAATCCGGTCGCGAGTGATTCCCGGCTCATCGCCGACAATGGAACGCCGTTCACCGATCAGGCGGTTAAAAAGCGTAGATTTCCCTACATTTGGGCGTCCAACAATCGCAACGAGTTTGGGCATGGCCCGATAGCTTACCTTAAACCCATCCACAGATTACACAGAAGCCAATTTGAATCTGCGTAATCTGTGGATGAATTTCAATTGACTAGCAAACCAGCCTGTCTGTATAAGCCTACAGATCTCAGTTCGACTTAAAGGGGATTCCAAAGTATGAAACGGTTTTTGGTAATTTCTTTAGCCATGCTCGGGTTGAGCATCTCTCTCAAAGCCCAGGAACACAGTGCGCGTCCATCTGCCACTCCTGCCGCTCCCAGCAGCACGCCTGCGCCGATAGCCGCAATGGACAGCGCCGGTTGGGTTAAGTTCACCTCCGACGAGGGAAATTTCTCAGTGCTCGTGCCGTCGGCTCCGGAGGAAAAAAGCGAGACGACCGATAGCTCGCACGGTCCATATACGACTCACCTGTTCATCGTCCGCGGCCAAACGATCTATCTGATTGGCTGGGTTGATTACGATCCTAGTTTCAACTTCAATCGGGTGGCGGAGCTCGAAGCGAATCGCGACAACTTCGTTAAGGGACTCAACGCGAAACTTCTGAGCACACGCCCCACGACCATCGACGGCTACTCTGCGCTCGAATTCACGGCCGAGACAGTCGATAAGATCTTCAAGTCGAGAGTTTATATGGTTGGTCGCCGTCCCTATCAAATCGTGATCGGCTCGCCGAAAGGTGAGGATGATGCGGCGAACGTGAGTCGATTTTTCAGATCTTTTAAGGTCAGTACTAACTAAAATTTGCTTATCCACAGATTGCACAGATTTTGTTAAGTCACCTGTGTAATCTGTGGATAAGAAACAGCTACACATGAAACGCCGCCAATTTCTTCAAACAACCGCAGCCACCTCCATCGTCTCGATTATCAATCCTGTTTCAGCCATTTCGACTGAAACAAACGCACCGCTGTCGCCGCCGGCCTTCGAGCTCGATGAATTGACCGTCGGCGATCTGCAACAAGGGCTTCAGTCGGGCAAATACAGTTCCCGACAACTCGTCGAAAAGTATTCCGACCGAATTTCTGATGTCGACAAGAAAGGTCCGGCGCTTTCCGCAGTGATCGAGATGAATCCGGAAGCCGAACAAATCGCGGCGGCGCTCGATCGCGAACGCAAAGAGCGAGGTTCGCGTGGTCCGCTTCACGGCATCCCGATTCTTATCAAAGACAACATCGACACCAGCGATCGCATGAAGACAACAGCCGGGTCGCTCGCGCTTGAACTTGCAAAACCAGCGCACGATGCTTTCATCGTTCAGAAGCTGCGTGCCGCAGGTGCGGTTATTCTCGGCAAAACGAACCTGAGCGAGTGGGCCAACTTCCGGTCAAGCAAATCGTCGAGCGGCTGGAGTGGTCGTGGCGGTCAAACCAGGAATCCTTACTCACTCGAGCGTAATCCCTGCGGTTCAAGTTCCGGTTCCGGCGCTGCGGTGGCGGCAAATCTGTGTGCCGGTGCAATCGGAACGGAGACCGACGGTTCGATCGTTTGTCCGTCGTCGGCAAACTCCCTCGTTGGTATCAAACCAACCATCGGTCTCGTGAGTCGGGCGGGAATTATTCCGATTGCGCATAGCCAGGACACTGCCGGGCCAATGACGCGCACGGTGACTGACGCGGCGCTCATTCTTAACGCGATCGTCGGAATCGATCCGCGTGACGAAGCAACAAACGCGAGTCGTGCTCGGTCAGTGGCAGACTACACAAAGTTTCTCGATAGGGATGGGTTGCGCGGCATGCGACTCGGCGTCGCGCGTAAACACTTCGGGTTCAATGAACGCGTCGACAAGCTGATGGAGGATCTGCTGGGCGAGATGAAGCGTGCCGGCGCTGTATTGATTGATCCTGCCGACATTCCCACGACGGGTAAGTTTGACGATTCGGAGTTTGAGGTTCTCTTGTACGAGTTCAAAGCCGATCTCAACACTTATCTCGCCGGACTCGGCCCGCAAGCGCCTGTAAAGACACTTAAAGACGTGATTGAGTTCAACGAGAAGCATCGCGATCGCGAAATGCCGTACTTCGGCCAGGACATCATGATCAAAGCCGAAGCGAAAGGTCCCCTCACAAGCAAGCCTTATCTGGCGGCACTGCGGAAGAATCATCTACTCACACGCGCACAGGGCATCGATCTGGTGATGAAGAAGAACCGTCTCGATGCGTTGATTGCCCCGACGGGTGGTCCGGCCTGGCCGACGGACTGGATCAACGGCGATCATTTCACTGGTGGTTATTCGTCGGCGTCTGCGGTGGCCGGCTATCCACACATCACCGTGCCCGCGGGATACGTTTTTGGTTTGCCGGTGGGAATTTCGTTTTTTGGCGATGCGTTTAGCGAACCAAAGCTGATCAAGATTGCCTATGCGTTCGAGCAGGTCACAAAAGCGCGACACACGCCGCAGTTTATGCCCAGCGCTCAGATGGTGAAGCCCTAAAGCAATTTTCGAGAAGCGTGCCCGTTTGCCGTCTGATATCGTCCTCGCGTAAAGGAGATCCTTATGCCTCGCACCGCTACCGTTCCGCGCAAGAAGTCGATCTACAGCGTTCATCCGGGCGTTTTGATGACGCAGAAATGGATTGGCGAGCTCAAACAAAAGACCGGGCGCTCGCTCGAAGAGTGGCTCGCGTACATCAAGAAGTCTGGACCAAAAGATGAAAATGGGCGGCGTGCCTGGTTGAAGGAGAAGCACGGCCTCGGCACGAACACCGCCTGGTGGCTCGCAGAACGGGCGGAGGGGAAAGGCGAGGAATCAGGCGATCCGGATCTCTATCTCGAGAAGGCTGAGAGCGACGTGGAGAAGATGTATGCCGGTGGCAAAGCGAAGTTGCGACCGCTTTACGATGCGCTCTTAAAGCTCGGTCTCAAAACCGGTAAGGAAGCAAAGGCGTGTCCGTGTCAAACGATCGTGCCGCTCTATCGCAATCATGTCTTTGCACAAATAAAACCTACTACTCAAACTCGCATTGACATGGGGTTTGCGCTCGGTGACATGAAACCGACCGGACGTTTGATCGATACGGGCGGCTTCGCGAAGAAGGATCGAATCACTCACCGCATT
This sequence comes from Pyrinomonadaceae bacterium, assembly GCA_035694465.1. Taxonomy (GTDB): domain Bacteria; phylum Acidobacteriota; class Blastocatellia; order Pyrinomonadales; family Pyrinomonadaceae; genus PSRF01. The sequence continues at coordinate 558 of DASSFI010000054.1, read as the reverse complement.
CCGATCACTTCAATGGACGATATCGACGACGAAGTGAAACATTGGCTCAAGATCGCTTACGATCGTGATGAATAAAGATTAATCTTGTTAATCCTGTAATCGTGTCTAAACTATGACCTCCTCACCAGGCGCTCTCGGCGAGTCGTACGCGGCTGCTTATATCGAGCAGCTCGGCTATCGTCTCGTCGCCGCTAACTTCACCATTCCTATCGGCCGAAACCGACGCGGTGCGGTGATCACGGCTGAGATTGACCTTGTCGCTTATGAAGGCGACACGCTCTGCTTCATCGAAGTCAAATCACGCACGTCCGATTGGTTTGCGCCACCACAAGTGAACGTCGATCTGCGTAAACGCCGCCAAATAACTCGCGCTGCTCGTGCGTACCGAAAAATGCTTGGCATTGAGGATCAACCGTTTCGGTACGATGTTGTCACAGTAATCCTGGGTGACAACTCAACCCCGCAGCTCGAACTCCTGCGCAACTACTGGACCGATCAATCACTCCGCAAGCGACGATGGGAGAGCAATTATTACGACTGATACAAAACGGGGGCGGC
>DASSFI010000053.1:0-138770 GCA_035694465.1 Pyrinomonadaceae bacterium | reverse complement strand
AAGCGATGGACATGAGTTTTGGTGAACGCTGTTTCAAAACCAAGGGCGGCCACGGAGGGCCGCCCCTACAGTACGTTCTGAGTGGGTTAATAGATTTTGACGTGTGAGACTACGCGGCTGATGGCGCCGTGAGGACTGGGTTCATCGGGTCGCAATCCTTCGCGGAGTGACGCAAATAAACCTAGACACTGTCCGATGAGTACGAATATTGGGGGCAGATAGAAGTCAGAAACCGGTTGCGAGAGCTCAAGTTGAAGCGTCTTTGCAAACTGGAGCGGCTCGTCTACTGGCGTCACAACCAAGCACTTTCTGGTCAACTCTTTTTCATGGATCTCAGTAAGTAAATCCATCTCGAACGCTCGACGCCTCGCGTCACACGACAAAAACCCGACTACCAGCGTCTGGCCGTCGATGACCGACAATGGACCATGTCTCAACCCCAGAAACGATTCGCTCAGTCCAATAACGCGACCACTCGTGAGCTCGAGCACCTTCAACGCCGATTCGATCGCCGCACCCTTCAACGGTCCCGTTCCCAGAAAACATATTTTCGAAAAACCTTCATCGACCAACTGCTCGCAGATGCTCATTGCGCCCGGCAGTAACAACGAGGCACACGTTGCCAGGTTCTCCAGAATCGGACGATACGAAACAAGCGCGCGAAAGTGCGCGAGTGCCTGCGCCACGATAACCATGTTGGAAAACGAACTAGTCATCGCCAGGCCACGATCGTTCACCTCGTCGTTCAGCACGAAACTGAATACGTTGCTGCCAAGAAAAGAGCGCGCCATCGTACCATTCTCGTTACAAGTGACGATCAGATGCTTGATGCGTGGATGTCGTGTCAGAGCTTCTTGTAGAACGGCGACGCCTTCCGAGCTTTCGCCCGATCTTGAAAACGAGATCCATAGATAGTCGCGATCCGGGAGCACGTAATCGTCCATGTTGGTCAGGAGATCAGTACTGGGAACAGCCTGCACATCGCACTGCCACTCCTTCTGCAGCAACGCGCAAACGGTTTTTCCAATATAGTCTGAAGTGCCAGCGCCCACGAGAAGCACGTGCGGCGACGAGTGGCGGTCTGTTCCTAATCCAGCGCCGTTGAGAAACTCTTCGATCGGCTGAGAAGAATCCAGCAATCTCTCGTAAGTGCGCCGCCACGTTTGTGGCTGCTGCAGAATCTCGCCTAACGTATGAACCACTCCAAGCGACTCGCGCTCGGCGGTCGAGAGGTCGACAAGTTTAGGGAATGCAGTCACGATTCCGGATCCTGTTCGCTACAATGCAGAAATTCCTTTTGCAATTGGCTTTGACATTATATTAGAATCCAAAACCATTCGAAAGCAATCGAAATTATTTGAAAGACGCTTGCCGGATCCAGATGAGCAGGTTAAAGAGACCTCAAATTCTTGTTATCGGTGAGTTGAATGTCGACATCGTGGCGACGGGTCTGCGCCGGTTGCCGGAGCTGGGCAGCGAGATCCTAGTCGATGATTGCGAGTTAACTCTCGGAAGCGCCTCGGCAATCTTTGCGGTTGGCATGGCGAGGCTCGAACACAAGGTAACGTTTGTCAGCCACGTGGGCAGAGACAGTTTTGGCGATTTCTGCATCAGGGCTCTCAAAGATTCAGGGGTTTCGACAACGAACGTGTTACGCAAAGCGAATGAAAAGACTGGCGTCACAATCGCACTCAGTGGCAAGCGCGATCGCGCCCTGGTCACTTATCCGGGGGCGGTGGCCACTCTCACTTCAGATCGCATAAACGACGCTTTGCTCAAACGACACGATCATCTGCACTTGACCTCTTACTACCTGCAACAGGGATTACAACCTTCATTTGCAGCGATATTGCGCGCCGCTAAAGCTCTTGGATTAACCACCTCTTTCGATCCCAATTCTGATCCGAATGATCGATGGAGCAGCAAAATCGATTCTGTTCTCAGTAATACGGATGTTCTCTTCGTCAACGAACGTGAGGCGACCAAATTAACCAGCACACGCAGTGGGAAAGCAGCATTGCATGTGCTTGGCAGGAAGGTTCCGTGTGTAGTGGTAAAGCGTGGTGCACGCGGCGCAACAGCAATTCAGGGTAAAGAACTCTTTACCAGCGCAGGATTCAGAGTGAAAGCGATTGATACTACGGGAGCCGGTGATTCTTTCGATGCCGGATTCGTGTCCGCATACGTGCGTCACGCGCCCCTACCCGAATGTTTACGAATTGGAAACGCCTGTGGCGCACTGTCTGCGATGGGCATCGGAGGCACAACCGGACAACCAACAGCGAAACAGTTGCAGGAGTTTCTTCGCTTAAACAAATCGCTCGATTCGAATTGATAAGCAATGAAGAAGCTCAGTGCCAGTCGCCCTTTACTCGATACTGCCACACGCGCAGGTAAGGCCATCGCGGCACTAAACTTTTATAACGCGGAAACATTGATCGCCCACGTTAGAGCGGCAAACGCGTTAAATGAATCGATAATTCTGCAAACCACTGAGGCAACCATCAACTACCTCGGTTTGCCAATGATTGTAGGAATGGCAACTGCAGCCGCAGATCAACTCGAACAACCAGTTGCTCTGCACCTGGACCACGGCAGCAGCTACGACCTGGCGGCACGTTGCATCGATCATAATTACACCTCTGTAATGATCGATGGCTCGCGGATGTCTTTCGCAGATAACTGCGCCTTGACGCGTCGCGTCGTTGATCTGGCGCATGCAAATGGCGTTTCAGTTGAGGGTGAGTTAGGCCACGTCGGGCAAAACAGTGACTCGATTGGCAATGGAAACCGCTTCTTCACTGAACCCTCAGATGCCGCACGATTCGTCAATGAAACTGGGGTCGATGCGCTTGCCGTTGCAATCGGCACAGCACATGGTTTTTACAAAGGAGAGGTTCGGATCGACTTTGCGCGATTGAGGGAAATCGCGGCGGCTGTTCCGCATACTCCCCTCGTCCTACATGGCGGTTCAGGCGTTTCGGCAGAGCTGCTGCGCGAATCGATTGCAGCCGGTATTCGAAAAGTAAACTTCGGAACCGAGTTGAAGAACGCCTTTACCAAAGCAGTTAAGACTTCCCTTTCGTCGAGTGACGACATAGACCTTAGGCGAACTTTCTCTCCTGCAATTTCGGCAGTAGCAGAGATCTCGAGAGCTAAGATTCAGATTTGCGCTCAGTCCGCTGTCGAAAGGCAAACGTGTAGCTCATGACAACAAACTTCAATTGGCTGTTGGATGGCAGCATCGTTGGTTTGTACCTGCTCGTAACGATGGTCGCCGGCTTAATGGTCAGAAAATACGTCGGCAAAGTCGAGCACTTTTTGGTGGCCGGCAGAGAGATGGACGTCTATCTCGGAATCGCCTCACTCGCGGCAACCGAGTTTGGCATCGTCACCTGCATGTATACCGCGCAGAATGGTTACGAGAAAGGTTTTGCGGGAGCGACGCCGGGCATCCTGATGGCTATCGCAATGGCCGTAGTCGGTCTGACGGGTTTTGTTATCAAACCGCTCCGTGATTCAGGGGTGATGACAATTCCGGAGTTGTTGGAACAGAAATTTGGCAAGCGCATTCGCTGGGCTTCCGGAGTCGTTATCGTGCTCGGCGGATTGCTCAACATGGGTGTCTTCCTGCGAACCGGTGGTCAGTTTCTGGTACTCGTCGCCGGACTCGACGTGCGCTATCTCGAAATCATGATGACCGCGCTCCTCGTCGGCGTGGCCGTCTACACGATTCTCGGCGGCATGCTCTCGGTGCTTGTCACTGACTTTCTACAATTCGTGGTGATGAGCGTGGGGCTGATCCTGGTAACCATCCTCATCCTGATGAATGTCGGTTGGGAAAAACTCGTAACCACCGTCGAAACACATTACGGCGCGGGCGGCTTCAACCCTTTTGTAAATCCGACGATGGGATGGCAGTACGTGCTGTTCAATCTCATGTTGAATACGGCCGCTGTACTAACCTGGCAAACGATAATCGCTCGTGTATTGGCCGCCAAAGATACGCATACCGGTCGCAGGGTTTACACCGGAACCGCCTTCTTTTTTGTTTGTCGATTTTTGATTCCGGGAGTCTGGGGCATAGCCGCACTCGCCACTCTTGGACCAGTCGCAAACACACTTGAAGCGATGCCGACTTACCTGAGCACGGCTGTCCCGGCAGGATTGATGGGAATTCTAGTGGCAGCGATGTTAGCTGCCGATATGTCGACCGACTCCTCGTACATGTTGACGTGGTGCAGCGTGATCTACAACGACATCATGGCGCCGCTTCGCAAAAGACCATGGTCTGAGCGCAAAGGACTGTTCTGGAATCGCACCATCATCGCGCTCATCGGAGTCTTTCTCCTGTTGTACGGGCTCTGGTATCCACTCAAAGGGGATCTTTGGACCTATCTCGGCGTGACGGGAACTATTTATCTCGCGAGTATCTCGGTGCTACTGATTGCGTGCTGTTATTGGAGCAAAGCGAATAGTTGGGGAGCCGGCGCTTCGATTCTGGTGAGTGCGATCATTCCCGTGACGTATCTGGTGATGGAGCAACTGCCTTCAACTGCCGCGCTCGCGAAGTCGATCGGCCCCTACTACTCGGGAATTGCCACGTACTTGTTATCGGGAGCGGCAATGGTCGTCGGGTCTTTGATTAAACCCCAAAACCGGCTTGAAGGGAGAACAGCATAATGCCGAATCACTGGTTTTGGTGGGCCCTAACGATGGCATGCGTCATCTGGTATTCGACCATCACGGTCTATGTTGCGATCAAGGGCGCGAAAGACATCAAGAATATGCTTGCGCGTCTCGAGGCAACCAGAAAAGAAGAAGCTAAGGAATCGTAAGAAGCTGCTGGAGGCTGGTTTTATGCTCGTCTGCATCAGTGCCAACCCTGCCATCGATCGTCGCTTGCGACTCGAGAGTATCGCTGTCGGCGAAGTAAACCGCGCCTTGTCTGCACAACCCTTTCCGGGCGGGAAGGCCGCTCATGTTGCCATGGTGGCGAAGGCTCTTGGTGTGGACGTGATGTGGGTTGGATTTCTTGGTGGTGCCGCGGGAGAAGAGTGTGAGTCAGGATTATCTGCGTTCGGAGTTCCGTTAACTGTAATTCGCACCCAAACGGAGACGCGTGCGAACCTGGAACTCGTCTCCGCTGATGGCGTGGTCACCGAGATTCTTGAACCAGGCGGGACTGTAACGGAGGGAGAAGTTGAACGCCTGCTCGCGACCTGTCGCGACATTTTTGCGGAGAGTGACCGCGGCACACAGGTGGCTCTATCAGGCAGCCTGCCACCCGGCTCACCTGCCGATCTTTACGCACAGCTAATTCGTCTCGCCCACCTGCATGGATGTAGAGCATTGCTTGATACCAGTGGAGAGGCTTTACGCGAAGGACTCCGCGCCGCACCTGATTTCGTGAAACCGAACCGGAATGAAGCTTCGACTTTCACGGGCTATCCGATCCACAACACAAGTGGCGCTATCGACGCGACCCAACAATTTTTTGACGCAGGGGCAAAGAGTGTGGCCCTCTCGCTGGGCGCCGAGGGAATGATCTGGCAACGAAATGCTGATGCCGAGCCGTTTATTTCCCGTGCCTCAGTGCTGCGTGATTGTTCATCAGTCGGTTGTGGCGATGCGGCATTGGCTGGATTCGCCGTTGCTTATGAACGCGGGCTGGCCGACGAGGAGACACTCAGGTTGGCGACGGCTTGTGGCTCCGCGAATTGTCTGGCAGAAGCGCCGGGTCGAGTCGATCAACGCGACGTTTTGAGACTCGCTCGTGAAGTATCGGTACAACGCGTTGTGTATGACGACTCAGTCCAACGAATGAGCGTGGAGGCGACGTGATCCGAATTGCGTTAGCGGGTTGCGGCGAACACTCGCGAACGAGCCACGCTGCTCCACTATCACGATATGCGGCAACGCATCCGGGTGAGATCGAACTGGCGGCAGCGTGTGATCTCAATGTGGAGAGAGCAAATGAGTTTTGTCGTTCGTTCGATTTTCTTCGACCCTATACCGATCTGGATCAAATGTTACAGGTTGAAAAGCCGGACGCCTGTGTATGCGTGATGCCGATGGCCAAGATCGTGGAAGTGGGAATCAAACTTCTTCAACGCCAGATCCCCTGCGTAATTGAAAAACCACTCGGAACTTCGCTTGCCGAGATTGAACAAATGGCGGAGGTTGCGCGTGAGACGCAAACGCCACACATGGTTTCGGTAAACCGCCGCTTCATGCCTTATCTCAATCAAGCGCGTACGTGGATGCAGGAACGTGGTCCAGTTCGCTATGTGCGCGCATCACAGATACGACACCAGCGCAGTGAAGCTGATTTCATTTGGTCAACCGGGATTCACGTGCTCGATGCGTTACGTCATCTCGCCGGTGAAGTCGAGAGTTTTGCAGTCACCATTCCTGATGAAAAGTGGTATTTGATCTCGTTGACGTTCAGGAGCGGAGCAACTGGCTATGTCGAGATCCTGCCGACGGCCGGCATGGTCGAAGAATCATACGAGATGTTTGCTGAAGGCTGTCGTGCGCGCGTAACTGCCGGCTCCGGGACGCAGCGTTCGCTCGAATGCTGGCAGGACGGCAAGCTCGTAATCGAATCAAGAGCGTCGGAAGAAGAGCCTGAGGATCTTCGTAACGGATCGTATCAGGAAGTGGAGGAATTTATTCTCTCTCTACGAACCGGCAAACGACCGCAACCATCGATCGAAGACATTCTCCCGTCCGCCCGAATCGGTTTTGCAATTAGTAAATAGAGGCCACGTACTGTAATCAATGCGCAAGTTATTCTATCTTGTGATCCCGGCGATCACGCTGCTGTTGTTTAATACGTCAGCACAGGTCCAAAAGGGCACCGGCGGAAGTTCTTTCGCGAAGAACGACATCACTTACTCCACCGCCGTTGTCACTCCGCACGTCCCGTGGGCCACAAAGCTCCCACAAGGTCCAATCAAAGGTTTCTTCATTCCGTCCATTCAATATGGAAGAGACATGGTTGAGCTGATGCAACGCCTGTCTCTCGATCCCACCACCGATTCGATCGATCGCAGTTGGGACATCAGTTGTTGGGGCATCGGCGACTTTTACGGTCACGAGTATCGCGGCGATCGTGACGACTTTCGCACAGTCTACGGCTACGTGGAGAAAGATCTGACGGGAAACACACCGTACGAAGTGCTGTTCATTCCCGGTCTAAACGGCTGGTCACGTATGACACGCGCGACACGCGACGCGATTTTGCAACGCGTGCAAGCGGGCGCTGGTCTCGTCTTGTTGCATCCCTTTGTTGGCGACGTGAAGGGCCATCCATTCAAAGGCGACGAAGCCGCCGGTGACGAACGCATTTGGGAGATTTCTCCGCTCACCGGTGTACCGGACGACACCGTGAATGAACGCGGCTATCCCGAAATAAACCGCGATGCTGTCACCAAAGGAAAATGGGAATCCGGCGACACTCACTTCATCACTGAAGGGCTGCCGCTCGAATTGCTGCCGGAAGGGACGGTCGGCGGATCTTTTTATCAATACACATCAACGGGCAAAGTACCGATTAAATCGGGAACGCATCCGATCGTGAGCGTAGGCAATTACGGTAAGGGTCGCGTGGTCGCGATGGCTTACGTGGAGGAGGGTTTTACTCCCGAGAGTATCAATCCGATCGAAAACAAGATTCACTGGAACTACTGGGAGTATCAGTACTCCCTCCTGGCTCGTGCAGTGCTGTGGGCCGCGGGCAGAGATATTCCCGTCCACATCGAGTCGCTCAATGCCAACGAAAACGAGATAAAACTGTCGCTGAACGCTTCCGGGCAAAAGAAGATTCGGATTGAAGTGAACGGGCGAAATGAGTTTGGACAAGCGCTTGGTTCAACGACGATAGAGAAAACTCTCAACTCCGGTCCAAATTCGTTTGCAATAGAGAAATTTACGTCGCCAGTTGGCTGGCCCGGAGGTCGACAAATATTCGACGTCATCATTCGCGACTCAAGTGACAACGCAACCCTCAACTGGGGTACCGCCACATTCACTTCTCCCAAACGCGCCATGATGACCAGCACCAAAACCGCTGTCGACGTCTACAAGAATGGCGAAACGTTGAGTGCTGTTTTACGTGCGACCGGCGACCTGGATGGTTTGCAGATGAGAATGCAGGTTTCCGACGATCTGGGCCGCTTGCTCGGAACTATTTCCGCCCCCGCTCGTGGTGAGCGAACCTTCACCTTTCAGCTTAAAAACTTTCTCGGGAAATTCGCCCTTGTTACCGGTGAACTAGTGAATGCGCGTGGCGCTATCATCGATCAAATCAGAGCCAAGCCGGCGATGGTGGTCCAGGACCAGCGTCGACCCAAAGAGTACACCGCCCTCGTCTCATTTGGAGGTACAAAACATTATCTGCAGGATGCGCAGATGCAAATGGTGCGCAACGCTGCTGCCGACACCGGATTCACATGGTCCAATGACGTGGACAATTCTCTCAACATTCCTCGCGGTACCTTTGGAGTGTACTGGTACGATCGTGGTCCCACCACACCTCAGGATATGGAACGCGCGATTGCAGACTACCAAAGGACAGGTGACTTTGAAGCACTCGGTTATCTCACCAAAAAAGAATTGTACAAACGAACTGGCGACAAAAAGTTTCTACAGCGAACTCCGTCATTCAACGATCCGGCTGTCCTGAAGAACCTCTCCGACATTGTCCGCGCTTCCGCTCGTAACAAGGCGCGTTACAACATGGATTACTACTTTGTTGGTGACGAAGGTTCATTGACGTCGTACGGCGATGCGGTCGACTTTGACTGGAATCCCCATGCACTCGAGGGTTTTCGCAAATGGTTACAGCAGGAATACAAAAGCCTTGACGCGCTGAACAAAGAGTGGCGAACGAATTTTACGAGTTGGACGGCTGTTGTTCCTTTCACCACGGACGAAGCCAGAAAGACCCGGAACTTTGCGCCCTGGGCCGACCATCGAACCTTCATGGAAATCACCTTCGCGAGCGCTTATCAAACAGCGCGTGAGGCTGCGATCGAGGGCGATCCGGATGCGCACATTGCCGTTTCAGGCACGCAGGCAACGAATGCGTACAACGGCACCGACTGGTCTCGTCTCGACCGAGTAATAGACGACTTTCTTTCCTACGACGGCGGCAACCAATGGGACATGCATCGATCTTTTGCCAAGCCAAACGCAATGATCGGCTTCTGGACCGGCTATGGTTCACATGGTCTCGCCGTTCAAAACGCCATCTGGACCGCGGCAATTCATAATGTGCTGCATCCGAATATCTTCTGGATGTATTCGTTTCTCAATCCTGACTTCACTCATTCGGCATCCGCGCGAGACATGGGAAAGGCATTCAGTTCGCTGAGATCCGAAGGCGTTGGCAAGCTGTTGATGGAATCAACGCGGCAACAGGATGGCATTGCACTTTACTACTCAATGCCTTCAATTCACGCGGCGAGCATCCTCGGCTATCACCAACGCAGCAGCGACGACGATGATGAAGTAGCGGATAAAGCTCGGTTGAGCTTTACGGCGAACCGCGATGGCTGGGTCAAAACGATCAAGGACCTGGGACTGCAGTTTGACTTCGTGTCATCGGAAGATGTAGTGGCGAAAGGAATCGCCAACGACAAATATAAAGTCGTTATTCTTCCGCTCGCATTCGCGCTCTCGCCTGAAGAGGCTCAACGCCTTTCCGAGTTTGTCGAGCGTGGTGGCGTCGTCATTGCCGACGCGGCGCCGGGATGGTTCGACCAACACTGCGCCTGGCAGTCGAATAACAAGTTGAACAAGCTGTTCGGTATTGCCACTGCAGATCCGGACAAGCGCGAGCTAAAATTCGTAACTGGTCAAGTTTTTCATTCGTCGCACAGTGTCGACGGGATACTGGCCCCGGAACTCACAGGCATTCGCATCGCAGAGCCTGACGTAAGGACTTCCGGCGGGACGGCTCTCTTCACCATCGCAAACAATTATGCCGCGATTGTCAATCACACCGGCGCGGGTTGGACCGTTTATCTCAATACAATCTGGGATCAATATTCAAAACAGCGTGCGGCAAACTTTGGCGGAGCAGCTTATCGCGAACTCGCCAGTATGTTCTTTCGTCGGGCCGGCATACTCCCTGCGATCCAGGTGACATCGCCCGATGGAAAACCGTTGTCACAGGCACAGATCGCACGTTACAGATTCGGTAACGATGAGATTGTCGCGATCGTGAAGGACAATGTTGCTGTCGCAGGCGTTCGCGGTCAGGACGGAGTGACCACGTACACGGACGCAAACCTGGGCCAGGTGGCAAAACAAGAGTTAACGATCAAACTGCCGCGCAAATTCTTTGTTACCGACGTTCGGTCAGGTAAAAAGCTCGGCTTCACCGACGTGGTCCACAGCACGATTCTTGTCGGCGATGCCCTCGTGCTTGGTTTAAGTTCGCAGGAGAATGAACTCAGGGTCGTGAGTCCGATTTCAGCAAAACGCGGTGAGCACGTTTCATTCAATCTGAGTTCAACGGCTCCGGGCATGTCTCTCGTCCGCTGTCACGTCTATGCACCCGACGGCACTCGTTTACCAATTTATTCCCGCAGTGTTTTGGTCCAGAACGGGCGTGGCACGTTCACGTTACCGTTTGCTCTAAATGATCAGACAGGTAAGTACATGATTCGCTCAACTGATGTCGTAAGCGGCACAGTGATCGAGAGAACTATCGAGCTCAGGTAGGTCATGAATCCAGAAACGCTTCGCGCGGTGGTTGATTGTTTGATCCCTCCCGACGATTTTCCCGGTGCTTACGATGCCGGAGTCTGCGATTACTTAAAACGACTTTTTCGCACCGATCTCGCGTCGCGATCCGGGCTCTTTCGTGCCGGTATCGAAGGAATCGAAGCGGAGGCGCTGGCGCGCTGGGACACTGCCTTCGCCCAACTCACACCCGAGCAGCAAATCTCAACCCTCGCTGCAATTGAGTCCGGTGAGGTAAAGACCACCTGGTCCATTTCGCCGTCACAATTTTTTGAAATGCTCGTGAATACAACTGCCGAAGGTTTTTACAGCGAACCGCAACAAGGCGGTAACCGGAACGCCGTTTCCTGGGTAATGACGGGGTTTGAAGACGTTTCAGATTCATGAACGAATACGACGCAATTGTCATTGGATCGGGTGCTGGAGGCGGGATTGTCGCTTGCGTGCTGGCAGAGGCTGGCAAACATGTACTGTTACTGGAACGAGGCCCGCAGTTAAGTTTTGCGGAAGTGGGTCGCGATCACCTGCGTAACCAGCGGCTGGCAATTTATGGACATAACGCTGGTCCTGAACCGATTGGTAATCCGCGCGTCTTTGTCGATCCGTCCGGCCGGTCGCGGATCGTCAAGCCTTACGAACTTGACTATCACAATAATGCGGCATGCGTCGGCGGCGGCACGCGTGTGTATGGCGCGCAGGCGTGGCGTTTTCATCCGGATGACTTTCGCATGGCGAGCAAGTATGGCGTTCCGGAAGGCAGCTCGCTCGCTGACTGGCCCATCACGTACGAAACGCTCGAGCCTTTTTACGAGCGCGCTGAATGGGAATTAGGCGCAGCCGGTGATGGCGCCTCCATTCAACATCAGATTCCCCGCGGTCGGAATTATCCGATGCCGCCAGTGCCACCGGGTCCACAAACGGTAGCCCTGCAGAATGCTGCGCAACAACTTGGCTGGGTAACCAGTCCGGTTCCCTTGTTGATTAACACCGAGCCCTATGCAGGAAGAGCTTCATGTATCGGTTGCAAGTACTGCGTCGGTTTTGCGTGTCCAACTGACGCAAAAAACGGCTCACAAAATACAGTGATCCCACGCGCACTGGCCACCGGCAATTGTGAGCTAAAAACTTCGGCCATCGTAGAATCGATCGAAACGGACGCACACGGGAATGTAACAGGCGTGTCATATCTGGTTGATTCATCGGCTGCCACTCAACGTGAAACTGCGCGTGCCAGAACTGTCATTGTTTCTGCCGGTGCGATTGAGTCGGCGCGACTATTGCTGAACTCGCGGTCAACATTTCACCCGGCTGGTCTTGGAAATGAATCGGATCAAGTGGGCCGCAATCTCCAGGGTCATCTCTATCCGCGCGCTTATGGAATAGCTTCTGACAAAGTCTTCAACGGCATTGGACCAGGGGTGACGATCGCAACCACGCAGTTCAATCACGACAATCCTGAAATCATCGGCGGCGGCATGCTCGCAGACGACTTCATCAAACCTCCGATCGATTTCTGGTACGACTCATTACCGCCGGATCTGCCGCGTTGGGGAATCGAAAACAAACGCTTCATGCGTGACAACTACACCCGCGTTTTGCACGTTCGTGGTCCAGTTCAGGATATTCCCAATCCTGAAGGACGTGTCACCATCGACGATACGGTGCGTGACCGATGGGGCATTCCTGTTGCGCGTCTCAGCGGCACGACACACACGGCTACAGTTGCCGCCGCTGAGTTCATGCGACAACGTGGCGAGCAATGGCTCCGCGCCAGCGGTTGTGAAAAAGTTTGGAGCACTCAACCGGGTTTGATGCTAAGCGGGCGACAACATCAGGCCGGCACGTGTCGCATGGGCATTGATCCGGCTACTTCAGTGACAGACCAATGGGGACGGATTCACGGTCACGACAATCTCTTTATCGTTGATGGGTCGCTTCATGTGACGAATGGTGGCTTTAATCCGGTATTGACGATCATGGCACTGGCTTTTCGTTCGGCTGAATATATTGCCCACTCCGTTTTATGACTGCATGAAGAAACTCAACATCGCAATGATTGGCTACGGTTTTATGGGACGCGCGCATAGCAATGCGTGGCGACAAGTGCGCAGCTTTTTCGAGGTGCCTTACGAGCCCGTGCTGAAAGTAATCTGCGGACGCAATGAAACCGAGGTAAAGCGTGTCGCGGATCATTTTCAATGGCAGGAATACTCGACTAACTGGGAGGAAGTCGTAAACCGCAGCGACATCGACGTGGTTGATATATGTTCACCTGGTTACACGCATGGTCCTATCGTGCTGGCTGCAGCCAAAACAGGCAAAATACTTTTTTGTGAAAAGCCGCTCGCCAATTCCCTTTCCGAAGCTGAGCAAATGCTCAAAGCTGCCGAGGAGCATGGATGTGTTCACATGATCTGTCACAACTACCGGCGCGCTCCGGCAGTAACCTTGGCGCGTCAACTGATCGACGACGGTGAGATAGGGACCATCTATCACTATCGCGCCACTTACTTACAGGAGTGGCTACGAAATCCGGAGTTTCCGACGCGTTGGAGATTGCATAAGTCTGAGGCAGGATCGGGTGCTTTGGGAGATCTTTTTTCACACTCTGTAGATCTGGCACGTTATCTGGTCGGTGAGATTTCTGAATTGTCGGCGATGCTCAAAACTTTCGTCAGCAAACGACCGACCAGTGACCATGACGTCATGGCTAACGTAGACGTGGACGACGCCGCCCTGGCCCTCGTGAAGTTTCAGAACGGGGCCGTGGGATCGATCGAAGCAACGCGATATGCAACGGGTCGCAAGAATTTCAACCGCTTCGAGATTAATGGCAGTAAGGGCAGCGTCGCTTTTAATCTGGAGCGCATGAATGAGCTCGAATTTTATTCAGATGCCGGACCAAACAGCGGCTTCCGAACGATTCAAGCTACCGATAAAACACATCCATACTTGAATGGCTGGTGGCCTCCCGGTCACATTATCGGCTACGAGCATACCTTTACTCACACAGTTTTGGAGTTGCTACAAGCGCTCGCAGAAAAGCGTTTGCCATCTCCCAATTTTGCAGATGGAGTTAAGAACCAAAGAGTGCTCGACGCCGTCGAGAGATCTGCGGCAACCGGAGCCTGGCAAACGCCATAATGGGAGATGAAGTTGCAGATAGAAATCTTCGATACAAAAGCTGAGATGGGTAAGGCCGCCGCTAGAGACGCTGCGCAGATAATTCAACAGGCTATCGACGAGCGTGGCGCCGCTTATGTGATTGCAGCTACGGGAGCATCGCAGTTTGAGTTTCTCGAGGCGCTCGTCGTAGAGAGGATCGACTGGAGCAAAGTCGTGTGCTTTCACCTGGACGAGTATGTCGGATTACCTGAATCTCATCTCGCGAGTTTTCGCCGATATCTGAAAGAGCGGATTGTCAGTCATGTAAATCCGCGCGCCTTCCATCTCATCAACGGTGAGGCTGCTGATGTTCATGAGGAATGTCTTCGTGTGGGCCGGCTGATCGCGCAACAAACAATTGATGTTGCGTTTGTCGGTATCGGTGAAAATGGACATCTCGCATTCAATGACCCGCCGGCGGATTTCGTCACCGAAGAACCGTACCTTGTCGTTAACCTTGATGAAGCTTGTCGCCGCCAACAGGTTGGTGAAGGTTGGTTCGAGAACATCGAGGCAGTTCCGACTCAGGCGATTTCGATGTCGATCCGACAAATTCTCAAGAGTCGCAAAATCCTCTGCATTGCTCCGGATCAAAGGAAAGCGGCGGCAGTAAGAGACTGCTTCTCGGTGCCCGTCGATCCGATGCATCCGGCATCGATTCTGCAACAGCATGGAAGCATGACGCTGTACCTGGATCCCGAATCATCGGCACTACTAAGAGGAACTCAACCTACCGGTTTGCTATCTTCCTGAAACTCAGAAATCAGTACTTCAGTCGTGAGCATCAATCCGGCGATCGACGCGGCGTTTTGCAAGGCGCTGCGCGTGACCTTCGCGGGATCAATGACACCAGCAGCCACCAGATCTTCAAACTCCTCTGTAACGACGTTATAGCCGATGTTTGGGTTCTTTTCGGAGCGAACTCTCGCGACGATGACCCCACCTTCTTTGCCCGCATTGGCGACGATCTGCCGCAGGGGTTCTTCCAGCGCGCGCTTCACGATGTTGACGCCAATTTGCTCGTCCGGGTCGCCCGCAGGTTCGTCTTCATTAAAAATTTTGAATTTGTCCAACGCCTTCGCTGCTCGGATCAGGACCACACCTCCACCCGGCACGATACCTTCTTCAACCGCCGCTCGAGTTGCATGCATGGCGTCTTCAACACGCGCCTTCTTCTCTTTGAGTTCCGTTTCAGTAGCCGCGCCGACGCGAATGATCGCGACGCCACCGACAAGTTTCGCCAGCCGCTCCTGCAACTTCTCACGGTCATAGTCGGAGGTAGAATCTTCGATTTGAGCTTTGAGAGTATTCACCCGAGCGTGCAAGTCGTGGGTGTCTCCGCCGCCATCAATGATCGTGGTAGTGTCCTTGTTAATCGTCACTTTCCTGGCGCTGCCCAACTCCTCGAGCATTACACTTTCGAGCTTGATACCGAGATCGTCAGTAATAACCTTTGCGCCCGTAAGGACCGCGATATCTTCAAGCATCGCCTTGCGACGATCACCAAAGCCCGGAGCTTTAACTGCTGCGACGCCGAGTCTACCGCGCAGTTTATTTACGACCAGCGTGGCTAATGCTTCGCCTTCAATATCTTCCGCGATAATCAGAATCGGTCGACCCAACTTAGCCACTTCCTCCAGAATCGGAAGCATATCTCTCATCAAGGAAATCTTTTTGTCACTCAGGAGAACGACTGGATTCTCAAGTACGGCTTCCATGGTTTCCGGATCGGTGACGAAGTAAGGCGAGACATAGCCGCGCTCAAACTGCATCCCTTCCACCACCTCCAAACCGGTCTCAATCGTCTTTGATTCTTCTACCGTGACCACGCCATCTTTGCCGACCTTCTGCATTGCTTCTGCGATCAACTTCCCGATGATCTGATCGCCATTAGCGGAGATCGCGCCAACCTGAGCGATCATGCTTTCTGTCACCGGCTTCGCTGTTTTCCTGATCTCCCGAGTCGCACGCTCGACGGCTTTATCAATACCGCGCTTCAGAGCCATTGGATTCGCACCCGCGGATATTGTCTTCACGCCCTCGCGGAAAATCGCCTGGGCCAGTACGGTTGCGGTAGTCGTGCCGTCGCCGGCAACATCGCTGGTCTTCGAGGCCACCTCCCGCACCATTTGCGCGCCCATATTCTCCATCGCATCTTTTAACTCGATCTCTTTCGCCACCGTCACACCATCTTTGGTAATTGTCGGGCTGCCATATTTCTTGTCCAGCACGACGTTTCGACCTTTTGGACCAAGTGTGATCTTTACTGTGTTGGCGAGTCGATTCACGCCGCGCAAAATCGCTGCGCGCGATTGTTCACCAAGAGTTATTTGCTTTGCCATTGTCTACGTTACCTTATGCCGGATTTCGGTTCTGCCTGAGGAGATTTAGTGCCAGAACCACGACTGCTGCTACTAACAACAAATGAATCAGGCTAGTGGTTACAAAACCACCATAAAATCCAACCAACCAGAGCAGTAACAACACTACGAGAATTGCCCACAACATAAATCGCACACTCCTTATTCGACTTTTCCGTTCATTTAATTACTATGGCTTCCAGAATGGACTAATCACACAAAGCTGTCCGTGCGTTAGACCACATACGATCCTTAGGTGGGGTTAATTGGACTGCTCTGGGCTAAGCGAATTCTTGTGGAATATATCTGATCCCGGTTAATGGTTCTGTACTCTGCCGGCAAGGTTTGCAACTACAAGTAAAAATTCAGCAGGCTCGACCGGCTTCGCGAGATGAACTTGATAGCCATCTGCCAAGGCACGCACTCGATCTTCGGCTTTAGCATAGGCCGTTAGCGCGAGGGCAGGAATCCTGACTGCGCCGGCCGATTCCGTCTTCCTGACTTGCTTGATCAATTCGTATCCATCCTGTTCAGGCATCCCAAGGTCGCTCACCAGCACATCCGGTTTTCGTCGCTCAATCTCCTTGATAGCTTCCGCGGCAGAAGCCGCTGTGATCACATCAGCCTGGCACTCGGACAATACTGCTTTCAACATCTGACGAGTATCAGAGTCGTCGTCGACGACAAGCACGCGCACACCGTCAAGTCGCGGCGGACACTCGATGCTTATCGCATCCCTTGTAAAGTCGGTGGCAGCGGTTATGCCGGCGCGCCCACTATTGATGCTGAGAACAGGTATTCGGAACTTGAAGGTCGCGCCACATCCTGGTCCATCGCTATGCGCGTTAACGGTGCCGCCGTGCGACTCAACCAGTTGACGAACAATAGCCAGGCCGAGGCCAAGACCACTATGAGATCTGGTTGTTTTGCCGTCGCCCTGACTAAACCGATCAAAAACGTAGGGCAAAAATTCACTGCTGATTCCTTCCCCTGAATCGCCCACCGAAACCTGAACCTCAGAATTTACACGCTGTAGGGCGACATCAATGCGGCCATGCTTCGGGGTGAACTTAACGGCGTTGGAAAGCAAGTTCCACACTACCTGCTGCAGCCGGTTTGCATCGCCCAACACTGGCCCGGCCTCGGCATCAAAGCTCGTCTCGATGGTGATGTGTTTCGCGTCCGCAGCCGGACGAAGAGTATTTACGGCGTCGCTGACTACGTGAGCCATTTCAATCGCGCCTCGATCCAGGGTTAGTTTGCCCGTGATGATACGCGAGACGTCGAGGAGATCATCGATCAGTTTAGTTTGCAGAGTGGCATTGCGCTCAATCGCCTCCAGAGCGCGCGCACTATTCTCAGCATCCAGCTTTCCGGTGCGCAGCAGGCGCGACCAACCAACCACTGCGGTCAGAGGCGTACGTAGTTCATGTGAAGCCGTGGCCAGAAACTCATCTTTAAGTCGATTTGCTCGTTCAGCTTCCTTTTGAGCCGCTTGAGCTGTCGCAAGCAGCCGTTCGCGCTCCAATTCCATCCGCTTGCGTTCAGATATGTCCCGAAATACCAAAACGGCGCCGACAACATCGCCTTGTTCGTTCCGAATCGGTGCGGCGCTGTCGTCAATAGGACATTCCGTGCCGTCTTTCGCGATGAGGACCGTGAGGTTTGCGAGTCTTATGACGGTGCCCGCCGCCAATGCTCGCAGCGCTGGATTCTCGATGGGTTGACGGCTCTGTTCGTTAAGGATTTGGAAGATATCAGTTAGAGAACGCCCCATCGCCTCGGCCTGGGTCCAGCCGGTGAGAGATTCGGCAGCCTGATTCATGAAGGTCACACGACCTTCGACGTCAGTAGTGATAACTGCGTCGCCTATGCTCGAGAGTGTGACCCGTAACCAGTCAGACTGTTTGCGTAGAACCTCTTCGGCTCGCCGGCGTGCGAGGTGAATACTCTGTGCATTCTGTTGAACAACCGAACGAAGTAGTTGCTCCTCATCATCTTTTGTCGACATCAACGATCTCCGAGCAATTCAGAGGCCATGGCAGTGCCTGCCACGCGCGCCCGAATTTTTGCGAAGGCTGTGTCGCGGGTCCGGGTAGTATCATCGCTAAATGGAGAGAAGCCGCAATCGTCCGTGGTGCCTAGTTGCGCCAGGGGAATGTATTCGGCTGCCTCAAGCACACGCTCGCAAACTTCTTCGGCCGTCTCAATCTTTGGATCGATCGGTGCGACGACTCCGACAAATATGCGATGGTCCGGCTTCATGTGAGCACGAATGGTCTTCAGGACCTCGATACGATTTTTTTCGCCGGCCAGTGCGATGTAGAAATTTCCGGTCAGTAACTGGAACAGATGAGGTAAGAGTTCTGCATAGTCAACTTCTGCGCTATGGGTTGAATCGCGATCGCTACCCGGACAAGTGTGCACGCCAATTCGCATGCGCTCCTCGGCGTTGAACCGCGATAGGGCGAGGTTGTTAAGGTCGATAAAGCTTTGCAGCAAGTTTCCGGACGGATCGATTTTGAATGCCAGTCGTCCTTCGGTGAAGTCGATTTGCACCTTGTGCGCGCCCTTACGCAGACAGGCGCGTACCTCGGCTTCGTGCTCACGCAACAAGTCGTCGATGAATTGCTCTCGTGTATAACCGGGGATCTCTTCAAGCGGGTACATGAGACTAATAGCAGAAGGAGAGATGACTGCCTGCTTAACCGGTACGTGGGCGTAGCTCAGGGCGAGATCAAGATACCTGTCGGCTGTTTGCTTGTAGCGGAACGGCCCGGAGGTTAGCCGTAACATGCGACGCGTATGTCCCGCGGTGAAAGGGATCTTGAAACCGTCGGGGGCCGTGTTCTCTAAACCATGCACCGGGTAAGTCCAGAAGTTGTGATACTTCCGCTGCTCCCCATCGGTCACTACCGGCGATCCGGTCGCCTCAAAACGCTCGATCGTATCGCGAATAGCCGCCTCGTAAAGCGGATTCAGACCCGGATCTGTTCCATCCTGATCTCCGATTGCTTTGAGTAATGAAAGCGGTCGAGGAATACTTCCGATTGGCTCAGTGGGAATTTTCATGGCACAACGGTAACCATTAAACAAACTGTCGAAGGCGATGAGAGATTCGCCTCGACGAGTTTTGTTATTCGACTACTCACATATTAATTAGTAGCCGGCATAGCCATCCTCATAGCCATGCTCATAAGCCTCACGGAAGTAGCGGCGGTACACCTCACGATCGCCGAGACCGGAGCTGTAATCTTTGGTGCCCTTCTGATAGACACTCTGTCCCTGGTAACCGTTGCCGTTACGACCGCCGCGATCTTTGCGGCCTTGTTTGACGCCCTCGTTGAAACCCGCGTTCAGAGCGGTTTGGCGCAACTGGAATGAACCACCGTAGTTGCCGTAACCATCATCGTTGCGGCCGCGGCGATCATTGTCGTTGCGATCACGGCCTCGGTTACGATCGTCACGATTTCTAGTGTCTCGACCATAACTCTCGCCGTTATATCCGTCTTCGAATGCTTCGCGGAAGTAGCGGCGGTAGAGTTCGCGATCACCGAGACGCGGACTGTAATCTTTCGTGGCTCTCTGATAGCTGCTCAGGTTGCGGAGTTCGCTGCGACTGCCGCGATCTTTGCGGCCTTCCCTAACGCCTTCGTCATAGCCTGCGGTCAGAGCAGTGCGACGGAGGTCCGCAGAGCCGCCGTAGTTACCGTAACGATCCCAGTCGCGACCACGTCGATCTTGATCTCCGTTGTCGCGATTACGGTCTTGAGTGTAACGATCGCCTGTGCTCTGTGCCTGAGCAGTCAGGCTCAGCGCGATCCCTATTCCAAACAGCATTGAGAACACCAGGAAGGCGGCCCCGATTCTGCTTTGCGATTGATCTGTTTTCATAAGTCTCCCTTTTCACTTTCTCGCAGTAGATTTCGGGGGACTGCGATTAAAGCGTATTTGGGAAGACTTGTATGTGCACTAGCACACATACCCGGGAAGGTTCACTGTAGGTGCGCTATCCGGCTAACAATGAGCGTAGTTTCTAACCCGAGGTGATCAGAAAGAAAGAATTGACCGTCCGTGGCTTGAGGTCGGCGGAATTGGCGTCTTCGGACTCTGCTCAAGTCCACATTGCATTTATGATCGGGCTGAGGACTCTCCACGAAGATGTAATCGAAGCGACCGACACAATCGAATGGTGGTGGATGATTTGCAGTTCGTGAATCATCACAGTAGTCTGCATTCGTCAACAATCCGGTGCAAACGTTATCGAAATTTCCTTCTCGGGGTTGGCTGTCGTCATCGTCGTTGCGGGCAGTCTGCCCGCCACCCAGGTTATTGTTGAATACTCCTTCCGCCGCCCATGCGTCTTTCATTCCGATTGCAGCAAGCCGATTCTTTAGCTCGCCGAAATGATTGGCATTTGACCCGTCAATATTCAGATCGCCGCAGATGATCGCGACATTCTCGCGGCGATGCAGTGCGTGATAGAACTCGATCAGCTCGTCGAGTTGATGTTTTTGTATCTCAAAGCGCTCGTCTGGAGTTGATTTCGAAATGTGCCCTTCAAACGGAGTCGCGGCGTTGATCAAGTCCTCTTCCGTTTTTCCAAAACCTCCGCCAAACATCAGGTGCGTTGAGAACACTTCGACCGTACCAAACGGCGTGACGATCTCGGTGAACATGACGCCTTTCTCGGCATAAAAGTCGGAGTCAAGGCTGATATCTACGCTCGGACCGATACCCGGAATGATATCGACACTCTTTGCCTTTCCCTTATTGCTGTAGGCCTTATTCTCGCGTCGTCCGATGTTGAACTTTTTGCTGATTGCGAAAAGACTGCTCAGCGTGCCGCCAAAGAAGTTATCCGGCGGAGATGGTCCCCAGGCAGCCAGAATCTCATTGCGTTGCTGTTCCTGCATCACCTCATACAGACAGGCAAAATCGTACTCAGCAAAAATTCGTTGCCCTATCTCTCGGGCGCGCGAATGCAGGGCTGGTTTCGCAGTTAATCTGAGATCGGGAAAAGGATCCGGCAGCGAGATATGCGCTTCCGTCAAGTAGGTGTTGTAGCTGAGAAACTTGATTGACACTGATTCAGAGTGGCGGCGCGTGGCTTCCTTTAAGTTACGTTCGGAAGCAGGAACTCCGCCGAGCCACCGATGTTGTTTCAACACTGATGAGAGCTCGATACCGCTGCGTTTATCAGCGAGCGGATCCATTTCCGCAGCAATCTGTCGCAATGATTTTCCCATGTCGTATGTTCCTAAACGCTCTACTGCAAGGCCACGAGGACCGGAACCAGGGCGCGACCTGACTGCAAACTTCCCAGCGCTTTGCCGATGACGGCGCCAAATGCGCGCGCTGGATCGGTCGCTCGCATGGCGTGTCCCGGCGTGGATGAAGTGGTGAGCAAGTCGCCGACTTCGATCGGCGAGAAGTCTGCATCGACCTTGCACCAGACCTTTCCCGATAGCGCCAGCGCACAACGATTCGCGTCGGGTTGACGGTCAAGGACGATGCCGGGTCGATAGTTTCCTGCACCGGACACAATTCCACCGACACGGTGGTCGTAAGGCTCTTCACTGACGCTGACCTGGTCGTTACCGACCAGCACAACGACGCTGCCTGGCTCGGCAACCAGTTGCCCAGTTACTCCAAACTGTTCGGCAAGATCCGCCCCGGTCAACTGGACATCGCCGTCAACTTTGAGATCACGCGAGACATGCACATGACCACCAAACACGCCGGCGAAGCCACCGCCTGCGTGGACAGCCCTGAGTGCGGCTGGCCCGCTTTGCGACTTGGCATCAACACCAACTGAACTCGTGCTGGAGCCGGAAACACCGGGTCCCGTTTTACTCTCACCAAAAACACCGGAGAAACCACTGCCCTCGCAGACCCCATGAACCCCTTCGCCTTTGCCTCGGCTGACGCCAAGAATTCCCGGACCATTACCGGCATGGATAGCGCGCACTGCGGCGGGGCCACTCTGAGTCTTGGCATCGATGCCTACCGAACTGTTGCTGGCGCCAGAAACACCAGGTCCCGTTTTGCTTTCGCCGAAAACGCCGGAGAAACCGCTGCCCTCGCAAACCCCATGGACTCCGATGCCATTCTTCTTGCTGAGCCCGAACACTCCCGGGCCATTCCCCGCGTGGACACCCCGCACCGCGGCGGGCCCGCTTTGAGTCTTCGCATCGATACCTACTGAACTGGTGCTGGCGCCGGAAACACCGGGCCCAGTTGCACTCTCGCCGAAAACTCCGGAGAAGCCACTGCCGGTGCTTTGTCCGATGACTCCATTGGCTGGTCCAATCCCAAGGACGCCAGTACCACCATCTCCCAACTGAGTGCCTTGCACAGCGGCGATTTTCGGATCGCTCGAATCAGCAACTACATTTGACATGGTTACCCCTTTTTCAAAATTGCGAATTAGATTTCTTCGGCTACGGGAACTAAATCGACTAAAACGGCTTCGAGGCTAGTGACCAACCGGAATTCTCTGGAACTGCATTTTCCCATCTACATCTTCCCATGAGATATCGAGGACGTAGGGCTTAATCGCGCCGGCTACGACTTCCAGCCGTCCGATTTGATCCTGCGCGTCACTGGCTGGACTTCCATTGATCCACGTGCGGTGAGAAACAACTGCTTTTTCGTTTGGTTGAACAGTTCGGATGGGATCAAACCGAATATGCGCGCGGGAAGGACCACTCGAAGCTTCCTGGTCCTTCAAAAACACTGTCAGAATCTCAACGGACTTGAGTGTCATCGTGGTCGTGTTTGTGATTTCCATCAGCATTCGCGGTTTAGTGTCCATAAACCTGATGATCAAGGTCGCTCTACGATCGTTACTTGTCATAAAATTCCAGTGTCTGCTCTTCCTTCGTCGGTAAGGTCACCCTGCGAGACTTCTGGCAGCAACCGGGCCATCAGACTTCTCAACTGATTGAAGTTGTCAGGGTTGGTTAGATATACGTTTCCACCGATTGCGACTTCCTCACCTTCAGGGATGTCCTGAGCGCAGAAAACTACAACTGGAATCTCATCACCAACGGCGGCTTCCTTGCGGATGCGATCCACCTTGACGAGCACGTTGTCGGGTAACGCGGAACCGCTCACGAGAATCAAATCGGGTCGCTCAGGCCGAGTGCTGTTAATTGCTTCTTCGTCGGTGCTTGCCAAAGCTACTCGATAACCGTTGGCCTTCAATAACGTGTCAATACCGGCGCGCGTTTCATACACATCTTCCACTACTAAGATCAATTGGCGCTTCTCACCCTTTCTCACATCGACTACTTTCATGTCTCTACCTATCTCTCCAACTAATTTTTGAAGGAAGATTGGAGGTTTTTGGTTCTGGTGGAAAATAAAGGTTGGAAGTCATCATGTCCGTGCGGCAACACACATATACATCACCGAGGAGATATTCCCTGCCACATTGCAACCCGGTCTACCGCGAATGCATCACACTGTCTACTCCTTCTCTCGTGCAGTAACGGTGATGCGCCTGTGCTAATGACAGCTCAGCGTTTGGATGATTCGAGGGCAGGTTGGTTTTATAACCCGTAGAAGTTGCTCGATTGAGCATTCGAACGCTCGTTTCTTCGCTCGGTTCCGTTTCGTCGAAGCACACCTGGTTCAAAGCTTCTCTTTACTCCTGAAAGCAGGAAAGGTTCACACACACATGACCATGAAACTATATGTCGGCAATCTTTCGTTTCAAACTTCGAGCGAAGATTTGCAGCAATTGTTCTCGCAAGCGGGAACAGTAGAATCAGTAAACATTATTGAAGATCGCGAAACCGGTCGCTCACGCGGCTTCGCATTTGTCGAAATGTCTTCGACGGAAGAAGGCAATGCAGCGATTCAGAAGTTTAACGGCCAGGATGTTGGCGGACGCACGCTAAATGTTAACGAGGCCAAGGCTCGCGAAGAGCGCGGTGGTGGTCGTGGCGGTGGCGGTTTCGGCGGAGGCCGTAATAGCGGCGGTCGTTCTCGCTACTAATGCTGTAGCTGGACAATTCCGGCGACTCTCTCTATCTTAAAGACAAAGCCTCCGGGTACGAATAACACCCCGGAGGCTTTTGTTATTGTCATTACCGATTTACCTATTGTGGTACAAACAATCGCGAAACGGAGAATTCAATGGAGAATCAAGTATTCACGGCAGGTGACCGAACAGACAAGTTCTGCGCAGTGTGTAAAGAGGAACGGGGACACATTGTGACGTCTGTAACTAAACGCGGGCAAATTTCCCGTGTGAGTTGTTCGAAGTGTGACACGGTCAGCACGTTCCAACTCGCTTCGCGAACGGTGCCGCGTCCGGCAAGCAAAACCCCTTCGCCTTACGACAGGACCGTGACGTACCGTGCGGGACAATCCATGACGCATGAGATGTTTGGTGTCGGAGAAGTCACCAGATTGATAGAGCCACGAAAGATGGAAGTGCTCTTCCAGGATCGCGTGCGTCGTCTAATTCACGCTCAAGACCATGCGTAAACTCTGAAACACCGATTCAGGTAAATGGGTCATATGTGTGGTAGCACGCATGCATGATATGCTCTGCCTAACTTGACGCACCAAGGCTTCTTTTTGGCGCAAGCGAAAGTCGAGATGAGGCGTGCGAGCTGCCTGGAGACCTGTAAATCCTGCTAAGAATCGACTGCTGGCCGCTTTACCACCAGACGAAGTCGAACGCCTGCTCCCAACCCTGCAAGAAATCTCTTTTTCACTGGGCGACGTAGTCTACGAATTCAGCGGACATTTGGATTACGTCTACTTCCCAACCACGGCGATTATCTCTTTGCTTTACACAATGGAAAACGGCTCCACGGCCGAAATGGGATTGACGGGCAATGATGGTGTGGTGGGAATTGCTCTCTTCATGGGAGGGGGAACCATGCCCAACCGGGCCGTGGTCCAAAGCGCAGGTGAGGCTATTCGCATGAAGGCGAAGGAGCTGCAAACTGAATTCGCCCTGGGCGGTGAGTTCCAACGTTTGTTGTTGCGTTATACGCAAGCACTGATTACTCAGATATCGCAGACGGCCGTTTGCAACCGGCTCCATTCAGTCGAACAACAACTCTGCCGTTGGCTATTGTTGAGCCACGACCGCTTGGATACGGATGAGTTGATCATGACTCAGGAATTGATCGCGGATATGTTGGGCGTGCGCCGTGAAGGCGTTACGGTGGCGGCAGGGCATCTTCAAGACATAGGAGCAATCAGTTATGTGCGGGGCCGCATACAGGTCCTCGACCGACAGAAACTGGAAGCTACCGCATGCGAGTGTTACCGAGTTGTGAAAGACGAGTTTGATCGATTACTCAAATAACAGGCGTGAGGCTGTGTCTATCGCAGCCGAACTACCATCTTTTCCTTCCACTACTTCTTTGAAGTCAAGCACACTACCAATCGGATAATGTCTTATTTGACCTCCTTCTCTGCGCAACCTCTGCGTCCTCTGTGTCCCTGCGCTTTGTAATCTTTTTGTCACTTCACCACTACACCCACCGTTTCGACAACAGGATGCTACGTGTGATGTGTAACATTGCGTAGTCAGAGCATCAAAGTGCTCGGTAAGCAGTTCAGGAGTTTCTAAAGAATGTCAGCTAATCCTATTCGCGATGTTGCTCAAAGCCGATTAACCTTCAGGAGAGACAGTGCTTTCCATAAAGAGTTGCGGCGAAGAGTCGATGAGTATTTTCACAGTTCTGATCGCAGTCCGCGCGACTGTCCCGCAATGTATTTGAAAACCGCAATTATTCTGGGTGCCTTTATTGGCTTCTATTCATTGCTCGTGTTTGTGGCGGGAACATGGTGGCAAGCTTTGCCTCTAGCGGTACTACTTGGTCTGGCAATGGCAGCGATTGGCTTCAATATAGAACACGACGGCAGTCATCATTCGTATTCAAATCACCCCTGGATCAACCGGCTGGCGGCCATGACGATGGATCTAATAGGCGCCAGTTCTTACGTATGGCATTGGAAACACGTAGTCGTCCATCATACCTACGTAAACATTACGGGCCATGATGCCGATATTGATATCGCTTTTTTCGGCCGCTTAACCCCACATCAAAAAAGATTCAGACTTCATCGCTGGCAGCATTTCTATTTGTGGCCGCTCTACGGATTGAATGTCGTCAAGTGGCATCTCTACGATGATTTCCGCGACGTGATCCTTGGTCGGATCGGACCCACGCGAATGCCGCGGCCGAAAAGGATGGAACTCGTCGGATTTCTCGGCGGTAAACTATTGTTCTTCACCCTGGCGTTTGGATTGCCGCTTCTGGTCCATCCCGTCTGGATGGTGCTGCTGTTCTACGTTCTGACAGTCACGCTGGCGGGTATGGTGGTCAGCGTTGTGTTTCAACTGGCGCATTGTGTGGAAGAGGCCGAGTTCCCATTGCCTCAAGAGAACTCCGGCACGATGGAAAATGCGTGGGCGGTCCATCAAGTCGAAACCACGGTGGATTTTGCTCGACGCAGTAGAGTCGAGAGCTGGCTTCTGGGCGGATTGAATTTTCAGATCGAACATCATCTTTTCCCTCGTGTATGTCACGTCAATTACCCTGCGATCTCAAAACTCGTAGAGCAAACCTGTCGCGAGTTTGGAGTGAGGTATGCTGAGCACGCCTCCTTCCGGGCGGGACTCTCGTCTCATTTCCGCTGGTTACGCCGCATGGGTGCGCGAACTGCCGTCAGCTCACAGTTAGTTGTGGCCCCGGAATATGGACCAACCGAATAACGGGCAAAATTTTTTTGATCTCAAGAAATAGAGATCACCAGCCGTCAGATTTTATAAAGCCGCGAAGATTTGCGCGGCTCTACATTAACGTCTTTTCAGAATCCAGCATTGCTTTCAACTCCGCACCGGAAAGCGTTGCCATTTGCGACAACATCTCGGCCAGCAGTTGCGGGTCTGCCTCTTCGACATGAGTCTTGTCGATGATCGAAGCTACACCGGCGACGGTCGGCGACTCGAAGAACTGGCGTAACGGCAAGTCGAGGTGAAAACTCTCGCGTAGACGTGTCACGATTTGCGTGGCAAGGAGGGAGTGGCCACCGAGCGAGAAGAAGTTGTCGTGCACTCCGATCCGCTCTTGATGCAACACCTGTGACCAGATCTCGGCCACCATCTCTTCGATCGAGTTACGGGGTGCGACGTAGTCTTCCACGGCAAGGCTCTGCAACTCCACCGTCGGCAGTCGCTTCAGATCTATCTTGCCGTTGGCCGTCAACGGCAACTCTTCCAAGGCCACGAACACTGCCGGCGCCATGTAATCAGGTAACTTCTCCTGCACGCGTCGCCGCAACTCCGCTTCGATTCCCTGCTCCTTCAACACTACATAGGCGACAAGCGTCTGATCATTAGCTACCACCACCACAGCACTTACCCGCTCGTCCGCACTGATTACTGCTTCGATCTCACCCAACTTGAGGCGAGAGCCGCGCACCTTCACCTGATGATCCGTGCGTCCCAGATACTCAATCTCGCCGTTACTCCGATAACGTGCCAGATCGCCCGTGCGATACATCCGCGCTCCGGTCTCCTCGCTCAAGGGGTTGGGCACAAACCGTTCTGCCGTCAGTTCTGCTCGCTTTAAGTAGCCGCGCGCCAGTCCGGCGCCGCTTAGATATAGTTCTCCCGTCACACCCACCGGCACCGGCTCCAACTCGTCGTCCAACACGTAGGCTTCCGTCCCGGTTATCGGCCTTCCGATCGTCACTAGCCCGCTCACTTCCGGCTCTATCAGCGCCGCCGTTGAGTAAGTAGTATCTTCAGTTGGTCCATACAGGTTCCACACTTGCTCCACGCTCGTCTGTTCGTACAACCGTCGCACCAACTCCGCACTCAACGCTTCTCCAGCCAGATTGATCGTATGCACTGAGGCTGGTATTGCCTCCAGCCGCAGCAATTCCCTGATCGCCGAAGGCACGGTGTTTATGAGTGTGACTAGTCCGGCTCCCGGCAATGTGGGCAGTTCCAGCGCGTTACGCGCCAGCACGATGCTCGTCCCCACGCTCAAGGGCAGGAAGATTTCGTAGATCGAGTGATCGAAGCTAACGGAGGTAGCGGCAAGTGTGTAGCGCAGTTGCTCGCGTGAAAAGACACCTTGCGCCCAGTGCAGCAACGCGCTTGTGCTGCCGTGCGTGAGAGCCACTCCTTTCGGAATGCCGGTCGAACCAGATGTGTAGATAACATAGGCAAGATTCTCAGCGCTCACCGTCACTGACGGATTACTCACGCTCTGGTCCTCAAGCGCTACACTATCCACACATATCACCGTCGCGCTGGCCCGAGCTAACTTTCTCGCCAACCCCGCTTCAGTCAGGACCACGGCCGCACCCGCATCAGCCAGCACAAAAGACAAACGCGCCGCCGGCGAGGCTGGATCCAACGGCACATATGCGGCGCCTGTTTTAAGTACTCCCAGCAAGGCCACAATCAAGTCCGGCGTCCGCTCCAACAACACTCCCACCAGCGTTTCTGGTCCAACTCCCAGTGATCGCAGGTAATGGGCC
Organism: Pyrinomonadaceae bacterium; assembly: GCA_035694465.1. Lineage (GTDB taxonomy): Bacteria > Acidobacteriota > Blastocatellia > Pyrinomonadales > Pyrinomonadaceae > PSRF01. The sequence goes on along the minus strand of DASSFI010000053.1, from coordinate 109,962 downwards.
AATTGATTCGCGCGCTCGTTCAGTTCTCCGTAACTTACCTGTTCTTCACCGTAGAGCAGCGCCGTCGCTGCCCGAGTCGCCGCCGCTTGTCTTTCAAAAAACTGATGAAGGGCTAACTCCGATTCACAAACTCCCGTCTCATTGAACTCCTGCAATAGTTGCCGCCGTTCCGCTTCCTCAAGCAGACGCAACTGCGAGATCCGCTGCCCCGGGTCCGCCACAATGTGCTCAAGCAACGTTTTCAAATGCGTGGCCATGCGTCCGATTGTGGCAGGTTTGAAGATGTCGGTGCTGTATTCCAGATTTAGCCGCAGGCCTGCCGGCGTCTCCATGAGGTTGAGAGTCAGATCAAACTTAGCCGTCGCAGTCTCGACTTCCAGAGGCGTCAGAGTAACGCCGGAAAACTCGACCACAGTCGCCGGAGTCTTCTGCCAGGCCACCATCACCTGAAAGAATGGATTGCGACTGGTGTCCCGGTCCGGATGTAGTTCCTCGACGAGTTTCTCGAAAGGCATCTCCTGGTGAGCAGATGCGTCGATGACCGTCTCTCTAATGTGGTCCAACAGATCACGAAACGTCTGAGTGCCGCTGACTTTGGACCTCAAGATCAGCGTATTGACGAAAAATCCAATGAGTTCTTCTGCCTCAAATTGGTTACGGTTGGCCGCCGGAGTGCCAACGATTATGTCTTCCTGACCCGAATAACGGTAGAGCAGCACTTTGAAGGCCGCCACCAGAGTCATAAACAACGTTACGCCTTCGCGACGACTGAATGCTTTGAGTTCGTCCGTCAAAGGCGCAGACAAAACCAGCGTTTCCTTGTTGCCTGCGAAGCTACGCAGCCGCGGAGGCATGTGATCGTAAGGCAGTTCCAGAATCGGAAGTGGACCACCAAGCTGTCGCCGCCAGTAGTTCAGCAGAGATTCCAATGACGCTCCCTGCAGTACCTGTCGCTGCCAGTGCGCAAAGTCGGCATACTGAATTTTCAACTCGGGTAGCGGACAGGCTTTCTGCTCACTAAAGGCCTGGAAGAGTATTGACAATTCCTGGAAGAACAACTCGAGGGACCAACCATCCGAAATGATGTGGTGCATCGTTACGAGCAGCACGTGTTCGTCCACGGCGAGCCGCACAAGATTCATGTGCAGCAATGGTCCACTCGAGAGCGAGAAAATCTGCCGCGAGTGGCGCGTGGTGATCTCCGCCAGACGAGTCTCGCGAATCAGCTCGGGCAGCACGCTCAGGTCTTCTACCGGCAAGTCGAACAGCTCGAACGGATCGATCGCCTGCACTGGCTCGCCGTCCACGAGAGGAAAGCGCGTACGCAATGATTCGTGACGGCGAACGATCTCATTGAGACTTCTCTCGAGCGCAATGACGTTTAGCAAACCGCCGATGCGCACTGCGCCAGGCATGTTGTAGGTATGGCTGCTCGGCTCAAACTGATCGAGGAACCAGAGTCGCTGTTGCGCAAACGAAAGCGGCAACGGCGATTGCCGCGACACATGATAGAGAGGGGGAAGCGTTGCAGCATCCGAGCGCTTTAACGACACGATACGCTCGGCAAGTTCGGCGATCGTCGGCGACTCGAAGAGCAAGCGAAGCGGCAGCGCGGCGCCTAACGAGTTTGTGATCCGCGAGATGATTTGCGTAGCGAGGAGGGAGTGTCCGCCGAGCGAGAAGAAGTTGTCGTGCACTCCGATCCGTTCCTGGTGCAACACCTGTGACCAGATCCCAGCCACCATCTCCTCGATCGAGTTACGGGGTGCGACGTAGTTCTCAACTGCAAGGCTCTGAGATTCCACGGCCGGCAGTCGCTTCCGATCTACTTTCCCGTTGGCCGTCAATGGCAACTCTTCGAGGGCCACGAACACTGCCGGCGTCATGTAATCAGGCAACTTCTCCTGCACCCGCCGCCGTAACTCCGCTTCGATTCCCTGCTCCTTCAACACTACATAGGCCACGAGTCTTTGGTCATCCGCTACCACCACCGCCGCTCGCACTCGCTCATCCGCACTGATGACTGCTTCGATCTCACCCAACTCAATGCGGTAGCCACGCACCTTCACCTGATGGTCCGTGCGTCCCAGATACTCAATCTCACCGTTACTCCGATAACGTGCCAGATCTCCCGTGCGATACATCCGCGCTCCGGCTGCACCGCTCAAGCGATTGGGCACAAACCGTTCGGCCGTCAGTTCCGCTCGCTTCAGATAGCCGCGCGCCAGTCCGGCTCCGCTCAAATACAGCTCGCCCGTCACTCCCACCGGCACCGGCTCCAACTCGTCGTCCAACACGTAGGCTTCCGTCCCGGTTATCGGCCTTCCGATCGTCACTAGCCCGCTCACTTCCGGCTCCATCAGCGCCGCCGTTGAGTAGGTGGTATCTTCAGTTGGTCCATACAGGTTCCATACCTGTGCCACGCTCGTCTGTTCATACAACCGCCGCACTAACTCCGCGCTCAATGCTTCCCCAGCCAGATTGATCGTCTGCACTGAGGCTGGTATCGCCTCCAGCCGCAGTAACTCTCTGATCGCTGAAGGTACGGTGTTAATGAGCGTGACTAGTCCGGCTCCCGGCAATGTGGGCAGATCCAGCGCGTTACGCGCCAGCACGATGCTCGTGCCCACACTCAACGGCAGGAAGATTTCGTAGATCGAGAGGTCGAAACTGATGGAGGTAGCGGCGAGTGTGTAGCGCAGTTGCTCGCGTGAAAAGACACCTTGCGCCCAATGCAACAACGCGCTTGCGCTGCCGTGCGTGAGAGCCACTCCTTTCGGAATGCCGGTCGAACCAGACGTGTAGATGACATAGGCCAGGTTCTCAGCGCTCACCGTCACTGACGGATTACTCACGTTCTGGTCCGCAAGCGCTACACTATCCACACATACAATCTGTGCATTCGTGCCAGCCAAGTCAGCGGCAAAGGCTTGCTGTGTCAGCACCACCGGGGCACCGGTATCAGTCAGCATGAAAGACAAACGCGCCGCGGGCAAAGCCGTGTCCAGCGGCACATACGCGGCACCTGCTTTAAGCACTGCCAGCAAGGCCACAATCAAGTCCGGCGTCCGTTCCAGCAACACGCCCACCAGCGTCTCTGGTCCAACTCCCAGCGATCGCAGGTAATGGGCCAATTGATTCGCGCGCTCGTTCAGTTCCCCGTAACTTATCTGTTCTTCGCCATAGAGCAGCGCGGTATCTGCCGGACCCGTCGCCGCTTGTCGTTCAAAAAACTGGTGCAGCGCTAACTCCGATTCAGAGACTCCCGTCTCATTGAACTCCTGCAACAGTTGCCGCCGTTCCGCTTCCTCCAGCAGACGCAACTGCGTGATGCGTTGCCCCGGATCCGCCACGATGCTCTCGAGTAAAACGCGGAAATGACTGGCCAATTGTTTGACCACTGCGGGATCGAAGACATCAGTGTTGTATTCCAGCGAAGCCACCAGCGCGTTGTCCGACTCAGCCATCGCAAGCGACAGATCGAACTGCGCTATACGTTGGTCCAGTGGCATGCATTCGAGCAGCAGTTCGCCGAGCTTCAGTTGTGCTCCGGCCTCGGCCACGGCAAATGCGCCCAGTCCCTGCTCTCGCAACAACTGCGTCTGTTGAAATGCGAACATCACCTGAAACAGCGGCGTCTGATCGGGGTCACGTTCCGGTTGGAGATTTTTTACTAACAACGCGAACGGATAATCCTGATGCGCGAAGGCGTCAAGCACCGTCTGCCTGACCTGCTCCAGCAGTTGCTCAAAAGACGGTTGTCCCGACAGGTCAGAACGCAGCACGAGAGGATTGACGAAGTAACCGACAGTAGCCGCAAGGGCCGCTCGGCTCCTGCCTGTCGACGGCGAACCGACGACGATGTCAGGCTGTCCCGTGTGTCGATAAAGCAGCACTTGGAAAGCAGCCAGCAAGGTCATGTAGAGGGTGGCTTCCTGACTCTGGGCCAGCATCTTGAGCTTGCGCGTAGTCTCTGCATCTATTTTGAAAGCGTGGGAAGCTCCGCGATGAGTCTTCACGGGAGGACGTGGGCGACCGGAGTTGAGATCCAAAGGCGGCGGCGTGTTTTCCAACTGCGTGGTCCAATAACCCAGCAGTCGCTCGCCCTGCTCTTCTTCAAGCATTCTAGTCTGCCAGTCGACGTAATCGGAGTATTGCAGTGTGATCGGAGTGAGGCTCACGGTGACGTTTCGCTGCTCTGCTTCGTAAAGCGCACCTAACTCATGCAGAAGAATGGAGAGCGACCAGAAGTCAATCACGATGTGGTGCGCGACCATCATTAACACATACTCGGCCGCGCCGCGTTTCATCAGGTCCACTCGAAACAGTGGACCGGCTTCCAGATCAAAGACGTGACAAGACAACTGCGACAGATGTTCCTGCAGAACCATTTCGCTCAAATGGCTGGCATCCGTTACCTCGAGACTCACCTCAACACGTTCACTAATTTGCGCGAGAGGTGTGCCATCAACTGCCGTGAACGTAGTACGTAATGAAGGATGGCGATCTACGAGGGCTTGAAACGCGCGCCGCATGGCCGGCACATTGATTTCGTTGCGCAGGCGAATCGCCACCGCGATATTGTGAGCAACATTGTCAGGAGCGATACGCGAGAGAAACCAAAGCGCCTGCTGTCCGATCGACAATTGCTGAGTGGATACGGTTCCTACTGCCACCGGATCATTCATCGACGCATGACCCGTATCCAATTGCTGCCGTGCCATTGCAGCAAGTTCGGCGACACTCGGACTCTGCAAAAGACTTTCCATCGATATGACGACGCCGAGACGAGCTTCGAGCGTGTGCATCAACTCGATCACTTGCAGCGAGTCGAGCCCGTAGTGTGTGAGTGGCTGATGCAGATCGATCTCTGCTTCACTTACTCCGAGCGTGCTTGCGAGTAGAATGCGGAGCCAGGTTTCAAGGTCGTCGTTTTCATTAAACGCCGGCAAGTCGGATGCAGGCGCGGCAGTTTCTGACACGGTTGTGACAACCTCTTGCCACTGGCCCAGAGTCTTCAAGCTTCCAGACAGGAATAGGTCTCGACAGGCACGACGCTGAAGCTTGCCGCTCGAAGTCTTCGGAATGCTCCCCGCCTCCACCAGCAACAAGACGTGCGGTCGAATCTCATGTTCTTCGACGACAACCTGCCGGATGCGTCCGATCACTTCGTCAAAGTTCGGTGAAGCGCGCCGTTCCAATTCCTGTATGACGACCAGACGCTCTTCGCCTTCTATATCGACTGAGAACGCCGCAGTGCCTCCGCGTCGCAGAGATGGATCGCACTGCTCCACTGTCCGCTCGATATCCTGCGGGTAAAGGTTGCGCCCGCGAATGATGATCAAGTCTTTGAGACGGCCCGTAACAAACAGTTCATTGTCGCGAATAAAACCCAGATCGCCGGTTCGCAGAAATGACTTGTCATTCGTGTTCGCGAGCTGCGCGGCAAAGGTCTCGGCTGTTTCCTCGGGACGATTCCAGTAACCTTTCGCCACGCTTTCGCCCGTCACCCAGATTTCGCCGATCTCATTCGGACCACGCGGCGTCAGCGATTCAGGATCGACAATCACGATCTCCTGGTCCAGAAAAGCGTTGCCGCAGCCGACTAAAGAACGCGTCGCCGCCTCACTCGACGAACTCTCGACGACGTGGTGATTACCGAGCGCACCGGCATCAATTGTTTTGACTAACGGCTGCCTGACTTCAGCAGCGCCTGAGACGAAGAGAGTGGCTTCTGCGAGTCCGTAACACGGATAGAAGGCGGTCTGACGAAAACCACACGGACCGAAAGCTTCCGCAAAGCGCTCCATTGTTTCCGCCCGAACCGGTTCGGAACCGTTGAAAGCTACGCTCCAACTGCTCAGATCAAACTCAGCTCGCTCGGCCACGCTGATCTTGCGTACACACATGTCGTACGCGAAGTTTGGACCGCCGCTCGTGGTGGCACGGTAACGCGAAATAGCCTGGAGCCAGCGCGCCGGCCGCTGCAGAAAGGAGGCGGGGGACATCAGGATGCAGTGAGCGTTGACAAACAACGGCTGCAGCACACCACCAATCAGGCCCATGTCGTGATAGAGAGGCAACCAACTAACGATTACTGATTCTGGAGTTTGCCGAAACGCACGCCGGATCATCTCCTGGTTATGCATCAGATTGCCGTGACTGACTTTGACTCCCTTCGGCTTCCCCGTCGAGCCGGAAGTGTATTGCAGGAGAGCCAGAGTGTTGCCGTCTATATCCGGGTCCTTCCAGTCGGCGGCGATATTGACAGAGACGTCATCGGTGCTAAGCCAGTTCAGATCGTTGAAGGCTGGAGCTTGCGCCAGCAGCGGCTCCATGCGCGAGAAGACCGCGCGAGTGGTGAGCGCCATTTTGGCCTGCGCATCTTCCATGATGGCTTGCAGACGAAGCAACGTACGATTCGCGCGTGGCGAATAAACGGGCACCGCTACCGCGCCGGCATAAAGACAACCCAGGAAGGCCGCGATGTAATTCAATCCCGGCGGGTAGAGCAAAAGCACACGCTCTCCAGCCATCCTCGCCGCCTGCAGTTGTGCAGCGATGGAGCGCGCCTGCTCATCCAGGTCCGCGTAAGTTAGATTGATTTCTTCCGTTTCACCGTCATGAAGAAAGGTGTACGCCTGACGGCGAGCCTGTTCAAACAACCTGCTGCGAAGAAGGTCAACTAAGGTATGAGTTCGTTCAGATATCATGATCTACTCTGGTTTGCAGCTCTTTTATCCACAGATTAAACAGATTGATTTAATGGAATCTGTGGATACGTGCTTCTGCTTAAGCCGTCTGCGTCCGTGAGACTTCGTATTCCGTATGTGGTGCGGGGAGGGCGTTGCGTTGCACTTTTCCGTTCGGCGTCAGCGGCAGTGCTGCCAATTCGACAAACGCGGAAGGAATCATGTAGTCAGGCAGTTTTTGCGTGAGAAGCTTGCGCAACTCCGCCGTGAGTGCTCCATCTTCTCGTATCTTGCTTGCTTGTTTGAGTACCACGTAAGCCACGATCCGTTTGTCGTCCCGTACGTCTTCGCGCACCACGACCACGACGTCCTTAATAGCTTGATGACGTCGCAACACCGCCTCTATCTCGCCGAGTTCAATGCGAAAGCCTCTTACCTTTACCTGGTGATCGGCACGGCCGAGGTACTCGATATTGCCATTGCTTAGATAACGGCCGACGTCGCCGGTCCGATAGAGTTGCGCGCCTGATTCTCCACTCAATGCATCCGGGATGAATGTTTCTGCCGTTGTATCCACCCGGTTGAGGTATCCGCGCGCCAAACCTTCGCCGCCAATGTAGATTTCGCCAATCGATCCCGAGGGAATCAATTGCAACGCCCGATCGAGGATGTAGATATTTGTGTTGGCAATCGGAACGCCGATGGATACGGTGGCGCCCGTTTGGTCCACCTTGTAAATCGACGACCAGATGGTCGTCTCAGTTGGTCCATAGAGATTCCACAGTTCGCGGCCGCGCTTGAGCAGACGTTCCGCCAACTCACCACTCAATGCCTCTCCGCCACACAGCATCTTTAACTGCTCTCGACCCTGCCAGCCGGAGTCCAGCAGCATCCGCCAGGTAGTCGACGTCGCCTGCATCAAGGTCGCTTGCCGGTCATCCATAAGCGTCGCCAACAGCCGTGCATCACGTGCCGCTGCATGACTCGCCATCACCAGGCACGCGCCCACCATCAGCGGGAGGTAGATTTCCAACCCGGCGATGTCAAAGGAGAGCGTCGTCACGGAGAGGAGGACATCGTTTTCGTCGATGCCCGGCTGAGTTCGCATGCTGTGAAGGAAATTGATCAGAGCACGATGGCAAATCTGCACACCTTTGGGCCGGCCCGTCGATCCGGAAGTGTAGATAACGTAAGCCAGATTTTCCGGCGCGACGTTTACCTCCGGGTTGGTTGTGCTGCGGCTCGTAATGGCTTCACGATCAGAATCAATACAAATAACAAAAGCATCGTTTGGTGGAATCGACCTGACGAGGTGTTGCTGCGTCACAATGATCGACAATCCGGAATCTTCGAGCATGAACGAGAGACGCTCGCGTGGATACTGCGGATCGAGCGGGACATACGCGCCACCTGCTTTGAATACAGCCAGTAATGCGACAACCATACCGGCTGAGCGTTCGAGACAGATGCCGACCAATGACTCAGGGCCGACACCACACTGACGTAGAAGATGTGCAAGTTGGTTTGCGCGGCGGTTCAACTCCTGGTAGGTGAGGTGCTCATGATCATCAACGATGGCGATGTTCTCGGGCGTACGCGCTACCTGCTGTTCGAAAAGACGCGCGTAATCGAGATGGCCGGGGAAAGAGGCGCGGATGGGGTTCCATTCGATCAATTGTTGTTCCCGCTCCGCCGCGGACAACATGTTGACGCTTGCTAAAGGCTGGTCCGGCTGCTCTGCAAAACTTTCAAGCAGATTGCGCAGATGAATGAGAATTCGATCGATGTTGGCACCACTGAAGCGTTTCTCATCGTAGCGGATGCGCAAAGCCAGTTTCGCTCCGAGCGTGATCGTGACGGTGAGCGGATAGTTGATTCTCTCAACCGTCAATTCTTCTGCGGGCCGATTCTCAAAGACCAAAACGCTTTCAAACAATGGAACGCCGGCAGGCAGATCGCTCCACTCTTGCACCTGATTCAGCGGGCTGTCTTCATATGGTTGTGCTTCCGATTGCGCGTGCTGCAAATCCTTTAACCAACTGAGCAGCGGAGTTTCAGGTGAGATAGTCACTCGCACCGGAAGAGGGTTGGTCGAGATGGCGACGCCGAAAACGACGTCATTCGATCCGCTATGACGGCTCAACAGCAGCGCCCAGGCACCCTGCAAGAGCGTATCGAGAGTTAGCTGTTGCCGGCCTAGCGGTGTTTGCAACGCCTTCGTAGCCGTTGCGGAAAGCTCCAGTTCACGCTCGTGCTCACCCGCTCGCGTTATGGACTGCGGAAAGACTTCGGCCGGAAGTTGGACCGGTGCGTCGTAGCCTTTGAGCCGGCGCCGCCAGAAGGATTCTGCTTGCGATAGATCAGACGTATCTATGACGTTATTGAAATTCATTACTTTTCAAAACTAACTGTAGGGCGGCCCTCCGTGGCCGCCCGTCGTGTTAGCGCACGGATTCAAGAAATAGATGGCGTCGGATTTGGCGAATTCGATTCAAACAGAGGGCGGCCACGGAGGGCCGCCCCTACAGTTACGCCCTGATCACTGCGGCTTCGTTCAAAGCCTGCGCGGCGGCGTCCCACTTTTGTTCCTGCGCTCGTTTCTGATTCATGAAATTGCGCCACTCGGCGCGCAACTTCTCCAGACATGACGCGAGGGAGGCTGGTCCTGGTCCACCTCCATAGATCGTCGCTTTTGTGATCGCTTCCGGGTCGAGGCCATCGAGATTGACGGATATGTCCTGCTCTCCTCGCCAGCGAGCTACACGTTGCTGAAGTGGTTCTTCGTGCTTGATGGCGTCGTTTATCAACGACCCGACGAGGTGATGAGCGCTGCGGAAGGGCATGCCGGTTTCGGTCACCAGACGATTGGCAAACTCCGTAGCCGGCGTATATCCATCGGTCGCTCTCTGCAGCATCGTTGCTGGCTGCGGTTCAGCTCCGGCAACGACCAGACGGACCAGAATCAATGCTTCGGTGAGACTCTGCAAAGCACTCCAAACCGGACTGACAGCCTCCGTTCCCACGCTGATTGAATTCGTGAACGGCTTGGCATGCATCGCCGTAGCGGAGCTGACGAAGGCGCCCAAACACATCGCGCTGCGCCCTTGCACATGCTCGAGCAGAAACGGGTTGCGCTTCTGCGGCATCATCGAACTCGAGCCGATCAGATGATCCGGCAGTGAAAGAAAACCAAACTCTGTTGTTGTCCAAAGTAAGAGATCAGATGCGAACCGGCTCAGCGTGACACCCATCACAGCGCCGGCAGCCAGGATGCGAAGGATTAGATCGCGAGAGGCTACTGCATCGACGGAATTCGAAACCGCAGATTCAAAGCCGAGCAGCATTGTCGTTCGTTGCGGGTTGATCGGCAGAGAAGTTCCGCCCACGCTCCCCGCGCCCAACGGGCAATCATCCAGGCCCGCGAATGCCGCGATGACACCTTTGATATCTCGCTCCAGCGCCGACGCGATACCAGCCAGGTAATGACCGTAGCTGATGGGCACTGCCGCTTGATAATGCGTATAGGCAGGCATGACGACATCGCCATAACGAGCAATTCGGCGAAGGAGCACAGCCTGCAATCTCAAGGCTTCACGAAGTAAGGATGAGTAACGACCACGTAGCCTTAGTCGCAAAATGGTGGCGTTAAGATCGTTGCGCGAGCGAGCCGTATGAAGCACGCCTCCGATCTCTTCCCCCAACCTCTTCATCAGAAAATCTTCATAGGCGAGGTATAACCCGCGCGGCGCGTTTACACCGGCCAGTGGCGCAAATTCATTGGCTTCCAGTTCACCGATCTCACCTAACAAACGACACGCCGCCGCCTCGCTGATGATCTTGCACTCGCACAGCATGATGACGTGCGCACGATCCACCTGAGCGATATATCCCAGCTCCGCGGCCACACTCTCGCCACTCGTGTGGCTAAAAAGAATGCGGCGCGCAGAAGCTGACACTCCGTGTCGAATCCGTCCGGTGTTCTCCAATTGATTGTTCCTTGTGTGCTTAGACTCTGAGAGTTATCGCGCGGTGGGCGGTCTCCGCTGCCTGAACTGCTTGCTCAAGAGTTGACCCGCTCGAGATGACGTGCCCAACCCGGTCGCGAAAGTCTCCATTGCGCCGCATCTCAGTGCCAACGGGCGAGTAGAGTTTCACCTCTCTTATGCCGGGGATACTCTGCGCCTGGTCCAGCCCTTCAACTGCGGCCAGCTTGCCCTCTCCGGGCGAAAGGATGAACCGTATCGAGGTGTGCTCGCGACAAGAGTTTGTTAAGTCCGGCTGCTCTCCAAGCGCCAGCAGGATCGTTTTGGAGATGAGGTCTATGCCGCAAGAGAGACGCACCAGTTCGGGAATGAATCCACCCGCCAGGCGAGGGTTGACCTCAATAATTTGTGGTCCACTTTCGGTCAGACGCAATTCAATATGCGCCGGACCCCAGCCCAATTGGAGTGCTACCAGAGACTGCTGCGCAACGCTTTCGATCGCGCTCCTGGACTCAGGTGAAAGCGGCGCCGGAAAATCATGTCCAATCTCGACGAAATTCGGTAACGGCCCAAGATGTTTCTGCGTGATGCCGATGACCTGTAAGCCAAAAGTCTCGACGGAATATTCCGGACCGGAAGCGACGGACTCGATCAGGATGCGACGAGCCACGGGAGCACCGCGCTCGTTGTATAACTGATTGAGTAGTTGCGCGGCGTGGAGAGCCACTTCATCAAGACTCGAACACAGTTTGACCCCGGCGCTTCCCGAACCACTGACCGGTTTGACGATGACCGGTAAACCCAAAGTCTTGGCCCCACGGATGGCGGCTTTGATGGAAGTGGCACAGTGAAATGCGGGCATCGGAACACCCGCCTTTTCCAGTCGTCGTCGTTGCCTGTACTTGTCACGGCAAGCGCGCACTGCGCCCGGAGATGGTCCAGCCAGGTTGAGGCGGCGAGCAATGCTGGCCGCAATGGAAACGAAATACTCGGAACTGGAAGTTACTCCAGCCAATCCGTCGTCCGCTGCAAGACGACGGCAGGAATCAAGCAACGTCCATTCGTTTCGTGTGTCTACGGTGAGAGTGTCCAGCCCATCCTGCGAAACGTAACTGTAACGAGCAGGATTGTCACTCAACAGAATAGGGCGGAATCCCTTTTGCGACGCGGCCTGGGCGAAGTATCGTCCGGTTCCGCTCGTGTTGCTCTCGATAAAAACCATCCACGCTGACATAGTTCTCTTACACCTGAAAAGGAGCACCCATTATTTGTTCGTAAGTGTGACGGTTCCAATCGATGCACGACCATTCAGTCCCTGCTTCGAGCGGATGCTTGACGCATACCGGCTCCTCGGGTAAGTCAGCCAGCAAGAGATTCTGCTCCTGCAACCATTGGTCGTCATAAACTGTGTCCTGATACCTGTAACCTTCATCGGGCAAAACCACAACCACTTTCGCATCAGGATTACGTTTTGCCCACCACCGCGCCACCAGATACGCTGCTCCGCTTGTTGGTCCCATATAAAGCGCGTGTTGTCGATGCAGCGCGCGCGTTGCCGACAGACCTGAAGCCGCGTTGACCCAGTGTATTTCATCGAACACGGAGTGGTTCACGTTAGCGGGCATGAGACTATTACCGAGTCCGCGCAGCATTCGCTTTTGGTCAGGATGTCCAAAGATCACGCTGCCGTGAGTGTCAACTCCCACCACCTTGAGTTGTGGAAAGAGTAAGCGCAGGTAAGATCCCGTTCCACAAACTGATCCTCCCGAGCCGACCGAACCTACCAGACAATCGACCTTACCGATCGATTCCGTAAGCAATTCGGCGAACGGTGCATACGCGCCGGGATTGTGCGGATTACTGTATTGCGCCGGCCAGAAGTGTCCCGGATGGGCGTCCCGCAGTTCGTTCATACGATCGAGCCGAGCCTGCTGGAAACCGCCGGTGGGTGATGGTTCGCGAACGATCTCGACGGTCGTGCCCAGATCTTCGAGCCGCCGTTGCAGAGGCGGGTCAATGGCAGGATCACTGACTATGAAGAGTTTGTAATTTCGCAGCTTGCACAACATCGCCAGCGCCAAACCAAAAGTACCTGACGTCGTTTCAATAATGACGCTTCCGTCGTGAAGCAAACCGGCATCGCGGGCGCGATCGAGGATGAAACGCGCCGGCAGAAGTTTCATTAAGAAAAATGCCGCGCCGTATAAATTGTGGTCCAGTCGAATCAATTTCGGCAGCATCACCGATTCGACAACGGTTGGAGTTATTTTGCTAGTTGCCATTGCCATTTCCGTTCCCAGCTTTCTTTGTATGAGCTAAACCATTTCCGCTGGTTTGAAAAACCCACATGTGTTTAATGCCAATTGTCGTGAGCAGAGTCTGAGCATCTTCGACCCGTCTCTCTTTCAACGGATCGTGAGGGTCGAAAAGCAATCCGGCGATTGTTCCCGTGTGTGCTACTTGAAGACCTACAGCCCCCACCTCGGCGCAGATTTCTTTTAAGTTCTGGAAATGTGGAGTCGGCAGGTAATGCTGGTTGATGGTGGCGCTCGCCGACGAGACTTGCCCGAGCAATTGAGGGCTGCGAAGGCTAACGGCTTGCCGCAGCAGTCCGACCATTGGACGAAACGCTTCAATTTCCCACCACGAGTAGCGCGCCGGAGGAAAACCGATCGTGTCCACCCCATTCCCGTTGGGGCTGGCGTTGAAACCCAGGACTTCAAGCTTGGGAAGCGAGCTTCTAAAATCTTCAACCACGATCCCTTCGCGCTGTGCGAACAGCACCATTCGCTCGCCAAACATCGTGGAGTCACAAGCAGTTTCCGCGCGCACCGCCAGGGCCGCAATCTCATGTGGAGTGATGCGCTCGTTCAGCGCGTTGGCAGTAGCACGAATGGCGGCCGTCACATCGCTGGTGGATGAACCGAGTCCCCAGCCGACGGGAATGTTACTGCGTATCTGCACCCGCCCACCGAGCTTGTGCTTTCCCAGACTGTTCAACGTCAAAGCAATAGCCCGGCTCGATTTGATCTTCCAGTGCGGCTCGACTTCCACTACCGCGCTGTCATCGGGGACGAACCTGACTTCCGACTTGAAGATTCCACATGGGATCGAAACCAGCACGCGCTTCAGACGACCATCCGTTCCTTCAAAGACTCCCTGCAGGAGTTCTCCGTGATGGGCCAGCGCTACGCCATGCCCGGGTTTGAGGGTTCCGGTTGGTCTGTTGAAGTCGCTTCTTGACGAAAGACCTTCCGGGCACACTATTGCATCATTCCTGAATTGACTTTCCATAACTTTTCCTGAGGCTCAGTTAGAGTTTCTATCCGCAGATTACACAGATTCGATTAATCAATCTGTGGATACTATTTGGCGTTGGTATAACGACTGGTTTGCTTGGGAAGAACCTGCTTGATGATCTTGCCGCCTCTCATGACGAAGACTGTGTTCTCGAGTGTCTTGATGTCACTGAGAGGATCGCCGGTGACGGCGATGATGTCGGCAAATGCACCTGGCTTGATCGCCCCGATAAGGTCAGAGTAGCGGAGCAACTCGCCGGCATTGATAGTGGCCGCGCGAATACTGTCTAAGGGAGACATGCCGGAGTCGACATAGGTGCGAAAAGTGAGCAGAGAAATTTGACCGCGTGTCTTTCCGGGGAGGTGGTAATACACATCCGAACCGAATACCACTTTCACGCCGGCTTTGAGAGCGCGGCTGAGTCGGTCCTTATTATCCTCGACCTGGGCAATGAGTGTCTTTTTCCTCGCTTCGCGTTGCTGCGGCGTGCCCTGCTCCGGATTCTCGAAAGATTCTAACGGTCCATCGGTCGGTACCAGAACGATTTTCTTTTCGGCCATCAGTTTGAGTACTTCATCGCTCGCATTGTAAGCATGCTCAACTGAATCGACTCCGGCCTCTACTGCGATACGCACGGCCTCATCCTCGATCGCGTGGGCGGCAACACGACGGTTCAGCCGATGCGCCTCATCAACAATGGCCTTCACTTCTTCAGCCGAAAGCGAACGCCCACTCTGATCGACGATGATCTTGATCCAGATGGCGCCGTCATAAACTGCCTGCCTGACGGCACGACGCGCCTCGTCGACTCCCGAGACGACAGCGTATTCCTGATCAATGATCTTCTGAATTTCTGGCGTAAGTGGTCCGAACTGTGCTCCGATCGGAGCCAGTGGCCGCGTGGTCACGATCATGCGTGGTCCAACCACCCATCCTTCGGCAATGGCATCACGCAGGGCGCGGTCGCCATTCAAACCCGAGTTACCAACGTCGCGTACAGTAGTGAAACCTGCTTCGAGCATCTCGCGTCCCATCATCACGCCATGTAAGGCGCGCTTGGCGGTGCTCATGCGACTTACTACCAGCAGCGTGTTGGCCTCCTCGTCGCCAGTCTCGAGGTCGAAATCCATCAGCAGATGCGTGTGACAATCGATGAGTCCCGGCAGCAACGTGACATTGCCGAGATCAATCACTTCGATGCCTGACGGAATCGAGAGCTGCGAGCCAACCTTTGAGATCCTTCCGTTTTCAATCAGCACCACCGCATCAGTGACGATCTTGCCGCTCACTACATCCAGCATGCGGGCGGCGCGAACCGCGGTGGTTTGAGCGTGCGCGGTTGTTTGGTACGCAATGAGAAAAAGAAACGCACAGAGCCATATGCTCAGGCCCTTTGAGGAAGGCCCTCGGTAGTTAATTTGTGTCATGAGATTGAACCTTTAGAAGCTATGCCTGAACAGATAAGACATCTTGATGAAGAAAGTGCGCCCGTTTCGTCTGAAACCGGGTTCCAGTTGATCGTTAAAAGGATTGAAGCCGTTGTGATTCAGGTCGTCGTTATAACCGACATAGAATGACGTACCAGGGTTCGGCGTCCAGCCGAGCAAAAATTGTCCCTGCACGTTGGCGTCGAGCGAGTCGTAGTCAATGCGCGCGCGCGCGAAAATGAAACGAGTGAACTGATAAGTCGAACGGAAGAAAACAATATTGTCGTCGAAAGCGACACGACCAGTATCGTTACGGACCAGCCGATCTTTCGTGTAACCGAGGTCTAGTCGCAGCGCACCCGTCGGCTGGTAGGTGAAGTTAAAGTCGGCGCGGAGTTCTTTACCCGGTCCGGGGTCCAGGTCAGCATCCTGATCGAAGAGCGCCGCCGGACTGACACGTTGAAACTTCGGTCCGGCGCCAAAATCGAGATCAAACGCATTCCAGATATAGGAGACGTTGAAATCGGCATAAAACTGTTTCGAGGGTGTCGTTCCACCGTAGACAATCGCGCTGTGCCTGGTGGTAGAGCGTTCGTTGTCATTGCCGGCAAACGTGCCGACGGCGCCGAACTCGGTTTCAAACAAACGCTCGTAGCCATCTGAATATCCGAAGTTGATAGTGGTTTGACGCTGCAAATTAATTCTGAACTGGGTCGAGCTACTCCAGTTCTGCATCCGTCCCTGCCAATCGAAATTCGTGCCTGCGTTATAGAAGAGTCTCCACGACACGAGCTTCGCTGTCGGTTTTGGATCGGAGTTGTAACGAAGAGTGAAGTCTTCCCGATTCGTGTTTCTTCGCTGGGTGAAGCCGAGATCTGCACGATAGTCCTGCGTGCGTCCGCTGCCGGTAAAGTTGTATGAGAGATGGCGGGCGCTTTTGTCATAGTTATAGTAGTACCCAAAGGCGTTCCCCGTGCGATAGACATTTCGTCCCGACTCAGGGTCGAAAAAGAAACGACGCGAGGTTGTACCTAACACCTGGAACGTGAAGACGGTTTTCGGGTCGAGGCGAAACTGACCATCCACACCGCCCAGGTGATTGTGTTTTTGGATAAAACTGTAAGAGGTGGCGATCAAGCCGATGCTCGACTCGGCGCCGACATCACGCTTGAGACGCAAAATTCCTACGTACGCATTCTTGTCCAGGAATCGAAAATTACCCGGTTCCAGTCGCTCATCACCGCGAAAATCACCCGGCGCATTATCGCTTGCTACCAGCAGCCCGAACGTGTTGCGTCCGACTTTCCCGGTCAGCTTGGCGGCATAATCGGGATCGATGATGGCGCGTGTATGCACCGCTTGCAGCGGTGTCTGGAAGATGTCGATGCCTTCGAGAAAGAATGGCCGTTTTTCTTCGAAGAAAATCGGAAAGCGTTGATTAGCAGTCACGACCGTCTCGTCTGCTTCGATCTGTGCGAAGTCGGGATTGAGCGCGAAGTCGAGCGTCACGGTCGGCGTGATTCCGTACTTCACCGTCAAGCCCGGATCCACCTTCATCGGTTCGTTAACGAATCGCCCGGGATCAATCAGTGCCGGATTAGCATCGAGCACGGCCGGAGATAGCGTGGCCACACGTTTGCCGGTTTCCGAGAACGTCAGGCTGGGAATAATTTCCAGCGCGCGCTCGGTCGAAAGATCTTCGAATCCGGTAATCCGTCCGGCCTGATTGAGAAAACCGGAGCGGTCGCGTGAGATTGGCATCCATGAATCAACTTCGTCGTTGAAGCGCTTGATGCCGCGCTGCACGTGCAGTCCCCAGAAAATGTCTTCACCGGATTTGTATCGCAGGGATTTGAAAGGAATCGCCACCTCGACCACATAACCATCTTCGGTTAGCTGTCCCTTCGATTCCATCACGATATCTACGCTGAAGTCTTCGCCGCGTCCTTCAGTAAAAACGCCATCGGCCTGTATGCCAAACGGATTGAAAAAGAGTTCGTAAGCTTTCCGTTGATCGTTGTACGTATCCAGGTAGATGCCAACGTAATCATCATTAAAGATGTCGTCACGCGCTGCCACCGTGGCACGCACTTTCCCGGGCTCATCAATGGCGTGAAAACCGATGTAGAGAAACCTGGAGTCATAGCCCAGATAAACTACGGTCGGCTTAGACGGCGCGATGTTGTCGCCGGGACTGGTCTGGTAGAAATCCTTCAGCACGGTGGCCGACTTCCAAGCCTCGTCGTCGAGCTTCCCATCGATGACTGGCGCTTTCTCCATCGGGTTAATTGATGGAGGATTCGCCTTCTCCGGTGGTAAGTCGATGCGTCGCGCGGACGCGATCTTTTCGGACTTGGTTGGAGTCGCAGTTACTGCCGGTTGCCGCACACCCGGCGCCTGTCCCTGGACAACAACAATCAGCGTCAAGGAGAGGATGATGGTAAGTGAGAATTCTTTCATAGAAGATGCTTATCGACAGTCGACAGAGCACACGAGCATTCCCACAGGGTGAGCTATGCTCAGTGCTCTCTACTATCTTTTTGTTTATCGGAGGACTGTCGTTCTACTACTGCATTACTTTCACTGCCGTGATGTTGTCGTGCAGGATTTTAGCCAACCACGTTTTGGCTGTTCCGTCCATCTCCTGCGTGACGCCATCAACGGTGAAGGTACGCTTGAGCTTGCCGTTTG
The DNA here is from genome assembly GCA_035694465.1 of Pyrinomonadaceae bacterium. GTDB lineage: Bacteria > Acidobacteriota > Blastocatellia > Pyrinomonadales > Pyrinomonadaceae > PSRF01. The sequence goes on along the minus strand of DASSFI010000053.1, from coordinate 91,869 downwards.
CCGCCGGCTCGATCTTTAACTGCCGCCGAACTCCGTCGCGAGTTTCGTCGATCACAAGGTAACCATCTTTGCCGATTGACTTTACATCTTTGGAGTTACCGGTTAATTCGACATTTTTGGCACGCAGGGTGCCGCTGCCATGATCGTCTTTCCAGTCAGAATTACGTTCTTGATCTTGTTTCGACATTGGCACTAAAACACTCGCTGTAGTGAGACTGCGCGCGAGGATCGTAAATCCAGGCATACAGGTCAAAGCCAAAGTTACTGAGGCCAAACTGGCACACACCTTACCGCTGGTTGAGTTTTGATTTTTTCTGAACAACATCCTTATCCTTTGTAATCCGAACAGTTAATGACAAAAGTGTGAGGGCGAGACACACCTTTTATTCACATCGGGGGCTTTTATCTTACACTGTTTCCCCACTCCCTCGCATCCACAGATCAAGCAGATTTATTAAATAGATCTGTGTAATCTGTGGCCAAGTTCCTGCGAAAGCATTCTCAGCAGAGAGTTTTGCGCAGTATTCAGGAAGAAGTGGTCGCCCGGAAACATCTTTAGCGAGACCGTGCCGGTGGTTAACTCGCCCCAGGCTTCGAGATGTTCACGCGGCACGTCATCATCCCCTTCCCCGCCGTAGATGCTCATCGGGCAATCCAACAGGGGTCCATTCAAGTAGGTGTAAGTCTCTGACAACTCAAAATCCGCACGCAGCAGGGGCAACAGCAATTCCATTAAATCAGGCTGCTCGAGTGCCTCAACCGGCGTGCCGTTGAGATCGCGCAATCCCACCATGAATTCAGCGTCAGGCAGGTTATAAATAGGCGTATGCAGCGCCGGCATGTGCGGCGCGCGACGCCCCGAGATGAAGAGATGGCGGGGCATTAAGTGATGTTCTCGGCGAAGATAACGGGCCAACTCGAAGCTAATCGATGCTCCCATGCTATGGCCAAAAAATGCGAACGGCTTGCCGAGAAATGGAAATAATCCCTGGGCCAACTCCTGGACCAGAGTATGCACGTTGGTATACGCGGCTTCTTTCAGTCGTCGACCACGACCGGGAAGTTGAACCGGACAAACCTCAACCTCCTTAGGAAGCTCAGCCTGCCAGGTTCGAAAAATCGTCGCTCCACCACCGGCATATGGAAAACAAAAGAGTCTCAGGCTTGCTTCTGGATTGGGCTTCACACCGGCAAGCCACGGTGTTGAAGACATCCCCGCGATGATTGTTGAAGATGCCATAACGACAAACTCCTTATTAGTATATGACTCTCGACGAGGAGGTCGCTCGAGCAGACCGCGATTTTCTCAAGTCGCTGGTAACGTTCATTCTCTTCAACCAGCGATCGGTACCGTCGTATCGCGCCTGAAAAGGTTTCCGTCCGTGTACGGCTCGGTAGTTATCAACGAACAGAAAGTCTCCCGGCTCTAAAATCACTTCGCCTAAACAACTGTCTACGGCGCGTATCAGTGCGTTCAGTGCATACTGTGCTTCGTCGTCCTCCGTAGGACGCATGAAGTAAGGATCAAGCCGCAGGTAGGGTGAGTGGGGGTCGCCGTATAAGACAGCCAGTTTCGAGGGATTACTGTGCATCTCTCGGATGTGTTCGCGGGCAACTTTAAGCGGGTCTTTGCCGTTGCCATTGCCATTGCCGTTGCCGTTGCCATTACCATTGTGATGACCATTACCGTTACCTGAATACGAAACGGCAACCGTATTATGTTTCTCCGCGTGCGACTCATCGGGATAAATCACAAAGCGCGGCTCGAACAGAATACTGATCTCACGCTGGCTCAGCTTGATCTGCTCCGTTGACGCCAGCGTCGTCGGTATGCGATCGAAATTACGCAAACACATCAACATCACATAGTCGCCTCGAAACGGATGAAAGGCATCTTCGTTGTGCCAGGAAATTACCTGGTTGCTGCCGGTGCTGATCTGTTCGTTCTCATCGGCCTTGATGGGCAAGACATCGTGAATGATATGAGCGTCCTGCTGAGTGGCCCACGCTATCGCATCTCCCAACAAAGCTCCGAAGAGCATCATCAGGAGTTCCTGTTCCAGCGTTGGCGAGACTTCGCTTTTTTGTTTCCAGTGTTCCGGAGTGGCTCCGATTTTCTGATCGTCGACCGGATACCCTTTAATTAAACAAGCGCCTCCGGGTGGCTCATGGCGTTTGAAACTATTGAGGAAATGACGCAGGCGGCGTGGGAGCTCATGGGCGATGACTGATACTTCGTTTAGAAGACCATCATCTTCTGCGGATTTGTATTGCTTCGACACGTCGGCAAGTAGTCCTTTAAGAGCGCGGACTTCTTCGACGGAAATGACAAGTTGGTCCATGATCTACTCCAAATTCTAATTCCTAGAGGAATGCTTCTGAGTGGGTTATTGGGTCGGGGGAAAATCTTGAGGGAGAGGCGAGCCTAGTCTGGATGACTAGGCTTGCGCCGACTGTTCCATTTGTTTTCTCAGGCTAAGTGGCCTCATGTCGGTCCAGACCTCTTTGATGTAAGCGAGGCATTCCGCTTTTGGTCCGGTCTTGCCGACATCGTTCCAGCCCAGGGCATTTTCACGTTCCGCAGGCCAGATTGAGTATTGTTCCTCGTGATTGACTACCACCTTGTAGATAGTCGTGTCTTCTCTTTCTTCCATTTCTAGTCTCCTTTGATGGTTATGGTTGATTGTTTTGGGATTAACCCGATTGCAGAGTGCCCGGCGATTGGGCCTTGCCTTAAGAGTCAGAACTCCGAGCTTGGGCCGGGTCAGTACCGTCCGCGGTAGCGGATGGGTCGCGCGCTTGAAATCTAAATCAGTAGTAATTTTGCATGCTGATCAGTGACCCATCCGCTACCGCGGACGGTACTGACCCGGTCCAAGTGTGAATTACGGACTTTGAGGTAAAGCCCGGCGATTACAGGAAGATTTCCTTGTTGCCGAACAACCTTTCCGATTCAATTCCCTGCTGCTTGCAGGCTGCGACTAACTTGTCGGAATCGACGATAGGGCGAGAATCTTTCGTGTATTGTATCGAGGTGAGAAATGTGAGCCACGGTTCCTGCCCCATTGCGTAGACGTAAACTTGTTTTGGATGCAGACGGTTGACGATGTCAATCGCCCTTTCAAAGTTCGAGCCGTTGAGTCGTCTCGATTGATCGATCTTCCTCGAGAGCGGCTTGGTGATGAGTGGTCCATATAACCACGACAACGGTCCACCATCACACTCCATCCCCAGGAACACGATATCGACATCGCCGATCACTTCAGATAGGTGCCGGTAGAGGTGCGGGTCGAGATTGTTCGAATCAGCCGCACAGATAATCGACTTGCCTTTTAACTTAATGAGGTAGGCAAGCTTGGTTCTGATATTCAAATCAGCATGTTCACCAAGAAACGGAATCCCCGTGATGGTGCCATCCTTCACTTCGATCTCTTCCAGCTCGTCAATCTCTGTCACCCGCGAGAAACCGATATTCTGCAGGATGAACTTCAAAGACGGATCAGCCAGCCCGCCGCCGTTGTTCTTGGGCACGATGATGTTTTTGATTCTGTGCCTGAGTTGTAACAACGTCTCAAACATGCAGTGGTCCTGATGGTTGTGAGTTATGACAACGTAATCTATGGTTTCCGGCAAATCAGCATACGTGTACCGGGGAATGCCGTTGTTATTTTGATAGCTGATGAGAGGATCGGTGAGGATAGATACGTCTTTCGATTCGATCAAAATACAGGCATGGCCGTAATAACGCACTCTGACTGAGTCGCCCGTGTAAGCCGTGGGTGGCGGCGGTGTACTTTCCGTGAAAAACGAGTCGAATAGCTGAGCATGCTCACCATTCACGTGCAGCAGTTCCTTCGCGTAGCTCAATGGTTGCGGCACGTACTTCATCTTGAACAATTCGTCGAGTTGCGGCGAACTGAAAGGTATGTTGAGGTGCAGGTGACCATTGCCTCCGAGAGCGGGAGTGCTCAGCGCAAAGGGACGTTCGTCTTCGTCTGTGAGCGATAGCTGAATGCTCTGCGATGCCTCGTTGTAAAACTTGCTTTTGTAGAGCAGTCCCTCGATAAAACGAACGGACGGGTTGTTGTTAAGGTCATAAGTCAACTCCACATAACCCCTCAAACTTTCAGGAAGTTTTTCGTAAAGCGGTTCGAGAGAAGAGCCGTCGGCTTCGGTCGCCAGCATTTCATTCAAGCTGCGGATGTCTGTTGCCAAACCGAGCATGTGCGATTGCTCCTGCGTCGTCTTGTCGAGCAGCGCCTTAACTTCGGGAGCTCTCTGGGCGTCGTAATTGATGAATGGACCACCGCGCATCGCCGGATTTTTGAGGGCGTTGACGTGTATCTGTGGATTGGCAACGAACCCCTGCATGATTTTCAAATGAGAGTTTGCAATGAACATCGCAGAGGTCGCCGGGGCAATCAGACACGGCCAGGCGTACCACTGGTTGAACAAGGGATTGGTTACAACGTTCTGCTTCAGACAAACTTTTTCCGCCGCCATCTTTTACTCCTCTATCCACAGATTACGCAGATTGATTAATAGAATCTGCGTAATCTGTGGATAAAATATCACGTCACCGAACTCCGACCGGAGTTTGCTGTGACTTGAGCACACGAGTCGCAAATGCTGAATGTTTATTATCGATCTGACCGTTGGTGAGGCTGATGATGCGGTCTGCTATCTGGAAGTAACGATCATCATGCGACACGACGATGACGGTCTTGCCCTTCGCTTTGAGCGCAGGCAGGAGTTGATAATAGAAAATATTTTTGAACTGAGGATCCTGGTCTGCGGCCCATTCGTCGAAGATATAAATCGAACGATCTTCGAGATACGCGACCAGCAACGCGAGACGTTTGCGCTGTCCCTGAGACAGCGCGATGGTTGAAAGACGCCCATCCTTGACCTGCACTTTTCGATCGAGTTGCAGTTCGATGAGATAGTCGAGCGCTTTCGCGTCCAGTTCCGGACTATCGAAGCCGAGTAGATTTTCAAAGAGATAGAAATCCGAGAATACGACTGAAAAGTGCTCGCGGTAGTTTTCCATCGTCTCAGCGGTGACCGGCTGACCATCAAAATTAATCTGACCACTTTCGGGTTTATAGAGACCACTGAGCAGTTTGACAAGCGTGGTCTTGCCGCTGCCGTTTCCGCCGGTGATAAAGACCAGCTCACCGCGTCCAAACGAAAGATAGAGCGGACCGATAGTAAAAATACTATCTTCCTTTTCACGGTGATATGAATGCGTCACACCCTCAACTTCCAATGTTTCCCAATCCGCGGCCGGCAACACACCAGACTTGCCGGGACCTTCTTCGGCAGTCAGCTTGAGTCCGAGTGCTTTCACTTTGTCGAGCGCGACATTCGCGCGGCTTATGACCACGACCGAATTCATGATCATTTCCAGCGGCGTCATCATGTAGAGGACTGTAACGGTGCAGGCTGTCAGAATTCCAATATTGCCGACACTTACCCGAGGAACAATGACGAGGAGTGCGCCGATAAACACGAAGAACAGAATGTGCCCCCAACTGGTGGCGAGCAGAAAGTAGCCCATCGATTTAACGTTATTGCGTTTCAGTTCCGCGGTATTAGCTTCGAGCACCTGGCTCAGAAATGCTTCGCGACGCAGGCTATTAAGCTTTAGCTCTTTAGTACCGTCGGTGAGCGCGCGAAAGTTATTGAACAAAGCGTCAGCGCCCTCTCGCGCCAATCGTTGAAATGGCATTCCCTTGAGAATCGGCAGCCGGTAAGTGCCGATACCGACGATCATCGCGATCACGACCGCTAAGCACACAGCCGGTGAGAGCCAACCCAGATAGACGATGCAACCGCACACGATTGCCGCGTTGATGATGAGAGTAGGAATAAAGAGGAGCGCATTGATAATCGAAGTAATATCGTCAGTCAGCGTAGCCAGCAGACGATGCGATCCGATCTCTTCGAGTTGGCGCAGTGGCGAGGCAAGAATCTGCCGGCCCAGGTTCAGGCGCAGGTTGTAAACAGCTTCCTGCCCCAGCCAGACAAGCAGCAAGTCAGCCGCATATTTGGAGACTGACATCACCACGCACAGTCCGATGAAGGTCCAGAGCAACGAGCCTGTAGACAGACCATCACTCTTCAAGGCGGCACTGACCAGGGCCAGCAAGCCGGTGCTGCTGGCGCCGCTGATGATGCCAAAGAAAATGGCGAATACGACAGTGCGCCGTGAGACACGAAGAAGATATTTAAAGAAAGTCATAAGCAGTTTCGATCAGAGTCTATTGATCAATCTGTGTAATCTGTGGATGAGAGACTGCGAGGGAGTTAACTTTTCGAGAATGTTTCACTCTAGCCCTGGGCACAATTGAGGAAAGTTTCTCTCTTGGCTCTGTAGCAGGACTGATTTCTATCCGTTGGGCCAATTCCGTGACCGTTGGAGAGTTGAAAAATTCCTGCAACGAAATTTCCATCTGAAGTCGATCTCGTATTTGCGAGATAACTCGCGTGGCGATGAGCGAATGACCACCCAACTCGAAGAAATTGTCAGTTGCTCCGACCCGTTCCAGTTGTAGTACTTCAGCCCAGATGTCTGCCAGGCTGTTTTCCAGTGGGTTGCGCGGCGTCACGTAATTCTTCTCTTGACTCAACTGTTTCCCGCCGAGTGACGGCAATGATTGACGGTCAACCTTGCCGTTCGGCGTGAGCGGCATCTGGTCCACGCTCAGAAACTCGGACGGAATCATATAGGCCGGAAGCTTCTCCTGCAGGAAGTTACGCAACTCACTGCCAGCCAATTCCGCACCGTTCTCTGTGACAAGATAGGCGATCAATCTTTGGTCGCCGGCGACATCCTCGCCGAGGATGACAACACTCTCGCGGATAGCAGAGTGCGTCTTGAGCACCGACTCGATCTCACCCAACTCAATACGAAAACCGCGCAACTTCACCTGATGATCCAGGCGTCCCAGAAACTCGATGTTCCCGTCCGGCAAGACACGCGCTCCATCGCCCGTTCGATAAAGTCTGGCTCCGGGAGTATCACTGAAGAGATGCGGAATGAATTTCCCTGCCGTGAGATCAGGACGGTTTAGATAACCATCAGCCAAACCCAAACCACCGATACATAACTCTCCCGACACACCTGTCGGAGCCGGCCCAAAGTCCGGGTCAAGGACATAGAGCTGCGTATTATCAATGGCGACACCAAGACCTGGCAGTCCATCACGTTGATGAACTCGTGCGAGGCTGGACCAGACCGTGGTTTCAGTCGGTCCGTAGAGGTTCCAAAGTTCCGCGCCTCTCTTTAACAACTGATCGGCCAGATGCCGCGACATGGCTTCGCCGCCGCAGAAAATCTTCAAGCCGCTTTGGCCTTGCCAACCAGCTGCGATCAACATGAGCCAGGTTGCAGGTGTAGCCACCATTGCAGTCGCACCGCATGTGGCCAACATCTGCGACAAACGGTTTCCGTCGCCAACCACTTCATCGCCGGCGATTACCAACCGCGCCCCGACCACTAAGGGCAGGAACAACTCAAAAACAGACATGTCAAAAGAGACTCTGGTCCTGGCGAGGACCGTATCGACTTCCGACAGTCCCGGCTCGCGCCGCATGGAGTCGAGCATGTTAACCAGGGCTCGATGCGGGATTTGTACTCCCTTTGGTTTACCGGTTGAGCCCGAAGTGTAGATCACATAAGCGAGGCTTTCGCTCAACGTCTCTTCAGTTAGATTCTCACCACTGTGTCCGGCAATGACTTCCCAATCGGAATCCAAACATAACCTTCTCAACTCGCCACCAGGCACAGGCGAAGGTAAACGGTGTTGCGTCAGCAGTATTTCAATTTTTGCATCCTGCAACATGTAGGAGAGTCGTTCGGCGGGGTACGTTGGATCGAGGGGAACATAAGCGCCGCCTGCTTTCATGATCCCCAGCATCGCCACCAACATCTCCCACGATCGTTCGAAGTAAATGCCAACGAGTGCGCCTGCGCCAACACCCATGCTTCTCAATTGGCGCGCCACCTGGTTGGCGCGCTCATTGAACTCCGCATAGGTGAGTTGTTGTGCTTCGAAGACAAGGGCAACCGCATTCGGCATACGTGCCACCTGTTCTTCAAACAAGCGTTGCAGCGTCAGATTGGTATTGTTACTCATCGTGTCCTTTCAATGAGCGCGGTTTAGATCTGAGAGACTTTGATTTCTGTAGCGCTGGGGACTCTTGAGGCATTGCCATCCGTCAAGCAGACGCACACACGTGGTTGCCGGCGTCAAGACACGCCTTCAGTTTGCGTGCGAGAACTTCAACGTGCGGTTCCTGCATCATGGTGAAATGATTTCCCGGCACCGGATGAATAGAAGTCGGAGACAACGCACTCCAGACGGTGTTGGAAGATTGATCGATTTGCGCGCCGGTCGTGAACAACGTGAGCGGAACAGGACTGGGCTGCGCCACATACTTTTGCAGCGCCTGAATATTTATTTTGAATATATTGAACAACTGTCGAATTTCTGATAGCTCGATACCCGGCGGCAAGAGGAGGCATTGCTGCGCACGACGCAGAATGTAATCCAACGTCTCTTCCGGTCCGACTTGAAGTAACTCTTCCGGCGAGATTTCCAGTTGCTCTGCCGGGATACCCATATCGAGCGCAAAAATTTCCAGCAGTCTTAAGTCGTCCATCTCTTCCAACTGCCAACCGGAAACGGGCAGATGAGAGTCGAACAGCGCCAGTAATGAGATCTCATGTCCTTGCGCCTGAAGTTGTCGGCCCATCTCATAGGCCACGACGCCGCCGAGGGACCAGCCTCCCAAAATATATGGACCTTCCGGTTGCACCGTGCGCATCGCTTCAATGTAATCAGCAGCCATTTCTTCAATGCAGGTAACAGGCTCCTGCGTGTGGTCCAATCCCTGCGACTGGAGACCATAGAAAGTCTGTTCCTCACCAAGGAAGCGTGACAGAGGGACGTAGCACAGCACTTGACCACCCACAGGGTGTATGCAGAAGAATGGCGACGGCGAGGTCCCGGATTGGATCTCTACCAGCGAAGTCGGGACTGGAACCGCACCCGGCAGCCGGCGCAGGGCCAGCGACAGACGTTCGATGGTCGGTTCCTGAAAGATAAGGTTCAGTGGCACTTTGACACCTGCCAGACGCTCGATCCGCGCCATCATGCGAGCGGCAAGCATCGAGTGACCACCCAATTCAAAGAAATTGTTACTAACCCCGATCGGCCGGGTGTCTAACAACTCTTCCCAAAGGTGCGCTACGTTGAGCTCCATCGTATCTCGAGGCGCGATGTAGGTCCGTTCAACTGCGACGGCGTTTTTTTCGGGCGCCGGCAGTGCCTCGCGATTGAGTTTGCCGTGCGCGGTGAGGGGCATATCTTCAAGTTGCACGAATGCAGTCGGGACCATGTAGTCCGGTAGTCGCTCCTTCAGATAAGACCTTAGCTGATCAGTAGTAAACGTCTCCGCTGCTTCCTCAGTAATCACAAAATAGGCCACCAGTTGTTTCTCGCCACGACTGTCTTCTCTGACCAGAACCGCCGCGGCTCGTATCGCTTCGTGCTCGCGCAACCGCGACTCGATTTCTCCCAGCTCGATGCGAAATCCACGCAGCTTCACCTGATCATCTCGACGACCCTCAAATTCGATTTCTCCATTCGGTAGATACCTTGCGATATCTCCGGTGCGGTATAACCTCGCACCCGCTTCAAGGCTGAACGGATGCGGCACAAACTTCTCCGCCGTCAACTCCGCTCGCCCCAGATAGCCGCGCGCTACTCCGGCGCCGCCGATAAAAAGTTCTCCCATCACATTTTCGGCGGTGGGTTCCAGCCGCTCGTCCAAGATATAAATCTGTGTGTTGGCTGCCGGTCGTCCGATTGGCACCCAGGCTCGCTCCTCTGTCGGATCGAAGCGATAGATCATGCAGCCCACGGTCGCTTCCGTTGGGCCATACTCGTTATAGATCGCGACCTGGTGCCCGAAGCTCTCACTGACAGCGTGTGCCAACTCGGTCGAGAGTGCTTCACCACCAACGATCAGACAGCGGATCTGTGAGTCGCGATTATCACGTTCACGGATAAGCGACAGATGGCTGGGAGTGAGTTTCAGCAGTTGGCAACGATTGTCCTCCACCACTTCCAGCAGTGCGGGTGTGAGATCCTGCTGCGGATAGAGATGCACCGTATTGCCGGTGACCAGCGGCAGGAAGAGCGAGGTCACCGTCAGGTCGAAGGCCAGCGATGAGTAGAGCGCACACGCTCCCGGTGCGCCCTCTGTCAAATACACTGACTGCGCCCAGCAGATGTAGTTGACTACCGACGAGTGTTCGATGACGACACCTTTGGGTACTCCCGTGGAGCCCGAGGTGTAGATCAGATAAGCCGCGGAGGATGATGAAAGCGACGACACTGTAGGAGCAGTGGCAGATAGTGCCGCACAGCGTTGCCAATCACTATCCATCGCGAACACTGGTGGCAACGAAGTTGGCAGATGAGCTGCAATACCGGCGCCGAGACGTTCCGATAAAGAGTCCGTCGTGATGAATAATGCAGCCTGAGCATCAGTGAGCGCGAAGGCCATGCGTGCCGATGAGTGCGACGGGTCGAGTGGTAGATAGGCGCAGCCTGCTTTGAGCACACCGAGAATGGCGACCAGCGTTTCGCAACTGTGGTCCAACAGCAGCGCGATCACCGATTGCGGGCGAATGCCGGACTCGATCAGATAATGTGCGAGTTGGTTGGCCCGCGCATCCAGTTCGGCGAAGGTCAACGAAGCAGAGGCGGAGCGTGCGGCCAATGCATCGGGAGAACGACGCACCTGCGCTTCGAATAAGTGATGAATGCAGGACGCGAGCGGATAAGTCGCGGCCGTCTCATTCCGCTCGACCAGTAACTGCCGGCGCTCGGCTTCACTGAGCAGAGGCAATTGCAAGAGTGGTTGCTGCGCATCTGAGACGACAGCAGCGAGCAGACTCTGAAGATGTCCGCTCATCCGACTGACGGTTGCCGGCTCGAACAAGTCAGAGTTATAGACCAACGCTCCGCCAATCACGCCGTCGACCTCGTGCATTGCCAGAGTAAGATCGAACTTCGCCAGCACCTCTGAATCCGTCAGCATGCTTAACTGCAACTCCGGCAATTCGAGGTTTTCGATCGGCGCGTTCTGCAACATGAACATCACCTGGAACAACGGCGTGTGACTCAAGCTCCGTTCCGGCTCCAACTCTTCCACCAGCTTCTCGAACGGCACGTCCTGATGCGCATACGCTCCCAAACTTACCTCGCGCACCTGCTGCAACAAGTGGCTGAAACCTTCTTCTCCCGCTACTTTCGTGCGCAGCACGAGGGTGTTCACAAAGAATCCAATCAGCTTCTCCGTCTCGCTGCGATTTCGGCCTGCGATCGGTGTGCCCACCAGAATGTCTTCTTGTTGTGTGTAGCGGTAGAGCAAGGCCTTGAAGGCCGCCAGTAAAGTCATGAACAACGTTACGCCTTCACGCCGGCTTAACTGCTGTAACTGTTCACTCAACTCCGGCGAGAGACTGAAACTGTGATGGGCACCAGGGAAGGTCTGGACCGCGGCGCGCGCATGGTCCGAAGGTAACTCGAGCACTGGCGGCGCACCCGCGAGTTGGTTGCGCCAGTACGACATTTGCTGCTCCAGCACTTCACCTTGCAACCACGTTCTCTGCCAGTGCGCGAAGTCGGCGTACTGGATGCTCAACTCAGGCAGCGGCGAAGTTTGCCCGCTATGAAAAGCGCGGTACAGTGCCGCCACTTCCTGCACCAACACGCCCAGCGACCAGCCATCAGAAACGATGTGATGCAGCGTCACCAGCAACACGTGCTCGTGCTCGCTCAGACGCAACAACCTGGCTCGCCACACCGGTCCGGTGCTCAGATCAAAAGAGCCTTGTGACTCTTCTACCGCCAGTCGCTGCGCTTCACTCTCTCGTTCACTCTCGGCGCGGTTAATGAGGTCGATCACCGGCAAGCTGACCGGCTCGATCGGATCGATCACCTGTAACGGCTCTCCATCGACAATGGCGAAGTGTGTTCGCAACGACTCGTGTCGTCTGACCACCTCGTCGAACGTCCGGCGCAGTGCGTCTAGCTGTAGTTGACCGTTGAGTCGCACTCCCAGGGAGATGTTGTACAGCGGACTATCTGGTTCCAGTTGGTTAATGAACCACATCCGCTGTTGTGCAAACGACAGTTGTCGAGCTTCACTCCGTTCCACAACTTGAAGCGGAGGCGCAAGAGACGTCTCTTGGTACTGGCGCAGACTGGTAGCCAGCCCAGCGACTGTCGGCTGCTCAAACAGGCGTCGCAGAGGCAACTCAACTCGAAACGTATCGCGAATGCGAGAGATGACCTGCGTTGCCAGCAGCGAGTGTCCACCCAGGGTGAAGAAATTGTCGTGTATGCCGACACGCTCTACACCAAGGACGTGTGACCAGATACCGGCCAGTAACTCTTCGTCGACATTTCGCGCTGCGACATATTCCGGCTCCAGTTCCGACCGCTGACGTTCTGGCTCAGGCAGCGCATTGCGATCCACCTTGCCGCTTGGCGTCAATGGCAACGTCTCAAGAAACACAAACGCGGCCGGGATCATGTAGGCCGGTAGCGTATCACCTGAATATCGGATTAGTTCGGTCGTTGAAAGATCTGCATCGCGCTCGGTAATGACATATGCGATCAAGCGCTTGTTTTCCTGGCCACGGACAACGACAACAGCATCCTGGACCGCGGGATGAAGTCGCAATACCGCTTCAATCTCTCCCGGTTCAATGCGGAATCCTCTGACCTTCACTTGATTGTCAGCACGACCCAGAAACTCGATATTGCCGTCGGCAAGGTAGCGGCCCAGATCGCCGGTTCGGTACAGGCGCGCACCCGGTCGAGTGCTCCACGGATCGGGTACGAATCGCTCAGCGGTCAAGTCGGGACGGTTCAGATAACCACGCGCTACACCAACTCCACCCAGATACAACTGTCCCGGTACGCCGATTGGTACTCGCTGTAGCCGTTCATCCAGCAGATGCACGTGAGTGTTAGCAACCGGGATACCGATCGGCGGCGACTGCTTCCACTCACCGGTCGCCAGCGGCATAGAAAACTGCGTCACCACGTGAGTCTCGGTTGGACCATACTGGTTATGCAAAACGCAGTTCTCGAGTCTCTCGAATAATCCAACCAACGTGTCAGTATGCAGTTGTTCACCAGCGGTGATTACGTGCCTGAGACTGTTCGGCAGCGTTCGCTCAACTGAGGCTTCGGCCAGTTGTTGCAGCGCGACCGGCGGCAGAAATAGTCTCTCAACACCCATGTCGGAAAGAGTCTGCAGCAGTTGCCTGCCATCTCTCCGGTCTTCTTCGTTAATCAGGACCAAGGTCCCACCCGAAGCCCAGGTGCTAAACATTTCCTGACAGGAAACGTCAAAACTAAAGGAACTGAATTGTGCTGTCTTCGCTCCCGCGCCGAGCCGTGACTCTGCGATTTGCCAGCGGATCAGATTGGCGATGGCGCCATGAGACATAGCCACGCCTTTGGGAGTGCCGGTTGAACCCGAGGTGTAGATGACGTAAGCCAGGTTATCCGGACTCACAACGCGAGGCTCATGTTGTTCAAGCGCTTCCCACGGTTCATCCAAACAGATCACTTGCTCGATCCCGGCGGGCAATTGTTCCTGCAACGAGGATTGCGTCAGTACCACACGGGCGCCGGCATCGCGCGCCATTAGTGCGATTCGTTCCCGCGGATAAGAGGGATCCATCGGCACGTAGGCTCCACCGGCCTTCAGTACTCCCAACACCGCCGCGGTCATGTCCAACGAACGATCCACGCATATTCCAACCCGCTCTTCGATCTTCACTCCCAAATGTTGCAACTGTCGCGCTATCTCAGTTGCTCGCTCATTCAGTTCCCTGTAGGTCCAACTACGCTCGCCTCCAACGACCGCCATTTGCTCCGGTGTCCGCTCAACCTGCGCGGCAAACAATTCATGCAAACAAACTCCAGCCTTGTCGTACGTGACCGTCGTTTCGTTCCATTGCTCGAGTTGGACCACCTCGTTCGCGGTCAGCAACGGTAACTCCGACACTCTCTGGTGCGGCTGGGCCAAGAGGGCTTCGAGTAATGCTCGGAAGTGTCCTTCTATCCGCGCGATCGATGCTGCCTCGAACAAATCGGAGTTGTACTCGATGGAGGCATTCAGCCATTCTCCGTTGTCGTGCATTGAAAGAAACAGGTCAAACTTCGAGGTAGCGCTTTCGGTGTTGACCATGCTTAACTGCAACTCCGGCAACTCCAACTCACTGAGAGCCGCGTTCTGCAACGCAAACATCACCTGGAACAACGGCGTGTGACTCAGACTCCGTTCCGGCTCCAACTCTTCCACCAGCTTCTCGAACGGCACGTCCTGATGCGCATAGGCTCCCAAACACACCTCGCGCACTCGCTGCATCAGTTGCGTGAAACTCTCATTACCGTCAACTCTCGTTCGCAGCACGAGCGTGTTTACAAAGAATCCTATTAGCTTCTCCATCTCGCTGCGATTCCGGCCCGCTATCGGTGTACCCACCAGAATGTCTGCTTGTTGTGTGTAGCGGTAGAGCAAGACCTTGAAAGCCGCCAGCAAGGTCATGAACACGGTCACGCCCTCACGCCGGCTCAACTGCTGTAACTGCTCACTCAACTCCGGCGAGAGACTGAAACCGTGATGAGCGCCACGGAAGATCTGGACCGCAGCTCGCGGATAGTCGGCCGGCAACTCGAGCACGGGCGGCGCACCCGCGAGCTGCTCGCGCCAATACGACATTTGCCGCTCCAGCACTTCACCTTGCAGCCACGTTCTTTGCCAGTGCGCGAAGTCGGCGTACTGGATGCTCAACTCCGGCAGCGGCGAAGCTTGCCCGCTATGAAAGGCGCTGTACAGTGCCGCTACTTCCTGGACCAAGACGCCCAACGACCAGCCGTCAAAAACTATGTGATGCACTGTCAACTGCAACACGTGCCGTAGTTCTTGCTGCTTGAGCAGAGTGATGCGGAACAGTGGCCCGATACTCAGATCGAACGGGCGGTTCGCTTCCTCTGTTATGAGTCGTCCGATTTCGTCTTCAGAAGACTCAGTAAGGTCGAGAACTGACAAGTTGAAGGGCTGCGATTCATGAATGATCTGGCGCGGTTGACCGGCGACGGTGGTAAACGTAGTACGCAATGATTCATGACGTCTGATTATTTCGTCGAATGTCCGGTGCAGTGCGTCGACGTCGACGTGGCCTGTCAGAAGTATGGCCACCGGTATGTTGTAGTTCGAGTTGTCCGGCTCCAGCCGATCAATGAACCAGAGTCGCTGCTGTCCAAACGAAAGCGGCAGCTCGATATCTCTCGAGACTGTTACGAGGGCAGGTGCTTCCAGCCCTATGTCGGCTTTGAGTGCGACCTCCACTTGTTGGGCCAATTCGGCGACTGTCGGTGACTCGAACAACTTTCGCAGTGCCACTTCTACGCCGAATGCGTCGCGTACCCTCGACATCAACTGGGTCGCCAACAAGGAGTGGCCACCCGTCTCGAAGAAATTGTCGTGGATTCCGATTTGCTCGACTCCCAGGACTTCGCGCCACAACCCCGCCAGCATTTCCTCGATCGGATTGCGCGGGGCAACGTATTCACGGTCCTGCGAACGAGCTAAGTCAGTAACAGGTAACGCACGGCGATCCACTTTGCCGTTGCTATTGAGCGGCAACGCCGGGAGTTGCACGAATACCGTCGGCACCATGTAGGCCGGCAACCAGTCTTTCAAGTGCTCGCGCAACTGGTTTGAAAGCGCGGCTTCGCTTTCGGTAGCGACGGCTTCGGTCACTACATATGCAACCAGCCGTTTCTCTCCCAATGCATCTTCTCTGGCTACCACCACTGCGTCTTTGATCGAAGCGTGACTTTGCAGTGCCGACTCAATCTCACCCAGCTCGATTCTGTATCCCCGCACCTTCACTTGCTCATCACGTCGCCCCAAAAACTCCAGCTGCCCGTCATCCAGCAGCCGCGCCATGTCGCCGGTCCGATAGAGCCGTGTTCCCGCCTGCTCGCTGAACGGGTTCGGGATAAACTTCTCTGCGGTCAAGGCCGGATGATTCAGATAACCGCGCGACAGGCTGTCGCCGCCGATGTGCAGTTCGCCGGGAACGCCAACCGGGGCCAGTTGCAGACGCTCGTTCAACAGATAAATTTGCGTGTTTGTAATCGGTCGCCCGATCGGTGGCGGGGTAACCGTGATTTCATTGGCCGGTACGACGGTGAAACTGGCGACCACAGTCGATTCGGTTGGTCCATAGTGATTCACGACCTTGAAATCGAGTGACGGCGATGGATAGTGGTGCAGTTGGTCGCCACCCGTCAGCAGATACTGCAAAGCCGTTTGCTCAGGCCACTCCAGCGACAACACACGCTCAGCCAATGGCGTTGGCAGGAAACTAATGTCGATATTTTCCTGAACCAACCAATCGCGTAGCTTTGCGGGCTCAGTCCGTATTTCATCCGCAGGCAGGTGCAGACTTGCTCCCGCAGTCAGATAAGGCCACAACTCCCAGACCGAAGCATCGAAACCAACGCCAGCCAGTTGCGTAGCGCGCTGCGCCGCTGTCACTTGATAAGTTTCCTGATGCCAGCGAATCAGATTCAACAGTCCGTCAGAGGTGATCTCGACGCCCTTGGGTCTGCCCGTCGATCCTGACGTGTAGATCACATAGGCGAGATTGCCCGTAGTTACATTGCAACCTGGGTTGCATTTATCTTGTTGAGCGATCTGGTCCCAGTCTGTATCGAGACTGATCACCTGATAAGCGCCGGACGCTGTCTCACTGCGCAGATGTTGTTGCGTCAACACCACTCGCCCGCACGCATCCTCCAAGATGAACCGCAGACGCTCTTGCGGATAGGTCGGGTCGATCGGCACGTACGCGGCGCCGGCCTTGAGCACTCCCAACAAGGCCAACACCATTTCCACCGAGCGCTCCATCAGGATGCACACCCGGTCTTCCGGCTTGACACCCAACGAACGTAGATGATGAGCGAGCTGATTGGCTTTCTCATTCAGTTCGCCATAGGTGATCCGTTCATCTCCGCAAACGATCGCGAGAGCATTCGGGTTACGCTCGGCGCAGAGTTCAAACAACTGCGGCACGCATAAGTCTGATGAGTAAGTCCTGACGGGGTCGTTGAATTCGGTTAGTAGCTGCTGTCGTTCAGACGTTGTGAGCAGGGATAACTCTGCCACCGGCTCACTCGGATTAGTCACAATGCTTTCGAGCAAACGCTGAAAGTGATTCACCATCCGCTCGATGGTCACAGCATCGTATAAGTCCGTGTTGTATCCCAGGGAACCAGAAAGTCCGTGCTCGTTTTCCTCCATCCCCAGGCTCAGATCGAACTTCTCGATTTCAACTCCCATGTCCATCAGGGATAAACGCAGTTCCGGTAATTCGGGCGAACCGACGGGAGCGTTCTGCAACGCGAACATCACTTGAAACAGCGGCGTATGACTCATACTCCGCTCCGGCTCCAACTCTTCCACCAGTTTCTCGAACGGCAAGTCCTGATGCGCGTATGCCCCCAGGCACATCTCGCGGACCTGTTGCAGGAGCTGTGTGAAGCTTGCATTACCGTCAACCTGCGTGCGCAGCACGAGAGTGTTGATAAAGAACCCGATCAACTGTTCCGTCTCACTGCGGTTGCGTCCGGCAATCGGTGAACCAACCAGGATGTCTCGCTGCTGCGTGTACCGGTAGAGCAACACGTTGAACGCCGCCAGCAGGGTCATGAACAGCGACACGCCTTCCTGCTTGCACAATTTTCGAAGTTCGTTACTCAGCTCTTCACTTAATGCGAATGAGTGCGTCTTTCCCTGGTATGTCTTTACCGCCGGACGGGAGTGAGTGGTCGGTAGTTGCAACACCCACGATGCGCCTGAGAGTTGCTCGCGCCAGTACGAGAGTTGCAGCTCCAGCACATCACCGCTCAGCCATTCACGCTGCCAATCCGCAAAATCAGGATACTGGACGGTGAGTTCCGGCAGCGGTGATGGCCGGCCCTGAATGAAGGCCGAATAGAGTGCCTCAACTTCTTTGACAAACACGCCGAGCGACCAGGCGTCGCTGATGATGTGATGCATCGTAAAAAGCACCACATGTACGTCTGAACTGAGTCGCAGCAGCTTTGTTCGCATGAGCGGCCCGATGCTCAGGTTGAAAGGTTCGAGTGCTTCCAGTTGCGCCTGTCGCTTCGTTTCGGCTTCGGCTTCCGGCGCGTCTAAATGGCTCAGGTCTTCGAGCGGCAGGTTCAACGTCACAACCGGCGAAATGATCTGCATCGGTTGCCCATCAACCACGCCAAATGTGGTGCGCAGGGCTTCGTGACGGTTCACGATTTCGCGCAGTGTCTTCTCAAACGCTGCCACGTTGAGTTGACCTTCCAAACGCACTGCCGTCGAGATGTTGTAGGAAGCTTTGCCGGGATAGAGCTGGTCAAGAAACCAGAGCCGCTGCTGCGCAAATGAGAGCGGAAAAATGAAGACATCTTCGGTGCTGTCATCGATGGATTCGACGTCAGGCACTGAAGAGATCGGATAATACGTAGTCGACATTATTTTGCTTCCTAATTCAGAACTTAACCAGGTGTGATTGAGAAGGACTTTTGAGGCCAGGCCCTTAATTCTGTGCAGTACCAAGCGACGCACGTTTCACGCGGCGCGCTTCTCTCGAGACGGGCACGATTTCCGGCGAGTGACTTTCCTGATCGTTTTCTTTCAGCACTTCAATGTAGCCAGCCAGCTCCGCCAGGGTGGGTGCTTCGAACAACTGCCGCAGCGGCACTTCGACGCCGAAGATATCTCGCACTCGCGACATCAATTGTGTCGCCAATAACGAGTGGCCTCCCAACTCGAAGAAATCGTCATGGATACCGACCTGCGGCACGCTCAAAATTTCCTGCCACGCCATGACCAGCATGTACTCCAACAGCGTGCGCGGCGCGACCTGCGTTTGTTCGATCTCTGTGCGTGACTGTTGTTCCGGCGCCGGTAAGGCACGCCGATCGATCTTGCCGCTGTTGTTAAGAGGCAAAGCCTCGAGCATTACGAACGCTTGCGGCATCATGTAATCGGGCAGCCGCTCGCGCAGGTATGAACGCAACTCAACCACAGTCGCGGCTGACGGCTCATTCGCTACTACGTACGCAATCAACCGTTTATCACCTGTCTCGTCGCGTGTTACCACTACGCTCGTGGTCACTTTCGGATGTTGGTTCAGGATGGTTTCTATCTCACCTAATTCAATGCGGAAGCCACGCACCTTCACCTGCTCATCGCGCCGTCCCACAAACTCCAACTCGCCATTGCGCCGGTATCGCACCACGTCACCAGTTCGATACAACCGCGCGCCCGGCTCGGTGCTGTACGGATGCGGCACAAATCTTTCCGCTGTTAACTCCGGCTGTTGCAGGTAGCCACGCGCGAGTCCCGCGCCGCTCACGTACAACTCACCGGCCACTCCCACCGGCACTAGCGCCATCTCTTCATCCAGCACGTAGACCTGCGTGTTTGTTATCGGCATTCCGATCGAGACACTGCGTCCACTCAACTCCGTGCCCGCTTGCATCCGGTAACAGCTCGTGAAGGTCGTATTCTCGGTTGGTCCATAGCCGTTAATCAGCCAGCGCTCGCCTTCACCTGCTTCAAGCAGCCGCTCCACGTGTCCCGGCGACAACACATCGCCGCCCGCCAGCACCTGCCGCACTCCGCGCAGCGTTTCGAGTTGTTCATCCACCATCTGATGAAACAGTCCCGCCGTCAGCCAGAGCGTGGTGACTCCCTGACTTTCAATCACACGAGCAAGCTCGGCCAAGGTCGGTTGTCCCGCACTCATCACCACCAGCCGGCCACCATTCAACAAACTGCCCCACAACTCGAGCGTCGCCGCATCGAAACTCAGCGGCGCTAGTTGCAGCATGCTGTCGGCTGCCGAGAACTCTGCGTAATTACTTCCCTTCACCAACCGCACCACCGCGCGCTGCGGCACTGCCACTCCTTTAGGTTGTCCTGTCGAGCCTGAGGTGTAGGCCACGTAACACAGTTGCTCTCCACCCAGCCACTCACTCTCCGGATTCGTCTCCGGTTCCACTGCCAAACTCTCCTGCTCCTGGTCCAACGTCAGCACCGTGCCCAAGTACGACGCGGGCACACTATCCAGCAAGTGCTCTTGCGTCAGCAGCACCGGCGCCTGCGCATCCTCCAGCATGTAGCTCAACCGCTCCAGCGGATACGAACGATCCAACGGTAGATATCCACCACCAGCCTTCAGAATTCCTAGGAGGCCCACGACCATCTCTACCGAACGCTCCAACAACACTCCCACCAGCACTTCTGGTCCTACTCCCAAACTCCGCAACCGATGCGCTAGTTGGTTCGCACGCCGGTTCAACTCCGCATAACTGAGCTCTTCTCCCTCATAGACCGTGGCCACCTGCTGCGGTCCGCGCTCCACTTGCTCCTCGAACAGTTGGGCCAGCGACTGCTCCGGATACGCTCGCACCGTGTCGTTCCACTGCTCCAGTTGTTCGCGTTCACCGGCTACTAGCAAATTGTGACGACTCAGCGCCAACTCCGGTTGGACCACCACTCGCTCCAGCAGCGCCAAGAGATGTTGACTCATCCGCTCGATCGTCTCTGCGTCAAACAGATCCGTGTTGTATTCCAGCGTGGTCCAAAGTTGTCCGGCCCGTTCCTCCATCATCAGCGTCAGGTCAAACTTCGCGATGGTGTTCTCCATTTCGAGGCCGCTCAACTGCAAACCCGGCAAGGTCAACTCACCCATGGGCTGGTTTTGCAGCACAAATACCACCTGAAACAACGGCGTGTGACTCAAACTGCGCTCGGGCTGTAATTCTTCCACGAGCTTCTCAAACGGCACGTCCTGATGCGCATAGCCTCCCAAACACACTTCCCGCACCTGCTGTAACAACTCCGCGAAGCTCGCTTCCCCACCCACTCGCGTGCGCAGCACCAGCATGTTCACAAAGAACCCGATCAGCGCTTCCGTCTCGTGGCGGTTTCGGTTCGCCACGTCCGCTCCCACCACCACATCGCTCTCGCCGCTGTAGCGCCACAGCAACGTTTGAAACGCCGCCAGCAACGTCATGAACAAGGTCACTCCCTCGCGCCGGCTTAGCTGCTGTAACTGCTCCGTCAACTCCGCACTCACGCGGAAGCGATGCTGCGCGCCGTGAAAACTCTGCACTGCCGGACGCGCTCGATCCGTCGGCAACTCCAACAGCGCCGGAGCGCCGGCCAACCGCTCCCGCCAGTAAGCCAGTTGCTCATTAAGCACTTCGCCCTGCAACCAGTTTCGTTGCCAGTGCGCAAAATCCGCGTATTGAATGTTCAACTCCGGCAGCGGTGACGGCTGGTCCTGAATGTAGGCGCTGTAGAGCGTGACTACTTCCTTCACCAGCACACCCGTGGACCAACCGTCGGTCACGATGTGATGTGCCGTAAACAGAAGCACATGCTCTGTCTCGCTCAAACGCAGTAATTTGACGCGCAGCAATGGACCGCCACTGAGATCAAACAGGTGTTGCGATTCCTCTTCTGCTGTCTGTTGTGTCTTCGATTCACGTTCCGCGGCCGTCAAGTCGCTCAGGTCAAATACAGACAAGTTGAAAGGCTGCGCCGGGTGGATGATCTGTCGTAGTTGATCGTCAACGGTAGCGAACGTGGTGCGGAGAGACTCGTGACGTCTGACGATCTCTGAGAACGTCTTTTCCAGTGCCTGCAGATCGAGATTGCCATCGAGACGCAAGGCCACCGTGTTGTTGTATGAAGCACTTCCTCCTGCCAGTTGGTCGATGAACCAAAGCCGCTGCTGCGCAAACGAAAGCGGCAGGACTTCCTCTCTGCTGACGGGAACGATTGGCGGCGCTTGTTCTCCTGCTCCACTGTGGATTGCCGCCTCGAGGTGTTGCGCTAATTCGGCCACGGTTGGGGCTGCGAACAAGGTGCGCAACGGTATCTCAATCCGAAACGCACTCCGTACCCGCGACATCAATTGCGTCGCCAACAATGAGTGTCCGCCCAGTTCAAAGAAGTTCTCATCAATGCTGATGTGTTTGACTTTCAGCACTTCCGACCAGATGCCCACCAACATCTCCTCGACCGGTGTGCGTGGAGCCGTAATCACGTGATCGTCAGACGACTCAACTTCCTCGGGCGCGGGCAACGCTCGACGATTTACCTTGCCGTTGTTTGTCAGCGGCAATTCATCGAGCAGCACAAAAGCCGAAGGCACCATGTAATCGGGCAATTTCGCTTTGAGATACGAACGGAGTTCGGCAGTGGAAAGTATCGTATGGTCCAAGAACGATGACGATGCTTCAGGCAACGCGCTGTGAGTCGTCGCCGGTGCCTTTTTCTGTGCCTCATGTTTTTGGGCATAGAGCGTGTAGATGCCGGTGCCTTTGAGACCACTATCCTGTTCGGTAACGATCTTGAAGCCTTTGCTTTGCAGCATCGAGGTAATCAGTTCAAGTCGTCCCTGGATGTCGTGTACTTCGATGACGATCTGCTTGATCTTTTCCCAATCATTCGTCTCGATACCGTTGAGGACATCGAGTTCGCTCTTTTCCACGTCCAGCTTGAGCAGATCAATTCGCTCCACATTATGTAGACGAATTATTTCGGAGATGGTGCGTAACTGGCAGGTGACTTGCTCGCCCTTATATCTTCCTTCAATCAACTGGTCGGCGTATTCGGCCACCACTTCGCCTTGATTCATGAGGAAGGTCTTTAGCGCCTCTTCCTCTTCTTCGACACTCGCGTACTTGCCCGAACTGGCGGACCAGTTGGGATAAAAAGTGAAAGTTGCCGAACCCTCGCGATCCGACATACCGCAATTGAAGAGGTTCGCATCCAGACCGTAAAGCGCGACGTTGTTGCGCAACTTTTCAAAATTTGACGGGATCGGTTCAAAAGAATAAACCGAGGCGTCGCGCACCTGGTGAAAGACGAAGAGCGTGAAGAGGCCGATATTCGCGCCCACATCGAAAACGCAGTCGCCCGGCTCCAGCGAGATTCCGTGTTTGAGGTAGAGCTGATCTTCGAATATCTGATGATAGATAAACTCAGTTTCGTTACGGTTCTGGTGAAACACTTCCAGTTTATTCGGCAACTGGTAGAGCGCTTGCCCGCTGTTCAGGCGGACCGTCTGCTGTGGTTCACTCAAGTTCTCTGATTGAGTTCGCACGGCATAAAGACTGTAACGATCGGTGCCGCGCAGCGAATCATCTTGTTCGGCGACAACGGAGAAGCCCTGCCGTTCGAGCAACTCGGTAATCTTCGCGACTCGTCCTTCGCTTCGCTGTCCCGCTGCGTCGTGAATCTCCATCGAGACCTGCTCGATCTTGGACCAGTCACTTTCGTCGACGCCCAACAAAACATCCAGCTCGGCTTGCTGCACGTCGATTTTCAGGAGATCAATCCGCGTTACACCCTCTTCACGTATTACGTCCGAGAGTCTCTTCAACGGACAGTCGTGCATCTCGCTGACGAAGACTCCTTCGAGTAGATCGTCAGCCGCTTCGAGGAGACTGCCCATTCCCGCCACACCGCTCTGCTCTTTGTTGCGCAGAAAACTCTTGATCACAGCCACTTCATCTTCCGCGTTGGCGTAGGTGCTTAAACCTGAGCGCGCGGAAAACTGCGGATAATAGGCGAAGGTGTCCGTCTTCTCCTCGTTGGAGAGTCCGAACGGAAACAGCTTGACGTTGGAGCCATAGAGACCGGCGTTGATCCGCAACGTGTCGAAGATTGGCTTGATGGGTTCGAAAGAGTAGATCCGAGCATCGGCTATCTGCTGACCCACATAGAGCGTGAACATGCCGATATTGGCGCCTACGTCGAAAACACACGCTCCCGGTTTCAAACGCACGCCATGTTTGAAGTATGTCTGTTCGTTGAAAATTTCTTCGTAAAGATAATCAGTCTCGGTGCGATTTTGCTGCACGATGAACATGCCGTTCGGCAGGCGGTGTCGAGCACGTCCTTCAATCATCGCGGCCTGCTGCTGCTTCGGCACGACATAGCCGACCAGGCGCTGATCGCCGGGCACGTCTTCGCGGGCGAGCACGACGGCTTCGCGAACACTCGGATGTCCGGCGAGCGTAGCTTCGATTTCACCCAGCTCGATGCGCAGACCTCTGACTTTTACCTGGTGATCGATGCGTCCCAGAAATTCGACATTCCCATCCGGCAGATAGCGGACGAGATCGCCGGTCCGATAGATTCGGGCGCCCGCGTCTTCGGAGAAAGGATCCTTCATAAACTTTTCGGCGGTCAGCTCAGGTCGATTGAGATAGCCTCGCGCCACACCCACGCCGCCAATGCACAACTCTCCGGCGACACCGAGCGGCACCGGCTGTTGCTGTTTGTCGAGTACATACAAGCGAGTGTTGTTCAGCGGCCGTCCAATGGTTGGTTGTTTGGCATGTTCCGGCACGACACGGCACACGGTCGCATCGACGGTGCATTCGGTTGGACCATAAACGTTATAGAAAGCGGTTCCGCTTTCACATAGCTCCTGCCAGAGTGCTTCATCGAGATTTTCACCACCGATCAGGACGATTCGCGGTGCGTAGACCGGGTTCTTCAGTAATCCCGCATCCACCAGCAGACGCAATTGCGACGGCGTGCAATCAAACACTTCGACGGCTTGCCGTTCGAGATAGGCATTCAGCGCCACACCATCGCGGCGCAATTCCTCCGGCAACAGGCACAAACAATGTCCGGCAAGTAACTGGATCACTTGCTTGACCGAAGCATCGAAACTGAGCGGCGCGTTGACAGTTACTCGCAACGGAGCACTCTGATGTGTGTAGACGGCGTGTTGCAACGCCGCGTAGAGGTTGAGCACTGAGCGATGCTCGATCATCACGCCCTTTGGCTTGCCCGTTGATCCCGAGGTGTAGATCACATAGGCGAGATTTTGGGGCACTGTCTCATTCGCTGGGTTCTCATCGCTTTGGCCGGCAAGTAACTCAGCATCACTATCGAGACAAACCGTCCAAACAGCGAGTTCCGGCAGGAGCGCAGATAGATATTGCGTGGTTACTAACCCACTCATCCCGCAGTCTGCGATCATGAACTCCAAACGATCAGCCGGTGAATTCGGATCGAGCGGAACATAGGCGCCACCGGCTTTGAGAATGCCAAGCAGGCCGGCGATCGTATCGATCGATCGTTCCAGCAGGAGTCCGACTCTTGTTTCCGGGCCAACGCCTTTGCTGCGCAACAAGTGAGCGATCCGGTTAGCTTTCGCATTCAAGTCACCGAAATTGATCTGTTCGTCTTCGTAGATAACGGCGAGGCTCGTGGGCGTGCGCTCCGCTTGCGCTTCGAACATTACGTGAAGGCACTCGTCACCCGGATAAGCGGCCGTAGTTTCGTTCCACTCAAAGAGCAACTGCTGTCGCTCGATATCGTTCAATATTTCAAGTTGATTCACCGCCGCCCCGCCATTGCCGGCGGCGCTCCGAATCAAGGCTGACAACTCTCCGGCCAGACACCAGATGTCCTGCCGCTGGTAGAAAGCGCTGTCGTATTGCACTTCCAAACGCAGCTCGTCGCCGATCATCATGGCAAATAGTTTGAGCTTGAAGCGATCGGTGTAAGTGTTCAGGTGCGTCACATCAAACGTGAGATCGCCAAAGCTTTTTCGCGACGTTGGCTCTTGATATTCAAAACCAATCGCAGATCCGTTTGCCCGGCGGCCGTTCATTTGCTCGAGGGTGAAATATTCCATCCATGCGAGCGTCTCATTTCGCGATTGTTCGACACGCCTGACGATGTCGCCGAAAGTAAAGTCGTCCTCAAAATGACAACGCGTCGGCAGGTGGCTACTGAAGAGACCCAACGCTCCGTGGAGATCTTCATATTTTCTTCCGTTAAAGCAGGTCTGAATGATGATCTCGGCTTCACCTGTCAGTCGCCAGAGTAAGCACAGCCAGCAACTCAGGATGAGGGCCGACAAATCAGTTTCCAATTGCTGCGCGAGGGCGGTTGCTTGTAGCTGGACATCCTGTTCAACGATCACCCTGATGGATTCCGGCCGGTACTCCGCCGTCACATCCGGTGCTTTCTCGTTTGGCAACCGTGCGCTCGCAACTCCGCTCGCGCTTTGCTTCCGCCAATACTCTCGTCCGGCGCTGGCGCCGTCTGACTCCAGCAGTTCGTTCTGCCATTGCGAAAAGTCGATGTATTGGACATGCCCGTTAGTGGTATCGCTGTCGTTCGTCTGCGCCACGTAGCTGTCGCCAATCTCGTGTATCAGGTGCTCGAGTGTCGGCGCGTCAGCACAGATCGCCGGCATAGTAATGACCAGCGCATGATTGTCTGTCGATAATTTGAGCAAACACGTATGCATCAACTGGCCCTGCGTGTAATCGAAATCGAGCCCGCGTTGTTCGTCCAATAACTCTTCCAGGCGGATGCGTTGCTCAGCTTCGTCCAGCAAGCTGAGATCTATCTCGCTCAACTCCTGCTCGCGCCGGTCGACAATCACCTGCAACGGCACGTCCATGCCTGGCAGGAAACGGAACGCCGTGCGCAGAATCTCCTGTCGATCGATGACCTCCGCGAGGGCACGCTTGAGCGAGTCCAGTTCGAGTCGGCCGCGCAGTAAAGCGACGCATTGTGAAGTGTAAGCAGTGGAATTCTGGTGTAACAGCCAGTGTTGCTGCTGCTGTGGTGACAGACGGTATCCTTCGATGATTTCCTGCGACATGATGAAGCCTTTTTGAGAGATCTATTCAGAGATTACGCAGATTTCCTGTAATCAATGAATGGGTTTAGATATCAGTATTGGTGTAGAGTTCTGACATTGCGACGACGATTTGGCGCGGTCCGACAAACGGCTCGCGGCCATGTGAAGCGAGGAAATTATCCAGCAACAGGATGTCGCCCTCCTGCCACTGAAAGGTGATCGCGGTCTCGTTGTAAACGCCGCGAATCTCATCAAGTACTGAGGTTTCAATCCGCGAGCCATCGCCATAGTAGGCGTTGCGCGGCAGGTCTTCCTCTTTGAACTCGGACAAAAGAGATTCACGCACTGCCGGTTCCATATTCGAGATGTGGAACATGTGGGCGTGGTTGAACCAAACCGTCTCTCCGAGTATCGGATGCACTGCGATCGCCTGACGAACTTGCCGGGTACGCAAACGGTTGCCGTCCTTCCATTCAATCTCCGCCTGCACCTGGCGGCAATACTCCTCGACCCGGGATCTGTCTTCCGTTTGAA
The DNA here is from genome assembly GCA_035694465.1 of Pyrinomonadaceae bacterium. Lineage (GTDB taxonomy): Bacteria > Acidobacteriota > Blastocatellia > Pyrinomonadales > Pyrinomonadaceae > PSRF01. Next base: position 64,529 of record DASSFI010000053.1, on the reverse strand, counting down.
ACGCATCCTGCCAGGTGAGATCAACTCCCTCGCCGTAGTTACGCGTGTACATCACCTTCTTGCGCATGAACAGTTCTTTGATTGCCGGATCGAGACGTTTAAAGACTTTGCGATCGTCGGCAATCGGAGTCGCGCCTCTTTCTCGCGCCGCCTGGACACAATGAAACCAGATCTTGGTGGGCCAATTGTGCGAGTACGACATCTCGTGATGGAGCGGGATCGGTTGATCGGCGGGATATTCCGTCGAAGTGTAAACGTTTCTTCCGACTTCCCGGCGCGGTGCCGCGCGTTCTTTGTAGTCGAGCAAGTCGCCAGCGATAGCTCTGGCAAACTCTTCAAATCGCGCCACCGTTTCTACTTCGAATTTACGAAACAGAATCGCGCCATGTTTGAGCAGCTCGGACTCGACAAACTCCCGGTTGTGTGCGGCCCAAACAACGAGATTGAGATTGGACATCTCGGGCTCGATAACGAGGGGAAAGGTTTCACCCGGCGCCAGCGAAGTGGTCCTAATCAGCGACTGCGACGTCAGACTCACCGGCTTGCGCCGTTCTGTGTTGAATTTGCTGAAACTAGTTTGCATTTCTTCGTGCCTGAACACTCTCGTTTCTTAAGTGGTTTCTTAATTTGATTGCTCTGTGCAACCTCTGCGTCCTCTGTGTCTCTGTGGTTAAGAAGTTTGCAGGGATACATAACCACGGAGACACAGAGACGCAGAGGTTGCACAGAGGAATCTCAGAACTAAGAGACTATCTGTTTTTATGAAATAGCTCGGTCATGGTGACGACGATTTTTCGTGGTCCAACAAACGGCTCGCGTCCATGCGAGGTGAGCACGTTATCGATCAAGAGCACGTCCTGCTCCTGCCACGAAAATCTGATCGCAGTTTGCCGGTACGCGTGGCGAATTTGTGCTAACGCGGAAGTTTCGATTGGCGAGCCATCGCCATAATAAGTATTGAAAGGAAGATCTTCTTCCGCGAACTCTTCCAAAATCGCGGCGCGGACGGCGGGCTCCAAACTCGAGATGTGAAAGAAGGCTGTATGCTCAAACCAGACCGCCTCATTCGTGCGGGGATGGACCACGATGGGGTCGAAAACCTGTCGCGTTCGCAGTCCATCGTTCGCTTTCCAGGTGAAGTCCATCGCATGCGTCCGGCAGTAGTTTTCGACTTCCAGTTTGTTCGAAGTTTGAAAGGCCGTTTGCCAGGAAAGCCCGAGTCCCTCACCGTAGTTGCGCACGTACATCACTTGCTTGCGTGTGAATCGTTCTCTGGTTTGCGCATCGAGCAGTTGGAGAACACGACGCCCGTCGGCGATCGGTGTTGCCCCTCCTTCTTTGGCCGCCTGCATACAGAAGAACCAGAGTTTCATGGGCCAACTCTGTGTGTACGACTGTTCGTTGTGAAAGTGAATGGACTGATCGGCGGGATGATCTGTCGAGGTATAGACCCCCTTGCTGATTTCCGAGCGCGGCGACGAGCGTTCGCGATACTCGAGCAATTCAGGCGAGATAGCTTTTACAAATTCCTCAAACCGCTCCACCGTCTCCAGCTCAAAGCCACGAAACAGGATCGCACCGTGCCTGAGCAAATTGTTCTCGACAAGCTCGCGGTTGTATCCGGCCCAAACTGCAAGATTGAGCTTGTCTATCTCCGGCTCGATCAGCAGCGGCAAGTTCTTATCAGGTGACGTGACTCTGACGAGCGACTCCGCCGAGAGACTCACCGACTTGCGCTGTGCCGTTCTAAATCTCTGAAAATCTAAAGCCATATATGAACCTCAATCTCCGGACGCGGATAAACGCTGATCGAAAATCCGGATTTTATCCGCGTCATCCGCGGTTAAAGCCTTGCGCGTAATGGATCTCAACTTTTTGATATTTGCTTCAGTGCGCTGCTTTTGTTCTTCAGCTTGCGCCTGCTTCTCTGTTTCGGTGAGCATCTCCAGAGCACTCAGGCGTGCATCCGGTTGGGCCGCGATCTCTCGGAGAAGGGTTTCGAAGTGTCCGTGCATCCGCTCGATGGTAGTCGGTTCGAAGAGGTCCGTGTTGTAGTACCACGTCGCTCTCAATTCGTCTTCCGGCTGATCTATCCAAAGCGTCAAATCAAATCTTCCCGTCTCATTTTCGAATGGCATCGCACTAAGTGTCAGTCCCGGCAGTTCGAGTAATTGTCTCGGTGCGTTGTTGAATCCAAATGCGATCTGGACTAACGGCGTCTGCGTGATGGTCCGTTCCGGCACAAATGCTTCCACTAATTTCTCAAACGGAATGTCCTGATGCGCATACGCGCCGAGCGCTACCTCGCGCACCTGTTTCAACAAGGCGCTGAAACTCGGATCACCTGAGAGGTCCGTGCGTAGCGGCAGCATATTGATAAAGAAACCAATCAGGCTTTCCGTTTCGCCGTGATTTCGATTAGCGATGGCCGTCCCAACAATCAGATCCTCCTGCTGTGTGTAGCGCATCAACAGGATCTTGAAACTCGCGAGCAACGTCATGAACAGAGTTGAGCCCTGCTGCTGACTGAGTTCCTGCATCGATTCGCTCAGCGTCGCCGGGATCATGAACGAGTCAGTCCGGCCTCGAAATGTCGGCACTGGCGGTCGTTTGTGATCAGTCGGAAGGTTCAACACCGGCAGCGTTCCGCCCAACCGTCGCCGCCAGTAGCCCAGCAACGTCTCCATCACTTCGCCTTGCAACCAGTTGCGTTGCCAGTGGGCAAAATCCGCGTACTGAATCGACAACTCCGGTAGCGGCGAAGGCAGGTCCTGCGAGAACGCTTCATAGAGTGCCGCGACTTCTTTAATCAGCACTCCCATCGACCAGCCATCACTGGCGATGTGATGCATCGTAAACAGGACCACATGTTCGGTCTCCGCGAGACGCAACAACTTTGTCCGCAGCAACGGCCCACGGCTCAAGTCAAAAGGCCGGCGTGCTTCCTCTTCCGCCAACCGCTGCGCTTGTACTTCTCGCGCATCTTCGTCCTCGCCGCTCAGGTCGAGAATGGATAACTCCAGCACCTCTGCTTCTTTGATTACCTGCACGGGCTCGCCATCCGCCAACACGAAAGTCGTGCGCAACGTCTCATGCCGTCTCACCACTTCATTCAACGTGCGGTGCAGGGCTTCAACATTCAGATGTCCGCTCAAGCGCACTACCACCGGAACGTTATAGGAGGCGCTATTCGGTTCGAGCTGGTCCAGAAACCAGAGTCGCTGTTGGGCAAATGAGAGTGGCAACGCGATCTCTCGCGAGACCGGCACAATCGGAGGCGCCTGGAGATGAGCCTCTGTTTTGAGAGCGGCTTCGATGTACGGGGCCAACTCGGCCACGGTTGGTCCTTCGAACAACTGCCTGAGTGGAACTTCCACGCCGAAAGCGTTTCTCATTCTCGACATCAACTGTGTCGCCAGCAGCGAGTGTCCGCCAAGCTCGAAGAAATCATCCTCGATGCCTATTTGCTCAACCCCTAACAGCTCGCGCCACACGCTCAACAGCAGTTCTTCAACGGGCGTGCGTGCGCCCACGAAGTCCTGGTCCATGTCAGAGCGAGAAAAGTCGGGCATAGGCAGGGCGTGCCGATCGGTTTTGCCGTTGCTCGTGAGCGGCATCGCTTCGAGGTACACAAAAGCCGACGGAACCATGTACTCCGGCAATCGTTCAGCGAGATAACTGCTCAACTCACTGCTTGTGACGGGCGCCGATCCGTTCTCAACGACGACGTAGGCCACCAGTCTCTTCAATCCCGGCGTAGTCTCCCGCACCATAACGACACAGTCTGATACCTGCGTGTGCTCTCCAAGCGCGGCTTCGATCTCACCCAACTCGATGCGATAACCTCTGACCTTCACCTGGTGATCGATGCGTTCGATAAAATCGAGATTGCCGTCGGACAACCAACGCACTCGGTCGCCGGTTTTATAAAGCCGGGCTCCGGGTCGATTACCAAAACAGTCGGGTATGTAAATTTCTGCCGTGCGCGAGGGTTCGCTCAGATAACCGCGTCCGACGCCGATACCGCCCACGTAGAGTTCACCTGTCACTCCCACCGGCACAGGCGCCAGTTTTGTGTCCAGCACGTACATGCGCATATTCGCCAGCGGTTCGCCAATCGATATTTTCGTGCTGGCGGCAGCGGGACTTTCGTCAATGACGTACTGAGTTACATCGTCGGAGCATTCGGTTGGTCCATAAGCGTTGATGAGACGGTTCGAAGAATAGACACTGAACCAGCGGCGGCAAAGCTCGGGTATCAACGCTTCGCCATTCACGATTAGCCACTTGAGTGACGACAAATTTGGTCGCAGCGACGGCGCTATTGTCTCCATCTCTTCGACCATGGCCCGCAACTGCGACGGCACGATCTCGAGTATCGTGACCCCTTCTTCCGCCACCATCTTTAACTGGCCGACCGAATCGCGCGCCAGATCTTCTCCGGCAATCCACACTTTTCCGCCCACCAGCAACACCGCGAGCATTTGCCACACGGACACGTCAAAACTTTGCGACGCTGTCTGCGCTACGATGTCGTCTCCGTTCAACTGTAACGTCGAAACCTTGGACCACAGGTGATTGCACATACCTCTTTGCTCCAACATCGCGCCTTTCGGCGTACCGGTGGAACCAGAGGTGTAGATGACGTATGCCAGATTGCCAGGGGTGCTGCGTGGTGCGAGGTTTTCCGCTTCACATTCGCGTGCCAGTAGATCATCAAGAGAAACGACCCGGGCCGTTGAATCGCTCTCTTCAAGCGCACGCGAGATAACTTCCATAAACTCGCCGGCAGACAACACCAGTGAACTTCGGCTTTGTGTTAACACCTGCGCCAAACGACGCGACGGATGCATTGGGTCGAGCGGCACGTAAGCTCCGCCGGCCTTGAAAATGGCGAGCACCGCGGTGAGGAAGTCAATGCCGCGCCTCGCGATGAATGCAACCAGAATCTCTGGTCCAACTCCTTGCTGCACCAGATTTCGCGCTAGCTGGTTGGCACGCTCGTTCAATTGACGATAGGTGAGACGCTTACCTTCAAACTCCACCGCCACCGCCATCGGCGTCTTCTCAACCTGTTCTTCAAACAGCCGATGGAAGCATCGATCCAGCGCAACCTCCGTCGCAGTGTTGTTGAACTCCGACTGCAACTGTTCCCGCTCGCCATCTGTTAACAAATCAAACTCCGCAGTTCGCTGTTCCGGATTCGCCGCGACTCCTTCGAGCAGCCTCGTGAGATGATCGCCCATGCGCTGGATGGTCGACGCATCGAAGAGATCCGTGTTGTATTCGAACGTGCCGCTGATGTGTCCGTTTGTTTCCTCCATCGACAGCGTCAGATCGAACTTCGCCATCGCGCTTTCCATCTCCAGCCAGCTCAACTGCAATCGCGGTAACTTCAATTCTCCGAGTGGCGCGTTTTGCACCGTGAACATCACCTGGAATATCGGTGTGTGACTCAGACTTCGCTCCGGCTGCAACTCTTCGACCAGCTTTTCAAATGGCGTGTCCTGATGCGCGTAGGCTTTCAGCGCCACGTCTCGGACCTGGCCCAGCAGCTCGATGAAACTTTGTTGTTGATTAAATTTCGTGCGCAAGGCCAGCGAGTTGACGAAGAACCCGATCAACTGTTCCGTCTCCTGCCGATTACGATTCGCGACGTCAACACCGGTCACGATGTCCGCTTCTCCGGTGTATCTCCACAACAGAGTCTGGAAACCCGCGAGCAAGGTCATGAACAGGGTCACTCCCTCGCGCCGGCTCAACTCATGCAACTTCTCGCTCAACTCCACGCTGAGAGCGAAGGTGTGATTTGCTCCGCGGAAAGTCTGGACCGCAGGTCGCGGACGGTCCGTGGGCAACTCGAGCAACGCGGGAGCGCCGGAAAGTTGTGCGCGCCAATAGGAGAGTTGCTGTTCGAGGACATCGTTCTGAAGCCATGACCTTTGCCAGTGTGCAAAATCGGAGTACTGGATCGTTAACTCCGGCAACGGTGAAGGCAGGTCCTGTGAGTAGGCTTCGTATAACGCTGCAATTTCTTTGATGAGGACTCCTCTTGACCACCCGTCGCTCGCGATGTGATGCATCGTGAACAACACCACATGCTCGCTCTCACTCATCCGCAATATCTGTCCACGCAGCAACAGCCCGTCTCTTAAATCAAACGCCTGCTGCCCTTCCTCCTCCGCCATCCGGCGCGCTGTCGCTTCTCTTTCTGCTTCATCGAGAGCGCTTAGATCGGTTACCTCCATGCGCACCGCAACGGGCGGATTGATCACTTGCACCGGTTCTCCATCTACCGAGTCGAAGCCCGTGCGCAGCGATTCGTGTCGCCTGACCACTTCAGTGAGAGTCTTTTCGAGCGCCGCGATATCAAGTTCTCCGATGAGACGCACGGCTGCGGGGATGTTGTAGAAAGCACTGCCTGCTTCGAGTTCATCAATGAACCAGAGTCGCTGCTGTGCGAAGGAAAGAGGCAGGCGCTGGTCTCTGGAGACAGGCAACATCGGCGGAGCGAGCAGATGATTGTCGCTCTTCAAGTTTCGCTCGATCTCGTGCGCCAGTTCAGCGATTGTGGGAGCCTCAAACAAGACACGCAAAGGAAGTTCGAGCTTGAAGCTTTGTCTGACTCTCGAGATCAGTTGTGTAGCCAGCAGCGAGTGGCCGCCGAGTTGGAAGAAGTCATCATTTAAACCAATCTGAGACACGCCTAAGACATCGCGCCACAATCCGAGCAGCAGTTCCTCAACAGGCGACGCGGGAACAGAAGCCACTTCGGTTGAACTGGAGAAGTCAGGCGCAGGCAAAGCGCGACGATCGAGTTTGCCGTTGGTTGTCAGCGGCATTGCTTCGAGTTGGACGAAGGCTGAGGGGATCATGTACTCAGGCAATCGCTCCTTTAAGTAGTCTCGCAACTCCTCGACAGCAAACTGCGGCTCCTCGGCGACGATGTAGGCCACGAGCCGCTTTCCTCCGGCCCCGTCCGCTCGCACGATCACCGCAGCTTCTTTCACTTCGCTGTGGCTTGCGAGGGTTGTTTCCACCTCACCCAACTCAATCCGATAACCTCGCACTTTCACCTGCTCATCGCGCCGCCGGACAAACTCCAGTTCTCCTTCGGCTCGATAGCGCACCAGGTCGCCGCTCCGATACAAACGCTGCCCTCGCTGCTCGCTATACGGATGCGGTACAAAATTCTCCGCCGTCAGTTCCGCTTCTCCGTGATACCCACGGGCCAATCCCGCGCCTCCGATGTACAACTCACCCACCACTCCGACCGGGACTATCTCCATCCGCTCATCCAGCACATAGACTTGCGTGTTCGAGATCGGCTTCCCAATCGCCACACTGTGTCCCTGGACCAATTCACCGGCTTGCATCCGGTGACAGCAGGTGAAGGTCGTGTTTTCGGTTGGTCCATATCCGTTAATGACAAAACGTTCACCTTCGCCGTCACTCGTTTCCAGTAACTTCTGGACGTGGCGCACTGAGAGCACATCGCCGCCCGCCACCACCTGTCGCACTTCGCGCAGCGACTCTAATTGCTCGTCCACCATCAGGTGAAAGAGTCCGGCCGTGAGCCAAAGAGTCGTCACCTTTTGGGTGCGCAGGACAGCAGCAAGTTCTTCGAGTGTCGGCTGTTCAGGCGGCATGATGACGAGCGAAGATCCGTTCAGCAGGCTGCCCCAGATCTCGAAGGTTGCCGCGTCGAAACTGAGCGGAGCGAGTTGGAGAAAGACATCAGTCGGCGAGAACTGTAGCCAGTTAGTGTCGCGGACCAGACGCACGACAGCGTGATGAGGGATGCCGATCCCTTTGGGCTGTCCGGTCGACCCCGAGGTATACATCACATAACAGAGTTGTTCGGAATCGAAGAACGGAGCCGGATTCTCTACGCTCCGCGTTCGGAGAATCTCGGCTTCACCGTCGAGAGAGATTGTATGTCCGTGAAAATCGGAAACTACGTCGCGCAGATGTTCCCGGGTCAGGAGTACAGGAGCGGCGGCATTTTTCAGAATCAAGCCAAGACGCTCCGCAGGGTAAGCCGGATCTAGAGGTAAGTAAGCTCCGCCCGCTTTGAGGATGCCTAACAGAGCCACGATCATCTCGATTGAACGATCCATCAGAACGCCGACGACAACGTCGGGTCCTACCTGTAAATCGATCAGATGATGGGCCAGTTGATTAGCTCGCCGGTTCAACTCCGCATAGCTGATCTGTTCGTGCCCGAAGATGAGAGCGACGGCATTGGGATCGCGATCGACCTGCTGCTCGAATAACTCGGCGACCGAAGTATGTTGCGGGTAGTTAGTGGCCGTTTCGTTGTATTCGGTGAGCAGTAGATGGCGTTCGGCCTCGTTGAGCAACAGCACCTGCGAGAGCGACTGCTGCGAGTCGGCAACAATGATGTCGAGCAACGTCCGCAGATGACCTGCCATTCGTTCCACCGTCGCTGCATCGAACAGATCCGTCGCATACTCGAACGTGCCGCTGATGCTGCCCTTCTCCTCCTGCATGATGAGCGTCAGATCGAAGTGGGCAATGGGGTTATCCACCTGCACAGTGCTCAACTGCAACTCCGGCAACTCCAACTCATCGAGAGGCGCATTCTGCAGGATAAACATCACCTGGAATAAAGGCGTGTGGCTCAGGCTCCGCTCCGGCTCCAGTTCTTCGACCAGTTTTTCAAAGGGAAGATCTTGATGTGCGTACGCTTTGAGCGCCACTTCTCTGACCTGGCCCAGCAGGTCGGCGAAACTCTGTTGCTGATTGAACCTCGTACGCAGCACGAGAGTGTTCACAAAGAACCCGATCAACTGTTCCGTCTCGCGACGGTTGCGCCCCGCGATGGCCGTGCCGGTAACGATCTCTTCCTGCGCACTGTATCTCCACAACAAGGTCTGGAACGCCGCCATCAAGGTCATGAACAATGTCACTCCCTCGCGCCGGCTCAACTCCTGCAACTTCTCACTCAGATCCACTCCCAGATTGAAGCCGTAACGTGCGCCGCGAAAACTCTGGACCGCGGGACGCGGGCGGTCTGTGGGCAAATCGAGCAACGTGGGAGCGCCCGAAAGTTGTGTGCGCCAGTAGGAGAGTTGTTGTTCGAGGACGTCTCCCTGAAGCCAGTTTCTCTGCCAGTGGGCGAAGTCGGCATACTGCACACTTAGTTCGGGCAGCGGCGCAGGAAGATCTGCGTCAAACGCTTTGTAAAGTGTCACCACTTCCTGGACCAGGACGCCGAGCGACCAGGCATCGCTGGCAATGTGATGCATCGTAAGGAGCAGGATGTGATCCGCTTCGTCGAGACGCACGAGTGCCGCGCGCAGCATTGGCGCTTGCGAGAGATCAAAGGGTTGGTTTGCTTCGTCTACAGCAAGACGTAAAGCAGCCGCTTCGCGTTCGAGCTCCGGCGTCCCGCTTAAATCTGTCACGGCCAGTCTTATCTGCCCAGCCGGCTCAATCACCTGCACTGCTTCGCTATCCACCAGCACAAACCTGGTCCGCAATGCTTCATGACGTCTGACGATTTCCGTGAGGGTTCGCTCGAGTGAAGAAAGGTTGAGTTGACCCTTGAGTCGCACTATCGCAGGGATGTTGTAGGTAGCACTCATCGGGTCCAACTGGTCTATGAACCACAGACGTTGCTGTGCAAATGAGAGCGGCAAGGCGTTGGTCCGCGACACACTTGTGATCGGCGGCGCCGAAGCTGTCTGAGTCTGCTTTAGCTCCTGCTCAAGCGTTGCGGCGAGGCCGCGCACGGTTGGCGAGTCGAACAAACACCGCAAATGCAGGTCGACTCCAAACGCTTCTTTGATACGCGAGATAACCTGCGTCGCCAGCAGAGAGTGGCCACCCAGCTCGAAGAAGTTGCCGTAGACACTTATCCGTTCCTGCTTCAGGACCTCTGACCAGATGCCCGCCAGTATCTCTTCGACTGGCGTAAGGGATTCAGCAGGCCCATCAAGGACTAGCGTGTGGTCCAGGTTGAGCAGTGCTTTTCGATCCACCTTGCCGTGCGGCGTGAGTGGAAAGCTATCGAGAGTGATGAAAGCCGAAGGGATGATGTAGTCCGGCAGGAAACGCAGCAGTTGAGTGCGAACGTCCGCAGCGTCCGCGCCTTCGCTGAGAATCAAATAGGCCAGCAGGATGGCGTTGCCGTCTTCGTGCTGTCGGTCCAAAACCAAAGCGTCTCGCACCATACCAGTCGCCCGCAGCGCATTCTCGACCTCGCCCGGCTCGACGCGCACGCCGCGAATCTTGACCTGATGATCTGTCCTGCCGATAAACTCGAAGGCGCCGTTCGGTAAAACACGTCCGAGGTCACCCGTCTTATAAACGAGGTCGTCAGCATTCTTGCTGAATGGATTGGGAACGAAGACGCGTCCGGTCAACTCCGGCTCGCCGTAATAACCGTGCGACCGGTATGGAGTCCTGATGATGATTTCGCCGATAGAGCCTTCGGCACAGGGGCGGCCCTGTTCGTCGAGCAGGATGGCTTTCGTGCCGTCGATTGGTTTTCCAATCGGGATGAAGCCTTTCTCCAGATCGTCCGGCGTCACCGGATGGAAAAACTTGGTCATGGTCGTTTCGGATGGACCATAGAGATTGACCAGGGTCACTCTTTGCCCGACCGTTTCGAACCAGCGCTTGACATCCGCAGACGGCAGACGCTCACCGGCGAGCAAAACGTGCGTGAGTTGAGGCAACCGTCCGTCAACGTGATCAAGCAGAGTGCGGAAGACGGAAGGAACGGTATGCAGGACGTTGATGCCTGCTTGATCCATCCATTGGACCAGGCGCGCCGGGTCCAGCATGATGTCGTGCTCGGGCGGCAGGCAGATAGTGCCGCCAACACATAGTGGGACGAAGATGTCGCGCAGAATCGCGTCGAAGGAGGGAGCCGTCAGTTGACTGACGCGTACACCTGGACCAAAGCCGAACTGCTTTATCTCCCAGCGGATGAAATGACCTATTGACTTAAGCCGTCCCGCGATGCCCTTGGGCTGACCCGTTGAACCTGAAGTGAAGAAGATATAGCAGAGATCGTCCGGCTCAGATTGTCCGTGCCAGCCGTTTTCCGTGTACTCCGCGTCCCATTCAATCCGCACCTGCTGGGGTTCGTGCTTGCCGTCAACAACAGTCTCTCGAAAACGCTCCGCAAACTGTGGCTCGACAATCACGTGGCGCGGCGTCACCTTTTCGAGCAGTGCCGCGATCCGATGATCCGGCAAATCCGGCACGATGGGCATGAATGCACAACCGCATTTCAAGATCCCCAGAATCGACTCGATAACGACGACTCGGTCCTTTGCGAAGATGGCGACGATGTCACCCTTCTTCGCTCCGGCAGCAGCCAGCGATTGAGCAACCAGGTTGGACCGCTGCTCGAGTTCACTGTAGGTGATCTGTTGCTGCGGTGCTTCGATCGCGATCGAAGTCGGATACTGTGAAGCGGTGTGGCTGAACCACTCATGGACAAATTGATGCTGCATGAATTTTATTTCTGAGTATGAAGACTTGAAGAGGTACTTATCCTCAGATTACACAGATTCTATTAATCAATCTGTGTAATCTGTTGATACTATCCGGCGACGGATGCGCTCAGTGTCGATTGAGTAATCATTCGGGCAATAACCATCAGCGGATCCAAACACAGATCGGTTTGACCGTAGTCACGTACGAGAACATGTATCTCTGTGCATCCGGCGATAAATGAATCCGCCCCGTAGCTCTTGACCAGATCGTTTAAGAATTCAACATCGGCAGCACAGTGCTTGTATTGCTTGATCCGGTAAAGCAACTCGTGGATGCGTTCCTGATCTTCTTCCGAAGGGAGCACGATTCTGCCTTGAGTGCTGTTCCACAGGCGGTGATTTTCGAAGAGCTGGACCTGGCGCGTGCCGGTGGTGCAGAGCATTAAGTATCGTTTCTGACTCCTGAGAACATCATCGAAGATAACATCCAAGAGCGAAATAATTCTCGAGCTCAAGTGTCGCGGTAGCAGATCGGTTACCTGATGAATCGTCACGCAACAGATGACGATGTCGGTCACGTCGCAGGCGACCAGTCGCTCGAGGTCTGCAGTCAGTCTTTCGAGCAGGAGATCTTGCCTGCCCGCGAGAATGCACTCCGTGCGATCGGGCATGCGCGGATCGGACCAGAGAACCAAGGGCGGCGCGAACTGCTCCTGGTCTTCCGGACAGAGTTCGTAAATCGTCTTGACGAACTCAGCCGAAGCGAGCGGACCCATGCCGCCCATGATTCCCCATAACTGTCGTGAGTTATCAAACATTGCTTTACTCATCTATGGCCTCGGAGAAATCACGAACCACATCGTCCACATCCACCGAATCTCGCGCGCTGTCGCAAACTTGCCGCAACTCGTCAACGTAGCCGAGACTTTCCATCACGGCCTCGTCTGTAACTCCAAAATCAATCAGGCACGCGATTTCGTTGACGCCGATCTGTTCCAACTCGCCCACCATCTTGCGGCAACTATTGACGGTTCCCATGAGAGCGGCCGTGTGAAAGTAACGCTCGAAGGTGATGTCCAGAAGTTGTTCGAGGCTCTGCTCGGGAATCTTTTCGTCGGGTGACATCTGCCGCCCGCCGCTCATCACGCCGCCGGCCGCCGCGGCGCTTCGCTCCAGACGAATCGCGGATTTCAAATACTGGCGGAACGGCACGCGTACCTGGTCTTTAACTTTGTCGATGTCGGCGCCGAGGAAGGTATGCAGCATGAGACTGACAACTCCTGCGTCGGCATCGAAGCCGTTGTCACGGCGGGCTTGACGATAAATATCGATCTTCTGGGCCAACGCCTGCTGGTCCTGTCCCAGCAGGTGCGCGAGGATGTTGAAGCCACCAGCGCCGGCGCGGCGAAACGTTTCCGGATTGCCGGAACTGGTGATCCACACCGGCAGCGAGCTTTGAAACGGTTGCGGGACGAGCTTCACGCGGACTTCTTTGCCGAAACTGTTCTGCTGGACCAGGGCTTCGCCGCGCCAGAGATTCTGGATCACGTCTATCTGATCGAAGATCAGTTCGTGGCGCGTCTCGTATCGTTCGGGAAAGAACACGAAGTCGTCCACGTTCCACCCCGAACCAAACGAGATACCGACGCGGCCCCGCGATAATTGGTCCACCACTGCCCACTCCTCCGCGATGCGAATCGAGTTATGCAGTGGCGAGATGAGACTTCCGGCTCGCAGTTGAATTTGCTCGGTAATCATCGCCAGCGCCGCGCTGGTGACGGATGGGTTCGGAAATAGTCCACCAAACTCCGCGAAGTGACGTTCGGGTGTCCACACCGCGCAAAACTGGTGCGTGTCCGCGAAGACTGTCGCTTTTTTGAGCAGTCCGTACTTATCAGCACCGGCTTGCTGGTCGGTGCTGGAAAAAAACATGATTCCAAATTTCATGATTTAGATCTCTTTAAGAGTCAGCGTGTGCCCAACTGTCGCTGAAGTCGGCTATCAACGCCTCTGCTTCGAGGGGGCTAGTAAGTGAGATTAAGAAGAGCGGTGCGTCCGGGTTCGCGCAGACTTCCGAAAGGACGCGCTCGAAACGTGCGATGAAGCGTTCTATCGTCGCCGCCTCGAAGAGCGTCGCATCGAAGTGCAGTTCCCCGGCGATCTGTTTGTCGCCTTCGTACATAAACATCGTCAGGTCGAATTTGGAGCTGGTCGCCGTAGCCGGGATGGCGTTCAATTCCAGGTCGTGCACCGCCATCGATGGAATCGGCGTGTTATGGAGCACAAAGAGGACGTCGAACAGCGGCGAGCGGCCCTTGATTCGATCCGGCGCCAACTCTTCGACCAGAGCGTCAAAAGGCATGTCCTGATACGCATAAGCCTCAAGAACCGTTTGCCGCACTTGCCGCAGCAGCGAGCGGAAATCAAAAGCTTCCTGAAGATCCGCGCGCAACACTAATTCGTTGACGAAAAAGCCGATGAGGTTCTCCGTCTCGAGATGATTGCGATTGGCGATTGACGTTCCCACCGCAACATCCTGCTGATTCGCCGTCTTACCGAGCACGAGTTGAAACGCTGCGATCAAGGTCATAAACAGCGTCACTCTTTCTCGCTGCGTGAGTTCCTTGATCTGCGCCGAGAGATCTTCAGGCAAGCTGAAGGCTATCGAGTCGCCCTGCGGTGTGCGAGTGGCAAGACGCGGGTAATCCGTCGGTAATTCCAGTGGCTTGAGGCCGGAGAGTTTCTGCCGCCAATAAGATTGATGACGGTCCAGAACTTCTCCCTGCAACCACTCTCGCTGCCAAACGGCGAAATCTGCGTATTGCAACTCCAGTTCGGGAAGTTGACTATCACGCTCCTCTTTGAAAGCCGCATAGAGGATCTGAAACTCGCGCATGAGCACGCTGAGTGACCAGGCATCGCTGATAATGTGGTGCATGGTCATCGAAAGGATGAACTCTTCCGTTCCCAGCTTGATCAGCAGGGCATGAAGCAACTTGCCACTCGCAAGATCAAAGGATTGAGCTTCAACCTCGGCTATCAAACGCTCCGTTCTTTGTCGCTGCTGGTCATGGTCCAGGTCTGAGAGATCAATGAGTGGAATCGTGACCGGTGCGGCCGGGAGAACCTGCTGGTATGCGTGACCCTTCTCGGTAACAAAGCGTGTCCTTAATATTTCATGACGGCGAACAATCTCTGTAAACGTTCGGTTCAGGATCTCAGGACTGAGACTGCCGTTAAAACGAACCGCGAGCGGCACGTTGTAAGCGGTGCTGCCGGGATTCAGTTGGTCAACGAACCAGAGTCGCTGCTGTGCGAACGAAAGCGGCAAGCGCTGGTCTCTGGAAACAGGCAACATCGGCGGAGCAGACAGATGAGAATCCGTTTGTCGAGCCGCTTCGACGTGCTGGGCCAACTCAGCGATGGTCGGACCTTCGAATAACTGACGTAACGGTATGTCAACCGCAAAAGCTTCGCGCACTCGCGACATCAATTGCGTTGCCAGCAACGAATGGCCGCCAAGGGTAAAGAAGTTATCGTGAATGCTAACCTGTGCGACTCCCAGCAGTTGCTGCCAGATGCCCAGCAGAATCTCTTCTTGTGCCGTGCGTGGAGCGACATAGAGTTGCTCCATCTCCGGCTGCATTCCCTCAGTGGCCGGCAGCGCTTTGCGATCGATCTTGCCATTCGGCGTCAGGGGCCATTTTTCTAACTCGATGAACAGATTCGGCGCCATCCACTCCGGCAATCGCTGCAGTAAATGCTGACGCAAAGTGGTGGCCGATACTTTTGTGCCGTTGCTGATGATGTAAGCGACCAGCAACTTACTACCGTCGGCGCTTTCGCGAGCTACAACCACTGCCTCGCGCACGCTTTCGTGCCGCGCTAGTTCAGTTTCCACTTCACCCAGCTCGATGCGAAATCCTCTGATCTTTACCTGGTGATCGCTGCGCCCGAGATACTCCAACTCTCCATCATTTCGCCAACGCACCAGATCGCCAGTGCGATAAAGCCGCTCGCCGCTTTCACCGGACCACAACGAAGGCACAAAACGCTCAGCCGTCAGCTCTGGTCTGCCGAGATAGCCTCGAGCCACACCCACACCACCGAGATACAACTCGCCGATCACACCCACAGCCACAGGTTGCAACGCGCGGTCGAGCACATACGCGTGACTTCCTTTAATCGGTGGACCAATGCTGGGCTCAACCACTTCGCCGCGCTTGATTATTGCGCCGGTAGAGTAGGTCGTATCTTCCGTTGGCCCATACAAGTTCCAAACGTGTTTGATTTGCGGCTGCTTGTAAGCGTCGTCGACTAACTGTCGCGACAGTGCCTCGCCAGCCAGATTCACTATCTTCACCGACGGCGGTAAGTCACCATTCCGCAGCAACTCCTTCAACGCCGAAGGTACCGTGTTTATCAAGGTCACTTCTGACGCCGCCGGGAGTTTCGGAAGCTCGAGCGCGTTCGTCGCGAGAATTACAGCCCCACCGCAACTGAGTGGCACGAACAGCTCAAACACCGAAAGGTCGAAGCAGATCGAAGTTGAGAATAGGACGCCTGCGAGATCCGCACGTGCAAACGTGTCGTTGGCCCAACGGACCAGCGCCGCGGCGCTCTCGTGAGTGATAGCCACACCTTTGGGTTGGCCGGTTGAGCCTGAGGTGTAGATCACATACGCCAGGTTCTCCCAACTAACCGTGCTCTTGACCTCAGCACTCTCGGGACTTTGCGCGAAAATTTCTTGAACTGTTGCCTGTGTTAGCAGCAACTGCATGCCCGCATCCGCCATCATGTAGCGCTGACGCTCTTCCGGATACGCCAGGTCCAGCGGCAAATAGGCAGCACCTGCTTTCAGCACTCCCAACAACGCGACTACCAGCTCCGCTGAACGCTCCAGCAATAGCCCGACTATCGACTCTGGTCCAATGCCGGCAACTTGCAGGTGATGCGCTACCTGGTTAGCTCGCTCATTCAACTCGCGGTAATTCAAGCGCTCATCGCCAAACACAAGGGCTACTGCTTCCGGTGTACGCTCCGCCTGCGCCTCGAACAGTTCGTGCAAACAAAGTGCTTGCGGATCGGCGACGGGCGTCTCGTTCCAATCCTCCAACAGTAGCTTTCGTTCGGCATTAGTCAGCAGCGGCAAATCACAGAGTGCGTGCTGCGGATTAGTCACGATGCCTGCCAGTAAGGTTTGAAAGTGGCCGTTCATCCGTTCGATCGTGCTCGCGTCAAACAGATCCGTGTTGTAGATCCACTCTCCCTGAATGCCCGTCGGCGATTCATCGAGGCCGAGTATCAGATCAAACTTCGACTGCACTACTTCATCGGCGACGAGGCTCAACTGCAACCCCGGCAACTCCAATGCTCCCAACGGCGAGTTCTGCATGGCGAACATCACCTGGAACAAAGGCGAGTGGCTCAGATTTCGCTCCGGTTCCAATTCTTCCACTAACTTCTCGAACGGCATGTCCTGGTGCGCGAAGGCTCCTAGGGCCGTCTCTCTCACTCGCTTCAAGAGGTTGGTGAAATCTTCTTTGCCTTCAACTCTGGTCCGCAGCACGAGCGTGTTCACAAAGAACCCGATCAACTGTTCGGTCTCGCTTCGATTGCGTCCGGCGATGGGCGTTCCGATCACGACATCCGGTTCCCCGCTGTATCTCCACAACAAGGTCTGAAAAGCTGCCAGCAGAGTCATGAACAAGGTCACGCCCTCGCGCCGGCTCAATTCCTGCAACTTCTCGATGAGCTCCACGTCCAGAGTGAATTTGTGATCTGCTCCGCGAAAACTCTGCACCGCAGGGCGAGGACGGTCCGCGGGTAACTCGAGCAACGCAGGAGCGCCTGAGAGTTGTGCGCGCCAGTAGGAAAGTTGCCGTTCGAGGACATCGTCCTGAAACCAGTTTCTCTGCCAATGAGCGAAGTCTGCATATTGCACAATCAGTTCCGGCAGCGGCGAAGGCTGAGCGTGAAGGAAGGCGGAGTAAAGAGCGGCGATCTCATTAACGAGGACGCCGAGAGACCAGGCATCGCTGACGATGTGATGCAAATTCACAACGAGCACATAGTCCAGCTCTTCCAGCTTTAATAACGTGACGCGCCAAACTGGGCCAGTGCCGAGATTGAAGGGACGTTGAGTCTCTGCGGCAATGAGGTTTGAGAATTGAGACTGACGCTCTGGCTCGGGTAAGTCAGAGATGTCATACAGAGAAAAGTATGGTGGACTAACAGGACTGATGATCTGAAGTGGTTGACCATCGACGGTATTGAAAGTGGTGCGCAACGATTCGTGTCGCCGCACTACTTCATCGAGTGTCCGCTTGAGTACGTCGATGTCCAGCACACCCTTCAGACTCAACACCGCCGGCACGTTATAGAGCGCACTCTCCGGTTCTAATTGATCAATGAACCAGAGCCGCTGTTGAGCAAACGAGAGCGGTAATGCGTTCTCTCTCGAGACCGGCACAACCGCTGGTCCTTGCAGTTGAGCGTCCAGCTTCAGGACCGTTTCAATATGTTGGGCTAGCTCGGCGATGGTGGGCGCTTCGAACAACTGCCGTAATGGAACTTCTATTCCAAAGGTATCTCGCACTCGCGACATCAACTGTGTCGCCAACAGCGAGTGCCCACCCAACTCGAAGAAGTCCTCCGTCATTCCAGCCTGTTCGATCCCCAACACTTGCTCCCACATGCCCGCGACCAGCTTCTCGATCTGCGTCTGGGCCAACACCACTCCGGACGGCTTGTCTGTTCGCACAGTCTCCGGCGCCGGCAACTGCCGCCGTTCGACTTTTCCATTGGCGTTCAATGGCAACTCTGCCAACTCCACATAGAACGAAGGCATCATGTGGTCCGGCAGTTTCGCACTCAGATACTTCCGCCATTCTCCAGCCGCCGGCAGCGCCAGCGCTTCAGGTTCCCGCACCACGTAAGCGACCAGGCGCTTCTCACCTCGCTCGTCAGCGCGTGCAATAACCACCGCTTCTTTGACCGCGGCATGACTCACGAGCGCCGCTTCTACTTCACCCAACTCGATGCGAAAGCCACGCACCTTCACCTGCTCATCGCGCCGTCCCACAAACTCCAACTCACCACCGCGCCGGTATCGCACCACGTCGCCGGTTCGATACAAACGTGCGCCCGGTTCGGTGCTGTGCGGATGTGGCACAAATCTTTCGGCGGTTAATTCCGCCTGCTGCAAGTAGCCACGCGCGAGTCCCGCGCCGCCCACGTACAACTCGCCCGCCACTCCCACCGGCACTAGCGCCATCTCTTCATCCAACACGTAGACCTGTGTGTTGGTAATCGGCATTCCGATCGAGACACTGCGTCCACTCAACTCCGTGCCTGCTTGCATCCGGTAACAGCTCGAGAAGGTCGTGTTCTCGGTTGGTCCATAGCCGTTAATTACCCAACGCTCGCCTTCATCAGCCTCCAGCAACCGCTCCACGTGTCCCGGCGACAACACATCGCCACCCGCCAGCACCTGCCGCACGCCGCGCAGCGTTTCGAGTTGTTCATCAACCATCTGATGAAACAGTCCCGCCGTCAGCCACAGCATGCTGACTTTTTGGCCTTCGATCACGCGCGCTAACTCGGCCAACGTCGGCTGTCCGGCTTTCATCACCACCAGCCGGCCGCCATTCAACAAACTGCCCCATACCTCCAGCGTCGCCGCATCGAAACTCAGCGGCGCTAGTTGCAGCATGCTGTCGGCTGCCGAGAACTCTGCGTAATTACTTCCCTTCACCAGCCGCACCACCGCGCGCTGCGGCACTGCCACTCCTTTAGGTTGTCCTGTCGAGCCTGAGGTGTAGGCCACGTAACACAGTTGCTCTCCGCCTAACCACTCACTGTCTGGATTCTCCTCGGACTCCGAAGCCAAACTCTCCTGTTCCTGGTCCAACGTCAGCACCGTGCCCCAGTACGCTGCCGGCACACTATCCAGCAAATGCTCCTGCGTCAGCAGTACCGGCGCCTGCGCATCCTCCAGCATGTAGCTCAACCGTTCCAGTGGATACGAACGATCCAGCGGTAGATAGCCACCACCAGCCTTGAGGATACCGAGCAGACCGACCACCATCTCTACCGAACGCTCCAGCAGCACACCGACCAGCACTTCTGGTCCCACCCCCAAACTCCGCAACCGATGCGCCAGTTGGTTAGCTCGCCGGTTCAACTCCTCATAGCTGAGCTCTTCTCCTTCATAGACCGTGGCCACCTGCTGCGGGGCGTTCTCCACTTGCTCCTCGAATAGCTGTGCCAGCGACTGCTCCGGATACGCTCTCACGGTGTCGTTCCACTGCTCCAGCAGTTCCCGTTCACCGGCCGCCAACAGGTTGTGACGACTCAGCGCCAACTCCGGTTCCGCCACTACTCTTTCGAGCAGCACAACCAGGTGTTGACTCATCCGCTCGATCGTCTCTGCGTCAAACAGATCCGTGTTGTAACTAAAGAAAGCCTCGAGACCCTGCGGTGTCTCAACCATGTCGAGAATCAGATCAAAGATTGCTTTCTCATCCTTAATCTCCATCTCGCTGAGACGAAGCCCCGGCAAGGTGAGTTCACCCATGGGCTGGTTTTGCAGCACAAACACCACCTGAAACAATGGCGTATGACTCAAACTGCGCTCCGGCTGCAATTCTTCCACCAGCTTCTCGAACGGCACGTCCTGATGCGCATAGCCTCCCAAACACACTTCCCGCACCTGCTGTAACAACTCCGCGAAGCTCGCTTCTCCGCTCACGCGCGTGCGCAGCACCAGCATGTTCACAAAGAATCCGATCAGCGCTTCCGTCTCGTGGCGGTTCCGGTTCGCCACATCCGCTCCCACCACCACGTCGCTCTCACCGCTGTAGCGCCACAACAAAGTTTGAAATGCCGCCAGCAACGTCATGAACAGCGTCACTCCCTCGCGCCGGCTTAGCTGCTGCAATTGCTCCGTCAACTCCGCACTCACGCAGAAGCGGTGCTGCGCGCCATGGAAACTCTGCACGGCCGGACGCGCTCGATCCGTCGGCAGTTCCAACAACGCCGGAGCGCCGGCCAACCGCTCGCGCCAGTAAGCCAGTTGCTCATTAAGCACTTCACCCTGCAACCAGTTCCGTTGCCAGTGCGCAAAATCCGCGTATTGAATGTTCAACTCCGGCAGCGGTGAGGGCAGATCCTGAATGTAGGCGCTGTAGAGCGTAACCACTTCCTTCACCAGCACACCGGTGGACCAGCCATCGGTGATGATGTGGTGCATCGTCAGTAACAGGATGTGCTCCGACTCTCCCAGACGTAACAACTGCGTGCGCAGTAATGGACCACGGCTCAAGTCAAAGGGACGCTGCGATTCAGTTGCGGCCAGTTCGCGCGCTCGCGCTTCTCTTGAACTTTCTGTGCTCAGGTCGGTGAACGATAAACTCACTTCACCCGCCGGGCTAATCACGTGCACCGGCTCTCCGTCTACGGCTACAAAGCTGGTGCGCAGCGATTCGTGCCGTCGGATGATCTCTGCGAGCGTGCGTTCGAGGGCTTCCAGATTGAGCTGGCCGCTGAGACGGATGGCAGCCGAAATGTTGAAGCGGTTGCTGCCCGGTTCAAGCTGGTCCATAAACCAAAGTCGTTGCTGCGCGAAGGAGAGCGGTAACACACCCTCGCGGGAGACCGGCACGATCGCCGGCGCTTGCAACTGAGTTTCAGTTTTGCGAGCCGTCTCGATATGCTGGGCCAGTTCGGCGATGGTGGGCGACTCGAACAACTGCCGCAACGGTATCTCGATCGAAAATGCTTCCCGCAAGCGAGACATCAATTGCGTCGCCAACAACGAGTGGCCGCCCAGTTCGAAGAAATCGTCATCGATGCCGACTTGCCTGAGCGACAGCACGTCGGCCCAGATACCCGCCAGCAAATCTTCCACCGGTGTGCGTGGCGCTACGAAGTTTTCACCCTGTTGGTTGGGCGCGTGATCGGGAGCAGGAAGTGCACGCCGGTTCACTTTACCGTTGGAGGTGAGCGGGAATGCTTCCAGTATCACAAACGCCGACGGACACATGTGCTCCGGAAGTCGCTCTAAAACAAAGTTCCGCAACTCGGAAGTTTTTAGTTCGCGCTCCGGCACAACGTAAGCCACCACGCGTTTGTCACCCGGCGCGTCTTCGCGTGCAATAACGACGACCTCACGTACATCGTCGTGTGTGGTTAGCACCGCCTCAATCTCACCCAGCTCGATGCGGAATCCTCGGACCTTAACCTGATGGTCCACGCGACCCAAAAACTCGACATTGCCGTCGGAAAGAAAGCGCGCCACGTCTCCGGTTTTATACAAACGCGCGCCTGGCTCATCACTGAACGGGTTCGGAATAAACTTCTCCGCCGTTTGCTGCGGCCGGTTCAGATAACCTCTCGCGAGACTGTCAGTGCCAATGTGCAACTCGCCGCCAACTCCCACCGGAAGCGGTTGCTGTTGATCGTCAAGAATGTAGAGTTGTGTGTTCGCAATGGGCCGGCCGATTGGTACCGAGACAGCTTCCTCGTGCGCTGCTACTCCATTCACTTCATAGACGGTGTTGGTGACGGTGGTTTCCGTAGGCCCATAGACGTTCATCAACCGAACGCCATGACCAATCTGCTTTCGTGCGAAGTCGAATCCTTCCGGCAGGCCCTTCTCGCCACCTATTGCCGCCAATCGCAAGCTCCCGTTAACGCTCACACCGGTGCGTGCTGCTTCCGCCATCAACTCGTTCCAATATGGAGTGGTGAGGTTGACAACGCTGATGCGCTCTTTTTTCAGAAACTCGAAGAAGTCAGTATGAGAACTCAACACTCCCTCGGGGCGAAGCACAACGCAGCCGCCGCGCAACCAGGTGGGAAAGATCTCTTCGACCGCGACATCAAAGCTGAGCGAGGCGAACTGCAATACACGATCGTGCGGTTGCAATTCATATAACTCGGCAATACCGAAATTGTGATTGATGACGGCGCGATGCGTAATGAGTACACCCTTCGGTTGGCCCGTCGAACCAGACGTATAGATGACATAGGCGAGGTTCTGCGGCACGACATCGATACCGGTTAGATTCTCATCCGGCTCCTGCTCGATTCGCTTCAGTTCCTTTTCGAGAACCACTACCTTGACTCGCTCTGATACCAACTCGCCCGGCACGCTCGCTCGCGTCACCAATACGGGCGCGTGGGCGTCGTCGAGCATGAAAGAGAGACGTTCAATCGGGTATGAAGGATCCAACGGCAGATAAGCGCCGCCTGCCTTGAGAACGCCGAGCAACGCCACCACCATCTCCACCGAACGCTCCACCATGAGACCTACCAGCACTTCCGGGCCGACTCCCAACGTGCGCAGGTAATGCGCGAACCGGTTGGCTCTGCTGTTCAGTTCGCGATAGGAGAGTTGAACGCCTTGAAAACTGAGGGCAATGTCCTCCGGTCTGCGAGCGGTCTGCGCCTCAAACAGTTGATGAAGACAAACTTCCTGTGGATATAACGCAGCGGTCTGGTTCCAATCGCGGAACATCTGCTGCTGTTCTGCTTCAGTAACGATTGGCAGAGCTGACAGCCGCTGATTCGGATTAGCGACAAAACTTCGCAGCAACGTCTCAAGATGTCCGCACAATCGCAGCATGGTCGCTTCGTCAAAACGACGGCTGCTGTACATCAGGTCAAGGACCAGCTCTTTATCCGGCATGACTGCCAGATTGATCGGAAAGTTAGTCTTCTCGGTGAAACGCAGGTCAGTGATCTCGAAACCGAATGGCTGGTTTCGTAACGCCTCGTCGACCGGGTAATTCTCGAAACCGAGAATACTTTCAAAAAGCGACTGGCCGCGCTCGACGTCACTCCACTTCTGGATATCGATCAGTGGGGTGTAGTCGAATTGCGCTTGCTTCTGTTGCTGCTCTTGCAATTGTTTCAGCCACGAGAGCAACGAGGCATCATCGGGCACAAGCACGCGCACGGGCAGCGTGTTGATGAACAGACCGATCATCTGCTCGACTGCCGGCAATGCCGCCGGACGTCCCGACACCGTCATGCCAAACACGACATCTTTTTCCCGGCTGTAACGACTCAACAATAACGCCCATGCTCCCTGAATCAGGGTGTTAAGAGTCAGGCGCTGCTGGCGGGCGAGGGTTTGCAGTGCTGAGGTTAATTCTGCCGAAAGCGAAAACTTGTACTCGCCGTAAGTATCGTCCTGTTCGGAGAGCGAGCCGACCGGTCTGCCAATTCCGAAAGGCGTTGGCACAGTGAAACCTGCGAGAGTGTGGCGCCAGAACGCTTCGGCTTGTGACTTGTCCTGCTCCTGTAACCAGGCGATGTAGTTGCTGTAGGGCGGAACCTCTTCTAACCGTATCTGTTTCCCAGCCGCGAACGCTTCATACAGCGTGAAGACTTCCTTAAGCAGCAAAGATGCGGACCAGCCGTCGAGCAGGATGTGATGAGAGCTCCAAACAAAACGATAAGCTTCATCTTCGACGCGGATGAGGTACAACCGCATCAGCGGTGCGATGGAGAGGTCAAACCCGCGCTGCCGGTCTGCTTCCAATAGTTGTTCGAAGCGCTCTTGCTGAGTGTTCTCGCCGTCACCGCGCCAATCCTGCTGTTCAATACTCAGTTGTACTTTTTGACGTACCAACTGCAGTGGTTCATCAAGCCCTTCCCACATGAAAGCCGTGCGCAGAATCGGGTGACGCACCAACACCTTCTGCCACGCTTCCTCGAACGCAGCGGTATTCAGCCCGGCTCTCACGGTGCAGCTTAACTGCGTGACGTAAAAGCCTGACTCAGGCGCAAGTAGACTGTGAAAGAGCAACCCCTGTTGCATCGGCGACAAGGGGTACAGATCTTCAACGTTTTTCATGCCGACAACGACTCCGACTTGTCCTTTTTATTAATGAGCGCGCTGAGTTTGCCCAACTTACGCTGGTCGAGCCTGGCGAGCGGAAAGTCAGACGGCGTAAACCCGCCTGCTTCTTCTGATTCACAATGTGTTATGAGGTTTCGCAGCGCATCGATGAAAGCACCAGCCACTCGCTCGATGGTCTCACGATGGTGAACGTTTTCACTGTAGGACCAACTCATTTGCAGTTGCCCCTCGATGATGCTGCCGTTGATTTCGATCAAGTGGGGACGGGCGCCGCGCAAACTCTGGCTTGGCCCAGTGGACTCCTGCCCCATTGCGAACATTGGCAACTCCGATAACACCTGGTCCAACTGGCCAAAATAATTGAAGAGCACTTCCGCCGCCGGGAATGTACGCAACCGAGCTTTCGTCTCTTCATCGCCAAGGTAGCGCAGCAAGCCATAGCTGATGCCGTTTTGCGGCACGGCTCGCAACTGCTCTTTAATACTCTTCAGCCCGTCTTCAGCACTGGCGCCCTCCGGCACCTCCAACAGCACCGGATAAATTCCGGTGAACCAACCTACCGTGCGCGACAAGTTCAACTCCATCATGAGATCTTCGCGTCCGTGTCCTTCCAGATCCACGAGCAGGTGGCGTCGACCGCTCCAGCGTTTGAACGCTTGAGCCAGCGCCGTCAGCAGGGCGTCGTTGATCTGTGTGTGGTAGGCGGCCGGTACTTTTTGCACGAGGGCACGCGTCTCTTCCCGCGTGAGATTGACCGTAACGGTTCGCGCCGTGGCTACCGTGTTAGGTCCGCTCTTATCGCGCGGCAGAGGAGCAATACTGCGGCGCTTCGCGTCCAGCCAGTAATTCGCATCCAGCTTGCCGCTCGCGGCGTACTGCCGCAGTCCCTCACCCCATTGCTTGAACGAACTCGTCTTTGTTCCCAGGTCAATGTCCTGACCCCGCTTCAACTGCAGGTAAGCTCTGTGCAAGTCTTCCAGCAGAATGCGCCACGACAAGCCATCGATCACCAGATGATGCGCCACCAGCAACAGGCGGCCGGCTCGTTCCGCACCGAGATCAATCAGCACCACTTTTAACAATGGACCAGTCGCGAGGTTCAGACTGCTTTGTTCCGTCGTTGCTATCTGTTCAATAGCTGCCGCGTGATCCTCTTCGTCCAGCTCTGAGAAATTCACGGTGGAGAAACCGGAGTCGTTAACTGTCTCAGCATTGCGTTGCTGCCAGCCTGCTTCCGTTTGTTCGAAGCGGAGTCGCAACGCATCGTGATGGTGGTGCAGATGCTCGACTGCCTCTTGCAGCAACGCGGGTTCGAGTGGTTGGGTTAACTCCAGCAGCAGCGCCTGATTGAAGTGATGCGGATCGACGACATTGTTTTCGAAGAACCAGTGTTGCACCGGTGTCAACGGCACTGCGCCACTCACCAACCCCTGCTCCGCTTCGGTGACAGTGTTGATGCCGGCAACAGCGGCCAACCCCGCGATGGTCTGGTGCTGAAATAGTTGTCGCGGCGTGAAGTGCAGACCAGCTCGACTCGCTTTGTTGATGATTTGAATACTGAGGATGGAGTCGCCGCCCAGTTCAAAGAAATTGTCGTGGATGCCGACCTGCTCCACTCCAAGCACTTGCGACCAGATCTCTGTCAGCACAGTTTCAGCCGCCGTGCGCGCCGCCACGAAATCGCGATCCAGATCCGGGCGCGATTGATCGGGCACGGGCAATGCCTTCCGGTCTACTTTTCCGTTTGGCATGAACGGCAGCTCATCGAGCGTCACGAATACCGCGGGGATCATGTAATCCGGTAGTCGCTCGTGTAGAAACGCGCGCAGTTCGGTAACCGTAGGCTTGTCTTCCGCGGCGATGTAGGCGACGAGCCGTTTATCGCCGGGACTATCTTCCCTGATCAGGGCCACAACGTTGCGAATCGCAGGATGAGCGGCGAGCGCTGACTCAATCTCACCTAACTCGATGCGATGTCCACGCAGCTTTACCTGATGGTCCAACCGGCCCAGGTACTCCAGAGTCCCATCCGCCAGTCGCCGCACCAGATCTCCAGTCCGGTACAAACGTCCGCCGTTCACGGTCCCAAATGGGTCTGGCACAAATCTCTCCGCCGTTAACTCCGGTCGTCCTACATAACCACGCCCGACCTGCACTCCGCCCAGATACAACTCGCCGCTCACGCCCACTGGCAGTTGTCCGCCACACTGGTCCAGCACGTAGCATTGTGTATTCGCATTCGGTCTGCCGATCGGCACCACTCGTCTCTCACTGTCGCGGTCACATACACACGAGACCAGGTCCATCGCCGTTTCCGTCGGTCCGTAATGGTTGGCTATTTGTGCATCGGTGCGAGCGTAGAATCGATCCAGCATTTCCGCGGTCAGCGCTTCGGCTCCGGAAATGATGATCCTCAGACTATCGCAACGCTCGCTGCCTTCTTCATCAAGCAGGATCTGAAGCATCGAAGGCACGAAGTCCATGTGGGTCACGCGTTGTTCGGCGATCAGCTTTACCAGGTAGGCGCTGTCTTGATTACCACCCGGTCGAGTGATGACCAGGCGCGCTCCACTCAGGAGTGAGGTAAAAGTCGACGACACCGAGACATCAAAACTCAGCGGCGCTTGATGAAGAATCGCATCAGTTGAGTCAAAGCCGTATTCCTTGATCGCCCACAGCAAACGGTTGCACGCGGCTCGATGGTGCACCATCGCCCCTTTCGGTTGTCCCGTCGAGCCCGACGTGTAGATGACATAAGCCAGGTTGTCTCGTCCTACCGCAGTGGACGGATTACTCGCACTTTGCGCCGCGAGCTCTTCTGCGACACCATCGATACACACCACCTGCACATTCGCACCAGCCAAACTTTCAGCCAACGCTTGCACGGTCAGCACCACGGGAACAGCGGTATCGGCCAGCATGAAAGACAAACGTGCGGCCGGCAAAGTCGGCTCCAACGGTACGTAGGCAGCGCCCGCTTTGAGCACTCCGACGAGGGCTACAATCTGTTCCAGTGAGTGCTCGATAGACACTCCCACGAGCGTGTCTGGTCCAACTCCCAGCGAGCGCAGATAGTGGGCCAACTGGTTGGCGCGCGTATTCAACTCAGCGTAGGTAAGACTTTCTCCTTCGAAGTAAAGCGCAGGAGCATTCGGAGTTAGCGCCGCCTGTTCCTCGAAGATCTGATGGATGCACTGAGGTTGCGAATAGACTTTGTCGGTGCGATTCCATTCAGCGTGCAATTGCGCTTCTGCTGGAGTTAATAAGGACAGCCTGGAGATCCTTTGCGCAGGGTTGGCTGTTACTGCGGCCAACAGCTGCTCGAAATGTCCCGCCATCCGCTGAATCGTTGCGGCATCGAACAGGTCGAGGTTGTAGTTAATCAAACCTGCCAACCCTGAGGCAGTTTCAGTGAGATCGAGCGATAAATCGAATTTCGCCGTGCCGTTATCTATTTCAAACGGGCTCAGCTCGAGGTACTTCAACTGCGGCGTCATGGCCGCGGTGTTTTGCAGATTGAACATTACCTGGAACAACGGGCTGTAACTGATGTCTCGCGTCGCCTGCGCTGCTTCGACCAACTTTTCAAACGGCAGATCCTGATGGTCGAAAGCTTCCAGCGTCAGGTCGCGCACCTGGGCCAGCAACTCACGAAAAGTCATGTCGCCCGAGAGTTCTGTACGCAGCGCGAGAGTGTTTACAAAGCAACCCAGCGCTTCATCAAACCCGGGTTTGTTGCGTCCGCTTACCGGCACGCCGACGACGAGGTCCGGCTGATTGGTGTAGCGATAGAGCAGCACTTTGAAGACCGCCAGCAGGCCCATAAACAGTGTCGCCCGTTCCTGCCCACATATTTCTTTAAGCCGACCGGCGACCTCTACTGAGATGGACACGGGATAATCCGCACCACGAAAGCTCTGCAGCGCTGGTCGTGGATGATCGGTTGGTAGCTCCAGCAGACTCGGCGCGCCGCTGAGTTTCTTTCTCCAATACGCGCTCTGCTGATTAAACACTTCACCTTGCAGCCACTCCCGTTCTGCAACGGCAAAATCAACGTACTGAACCGGTGCGGTGGAAAATGGAGTCGGGTTGTCGCTGGCGTAGGCCTCGTAGAGCACGGCCAACTCGCGGACGAATACTCCCATGGACCAGGCATCGAAAATGATGTGATGCATGGTCAGTAGCAGGATGTGTTCCTCGGCGGCGAGGTGCAGCAACTTAGCGCGAAACAGTGGTCCATGTTCAAGATCGAAACCCTGCCGCCACTCCTGCCGCGCCAGCATCATCGCTTCCGCTTTGGCTTGAGCAGCAGGCAGACTCTCAAGTGAAAAACTCGGGAGCAACAAAGCCTGTGGTGGACCAATTACCTGTACTGGCTCACCATCTATTTGCTTAAAAGTGGTGCGCAGGACTTCATGGCGCGACACGATCTCAACGAGGGCGCGCTCGAGTGCATGGTTATTAAGCCGCCCGCGCATACGCACACCGCCGCCCATGTTGTAAACGGAATCGTCAGATTGAAGCTGGCTGAGTACCCAGAGACGTTGCTGTGCAAAAGAGAGCGGGAAGGTGTCGGTGTCGCGACTACGGCTCACTCTTGTGCGCGAGCTTGCTTCTCTCTTCTTTTTATTCAGCAGCAGCACCAGCAGGTCACGCTGTTCCGGCGAAAGATTTGCTACTTGTTCTAAAACCTCACTCATAAACCTTTGACTTTCCACGTCTTCAACGTTTTCTTATGCCGACTACGACTCCAACTGCTTGTTTTTGGCCATACCTGTATCCACGCGGACCGTCTGGGCGATGGCGCCGCCGTGCGTTCTATTTAATTAATGGGGATTTAAATGAGGCCGGGAATTCCTAGAAGATGAACGACTTACTGACGAAAGTTGAATCAGTCACCGAGGCGGGCGCCGAAATAATATCGTCGGGTCTTGAGGCAAAGCGTGACCCCATGAACGACGGGAATTGATATGATTGATCCACAATCCTGAATTTGACCGGCTCGAGCGCTTTGACCACCATCGTTAAATCGATGCCCTCCGCCGGCATCGCATAATAACGCATGCTCCAACCATCTTTCTGCGGATCGGAAACCAGCGACTTCAGTTTCATTTGTTTTCCGTTCAGTTGCGCACTAACGATCTCCATCTTCGAATCGGCATAGAAAATCAGCGTAGGAGCTTGACGCGGCGAGCTTATGTGCAGTTGCATCGTTCGCGTCCCCTCAACTGACCTGTCGTCGAGCAACTTCAGATCGGGAGCAGCCAGCGGTTCGGCCGGAGCCTCTCGCTGGAGCCATTGTGCCTTCGTGTTAACAGCGGAAATGGAGGGTAGCGTTGCGCTTTGAGCATCAGATAAAAATTGCGTGGTCCATTTGTCAGGACTCTTATCAAGACTGGCCCAAACTGCTTTTCCGGTATCGGCATTGAGCGCATAGACCAGGCTGTCCTGTTCGGGTTGGCTCGCGCTCGCCGCTGAAGCCACCAAACCGGCAACGATGAACCCCACTCCTAAGACAGCCGCAATACTCGGCAACAACCATTTTTTTCCAGTGGTAATAAGGTGGAGGTGCGGAATCAGCAGCGCGCAAAGAAGAGCTACGGCGAGCATGAGTGGTCCAATCATGCTCAAACTCAAGGCCTGAAAAATCTGATAGATTACCGGCACGAAGACAATGATTACCGGTATCGCATAAAGATATCCGACCAGCAGAAGTTTGCGCTCCGGTCGCTGATCGCGCCCAATCGTCAACATCAACAACAGTCCTAACATGCCAAACAGCAGCGGCCACACGAACAGGTAACTTGCGCCCGGCAAGTAGAGACTGGTCACGACTGTCAATATCAACCACCACAACATTCCACCAGCTAACAAATTCTCTGTACGACTCTTTTTGAGGAACCAGAGATTCAGCAACGTCACCATAGCGATAGTCAAACAGACGAAACCAATCAGATAAGTATTGGCCCGGTAAACCTCAGCTTCCGGTCCGAAACCCATCACACTTTGCAAGCGACTGATCACGATCGAGACCAGGTAGGTGCCGATAGCCGCTACTAACATCGCGCTCAGTAGTGCAATAAAACCAAAACCGATGCCTTTTAAGGTCAACCTTTTCTTTCGCAGTCCGAATGCTATCAACGCGGCGAAGGAAATGATGACGATGATGGCCAGGGGTATTATCAAAGTGCTGGAATAATGGACTAAGGTCAGGCCCAGAATATCGAAATAGACCGCGTTGGTTTCTTTCCTGTCATTGAGATTTAGTCCAGCAAAGTGGCGCGTCAACGCCAGTGCATATGATCCGTGATGCTGAAGACTGCGCTCATCAAGCTGCGCAAAACGGTCAAGCATCGTGTGATAGTGTGAAGAACCTTCGATATAGGCGAAGTTAAGTCCGGGCAATCCGGCTTGCTTCACGACAGTAAAATCCGTGTCGTTGGGAAGACGTTTGTAAACTTCATAAGCCAGCGAATTGGCCATCGGATGCGGCGTCGCTTTCGCAAACTCTCTGATAAGCCATCCGTTCTCATCGCTGGTTTCAAACATGATTGACGGACCACTATTGCCGCGTGCCTCAAAGTTGAGCACCAGCCCGACATCTTTCGCCCATTGATGTTCATCAACGAAGGCGTGTGCACCCAGCAGTCCGTTCTCCTCGCCATCGGTAAAAAGAAAGATTACGTCGTTGCTTAGAGGTGTGCTCGATGCGCGTAAAGCGCGCAACGTCTCCAACATACTCGCCACGCCCGCGGCATCATCGCTGGCTCCGAAGGCGGTCGGAACAGAGTCGTAGTGGCTCATCAGTAAAACAGCCTTGCTATTGTTTGTTCCTTTGAGCCTGGCAAGCACGTTGTGCACAGCGCCGGCCCGGGCGATGCCGTTCAGATTCTGACTAAGCGCAGTGGTTTGCTGAACTTCCGGATCAAGTCCCGCCGCCCGCAAGGCACTGACGATATATTCACGCGCCGCTACGTTGCCTTGCGTTCCCATCGGACGGGGCATTGTGCTAATGGCTTCGATATGTTTGACGGCACGGGCTGAAGAGAAAATCTCCGCTGGTGCATCAGCAGCCACCGTCGCGGGCGGGCTCTGTTGATGCACGCTGAGCCAGACGATCGTCAAGATCACTAATAGAGTGCCGATGCTCGTCAAGGTATTGCTTTTGACGAACGGGACAAATGCATGTGAATCAGCAGTGGCCGGTATGTATGCCTGGTCCATCGTTATTATGTCCTGCTCGTGTGTTATTACACGGTCTTCGTCGAACGTAGGTTTCCAACCAAAGGGCGGCCACGGACGGCCGCCCTACAGTTGCTTGAACCGTGCTCAAATATATTTGAATGATTATTGAGTGTGGCTGATTTTAGGCAGAGCTACCGCATGTTCCGCCAATGTTCTTCTTTGCCACATGGAATAGGAGATCGAGACGCGCGTTGCTCGCGTGTGGGAAGACTAACTCGAAGCTCGTCATTGGATGCAACGATCAACGCTGCAATCCAGTGTTCATGTTTATGTAGTGCAACACGAGTGACTGGCTTTTGGACCAGTCACTTTTCACCATTGGATTTTAGGCAAAGCTACCGCACAGTACACCAAATTTCTCTTTGCCATGTGTGATTGGAGATCGAGCCGCGCTTGCTCGCGTGGGGGGAAACTAACTCGAAGCTCACGGAATTGGATGCGGCGGATTACCGCCGGGTTCCAGGTTTTTTATGAGTGCGAATAACTGGCTTTTTGGACCAGGTCACTTTCGACTATTAGACTTGCTTGATAATTGATTGAGTTCAAAAGGATCATGATTCGGCCCTTGTCCTTCAAGGTTCGATCGAATATTCCGTTGATTCCTTTCAACGAGCCATTGTTGATCCTCACTTCATCACCGGGTTTTAAATTGTCATTTAAACAAACGAACCCGTCGGCAGTGACCTTCGACTGAATAAGATCAATCACGTGGTCGTCTACCGCGGTCGGAATGCCATTGAAACTGATAACCTTTTCCACGCCGCGAGTATTGAAAAGCTTGTGCAGGATACGTTCGGCGTCAAACCTGGCGAAGATATAGCGTGGAAATAGCGGCCGAGAAAATTCAATTGCCTTACCTGTAAACTGATTGAACTGCTTCTTCTTGATCCTGGGATAAAAAGTTTGGATTCCCCAGGCAGAAAGATTCTTCTCTGCTCGATCCTCTTCCTGGGCCTTCGTATAAAGAACGTACCACCGTTCAGCATTCATTACTTACTATCTCCAAAATCCTGGATCTGAATCCATGTTTGTGATGGTCCAGATCGTCAATGCCGTTCGGGTGATTGCTTCTACCCAAAACTTGCAATAAACTTCTAATTGCAAGTTGTTTTGCACTGATTGCTATATCGCGTCGGCTGTACTAGATAGGCCAACAATAAGTGGGGCACTTTACCCGACTCGCGGCTTATTGTCTATCAAGAAAGCCCTCAAAAAATGATCAGCATTTGATCAATGAATTGACTCTCATAATTCAACTCAATCTCAAGAGACATCATGAGCACGCCGGTTCGGCATTTTTATGAATTTGGTTCTTTCCGGCTTGACTTCGAACAGCGAATCCTCTGGCACAAAGACCAACATGTACGGCTCGCACCGAAGCTGTTTGATACCCTTCTCTTGTTGATTGAGCGCCGGGAACGAATAGTCGGGAAAGAAGAAATGATGAGGGTGCTCTGGCCCGACAGTTATGTTGAAGAGGCAAACCTCACACAAAACATATTCATGCTCCGAAGGTTATTAGCTGAGGGTGGTCCAGATCATGGACCATATATCGAGACGGTCAAGAAGCGCGGTTATCGTTTTAACCTTCCCGTTAAAGAGATACAAATAGAAGGTGGCATTTCCGTAACGCCGGAGGAAAGCGAAGACCGCGATACCACCGTTACGGAACCGGAAATACCAAGCCGCCAGCCAAATGCTACAACTACTATCGCGGTCTTGCCGATCGTTAACGAAACCATGGATCCGACCGTGGAATATCTCTCGGACGGAATCACGGAAAGCATCATTAATAGCCTCTCGCAACTTCCACAAGTGCGCGTCGTTGCACGCAGCCTGGTGTTTCATTACCGAGGTGAACAATTCGACGCGCTAAAGACCGGGCGTGAGTTAACTGCCGATGTTGTATTACTCGGCAGAGTTGTGGTCCTGGGAAACAAACTGATCATTAGAGTTGAGCTGGTTGAAGTATCGTCCGGCTTCCAGATTTGGGGCGAGCAATACCACACTACTCTTTCCGACATTTTGACTGTGCAGGACGAAGTTGCCACGAAGATTTCCGCCAAGCTGCGTATCAAGCTTACTGCGGAAGAAAAGAGACGGCTCGGCCAACACTACACTGACAACCCGGAGGCCTATGAAAATTACCTGAAGGGTCGTTACTACTGGAACAAGCGAACGGGCGCCGGTTATGAGAAGGCCATAGAACATTTTGAGCAGGCGATCAAACTCGATCCGGGTTACGCATTAGCTTATTCAGGCTTAGCCGATTCCTATGTCGCGTTTGACTTCTTTGGAGTCTTGCCTCCATGGGAGACTGGTCCAAAGGCCAAAAAGGCAGCCATTGCGGCGCTATTATTAAACGACTCGCTTGCGGAAGCGCACACGTCGCTCGCCTGCGTCGAGATGATGTACGAAAGAGATTGGTCCAACGCAGAGAAAGAATTTAAGCGAGCGATTGAGTTGGATCCTAATTATGCGCAGGCCCATAACTGGTATTCGCATTTCTTAATGGCCATGGGACGTATCGAGGAGTCTCTGGCAGAAAACGAGAGAGCCCTCAAGCTCGATCCGCTGGATGACAGTATCAATCAATATTTGGGATGGCATTATCAGCATGCGCGCCAGTTTGATCGTGCTATTGGGCAGCTCGAGAAAACGCTGGCTGAAAATCCCGAGTTCTTTCTCGCGCGTGTAACTCTTGGAATGGCCTATGAGCAAAACGGCGAAATAGACAAGGCCATCGCGGAATTTCAAAAGGCATACGAGTTAGAAAAGAATAATGTCGTGCTTGGCTTTCTCGGACACGCCTATGCAATGTCGGGAAACCGAGAAGCAGCGCAAAAGATACTCAAGGAATTGGAAGAATTATCGCGGCGGGTGTATGTTCCAGCCTACAATATCGCCCTGATCTACACCGCCCTGGGCGAGACGGATCATGCATTTGAGTGGTTCGAAAAAGCTTATGCGGCTCGGAATGAATGGCTGAACTGGTTCAAGACCGCTCCGGAAGTTGATAGCTTGCGCGCTTACCGTAGATTCACAGAACTGCTGGGTCGCCTCAATCTTGTCCCCGATGAATAGTTTCCGCTTTCACGATTCGCGTTACCTCATAGAACTGCAATATTAAGGAGCGCGGGTTGGTCTTACGCCACTCGCCTCGTAAAATCTGCGCGCATCCTGGCTCGGTGAACTCGAGCAACTACAGACGCACGCAACCGGGGGCGGCCACGGAGGGCCGCCCTACAGTGGTAACCAACAAAAGATCTTGTTCTTTCAGCGAGACGAAGTCTCATAGGTTCCTACCCGTTCGAACGTACTGTAGGGGCGGCCCTCCGTGGCCGCCCTTGCGAATTTAGGAGATGATCTGATGCGGCCACAGATACTTCGTCGTTTGGTAGTCGTGCTGGGTGTAGGGCTTGTTGCTATCGGAGTCATAGCGCTGCTCGCACCAGATTTTGCGGCTACACTCTATGGCGTCGACGCAACCACACTCTCGGCCCGTGTTTTCGTCCGTGCGGCAGGCGCGCGTGACGTCGCCATCGGGGCGATTTTAATCGGCCTGTTGTTCCACCGCAGTGATAACGGGACTGTGGGTATCGCGGTTTTAGTAGCTACGCTGGTTCCAATCATCGATACCGTAAGTGTTCTTCAAGCAGCCGGAGTGCAAACGGCGCTCATTCTTCATGCCGGATCGATTCTGCCTATGATGGCCATTGGAATCGCACTCATTGCAGTTCGTGATAACAATTAACTACGTCGGATCACATCCCGAACAGCAAGAAACCGTGATATAAAAGGGCTGCGCACTCTTTTAATTTGCCCTGATCGTTACAATAAAACCCATGGCGCTGAGCTCAATCGTTCTTTCGTTTTTGCTCCTGCCTTTTCCTTTCAATTCGCAACAGGACACAACCTTAGGGCAACGTTATGAAGCGGCCCAGGAATTAGCGCGCGCCGGTAAACTGGCTGAGGCCGAGACTCAACTTAAGGCAATTCTGTCTGCGCAATACCGCAGTTTGATTAAAGTCTACTCAGCCCTTCTGAATCGTGATCGAGCGCTCGAGGCGGCTGAGGCAGCGGCGAATTATCAATCACAGGACAGTGATCTGCTGAATGAATTGGCTATGGCCTATCTCGAGGCAGCGCAGTATGACAAAGCTCTCAACCCTCTTCTCAAAGCTGCCCGGCTACAACCCAACAACGCGGACGTCCATACGACTCTGGGAAAAACCTATTTTGCCCTGGGCGATTACGAAAAATCCGCAAGCGCGCTCGAAGTAGCGGTGAGGCTTGCCCCGAAAGACTTCAACTCCAGTTTCACCCTCGCGATTACGTATTTACAGCAACACAAGTTTACTGACGCAAGGCGTGTTTTTGATCGGATGATTGCTGAGTTTGGTGAGCAACCGCAGATTCATATTGCGATCGGCAGGGCATTTCGTGAAGCCGGCCGTTTACCTGAAGCAATCGAAGAGTTCAAGAAAGCCATCGCTCTGGATTCAAAGTTTCCGGGCGCTCACTACAATCTGGGCTTAGCATATCTTTGGAACGAAGGCGCCTCCGCCGTGCCCAACGCGGAAGAAGAATTCAAGATTGAGTTAGCTGCAAATCCAAACGACTTCTTCAACGTCTACTATCTCGGCATCACCTACATCTTTCAAAGAAAGTGGGAACTGGCTGTTGATTCGTTGACCGCGGCTTCTCGATTTCAGCCGAACAATCCCGATCCTTATTTCCAGTTGGGCCAGGCGTATCAGGAATTACAGAAGCACGATCAGGCAATACAGGTGCTCAAGAAAGCTATCGACCTGAATCCGAATCTGGCCCACAACAAGTTTCAAGTGACGACTGCGCATTACCGGCTCGCTCAGTCTCTGCTACAGACCGGACAGACCGAAGCGGGTAAGAAAGAGTTGCAACTGACATCTGAACTAAAAGCCCGCGCGTTTGAAACAGCACAAAGCCTTAGCTCTAAACAATCGACCATGGGTGCATCCAGACTACCCGATGAAAACGATCAGACGTCTGGCTCACGAACACTTCCCGGCGCAACCGCGACACGGGAGACGTTGGATCAAAAGACCCGTTCCGCTCTCGAGGCAAGCGAAGCGAATTTAACGAAGATTATTTCAGCGCTTCATAACAGTGTCGGACTGGTGCAGGCTCAACGAAGTAATTTTGCCGATGCCGCAGTTGAATTCCGTCTCGCCAAAAGGTGGAACCCGCAACAGGCTGGTCTGGATTACAACCTCGGGCTCGCGTACTTTCGGGCCGAGTCGTACCAGGAAGCGTTGGCGCCGCTCGAGAGTGAGATAAAAGCGAATCCGGCAAACGTTCAGGCGAGATGGTTACTAGGGCTGAGCTATTTTAAGACTCGAGAATATTCAAAAGCCGCCGAGCTATTGCAAGATGTTCCCACGTCCGGCTCGACGAACGCACAGCTTTACTACGCACTTGCCTTATCATTAATCAAGCAACAAAAGATCGATGCCGCAATTTCCAATCTGGAAATAGCAGTGAAGCTCGAGCCGGAGAATGCCGATTTTCATTATGAACTGAGTCGCGCTTATGCCGCCGCCGGACGACACGAGGAAGCTAGACGCGAGCAAGAGACGTTCGACAGACTCAAGAAACAAACACCTCAGTAAACTATCCACAGATTACGCAGATCTATTGAATCAATCTGTGTAATCTGTGGATAAGAGAGCTAGGAAATCTAACTTGCACTCAATTCTACTGGCAGCATTTCTGGCAGTCGTTCAGTTCACTGACATAACCGGCCCAGCCGGTATTACCTTCAAACACGCCCTCTCGCCGGAAAAGAAATACATCGCCGAATCGATGAGTGGCGGCGTCGCGCTTTTCGATTACGACAACGACGGTTATCTGGATATCTTCTTCGTCAATTCACTCACCGTTGAATTGCTTAAGGCAAACAAGAAAACACGGAGCGCGCTATACCGCAATAACCGTGATGGAACATTTTCCGACGTCACCGACAAGGCAAGAGTGGGTGATGTTGGTTGGGGAATGGGATGTGCCGTCGGCGACTTCAATAATGATGGCTTCGATGATCTCTATGTCACCAGTATAGGTCCCGATCACCTGTTCAAAAACAACGGCAACGGCACCTTCACCGACGTTACCCAGAAAGCCGGAGTAAGCGATCCGCGCTTTTCCACGGGAGCAGCTTTTCTCGATTACGACAACGACGGCAGGCTCGATCTTTTCGTCACCAACTATGTGGGCTTCGACATGGACCACTTACCTCCTTTTGGCGAGGACCCGTCATGTCAATTCAAAGGCGTTCCCGTCCAGTGTGGACCACGAGGTTTACCCGGCGCGGGTGATTCCCTCTTTCACAACAACGGCGACGGAACTTTCACCGACGTTTCGAAAAAGGCCGGCGTCGCGGACGCGCGGGGTTACTACGGATTGGATGTTGTAAGCAGCGACTTCGACGGTGATGGCTGGATCGATATTTTCGTGGCCAACGACTCTACACCCAATTTCCTCTATCACAACAATGGGAACGGCACCTTCAGCGAAGTCGGATTTGAGTCGGGCACGGCACTCGACAAAAATGGCAACGAGCAGGGATGCATGGGAGTCACGTTAGGTGACTACGACCATGACGGGCTGCTCGATCTGTTCATAACCAACTTTGACGATGAATACAACGTGCTCTATCGCAACGCCGGGCGAGGTTCCTACGTTGATGTTTCCTACGAAGCTGGTGTGGCAATGATTAGTCTTCCTTACGTAGGTTGGGGGACAAAATTTTTCGACTACGATAACGATGGCTGGCTCGATCTCTTCGTGGCTAATGGACAAGCTTATCCGCAGCGCGGCCGTTATCGACAGCGCAAGCTTTTGCATAGAAACAATCGTAACGGAACGTTTTCAGAGGTCGCAGCTCAGCTTGGTAGCGCGCTGATGGAAGAGCGCGCAAGCCGCGGCACTGCGTTCGGTGACATCGACAACGACGGCGATGTTGATATCGTCGTAAATGACCTCGACAGCGTCCCACAGCTATTGCGAAACGACGGCGGAAACAAGAACAACTGGATCTCAGTTAAAACGATCGGCGTAAAGAGCAACCGCAACGGGATTGGTGCGAAGGTGAAAGTCGTCTCCGGAGATCTTATTCAGCTTGATGAAGTACGGAGTGGCGGCAGTTATATTTCGCAAAATGATTTGAAGCTGCATTTCGGGCTGGAGAAACGCGCCGTGGTGGATCTGATTCAGGTGCGCTGGCCGAGCGGCACGGTCGATACCTTAACCAACGTTTCGGCAAACAAAGTCGTGACAATTAAGGAAGGCAAAGGGTTAGTACAGTAGAAGCATTTATCCACAGATTACACAGATTGATTAATGAATCTGTGTAATCTGTGGATAACCGAAGGGTTAGTGCATGTGTTTATTAGCACCATCGACGCGCTTCCAGGTGATGCGCCGAATGCTCCGCTTTTTGTAAGTCTTCTCGAATTCTTTTATCTCAATAAACTGATTCGGCAGCACATCATTGAACTCCTGCCGTGTGCGGCTGGTGGGCCATGTTACTTCGATGGAAGTAATTCGTGTGGCCTTGCCAATACCAATGTGCTGCATCAACGGCGACGCACCAAACGACCCTCCACTCGAGACTTCACGATATCTGATGCCGGTGTCCGCGCCCGGTCCTTTGAGCATTAATTTGATCTTGGCTCCGATAGCGGAACGGTTGCTCTTAACTCCAACGAGTTTGATTGCGATCCAATTGTTACCGTGACCCGGATTCTCAAAAAGGACGGTGTTGTACTTATCGCCGGGCACCGCACCACCCAAATTTTCGAATATGTCTTCGTCTCCGTCGTTATCGAGATCGGCAAACGAAACGCCGTGGCCTTTCTGGAGATGGCCGGTTCCACTCGACGAACTTATCTCGACGAAAGATTTGCCACTCTGATTACGATACAAAAGATTTGGCATCAGCGCTGTGAACGTCGGTGCGCCGGTGCCAAGATAGAAATCGAGAAATCCGTCGTTGTCGAGATCACCGAAGTTCGCTCCCATTGCTGCCACACTTCGATCGAGACCCGTCTCCTTGGTCACATCCGCGAATTTGCCATTTCCGATGTTGCGGTAAAGTTTCATCGAATCGCCCTGCCGTGCCAGTCCAAGATAGGGCCTTACCCACTCGCCGTTGGCAAAGAAATAGCTGGCCACGAACAAGTCAAGTTTCCCGTCATTGTCGTAATCCCAAAACCAGGTTGGAAAACTCCACTGCGGTTGTTCAACTCCAAGCTGCGCAGCAATCTGTTCGAACGTGCCGTCACGTTTGTTGTGATAGAGGAAGTTGTCTGTCCCGTAGTTAGAGACGTAGAGATCCGGATATCCGTCGTCGTCGTAATCTCCCCAGGCGACGCCCTTCGTAAACGCGACCTGGTTTACACCCGCGCGCGCGGAGACATCTTCAAAGGTGCCGTCACCCTTGTTGCGGAAAAGCTGGCTCGGCGTCCGCTCGTGTCCAATGAAAATATCCAGCCAACCATCATTATCGAAGTCGGCCCACGCCGCGGAATGGGTTGGATGCTCGATGCTCAAGAGCCCCGCCTCAAGCGTTACATCCGTAAAGGTGCCGTTCCCATTGTTGCGAAGCAATGAGTTTCGCATCGGCCACTCCCATCCACCACGCATCACAAAGATGTCGAGCCAACCATCGTTGTTATAGTCCGTTTGCACAGAATTTATGCCGCCGAGTTGCTCAGCCAGTTGCGAGCGCGTGGACACATCCGCGAACGTACCATCTCCATTATTGCGGAAGGCGCGCATCGGCTGGCATGGATCAAAACTGGTCTCTACGACGTCGAGAAATCCATCGTTATCGAAATCGTCGGTAATCGAACCACCGGCAGCGCCCACAGTGTCGAGCCCGAGCGATGAAGCGATGTCCACAAACCTTCCGATCTTCTCTTTCGACTCGAAAGCCGTTGGCGGGATCAGATATGCCTTGGGAAC
Organism: Pyrinomonadaceae bacterium; assembly: GCA_035694465.1. Classification (GTDB taxonomy): domain Bacteria; phylum Acidobacteriota; class Blastocatellia; order Pyrinomonadales; family Pyrinomonadaceae; genus PSRF01. The sequence goes on along the minus strand of DASSFI010000053.1, from coordinate 23,936 downwards.
TTTGTCGGGATACTCACCGAGCGTCTGGTAGGTCACGTTAAGCAGCCAGCGCACCTCCAGGCTTGAGGGTTCCTTTTCAAGATAGCGCTGGAAATATTCGATGGCGCGCTCCGAACCGGATCGCAACCTATGTCGCGCCTCAGCGGTTAGCGGAAAGATGCAGACATCTGCATTGCGATTCGTAAGACAGTTCTCAACCTCGCCACGTCGCATGTGAGCTATGCCGAGGGCAGCGAGATCGATGTTCCTCATCGCGGCAAGGTTTTCATTTTCAGTCGCATGTGCTTCGGCGATACGCAACGCATCTTCAAAGTGAGAAATCGCGTTTGTAGTGTCGCCCTTGTAAAGGTAAACAGTTGCCGAAGCGTTGTGGAGGCGAATCGCTTTAGGTGGATCGATTGATTCACTGACACTCTGCAATGCCATCTCGATGGCGCGCGAAGCTTCATCAAGCGAGGCACGCCGAACTTCGCACAAGGTATCGAGTTTGGTCCGTTCGTCTGGTAGCTTCGCAAAGCTGTCGATTAGAGCAAAACCTGAAAAGTCAGGCAGACCGGTGCCATTCTGAAATTGCGCCGGCGGTTGCATTTGGCCCAGGCCCAGCGATGCACCTACGACTAATGACAATAAAAGGACTGATAGGGGAACGAACCGTTTCACTTAGTTTTACTGGATCAGGCGGCGAGCTTTATGTAACGTCGCCGATTCTCAACTAATGCAACCTAGCAGGTCAAGTATGTATTTCTCTTTCAAATGGCTAAACTCAACTTGGTACACACAGAACACAGAGGTGCACAGAGAAACAGTCAATGGCGTCCTCTATTTAATTCCCTTCTTCGCGAGCTGCTGTCGCAAGGCGGCAGAGACGGCAACATCAAACCCGTTTTGGGTTCCGCCCTTGCTTTTCTTCTGTTCCGCGACTATGTACTCGTTGCGCTGCTTGGAAAGCGACATGATTTGTTTGCGGATCTCTTTGCGTTCGGCGAGTCGCTTTTCGATCTCCTTCGCTCGATCCTCTGCTGAGAGCTTTTGTAGTTCGGATGGTAAGTCCTCAGTCTTGACTGCTTCGAGTGTGATCGATCCGTTTTCAATATCCTGCAACAGATCACCAATATATGCTTTCGAGTTCAATGCCTTATTCAGCGATCTGTCCGCCGCAGCCCCAGGCGCAGAAAGCGTGGCGACGGAAGTCTCAACGCTGTCCGCTACGTCCTTTCGTGCGGCCCGATACGACTCTCCGGCGGCACCTGCGCCGCCGCCGTATGCCGTGAATGTTCCTCCCAAACGAGTACCAAGTTGACTGAGTTGTTCATCGTAGGGGGTTGAGACTGTTTGCACACCGCCGTCTGAAGGAATCAGAAAATACTGCCCCTGACCTCGTCGCGCGATTGCTTCCCACACCTGTTTGGTCGTTGCAGAATTGCCACATTGAATCGTATTCACGATTATTCCCTGCTTAACTGCCAGGTCGGCGGTAGTGAGCGGGTCTGGTTCATCGGCATAATCGTGAGGCGGAGCGTCGCCAACGAGGAAGAGTATTTGTGCATGCTTTGCAGAAGATTGGGACCAGCCGGCTTTGGCAACTCCCTGCGCTAACGCGCGCCGCACATTTTCTGCTTCGTCACCTCCTCCGCCAGCCTGGTATTCCATTAATACCGAGTAGACTTTATCCAGATCCTCGGTTAAAGGAAGGACCTGCGTGATGTACTGATCGCCCCGGTCCCGGTAAGCCACCAACCCGACTTTTACTGACGAAAGCGATGTGGTTTGCATTACGTCATTCACTATCCCCCAGATCCGTTGTTTCGCCCCGCTGAGCAGACCGCCCATTGAGCCGGTGGTGTCCAAAACAAAGACCATCTCCATGGTTGGTCCATCTGAGCTGAGTTCGACGGGTGCGATTCCGGGTTCTTCGGTGCGATTGAAAACCCAGGCGGTAGCTACTGCGACTCCAACAGTAAAGGTGAGTAAGGCAGTCAGGATGCGAACGGTGAATTTGCTCATGGTTGGAACCTCCTCGGAAATGGCTGGGATGGGGTTTGCTGATCAGACGCTCGAAGCGTCAGAGCGTTCCCCTTCTATCGTGCTGCGCGGCAGTTGCCGTTAGGCATGGAACGCAGCGCCAGTTGATTTCTTGCAGGCCGGCTGGCGGCTTTCGGCGTTTTCCGGGACAACGTTCATAAATCGGTTCGAATCCAACCACCGCTTCGTAGGTTTTGTAGACTCACAAATGCATTTTGACCCTGATAGGCTGAGTGTCCTATGCATAAACCTCTGCTCATTTGTCTGACCTGCCTGACATTAGTTCTAAACGCCGCTGGTCAGGAAAAAACACGCTATTACTTCGCTGATCAGATCCAACACGAAGTCACTCTTCTACTGCTGGACAAAAACATTGACGACGTGACCAGGCAACTGGAGAGCGAGGATGCCTCGACAGTTAGTTCCCTGCTTCGGCGCCTCGTTATTTATGAGCGGGCCGGTCAAACCTCGCGGATCAGCAAGACTCTGGAAGCGTTGTCAGTTGCTGAGAACTGGGAGTGTCCGGGTGATTATGATTTCAAATTGCTACTCCGGAATGCTGCCGCCGGTAATATTCGCACGCGGCGTTTGTACTACGAACGACTTTGTCCAGATGACATCAATGGAACTGAAGAGTTCCTCAAACTCTGGAGCAGCAACGGCGACCCGAAAGAAATTGACGCGTGGCTAGCTAAACGTTCGCTTACAAATGACGAATGGCTGATGCAGCGAGTATCGCTGCGCGCCAAATCAGGCACTGCGGGTGAGTTGCTGGATAGTTTAGCGGCTGAAATACGGGCTAATCCGTCTGATGAGATGCGCCTCGATCGTTACTTGAAAGCAAACAGTTTTGCCGGCCACGTGCACGACGTGAAGTGGCTGGCCGACACCTTAGACCTGCGAACAGCCGGCGACTATTTCCTGCTTGGCGAACGTTTACGACACTACTCGCCGCAAGCCGGCGTGAAACTTCTGCAGAAATCACTCGAGCTTCCTTTTACCGATAAGGACGCAAAACTCGTCGACGATCGAATCATGCGATCCCTGTCGATTGGTCCAGGGTTCAAGGTCAACCTCGAGAAGCAGCTTCGCTATTGGACCAAACGACATCTGGCGGAGATTTATCAGTCGGCAGGTCAACCGCTCGTGGCACAACCTCTGGTGGAAGAGCTTGTGTCTATGAAAGGCAATGACATTTTACTGCAAGAGGTGCATCTGTTAGCGGGCGCGGTGCAGAGTAGTTCGGGTCAGCGAGTGGTAGAAACGAAAATTCTTGGTGATGAAATCGCGCGACGTTCCACCTCGGAATACTGGCTGGAGCGTGCGCGATACTACGAAGGCCGCGAGGAGTATGGACTCGAACGCGAGTCGTATCGGCAGGCGTTGGTCGCACTGGTGGCAAAATCTGACGACAGCCTAGCGTTGAACGAACGTTATCATGTTGTCAATTTATTCGCCTCGTTTCTTGCCGAAGAGCACCACGAAAAAGAAGACCAAGCCGAGCTTGATAAAATTCTGACCAGCGAATTGAACAGCGTACCGCCTGAAACAGACTATGCATTTCAGATAGCTTCACTCATCGTCGACGGCAACCTACAGCTCAACACGGTGCGGAATTCTCTGCTCGCTAAGCGACCTTCGTTATTGACGCAATTGCTTGCCGCGCGACGCGAATGGGACGGGGAGGAGTCGTCCATAATCCATGGTTTGGTGAATGGAGACGAAATTCCACCTGAACTGAAAGAGAAAACATGGTCCAGCCTCCAGCAACTCGTTCGCCAACCTGCTTCAACCCGCGCCTTTGCCCTCGCTGAGGCGATGGCTGGCAGCGCCGAATGGCAACGGGCCATTCCGATTTGGCGGAGTTATATCGAGCACGCTTCCGTCGACAGTGATAAAAAAGGCGCCATAGATTCTCTCTTCAACGCATACTGTCGGACAAAACAATGGCGAGCGGCCGAGAATTTATTGTTGGCCCAACGGGATTCGCTCTGGCGTACTTTGCCGAATGCGTTGGCTGAGATTGCGGTGGTTGCGGCGCAGCAGAACGCGACCGATGACGCCATGCGGTTATGGCGAATGAGTACAAACCTTGATCGACGAAATCTGGAAACCCTGGCGCAACTCGCGCAAACAAATGCACGACCGCAATTGCTGGCCATGTACTTAAACATTAAGAAGGAGGATCCGCTGTCTGCAATCCCGGATCTCGCCCTACGATTGTTGCGGTAATTCCCTTCCACGGTAGTGCCAGACAGATCTCGGACCAGAGCGCTGCTACGTCTTACACAAAAGGTTCGAGTTTGGATAACACGGTGGGCAGGAATTCCGACACGGTGGGATGAATGTGCATGGCGCGTTGAATGATGGTGTAGGGCGCCTTCGCGTACATTAGATCCAGCAGGATGTGAATCACTTCGTCTCCTCCTGTCCCCAAAATCGAAGCACCCAGAATCTGTTTTGTTTCCGCATCAACCGCAATCTTGATGAACCCCTGCGTTTCGCCTTTCTCCACGGCTCGAGTCACAGAACTCATCGGATATTTCACTGCGAGAGCCGCGCGCCCGTACTTACGTACCTCGGCGTCCGTCATGCCGCACCGACCTAACGGTGGATCTATAAATAATCCGTAAGTCTGAATTCGATCGGCGACGCGCCGCTGTTCCGCGTTCAGCAGATTGTCGGCGACAATTTCATAGTCGTTATAAGCGGTATGTGTAAACGCACCGCGGCCGTTGCAATCGCCTAAGGCCCAGATGCCGGACACGTTCGTTCGTAGCTCATCGTCAACAGTAATGTAGCCACGCGCGTCGGTCGCGATGCCTGCCACATCCAGCCCGAGATCACTTGTATTTGGAACTCGGCCCACCGCTAAAAGGATATGCGTTCCCAATACTTCGGGTGGACCATCATCGCATTGGAGCCCGACTGCAATACCACCGTCGCGTTTCGCCACCGAGATACATTTCGCGTTCAGCCGAATCTCTATTCCCTCGGCTGCCAAAATTTCGCGGACGGCCTCTGATACATCTTCATCTTCACGTGCAATCAACCGCGATCCCATCTCTACGATCGTGACGTTGCTGCCGAAGCGACGATACATCTGGCCGAATTCCAACCCAACATAACTTCCGCCCACGATGACCAGGTGTTCTGGCAGGAAGTCCACGTCCATCATCGATGAGTTGGTGAGAAAGGGCACCTCATCAATCCCCTGAAGCGAAGGAATCGTGGCCCGCCCACCGACATTGATGAAAATTTTATCGGCTTGTAGCACTTCATCATTGACGACCACAGCACGCGACGATTGAAATCGAGCATGGCCTTCGATGACAGTACAATTCTCAAGTTCCCGCAGCGAGTGCTCGACTGATTTGTTCGACCGTCCCGCAATTTCATCCTTGCGTGCTTTAACGCGCTTCATATCGACGCGCACATCGCCATTGGCAAAACCATATTCCGCACCACGTCGAGCAACGTGAGCGGCATAGGCACTGGCGATGAGAGTCTTAGTCGGTATGCATCCGGTGTTTACACAGGTGCCGCCGAACTTGTTGCGCTCAACAATGGCAACCGACATGCCGGCGCCCGAAAGTCGCTTAGCTAAGGCCGGGCCAGCCTGACCAGTGCCGATGATGATGGCGTCAAAGTCTCGTGAATTCACGGCAACAACCTACCACAAAGACACAGAGAACACCGAGTTTACATAGAGAGACTGTATTAAATAGGTAGTTCAGTCCCGGCCTGCTCCGCCGCCATGTACGCGGCGTACCAATCGGCCCAATTGGCGTCGCGGACCCCGGTTCGTTTCTCGTGCTCTCCGTGCGCATCTTCGGCGCGACGAAGCGCACTGATAAGATCGGTTACCGAGTTATACGACGTAACGCCCGAATCGATCCTTCCGGGAAGACGCGTTGTAATTTCCTGAAGCAGCCAACTGTTGCCGTCAGGATCGCTGAACGATGCGCGCGAGCGATACGTGCCGTGTTCAGGATCGATACCCGTAACAGGACCCTTAGGAGTGAGGTGGAAGATCTCGCTCACGTCGATGCCGGCGGCGACCAACGCGCTCCGCGCAGCCTCGAGGTTAGAGACGACCAGGTACGTGTTTTGGACCGAGCCGGGTGCGGCCGAGGTAAGCCCCTTGCCGAATTGTACCGAGCAAGCAGAACCGTGCGGCGTGAATTGAAAGACACCCGATCCCGGCGGCGTAACGTCTTGTCGCCATCCGAGCTTGCGGTAGAACTGTTCCGCGCGTTCCGCATCGGAGACTGGTAGGACGACTACCTCTAGTTTCAGATCGAGACTGTTGATTCCGTTTGTCATTTTGTTCCCTCGTTGATACTGGCCACATCAAACGTACTGTAGGGGCGGCCCTCCGTGACCACCCCCTCGTCGCAATTCCACACCGGGGGCGGCAACCGAGGGCCGCCCCTACAGTTGCTACTTCACACTAACAAGTCCTCGATCTTCACGGGTAGTTCGCGGACGCGAACTCCGGTTGCGTGATGGACCGCCGAGGTAATCGCAGCCGCTACTCCGGCTAAACCGATCTCGCCGATCCCGCGTGCGCCAAGCTCGTTAACCTCTTTGTCAGGATAATCGAGGAAGTGCACTTCGATCGGCGGCACGTCGGCATTCACTGCGACGATGTAATCGGCCATGCTGCTGTTGATAGGCGCGCCATTCTGCGGATCATAGGTGGTGTGCTCCAACATCGCCATCCCTATTCCCATTACAACTGCGCCGACAATCTGATTTCGTCCGGTCAGCGGGTTAATGATTCGACCGGCATCTATCACGCTGACGGCTCGGCTGACTCGCAGTCGTGCAGTCTCCGGTTGCCAGGTGACTTCAACGAAGTGAGCGCCAAACGATTGCGTCGAGAACTTTGGATTCGGATTACCGAATGACATCGGCGAGTTGCCGCTGCCGGTTACCAAACGAAGTTTGGCGCGGCGCAAGAGGTCACCGAAAGGCACTCCTTTGTCAGCACCGTCTTGTTTCAGAAAGACTCGACCATCCTGGAATCCCAAGTCTTCGGGTCTGCGATTCTCGAATGGTGATCCGGGCGTAGTCGCTGCGACAGTCAAGAGCGCTGAGATCGCACCGTTGGCAGCTTCCAAAACAGCCGGAATTACAGACGCTGTTGCCATTGATCCACCCGAGACTGGTCCTTCGGGTAGTGTCGTATCGCCAAGCGCTACTTCGATTTTTTCAAGCGGCGCACCGGTCTTCTGCGCAGCAAGTTGCGCGAGAACGGTGTACATGCCAGTGCCAATGTCCTGGGTTGCAGAAGCTACACGCACCGTGCCATCGTCGCGCAGATGCAAACTCGCTGCGGCGGGAAAGCGCGCGGCCATCCACGAGCATCCGGCCATTCCCCAACCTAACGTCAACCCATCTCGTTTCATCGAAGCGACTTCGGGTGTCCGTTTGGACCAGCCGAACTTTTCCGCGCCGAGTTCAAAACATTCAACTATATGCCGCGACGAAAACGGAATGTTTTTCGACTCGTCGATCTTCGGCTCATTCATTATGCGAAGCTTGACCGGGTCGATCTTGAGTTGATCAGCCAATTCATTCATCGCTGATTCAGTCGCGTAGAGTCCTGGCACTCGACCGGGGCCGCGCATGTCTGCCCCTGCGCCAACGTTTCGTTTGGCGCGGCCGAAAGTCACGCGCAGGTTGGGCACACTATATTGAAGCGCCGTGGCCTCACCACAATCTTCATGATACGGATCGAGAATTGACTTGTGATAGATGTAATCATGCGCCAGTGCGACCAACTTGCCATCAGGCGTAGCGCCTAGTCGCACGCGTTGCTGCGTTAGCGGTCGATGCCCGACTGACTGAAACATCATCCTGCGGCTGAGCACCAGCTTTACTGGCTTACGTAATTGTCGCGCCGCCGCAGCCGCAAGCGGACAGTGAGTCCAGGGCCATAACTTGCCGCCAAAGCCAGAACCGACAAAGTGGGTAATCACCCGCACGTCTTCCTTCGGCAATCCGAACATCTGTGCCAGCACGCCGCGCAGATTGACGACTGCCTGCGACGATTCGTAGAGCGTGAGTTTCGAACCTTCCCAGACCGCGGTGGTGGCGTGCAGCTCGATTGGGTTATGGGTCTCCGGCGGCGTGACATATATTTGGTCAAGCTTGACCGGTGCGCTGGCGAACGCCTTCTCGACATCTCCTCGCTGGCTTTGCATTCGCTCGGCTGGACCATACGTGGTGAGAACTACGTCCGGGTCCTCATCCGCTTCAAGATGAGTGTCGACGTTTGGTTTCTCCTTCGCATACGTCGCTCGAACCGCGTCAGCAGCCGCTTTGGCGGACTCGAACGTATCCGCTACTGCGAGCGCTATGTACTGGCCGTAGTAACGAATCACATCATCTTCGAACGGCGGCCGGCGTTCTACGCAAATACCTCCGAATGGTGCTTCGAAGACTGAGCGGAAAATTGGTCCAATGTTCTCGCGATGCAAGATCGCACGCACACCGGGCATCTTTTCTGCCGCACTCGTATCCAGCTTAAGCAATCTGCCGTTGGCGATTGTTGCTTCCACCGGTATCGCATACAGCATGCCGGGGAAATGGAAGTCGGAGGTGTACTGCGCCACTCCGCTCACTTTGCGTGGACCATCCACGCGTGGTGTGTCTCGACCAACTGGAGAAGTGGTAGATGTTTCCGAATTAATTGACATGTTCACTCCGTCGACCTAGCTCATCGAAGCCGTTTTTAGCGCATGTGTGACGCAGCGCTTAGCCAATTCGATTTTGAACTTGTTCTCACTTTGTGGTTTAGCCTCACGCAAAGCCGCTTCCGCCGCTTTGAGATAGTTGGCTGAGTTGGCAGTTTGACCGGTGAGAGCCTTCTCCGCTTCGGGCGATCGCCATGGTTTGGTGCCGACACCGCCAAGCGCAATGCGAACTCGCGTCACTTTGCCGCCGGTGATTGTCATGACAACGGCAGTCGACGCGAGGGCAAACTCGTACGACGCACGATCACGTAGTTTCAGATAGAACTGCTTGCTTCCGGCAATGGGACGCGGGAGAGTGACGTGGGTAATGATGTCACCCGGTTCGAGCACTGTTTCGCGATCCGGTGTACTACCGGGCAGAAGATGAAAGTCGCCAATCGGAACCGCGCGTAAACCTTTCGGTCCCTGTATGTGAATGGTGGCCTCCAATGCTGCCATCGCCACGCACATGTCCGAAGGGTTGGTCGCGATGCAATGTTCACTCGTGCCGAGGATTGCAAGCATCCGGTTAGCGCCGGTGATCGCAGGGCAACCTGTTCCGGGCTCTCGTTTGTTGCATGGCGTCGCCGTATCCCGGAAGTACATGCAGCGTGTTCGCTGGAGCAAATTGCCGGCAGTGGTCGCCATGTTGCGCAGTTGTGCCGATGCACCGCTGAGAATTGCCTGCGACAGCACCGCGTAATCTTTTTGCACCACTGGATGGTGCGCCAGATCTGAGTTACGAACAGTGGCGCCGATCTTCAATTCACCGTTGGCAGTGACTTCGATCTTGTCGAGCGGTAAGTGATTGACATCAAGAACCCGGGCCGGTGTTTCCACGTTCAGCTTCATCAGATCGATCAGGGTCGTGCCACCGGCGATGAAGCGCACGTCCGCGCCCTGCTGTGCCGTCTTCGACTGAGAAGCTCCGGTGATCGCTGCCGTCAGATCTGCCGGCCGGCTGAATTCAAAGGTGTGCATCGAGATCGCTCCTGTTTGCGGTTAAGCTTTTTGGCGAACTTGCTGAATCGCAGCCACGATGTTGGCATAGGCGCCGCAGCGACAGATGTTGCCGCTCATCAACTCTTTCACCGACGCGTCATCCGGACCACACGGCTCTTTGACGAGGGCAACAGCCGACATGATCTGGCCCGCCGTGCAATACCCGCACTGATAACCATCAAGCGCAACAAACGCGGCCTGCATCGGATGCAATGACTCGGGTGTACCCAGTCCTTCAATGGTGGTGATCTCTTTACCGTCGTTCATTAGCGCGAGGGTAAGACATGAATTCACGCGCCTTCCGTTCACGTGCACGGTACAGGCACCGCATTGACCGTGGTCACAGCCCTTCTTTGTTCCAGTGAGCGCAACGGTTTCACGAATGCAGTCCAAGAGTGTAGTGCGCGGATCGATGCGAAGCTCATGGTCCTTGCCGTTAATCCGCAGCGTGATCGGGACCGCGCCCTCAATGCCTGGACCGGCGCTTGGTAAAGCGGCATTGGCCTCTGCGTCACTGTTGTTTGCGAGCACCGGTATGTACCCGGCAACCATGCTTGCCGCCACACCACTTCCAGTAGCCAAAAGAAACTTGCGTCTCGTAGGACTTGTCGGATGCGATTCGTGAACGTCGTCAGACATCAGACCTCCATGCAAATCAAACATTAGTTGAGTTTCAGTTCTATACGCTTACATCTCTCAGCTTTGATTTCGCGGATCATCTTTTGAGTCCACGTATTCAAACCCCAGCGGTCCAATCGCCGTCACCTGTGCGACGTATTCACCAGACTTTGCCCAATGGAAATGAGATGTGTTGCCGGGCAGAATGATCACAGCACCGGGCGGGTATGCCTGGAGGTTATCAGCATTGAATTCGTCGCCCTGACCGATGTAGAAGACACCGGAAATGACCGTGTATACGCGATCCTCAGAGTGCCGGTGCGGCATCAGCTTCACGTCACGCGGCACTTTGACTCTGATCGTAAATGGTCCCGGTTCCGATGGCTGGCCTGTAACTACAGCCAGGCGCACCGGAGACGGAAGCGAAGCGAAAGGCTGCCAGTCGATGTTGTCCGGTAATATGGCGTTAAGTTGGTCCAAGATTGCACTCCCCTTGCAAGACCTTATTTATGATGGGAGTACACCATAAGTACTAGCGGGAATCTATTACACTAAAGTATCGATCGATACGTTAGTTGTCCGGATGTACAGGAACGCTTCCGTGGGAGTGCGATAGGCCACGGCGTTGCTCTTGCGGTGCTAATTCGATCCAATTTACCTGTCTCTATTGCTCACAAATGTAATGTTATTCCAGCCAAACCATAATACCTGGGCAGGTGTTTTGAACTATCAGAAGGACTTGGAGCCGGACTCCAAACCCACAGGAGACCACCCATGGAGATCCCAAAAGCTAAGCTCAAGAGACTCTTGCTTTCAATTGAGAGAATCGTCTCTTTCTCTAAGAACGTAGCTCTGAGCGCCGGTCTACTGACGCTCGTTTCGGGACAAAGTACTGCTGAAATCCGAGTCCCAGTCGATCCGAAACTCTCAATCCAGAAAGCAACGATATCGAAATTCGCTGGCAAGTATTTACTGAAGTCAGCGGCGACCTCACTATCGAATTTATTTGCACAACATCGCTCACACAGCTCGCATAGTTCACATAGTTCTCACAGCTCACATAGTTCGCATGCGTCACATTATTCCTCAACCACAACTCCTTCTCATGCATCGCATTATTCCGCCAGTAGCCCGGCTCATGCATCGCATTATTCTGCCAGTAGCCCGGCGCCGGTCCGGCCTGAACCACCTCCTACCCCAACCTACACTCTTCCACCCACACCAACCGAGACAACCACCTCAACCGTGGTGTTAAGCGATTATTTTAATGACGGCTTGCGAGCAGAGACGAAGTGGCGCCTGGGTTGTTTGACTGCGCCGCCGGCATTCAATGACCCGAAAGTAATAGTTGTCGAGAAAAATGCAGGCCTGGAGATAACACCCCGCTCCGGCGTTTCGGTGCGATCCTATAACGGCTACATCAGCCAAAAAGCGTGGGACTTCACTGCTGCTCATGCTCGAGTTGACGTGGTCCAAACGACAGAAGGAGCCGCTGATACAATTTTCGCGGTCGGGATCGATAGTAATAATTGGTACGGCTTTGTTGTGGAAAGCGGAAAACTGTATCTGCAAAATAAAATCAATGGACGTAAGAACTCTCAAAGCTTGCGATACGATCCCATAGCACACCGAAGCTGGCGACTTCGTCATGAGGCCTCATTGAACGAAATCCTATGGGAAACGAGTGCCGATGGAACTAATTGGGAAGTTCTCAAACGAGCAACTCCCGCGATTCCTCTTGAGAGACTGTTTGTAACGCTTGCGGCGGGAACTTACACGCCTGAGATAGAACCTGGATTAGCTGCTTTTGACAGCTTTCGACTCGTCGTCCACCGATAACAATTTTATCTTTTATGACTACGGCTATTGCAACCTGGATTCACGAGTCGTCGGAGTGCACACTCACCATCTTTGTAGATACAAAGATCTACTCGCTCGAGGTTCTATTCCGTACCTGTTACTCGTTCACCGACAGGTGCTATTTGTTTTTAGAACCATCGAACGATTCACAAATCATTGCCGTTCGGTTTGCAAACAAAAGCTCGGACGGGACTCTATCGACAACTGCGGCTGAATTTTCCAACGAGCTTGTTAATCAACGTGTGCGCTTTGATATCGCCAACGAAACAAGATCGATAAGAGAATTGATCGTAGCCCAGGCATTCGCGGAAGCAGACTTGCTCGACCGCTCAGATTCTGACGCAGACTACGTAGACGACCCGCGAGGTATTAACACGAGAAAATGACTGTCACGATCGATCTATCCGAACAGATCTATCCACAACACTGTGTTCAGTCAGCATGTGAGACTTTCTCCCCTCTCGCCGACATCGAGCTCTTTCCACAATCAAGAGGTTTGGTATCGGTTCGGATTTCGACCGCCGACAGTGAAACGTCGATAGCGCACGAGTTTCTTAACTACCTGCTCATTCTCTCAATCGAGCAATTTCTTAACGACAAAATACCCGCAGCATGAATCAGAATCGGTTTAGCCAGCGTGAAAGCTATCAGCCGTCAGTAGGGTACCGCTTTCTGCCATTTCAGTTTATGCAGTTCGACACTGACCGAAAGATCCTGGTGAACGAAGTTGGCGAGTATCTTTTTCTCGAGAATTCAGTGTTTGAAGATTTTGTTGGACGTACCTTGAACTCGAGCTCTAACGCCTATCTCGATCTTAAAGGGAGACACTTCTTGTTCGACTCGTCAGCGGCTGCACCATTCGAGTTGCTGGCGACAAAGTATCGGACGAAAAGGGCGTTTCTGGCCGGCTTTACCAAACTGCATATCTTTGTTGTCTCACTACGATGTGAACATTCGTGCCATTACTGCCAGGTGTCACGTGTGAGTGCCGATCGCACTCTTTATGACATGAGCGCTGAGACAGCCAGACGTGCTCTTGATTTAGTATTTCGTTCACCTGCACCTAACTTGAAAATTGAGTTTCAAGGTGGCGAACCGCTCTTGAACTATGAGCGAATCGTGCAGATAGTGAACGAGGCCAGGGATCGTGCCCACGTTACTGGAAGACAGGTCCAATTCGTTATCACGACAAACCTCGCCTTAGCGACAGACGAGATCCTCACTTTTTGTCACGATAACAATGTCGTGCTTTCAACTTCCCTCGATGGACCAGCGTTCATTCACAATAAGAACAGACCACGTTCGGGAAACAACAGCTACGAGCTAACGCTACAGAACCTGCAACGAGCACGAGAGATCTTAGGCTTTGATCAAATCGCGGCCATTATGACAACGACTCGTCTTAGTCTGTTGCATCCTCGTGAAATTGTCGACGAATACGTATCGCAGGGGTTTCAGTCCATTTTTCTGAGAGCTTTGAGCCCGTATGGCTTCGCAGTGAAGACTGTGAAATCAATTGGTTATTCAACTGATGAATTCCTGACGTTTTACAAAGCGGCACTGGACTACATTATTGAACTGAACTTGAATGGCACTCACTTGGTGGAAACGTACGCTCAAATCCTACTCACTCGAATATTAACTCCGTTTACTACCGGCTACGTCGACTTGCAATCTCCATCCGGAGCAGGCATCGGAGTGGCAGTTTACAACTACGACGGTGATGTCTACGCCTCCGATGAGTCGCGCATGTTAGCCGAGATGGGAGACCTGCAGTTCAAGTTGGGCAATGTCCACTCTGATTCGTATGCGGATATTTTTGGCGGGGAGCTGGTGCGATCGATTGTCACTTCATCATGTGTCGAATCGATGCCTGGATGCACAGACTGTGCGTTCCAAAGTTTCTGCGGCGCAGATCCTATATTCAACTACGCGACGCAGGGAGATATGGTTGGTCACACACCAACGAGCGACTTTCACAAGAAGAACTTTTTCATCATTAAGTACCTGTTGACACGTTACGAGGCCGATCCGGAAATTCGTAAACTCTTTTGGGCCTGGGTACATAACACTCCGCTCAATCAATTTCAACCTCATGAGGTGACGGCTTGAAGCTTCACGCTATCGGTCGTTCCGGTGGACTTTCCCAGCCGGTGATTGGTCGGATTACGACCGCGCTGCTTGCGTCGGAAGCTTTACGTCGTGATTCAGTTTTGTTCTGGAAGGCAACGGCGCCCCCACTTGATACCGCTGGTTATTTAGCGGTCCTTACACCTCATAAAAATCCTGCGTGGCAGACGAGCAGCCCGCTCGTACATTCGCTTTCACATTTGGATTATTTGAGTGATGGGGACGTGGTCCACGTTAGTCGCGATGGGTTCGTAAGGACACTTTATCGTAAAGACTCACAACACAATTTCATCTTATTCACCGACCAGTGCAATAGCTATTGCTTAATGTGCTCTCAGCCTCCTAAGCCGATTGACGATTCACATCGGTTAGGTGAGCACTATAGGCTGATAGATCTGATTGACGTAAATACGGCTGCACTCGGAATCACCGGCGGCGAACCGACACTTTTTGCAGACGACTTCATTAGATTCGTTGACTATTGTAAAGCCAGGCTCCCGAACACTGCGCTCCATATACTTACGAATGGGCGGATGTTCTACTACCGACGGTTCGCGGAACAGCTCGGTCAGATAGCACATTTCGACCTCATGCTTGGCATTCCGCTATATTCAGACATTGACTCCGAACATGACTTCATCGTTCAGGCAAAAGGTTCTTTTGAAGAAACTGTCATAGGCTTTCATCACCTTGGCCGTTACAACATACCAATTGAGATTCGGATTGTTGTCCATAAACAAACCTACAAACGACTTCCTCAGCTCGCAGTCTTTATTTCGAGAAATTTCCCGTTCGCGGCCCATGTCGCTCTCATGGGACTTGAGCTAACCGGCTTTACTAATCAGAACATGGACCAACTGTGGATCGATCCTCACGACTACCAACCGGAACTATTGCAAGCAGTTGAAATCTTATCGTGGTCCGGATTGCACGTTTCAATTTACAACCATCAACTCTGCGTTCTGGATCCCACATTGTGGCCGTATGCAAGGAAATCGATCTCAGACTGGAAGAACAGCTATGCCGAAGAATGCAACGCTTGTCTACGGAAAGAACAGTGCGGAGGATTTTTTCAATCTGGCTTGCAAAAGCGGAGCGCATTCATTTCGCCAATTCAGACGCCCGCTCGGAAATCAGGGCCAACCTGAAATTGAACGAAGCCCAAAAATCGGAATATATTTACACAAATCCCTGGGCGGCGGTGTTTGCCTCACAGACACCTCTGCGTTTTCAACGTCAAAACCAATCACCTCGGCAAGGGAACGGATCGTATGAAACTCAAAACACTCGGCTTAGTCGCACTCATTCTGATAGTAACCCTTCCGGGACAGGCCTTATTTATTCGCACTACCGGCGCGCACACGAGTGGCCGAGTGGAGCAGCCATCCGACTCAGCACGGATTGCCAGCCTGGAAACTCAGCTCGAGAGTCTGCGACAAGAGCTGAAGATACCGGCTTACTCGGCTGCCATTGTCAAAAATCAAAAAGTGATTTGGGCGAAGGGATTCGGCTATGCCGATCTTGAGAATAAAATTCCCGCCACTGAACACACCGCCTATCACCTCGCCTCGCTGACCAAAACGTATGCGTCTACGATTCTGATGCAGTTGGTACAGGAGGGAAAGATCAAGCTGGACGATCCCGTTTCAAAGTACGGCATCACCCTCGAAAGCAATGGTGTCATTAGAGTGCGCCACTTATTCTCCCACACATCCGAAGGAAATCCCGGCGAGCAGTATCGCTATAACGGCAATCGCTTTGCGGAACTGGATAAGGTAATTGAGAGAGCGACCGGTAAATCATTCGCCGAACTCTTAATAACAAATATTCTCGATCCTCTCGGTATGAACGAGACGGCGCCGAATGTGCCCACGATCGTCGGCACGAAATCACCAAACACCGCCGGCCAGGAGGCAGAGTCTGAAGTGAAAGCCGCGGTGATGGATATTGTTGGCGGCTACAATTCGAGCAACGTTGATCAGATTGAGCGGCGTCTCGCGCCGCAGAATAACCGCTTTCCAAGCGAGGGCGGCTTCTTAACTTCATTCAACGCGTCCGAATTAAGACAAGCATTTCAGGCGCAGCTCAAAATAAACATTGCGGTCCATAATTTAGAGGCGGCGGTTTACGGCGATAGCGCTATCGCAACCTTCTTCATGGCCGCAACCGTCACGCCGACCAACGGTACTCCGCGCACTGACGGTCCGTGGCGCGTTTCGTACTTCCTTAACAAACAAGATGGCGCCTGGAAACTGGTTCATGCGCACCAATCGCCTTTGGGCAGAGCGCTGATTACTGAAAAGCACCAACAAAGATTCGATGCGGTAGTAAAGACATTGGCTCAACCGTATGCCCTCGATCGCGAATTTAAGGTCACGAAAATAAGTTACCCGCAGGGATTCAGCACTTCCGCCGGATTGATCTCGACAGTTCTCGACATGGCGAAGTACGACATCGCGATCGATCAGAACAATTTTCTTACAAAAGAAACTCAACAACTCGCTTTCACTCCGGCAGTCTCGACGAAGGGTGAGTCACTTCCCTACGGCTTGGGCTGGTTCACGCAAAACTACAAGGGCACGAAAATGCTCTGGCATTACGGCTACTGGACCGGCAACTCATCTTTTATTCTGAAAGTGCCCGAGCAAAACATTACGTTCATCATCATGGCGAATTCTGACAACCTCAGCCGTCCCACAGATCTCGGCTCGGGTGACGCGCTCAGTTCTGCGATAGCCATGGCTTTTTTGAAGACATTTATCTTTCCGGAGAAGTTCGGAGAGAGCATTCCCGAGATCAGTTGGAACACTTCGGGTACAGAATTGAAAAGTCAGCTCAATGCCACAGCAGCAAAACCTTATGCCGATCTCTACCGCACAGATCTGGTGACGAAATTCAGGATCTATCAAAGCGTGGGACGCGCGACTGATGCCGCGCCGCTAATGAAAATGTATGGGGAGATCTATTCCAAACCGATGCCCGATGATCTGGTGAAGCTGCCGGTGGTCGCACAGATCACTCAGGTGCTGGACAACGAAGATAAGAGTGTGACGTTTAGTCTGGCGAGCAGTCAGGAGGTGCGTATTTTCGCCATCGGCGAAAGTCAAGACGGTGCGATGTTCGACTACGGCTGGATCGAAGACGTCGATAAAGGATCACGTGTGTGGGAGATGCAAGAGGCTCAGACTGCACATGCCGGTGGTGCTGGTAAGAACAGGAAAGTTGATGTGGCTATCACTCTGCCTGCGGGAAACTACAAGTTGCGATACAAATCTGATGACTCGCACGCGTTCGACCACTGGAACAGCCTGCCGCCCGACATTAACTTTTGGGGAATTGCCGTCTATAAAAATAAGCTGCCGCCTGCTTCGCAGGATCGCTAACATATCTATCGTCGTTTCGGTACAACCCGCTCGCGCAAGTCTAGCCTTCACGAGCTTGCGAACAGCCTCGCCTTGTTCCCAGAAACCGTGACCAAACCAACCCTCAATAACCCGATCGGGTAATCGTAGGCTCGCACTATCTGGTGCTTCGCAAAAAGTCCGGAAGGGGCATAATATCTCCTTACGGGAGGGTCAAAAATGAAGTTTTTTATTGCGGGAGGAACCGGAGCAATCGGTCGTCCTTTAACTAAGGAATTACTTGCGAGAGGACACGCGATCGTTGCCCTGACACGTTCTTCCGATGGAGCTAATGCTTTAGTCGAACGAGGTATTGAACCTGCGATTGCTGATGTATTTGATGCCGATGCGGTCAAGACTGTTCTCAAACGTGCTCAGCCGGAGGTTGTGATCGAACAACTTACCGCCTTACCCAAAAGCTACACTGCTGAAGCAATGAAAGCAGCAAACCCGCTCAACACTCGCATCCGTTTAGAAGGTGGCGCCAATGTGTTGGCAGCAGCCCGAGCGGCGGGTGTGCGGCGGTATCTGAGACAGTCGATCGCATTCTGGGCGACGCCTGGTTCGGGCTTGGCTGATGAGGAAACGCCTCTGGCACTTGATGCTTCGCCCGGGGTGGCGGCAGATTCCCGCGTCGTAAAAGAGCTTGAAGATCGTCTGCTGGGAAATCACGACATCGAAGGGATTCTCCTGCGTTATGGTTTCTTTTACGGACCCGGCACCTGGTTCAATCCAGATGGCGATGTTGCCCATCAGGTACAACAGCAGCAGTTTCCGATCATCGGAAACGGCGAGGGCGTCTGGTCGTGGTTACACATTGAAGACGCGGCAAAGGCCACTGCTGCGGCAGCAGAACAAGGCAATCCGGGGATTTATATAATCGCTAATGATCAACCTTTAACCGTGCGCGAATGGCTGCCTGCGTTTGCTCGATTTGTGAAGGCTCCGCCGCCGCCGCAGATATCAGTTGACGATGCGCTTAAAATGGGTGGTGCGGATACAGTTTACTACGGGACACAGATGCGAGGCGCATCGAACGCCAAAGCAAAACGCGAACTTGGTTTTCAGCCGTGCTCGTTGGAGTGGACTGTCAATGCCGCGAGTCAAGCGAACTGAAAAAGGGAGATATTTATGGCCAGCGTTGAATTGATAGATAAAGAGGTCGAACCAGTGGACAAGAAACTCGAGGTCGCGGTGCTTGCGGGCGGGTGCTTCTGGGGTGTTGAAGACATACTTCGCGATGTTCCCGGAGTGATTGATACCGAGGTCGGTTACACGGGTGGACACGTCGAGAATCCAACGTATGAGGACACGCACGACAGCAAGTCCGGACACGCAGAAGCAGTTCGCATAACTTTCGACCCCTCGGTACTCAGCTTTGAAGAATTGCTCGAACGCTGGTTCTTCCGCCTCCATGATCCCACCACTCTTAACCGCCAGGGCAACGACGTCGGCACGCAATACCGTTCGGCGATCTTTCCGCAGTCGGAGGAGCAGCGTTCGATCGCGGAGCGCGTCATCAAGCGTGTCAACGAATCAGGACGCTGGAAGCGACCAGTCACTACGAGCATCGAGCCCGCGGGAACCTGGTACGACGCCGAAGGCTATCACCAGGACTACCTTCGCAAGCATCCAAACGGATACACCTGTCATTACCTGCGCGAATAAACGAGCCACAGATAAGACGGATCAAAGGATGTTGATTGAGACGGATCAAATCCGTCACGAATCAGTGTAGTCGGCGGTTTCGTAAGGCAGCAACAACAGCTAAGTGCGGAGTGAGTGGACCAAGCAGTAGTACCATCATTCCCGCGATTGCAATTAACACTCCGAATGAACGTAAGGTGAGAGCAATTGCGGTTAAGTAAACGAGCGGACTGAACAAAATAATGCCCGGCACGACGCCGGCGACCAGCAGTAATAGATGTTTGCTGGAAAAGATCCCGCCTCGCTTTTGGGCCAGTACAAATCCGAGCGCGCCCAGATTAAATAATAAAGGCCAGGTAAACAGGTAAGTACCGCCCTTCAGGAAAATGCTGGTCAACACCAGTAAGATCAACGACCAGAAATAACTGCCGGCCATTAAGTCTAAAACGCTCACCTTTCGACTGAGCAGCGCATTTATCACCAGCAGTACACCGATCGTGATGACGATAAACAGCACGAGCTCTGAGTTGTTTCCTTCCGTAGAGATCGCCTTCCTCAGCAGCCACTTCATCGGAATAGTCAACAGAACGGAGGTCAACACACTCAGCGGCACAGCCAGAAAACCTATAGTTAGCCCGTAGCCGGTGAGATGGTTGTTCTTGAAACCGAACACAAGCAGCGCCACAAAACTCAAACAGACCAGCACCGCCAAAGGCGCCACCCACGATTCGGAGTAAGAGACGATCGCGGAATTCAGGACGTCAAAATAAACTTCATTTCCCTGAGCCGCGCCGGTCAAATTCAGATTGCCAAAATGACGCGCCAAAGCGAGCGCGGTTGCGCCATGATGCTGAAGAGTGCGGTGATCGATGTTCGTCAGATTATCGAGCGGGGTGTGATAATGATTGAGACCCACAAGGTTGGCAAAGTTAAGTCCGTCAAAACCCCTTTCCTTGAAAACAGCAAAGTCTGTACTGTTTGGCATCAACCAATAGATCGCCTGCGAGAGTGAATTCGCCGCCGGATGTGGCGCAACTTTGGCAAACTCTTTGATGAGCCAGCCATTCTTTGGGCTGGTTTCAAACATGATGACTGGACCGCTGGTGCCGCGCGCGTCAAAGTTTAGAACCACACCAACATCTTTGGCCCATGGATGCTGGTAAACGAAGGCTTTCGCGCCGAGGAGTCCGATTTCTTCACCGTCAGAGAAAAGAGCGATGACATCATTCCGCAACGGCTGACTTGATTTTAACGCCCGCAAAGTTTCGAGTATCCCTGCAACAGCAGCACCGTCGTCACCAGCACCGGGGCTGACCGGCTTGGTGTCGTAATGGGCCACCAGCAAGACGGCTTTCTCACCAGCAGTGCCTTTTAACCGAACCAGGATATTTGTGAGGTTCGCGGTTTGTTGGACTTCCGGGCTGAGGCCCAGTGAAGACAGTTCCGTCTGGATGTAATTCCCGACCGCCGCGTGTTCAGCCGTGCCGACGGAATGCGGTCTCTGAGCGATGACGGTTAGATGTTTTAGGGCGCGCTCAGCAGAAAACTCGGTAGGGGCGCTGACTCCGGCAAGTCGCGGAGGATTTAGTTGATAAACGACTAAAAGCGCGGCGACGATGGCGAACAGAATGCTCGCGGCACTCAAAACGTAGCAAATCGTCGGTTGGGTTCGCGGGCTGGCCTTGCCAGTCATCAATCGCTCCGAGACTGTTGAAAGAGTGAGTTGAGCGCACTAATAATGGCATTAATGATCACACTAATAAAGGAATCGCAGTTGAATCTTCAACCTTTGAGGCAAGCTTCTGCCCGCGGAGCAACATCTTCTTAGCAAACTCTTTACTAAATCTTTGCAAACCCGCGGGCATCCGGGACATCAAAGCACCTTGGTTTCCCAATTATCTAATGATCTTCAACCCCGTAGGGATGTGCAAATGAAGAGTTTTTTACCAAAAGCCGGCACCGCGCTTCTCAGTCTGTTGTTTCTTTGTGGCAGTATCCACGCCCAACAGCAGAGTGGTGCGGCTGACAGTGGCTCACTCGATATTCCGAAGATTATTCGCGCATTTACCGCTAAAGAAACAGAGTTTCGGCGCGCGCTTTCCGAATATGCCTTCAAACGCGACGCAACGATTCAAACGGTCGGCGTGGGTGGCGACATCACCGGTGAATATCATCGAGTTTCTCAGTTTGTTTTCACCGATCAGAACGAGCGTTTTGAAAAGATCACTTATTTTCCACCGCCGACACTTACCGAACTCGTCTTTACACAGGAAGACCTCGAAGACTTGGGCGGCGTTCAACCGTTCGCTCTCGAAGCCTCCAAGATCGATCTGTACGACTTCAAATTCATGGGCAAGGAACAAGTTGACGAGTTGCATACCTATGTCTTTGACGTCGCGCCGAAAGTATTACCAAAGAAGGTTAGCGAGCGTCGCTTTGAAGGTCGCATCTGGGTAGATCAGGACGACCTTCAAATTGTGAAGGTACGCGGAAAGGCTGTGCCCCAGGGCAATCAACGTTTTCCTGTCTTCGAAACTTATCGAGAACAAATCGACGGACGTTACTGGTTCCCAACCTACACCTCGGCAGACGATGAGCTGGTTTTTCCAAAGGGTCAGGTTGTGCACATGCGCATGCTTGTTCGTTATACCGACTACAAGCGTTTCAGCAGCAAGGTGAAAGTAACGGAGATTGGTGAAGAGCCCTGATGGAGTAAAACCTATCCACAGATTACACAGATATTAAGAAAACATCTGCGTAATCTGTGGACGGCTCACTTAGTCAAATAGTTGCGATGGACCAATGCACCTTCATGGTCCATATCGCGAGTCTCGAAGTAGACACTCTTTTCAGCGTCGCGTTTCAACATGTGAGTACGCGGAGTTACCTCCTGTAACGTTTCCGAGCCTCGTTCACTGCCAACTAAAAATTCACCGGCAGCAGCGATTGATACAGGCTCGTTCGTTACGCGCGGAACGCGCTCCGCGACCGCTTCGATTGCGGCAGACTTCAACAAGCGCGGCCAGAATCGTGTAAACATCGTATTCGAAGCGTATACATCCCCGTTGTACAGTTTGTTGTTAATAGAAAACACAAACCCGATCACATCAGTCGAACCGCCAACAATCGTCGACAGTTTGCCGACGTACGCCGCCGTAGATTCCTGAACTCTCTCATTCTCGAGCGCCAATGGGAGACTCGTTGTTGACCCGGACGCGCGCACCTCAGCATTGACCGATTCGGACAATTTCTCCTGTGTTTCCTCCACCTTTTTCCAAACCTGCACCTGATTGATTGCCTGCTTTACAGCCAGCTTGAGATCCCTGGTTGCGACCATCTCCGTAAGAGTGAAATGATCGGCAGACTGGTGTGGGTCACGTTGCGACCAGCGTGACTGCTCCACACAGAAAGCGGCGATCGGAATCACCCCCGACTGCGCGGGTAAAATCAGGTCGACAGCCAGCATGCGATCCTGCCGGCCGCCCTTCACGATGTCTCCAGCCTGCACAAACACCTCTTCAGAGTCCGACACGTTTTCAATCGACAGTTCGTTCACGTTGCTCGTCTCATGAACGATTACGATATTGCGCTCCATCGCATCCTGTAACGGCGTAAACATTCGGCTGTTCTGTTGGTTTGGGCCATGAACAAGATAGATGGTGAGATTCTCGTGTTGGTATGGTCCTGAAAGTCTGTAGTTACTGAGTTGAAGTTCTTTTCTATCAGCCGGCGGCGATGGACTACGTAGCTGCGGCAGTGAGAATCGGGCTAAGGCTACGCCGACTACAAAAGTGAGCAGGGCTGCGAGAATCGCAAACTTTTTCTTTGTCATGGTCCACCTCACAGAGAAATACATTCAGTTCCAATAAAGAACTCTGGTCTCCTTGCAGCGTTGTGTGATTTTAGACGCTCGAACGGCGGGAAAGTTCCGAACGCAGAGCAAACTACAGATTCAGAGCATCCGCAAACAGTAACTATGTGAGGTCTCGATCAGTCTCCTTTCACGAGCCCGTCCCAGGACCACTTTGGGATGTGCAAACCGTTCGGGACATCGTCCGCGGATTCGTGGTAATAAGCCATCGTCGTCGTGGTGGCCCATGCGAAGTAATCGTGCAACACGCGTCGGAGCCGTTCGTCGTGGGCGAGACCGACATCTTCCAGCGCCTGATCGAAACAAGCGATCGCGCGCTGGTCCATTTCCTCGTGCAGCCCGTTGCCGCTGTGAATGCGCACGACAGAGGTTTCATCACCGTAGCGATCGGAGTACGTCGGTGGTCCGCCGAGGGCCTCCGCCCAGTAGGCGGCGAGACGCTCGGTGTGATCCGGGTGAAATCCATGGCTGAACGCATGACTCACCACTTCATCCTCCAGCACCCGCGTGTGCCAGGCACTCGCTAACCTCAAAATCCCGTCGCTACCACCTGCGGCTTCATAGATTGTTTGCATGGTGATGATTGTAATACGACCGACCGACAAACAAATAGATTCGGTACGTACTGTAGGGGCGGCCCTC
>DASSFI010000052.1:0-154122 GCA_035694465.1 Pyrinomonadaceae bacterium | reverse complement strand
GCCGCTTTGGCCTCGATGAAGCGTTATCGGATCAAAGCGGCGCCAGGCCGCCGCACTCCAAATTTAGAACTCAAGCCGGAGTCCAACCTGACCTTCGCGTCCGGGCTGCACCTGAGTAATCGTGCGGAACGGTACCGTGATATTAGTCCGCGCCTCGATAGCCGCCGCATTCTGTCGATTGAACACATTGAAGAACTCAAACAACGCGTGCACCTTCACCCGCTCCGTGATGTTGAATCGTTTGGTAAATCGTAGATCGAGATTGACGAACGGCGGAGCCGTAAACGCATTTCGTCCTGGTACATGATCGATGAGATTGAAAGTTCCATCGCCGTCTGGATCCTCGGCCGTCACCGCAGTGCGGCTGAAGTGAAATCCACTCTGCGTGCGAAAGATGCCGCTAATCTGAAACTGCCACGGTAATTCGAGTAACCCGTTCGCTTGAAACGTATGGGAGACAAATAAGTCCGATGGCCCCTTATCGAGATCCGGTCCGTTAACAAATGTGCCCGCCTGCGCCACAAATCTACCATTGGCACGCACAAACGAACTGTTCTGGTTTGTTCGGCCCGTTCCCGTTTCGGTGACAAGCGGTGCAATCCCGACGAAACTATCGGACGGCAAGGTATTGATTCCGAGTTGATTGTCAGTCTCGTCGGCGAAAGCATAGTTGCCGCTCAACGTGAATCGTCTGCCAAACCTTCTCGTGAAACTGACGATGAAGCCATCGTATTCACCGCGATACCACGGACCAAACGTCTGAATCGGTCCCGCAGTAAACGGCGCCAGGAACTGACGGCTCGAAGCACGTGAAGCAAACGAAATATTCGCTTCACGCACGCCAAGCATGTTCTTCATGTTGCGATGATAGTAGTCAGCTTCGATGACGACGTTCTTGATCTCCTGCTGCACGCCGATGCTCATGCTTTCAGTAAACGGCGTCTTGAACGATCGATCGATATCAGTAGGAAACAGTTGTGCCGGTATCGCCGCATGTGACAACGCGCCGAACGGTCCCCAGAAGAAAAAGCCGTTTGCTTTTCCCACTGCCGCCGCGGCTTGTGCCAGATACTGATCGGGCGTCAGCCCTGAAAGCGCCTGAACGTTGCTGACGTTAATCACCGCATTCGCCGGAATCAACGCATGATTGTTCGCAACTACACGATTGAGCCGGTCGATGCCGATAAACAATCCCGGCGAGAACGGACATGCAACATTTCCCGCAGTGATTTGCGCGTCAGTCAGGTTTGGTGAAACACAGAGTCCACCGGGAAATAGCGTCGAGTTGATTACGGCCGGAGCTAAACTCGGATTGCCGTAGAAACCACGCGGATACGAGAACGGTTGGACCACGCGACGATCCGCGCCGCCAAAAACCGGCACATCGCGCACGAGTCCGAGGCGAAACTGATCGTAGAAGATTCCATAGTGTCCGCGAATTACTGTGCGTGGCGTTGCGGACCACGCAAAGCCGACACGCGGCGAGAGATTTCTCTTCGTCACAAACTCCGAGTCGTAGTCCCAGCGCATTCCCAGATTCAGGGTCAGCTTTGGATGAAATCGCCAGTCGTCCTGAACAAAAAGCGCGTTGTAGTTGTTGCGCAGATGAATCTCGTTTGCTGCCGGCGTTAGACCGCCTGCGGTCGTCACCGTGAAGAACCCCGCGTTGACTGGTCCAAACTGAATGAAATCCGGCACCGTGGCGAAGAGCTGAAGATTCAAGACCTGCGACTCCACACCATCAACTCTCGTTCGCAGGAAGTTCCAACCAAACTTCACGTTGTGATCGCCGAAGAGTTTATTGGCGTGCGCGGAGAGTGTCGTGTACTTCTGCTCCAGTGCCGTGCGCGTCGTGTTGTTGCCAAACGAGAACGAACCCAGATTACCGAAGAGACCGCCGGTGTTGTTGTCGCTGAACATCTGAAACGTCGTACCGACACCTGCTTGCGGATGGGCGGGACTGGTTTCTGACGTGTCGCCTCGATAACCGCCGCGCAAGGTCAAAACCCACGGATTGCTCTTGTTTCCCGCCAGAATCGTATCGCTGAAAGCTAACAGCAGGTGTCGCGCACCGGTGTTATTTCGTCGCGACGGCAAGTCTGTCGCTTGGGATAACGGCAGAAACTCGAGGACGTGGCCATTAGTGTAATTTACTGACTGGCTCAAATTGTGCCGTCCGAGTTGCTCGTCGAATTTCAGGAACCCACGCGTGTCATAGGTGCGAGATGGATTATCAAACTGGTTCTCGAAGTTTCTGGCGACGGCCGGCGTGCTGGCGGGAAAAGCAAAGTTCAGATCACGATTCTCTCTGATGCGCTCGGCTGAACCGAAGAAGAAAACTTTGTCTTTAACGACTGGGCCACCGAGGGCGACACTGCCGTCCCAGCGTTGCAAAAACGGCGCTTCACTAATGGCAGGATCGACTGAATTCGACGAATCGAAGACGTTGTTGCGAAAGAAGATTGAGGCGAGGCCGTGATAATCGTTGCCACCACTGCGCGTGATCACATTCACGATCGCGCCTGATGCCTGACCAAACTCAGCCCGAAACCCTGCCGTCAACACCTGAAACTCAGCAATCGTCTCCTGGTTGAACTGCGACGCGGCGCCACCGCTGACGTTGTCTTTGTTCGGCTGTCCGTCGATCAGGAAGTTGTTATTACCTGCTCGTTCCCCAAGCACGGGTGTCGAGTTGTCGCTGCCGGGATTCGCCTGACGATTAATCACCACACCCGGCACGAGCTGCATCAGATCGAGATAATTGCGACCGTTAGTCGGCATCTCTTTGATCTGTTGCGGCGTTATCGTAGCGCCGGTCGAGGCCGAGGTCGGATTCAGCAACTGCGCGTAACCGACAATGTCGACCTGGCCTGCCACAGCGCCGACTTCGAGCGGAATGTCGAGCGACAAGGTCCGATTAACGGTCAACTCGATGTTATTGAAGTCTCGCGTCGCAAAACCCGTGTGCGAAACGGACATCGAGTAGATTCCCGCGGGCAGGGCCGTTACTCGATAGAAGCCGCTTGCATCACTCGTTGCGGTGCGCTCGATGCCGAGTGCGTCAGACTTCACCACCACCTGCGCGCCGGACACCATGCTGCCTTGCGCGTCTTTGATCGTGCCCTCAATCGTGGAAACCGTGGTCTGGGCCAGGGTGTTTGAAGCCGCCAGCAAAAGACAAAGGACCAGCAACAACGAGCCGCCTCGAAAGCCTTTCATGATTCCGCTCCTTAGGAAGAGAGATGTTGGAACCCCAGTTCTGATCCGTGTAAAGCCGCGTAAGTCTGTGGCCGCTATATAACATCGTCCGTTGCATCATGTCAATTCTTGTACAACATTTGTTGCACGAACTTGATCGGTGTGCTATTTTTTCGCGCGCCATGCAGGTCAGGACTATCGAGCCCCAAACGAACCCGGCAACCGCGATCAAAGTCGACGGCGTAGAGATGCGTTTGATCCGCTTGCCACTCATCGAACCGTTTGAAACCAGCTTTGGCAAAGTCGACTCGCGCCTCATCTTTCTTGTGTGTCTCGAAGCGAATGGAATAACCGGCTGGGGCGAGGTAGTCGCAGCCGAAGAGCCGCTTTACAGTTATGAGACTACGGGCACGGCTCTGCACGTGATTCGAGATTTTCTGGCGCCTGCTGTCGTCGATGCGCCGATCGAAGACTTGAACGATCTTGCGAAACGGCTGTCCCCGTTCCGCGGACACAACATGGCCAAAGCCGGACTCGAGCTCGCGTACATGGATCTGTTGGCTCAGGCAAGTGAGAGGTCATTAGCGGCGCTGATTGGCGGTGAATTCAATCACGTAGCGGTGGGCGTAAGTCTGGGGATTCAACCAACGATTGACCGTCTTTTGGAGCGCGTCGAACGCTATCTGAACCTTGGTTACCAACGGATCAAGTTGAAGATCAAGCCGGGATGGGATCTCGATGTCGTGGCGGAAGTTCGTCGCAATTATCCCGAGATATTACTCTCGGTCGATGCCAATTCCGCTTACACGATCAACGATCGCGATCATCTGAAAACACTCGACGACTTCAATCTGTTGATGATCGAGCAGCCGCTTCAAAACGACGACTTGATGGACCACGCGCGTTTGCAGGAGACGATGAATACGCGGCTCTGTCTCGACGAAAGTATTACCAATCATCGCAGCGCGAAGCTCGCTCTCGAGTTGGACAGTTGTAGAATTATCAACATCAAAGTCGGTCGCGTCGGCGGCTATTCCGAAGCTCTCGCCATACACGACCTCTGCGCAGCTCGAAAAATCCCGGTCTGGTGCGGCGGCATGCTCGAATCCGGCATCGGTCGCGCGCACAACATCGCGCTCGCCAGTCTCAAAGGTTTCACTTTACCGGGTGATATTTCCGCCAGTTCGCGTTATTTTGAACGCGACATCATCTCGCCGGCAGTCACTGTGGCTCCCGACGGCACCGTGGCCGTTCCCGACCGTCCCGGTTTAGGATTCGAAATCGATTTGGATTTCATCAAGCATTTGACTGAGACCCGAGTGTACATCTCACGAATGAAACCTTAGACCACACGGAGGGCAAAATATGGGAGCGGCAAACACGCTCAACAGTCGTGGTAGTAACGGCTCCAAACCTTCACTCACCTCGCTGGAAGTGCGCTTCGCCCAATCGCCGCTGAGTGGCAGCCGTCGCCGGCTCATCAGAGAAATTCTCGATAATCACGAACAGACTTTCTTCCTGTCGTCGCGTGAGATGGCGAAACGTTACAACGTCGATGCGGCGACGATTGTGCGTACGGTTCAGGCTTTGGGCTACGAACGTTTCGCGGATTTTGCGGCCGATTTACGCCAGCACTTCGTCAATCACATCACGCCGTATACCGTGCTGAAAGCTGCGACACAGGAGAATCGCAGCGTCACTGATCAAGTGCAGCACTGTCTCGAAAGAGACGTCGAGAGTTTGAGCATACTGCGTTCGAGTTTACAGGCCAGTCGGGTGGTCGAATTGGCGAAGCGGATTCACAGCGCGCGGCGACTACTGGTGGTTGGCGTCGATCTCGCGGCGTCGCTCGCGTGGTTTCTTGCTTATGGACTGACGCCGCTCGGGTTCGATGCTCATGCGCCGGTTGGCAGTACCGGCAACCTGCAACACAAGATCGATCTGTTGACTGAAAAAGATCTGCTGGTGGCGATCAGTTTTGGCAGGTGCCTGCGTGAAACAGTGGAAGCCGTGCAGCGTGCGCATGGACGTGGTGTGCCGACGTTTGGCATCACCGACAGCGACACCTCGCCGATTGCTTTGCAATGTGATGATTATCTGGTGGCGTCGACCAGCAGTCCGTCATTCACCGGCTCGTACGTTGCACCGATGGCGTTGCTGAATACCATCATCGTCGCCTGTGCTCACCTGCGACCAAAACGCGCCCTCGCTATGTTGAGTCGAACCGAACAGGAATATCGCACCGGCTCGCGCTGGTATCAGGAACCGATCCGCCGCAGCAAAACCACAAACGGACGAAAGAAGAAATCCTAATCCGGCTTTCATCCGCGTTTATCCGCGGTCAAAAGTTTCAAGCCCTCCGTGAGTGGAGGGAATTCGAGCAGCGCGTCCTTCTTTACGCCCCAGGTCGTAAACATGTACCCCAACAGCTTTGGACTGTTTTGCGTCTTGCTGAACTCTATCAACGCCTTCGTCGCCTCGACATTCTTCCAGCCCGCAGGTAGCACGCGAAAACCCTTTTCGATGAACATCGGGATCGACGGATAACTATCTCGCGGTTCGTAATGCCACGGACAGATGATGATGTCTTTCGGGATCATGTCGATCGCTGTAGCCGTGCCGTTCTTCGACGCCTCCCATTCACCAAGATCGTATTTCGCGCCATCGATAAACCGATCTCCCCACATCAACATTTCAACTTTGCGCTTGCGCACCAGATGCGAGTGAAGTTCTTTCACTGACTGTGCAAACAATACGCCCGGGTCCTTCCCTTTCGTCGACGGCGACTGCTCCGAGCCAAGCAGGAAGACTTCATCCATCCCGACGTGCATCGCATCAGCGCGAAACGCGTCGATGATCTCGTCCATCAATTCGAAAACAATGCGCCAAACATCCTGGTTGAGTGGATCCCATTCACGACAGTAAATCCCTTCGTTCTTGGGAAACGCGCCCGGTGTGAGATCAAACTTCGGATAGACCGTCAACAGCGGAAACGTTTCCTCTTTCCACGATTGATGACCCAGAGACTGAAACTCGGGAATGAGTCGGAGGTTGAACTTCCGGCAGAGTTCCGCGAAGCGTCGGGCGCCGTCGCGCGTGATCGGATTAGTGCCGCGTCGCAGTTCCGGATGCGATTTGAAGGCGAAGTTGTAGTCAACTTCGAGAATGATTACGTTGATTCCCTGTTTTGCGAGCGCCTCGAGATTCTTTCCGAGCGCATCGAGTTCAGTGTCGGTGTTGTAATCGAGTAGATGTATGGCTCGCCACTGTTTCGCCTGGGCCGGCGCCACGAAAAAAAGCATCAGAATTAGCCACGAAGAAGCACAGATTGCACACTTGATCATATCGCCGGAGGGTAGCATAAAATCTAAATTACTGTGGTTTAATGTCTTCACCGTGATGCTCAGTAGACGTCGGTTTACCGCACTTACCGCAACTACGATTGCGTCAGTTGCACTGGGAAGTTCGTGTCGTCGGTTTGGAGGCGCAGTGATGCCGAGTGATGGACGTCTCAGTGCGCGTCCGCGCAGCGGAGTAAAGACATCGGCTGCCGGACAGATCAAGTTGGAGCGCGATGCGGTGCTTCAAATTCCTGCCAACGCTGGGGACAAACCGCTGCCGCTGCTCATCATGTTGCACGGCGCCACGCAACGCGCTGACGACATGTTCTGGTATCTCGATTCGGCGCCCGATGAAGCAGGCGTGGCCGTCTTCGCACCAAACTCCGCGGACACAACTTGGGACGCAATCGGCGGCCGAGCTTTCGGTGAAGACGTCTATTATCTCGACCGCATGCTGGCACACATTTTTGAAACGACCGCGATCGATCCGGCGCGCATCTCGATTGGTGGCTTTTCCGACGGCGCGACTTACGCGCTCTCGCTCGGACTGATCAACGGCGATTTCTTTAAAAGCATTGTCGCGTTCTCACCAGGTTTTGTGATCGGCGACGACTCGCATGGCAAACCACGAATCTTCATCTCACACGGCACACGCGATCACATTCTTCCCATCGATCGTTGCGGACGTCGCATCGCCGGCGAACTCAAAGGTCGGGGCTACGACGTAACCTTCCGCGAATTCGACGGCGATCACGAAATTCCCGCAGACGTTGTCCGTGCCGGCCTGTCATTCGTTTGAGCCACAAAAAAGCACAAATTACGTTGATTTTTGGTGGATTTGGCTAGATTTTCGGTATGTTCAATAGCACTGTCTGCGGCTATACTGAGCCTATGCAAGTCTTCCTCAGCCATTCAAGTAAAGACAAAGATTTGATCCGAAAGATCACTGATGAACTAAAACGATCGGGAATGGAAGTGTGGGACGATTCTATCGAGGTTCTGCCTGGGGACAACTGGGCGCAATTGACCTCGCAAGCACTGGAAGCGTCGCAGGCCATGGTTGTTCTTCTCACTCCTGAGACAATCGATTCCAAGTGGATCAGGTGGGACATTCAATTTGCTCTCGGGAACATTTCTTACAAACATAGATTGATTCCGGTGCTGATAGGTGACCCGAGCCGATTCCCGAAGGAACGGATTCCAGGGATATTCAAACACTTGAACGTAATAAATCTGCCCGACCATGGGAAGAACGATGAAAACATAAAGCAGATCGCTGTCGCCATCAAACAGGCAGCGTAAAAAAGCACTAGATTTCCTCACAATCTATGCGACCTAACGAGTTATTCCTATCCTATTCCAGCTTGGACCATACCTTTGCGGACGCCATCGTCGAGGTGCTTTCTCATCATGCGATTTCCGTGTGGCATAGCCAAACGAACGTGGTTGGGGGACAACAATGGCACGATGAAATCGGCGGTGCCCTGCAAAGATGTGACTGGTTCGATGTGATACTGTCGACGCACTCTTTAGCTTCCATGTGGGTAAGGAGAGAATTGACGTTTGCATTAGATGAACCTCGATTGAGAAACAAGATTCTTCCCTTGCTTTACCAACCTTGCGATATTAGCCAGCTTTCCTGGACACTCTCATCCGTTCAGTTGGTAGATTTACAAGTGACTTTCACATCGGATGTCGCGAACTTCTGCGCATCTGGGGAATAAGTTACAAACAGGAGTGATGCACTCCTTGTCATTTGAGCCGCTTGCAGTTTGTTACTCGTCCGTTTTGATCGATGCGGATACTCGTGACTTTGCCGTCTGTGTCTTTGATGAAGGTTAACTTCGCCGCAAATTCGCGCGGGGAGAAGACGGTTTCTGATTGTGGATAGATCTGAAAAATGCCCTGACCCGTAGCTTGCGTCAGTAACTTGTCGTCCTCGCGAAAGACGCGCAGTACGATGCCTGGTCCAACTTCGTATTCACCCGCGTATGCATCGTAAACTTTCGGGTCAACCGTGACTGCCGGTTTATCAAAAGTCTTGAGGATCTCGGCGGCATTCGTGTTACTCGGATTCAACTCAAGCGACTTTTGATAGTTCTGCTTCGCGAGGTCGCGCTCGTTCACCGCGACATAAGCTTCGGCAAGACTGTCGTAGGTATTGGCAGCTTGCGGGTACGCTTCAACGTTGAGTTTGAAGACTTCCACCGCTTCTCTGGCCCGGCCGCTTCTCAACAATCGATAACCAAGCGTATTCAACTCCGGTTCGGCAAAATCATAAGTCGCAGACTGCTTCGACTTCAGCTCTCGATATTGCGCGACACCGGCCTCAATTCCCTTCTCAGTGATTGTTTGCTCCAACACGGGAACGATCGACAGCTTTGGTTGTTCGTACGGCTGGTTGTAAACGAGCTTCGCAATCGAGTCGCTTAACCGATCGAGGTATCCGGTACCGGTATTGTCGAGCAGGACGATCAGATTCTTTTCCTGCGGCAAGCGGACGATGATCGTGGTGAAACCGTTGATACCACCGCCGTGTGTGATGATCGGCACCTCTTTGTCGTTTTGCTTGAACGACGCATTACGTATGACCCAGCCGTAGGCGTAATTGTCGAGGAACGGTTTGTACATTAACGCCTTCGATTGGGCCGAAAGAATCTTATCGGCATAGAGCGCCTGGTCCCATAGATAAAGATCTTCGACTGTCGAATACATCGATCCGGCAGCGTATGGGATCGACATGTCGAGGTAGAGAGAGTTGGTGTAACCATCGGGCGTCTTGCTGTAGCCCGTCGCACGTTTTGCCAGGATTGTGTTGTGATGATCGTAACCGGTGTTCTTCATACCGAGCGGAGTGAAGATGTTCTCGGTCAGGACCTGCTCGTAGGGTTTTCCAGTGACGTGTTCGATGATGGCGCCGAGCAGAAAGTATCCGGAGTTGTTGTACGAATACTTCGAACCGGGCTCAAACTCGAGATCGCCACTGGCGTACTTCTTTACAAACTCGTCAACCTTGTATGGATTCCGACTCACATTCTCGAAGAAGCCGGGCTGGCTCGTGTAACTCGGAATGCCTGATGTGTGCGTGAGCAAGTGATGAATCGTCACCTTCTGCCCGATGTCTTTGCGGTAGTCAGGCAAGTAATCAGAAATTTTCGCATCGAGTTTGATCTTGCCCTGCTCGACGAGCTGTAGTGTGAGGGTCGCGGTGAACTGCTTGGTGATTGAGCCGAGGCGAAATTTTGTATCGGGCGCATTCGGAATATTCCACTCCATATTCGCGAGTCCAAACCCGCCTTTGTAAACGACCTTGCCATTTTCCGCGACGAGCGCCGAGCCATTGAACTGCCGGTACTTGTGCGCGAGTGTAAGCAGCTCCTGAATCTTTGCAGCGTGGTCCTGGGCCAGCGTCACGTGCTGGAAAGCGAGCAAAACGATCACGATACCGACTACCGACCTCAGCAAATTCTTCATCACTCAGGTTCCTTTCTAACTGTTCACCGAACTGTAGGGGCGGCCCTCTGTGGCCGCCCCTGCGCGGAATTCAAACGAGGGGGCGGCCACGGAGGGCCGCCCCTACAGTACGTTCCGAAGGGCGAGATTTATTAATCATTGCGAAACGAAAATTTGCCGATTAAGTTGCGTGGATGAACGCAATCGGGTTTTCACCCGTGGCATCCGAAGAAGACGAGCTCGACAAACTGCGCGAGGCGTGCAAACGCCTGAACTTCACCATTCGCGCGATCAAGGATGCCCAGGCGTCTCTCAGTCAAATCAATCTGGGCGAAGTACGCGAACGTCTCAATAACGCCCAATGGCAAGCCCGCGAGGCGAAAAAGCTCATGGCGGAAGTGGGCAAGCAGATAAACGGCACGCGCCAGCACCAAAAACCTTCACGCTTACGGCATTGAGCAGATTCCAGCATTATCTTTTGTGATGGTTCTTGCAACCGCTGAAAAGACTGCGTAAAATTTGCCGACCGTTCTTACTTTCCTTACGTTGAATTACATTTAAATGCCCCATGATCTTATTTGCCTCACTGCTACACCATTCGAACTCCAACGGGTAGCAAAATGACCCCCAAGTCCACCTCGATAAGAATATTTCTTTGCCATTCGTCGGCTGATAAACCGGCGGTGCGCCAGTTGCACGAGCGGCTGCTGTTAGACGGCTTTCACCCATGGCTCGATGAAGAAGCACTCCTCCCCGGTGACGATTGGCGATTGAAAATTCTCGAGGAGGTCAATGCTGCTGACATTGTTATTGTCTGCCTCTCAGCCTCTGCAATCAATAAGCGAGGCTATGTCCAGAAGGAGATCAAATATGCGCTCGATGTTGCTGACGAACTGCCTGAAGGCACCCCGTATCTTATTCCCGTGAAGTTGGAAGAATGCGAAATTCCGCAACGGCTTAGTCGTTGGCAATACGTGAATTTATTTGAAGTCAAAGGATACGATCGCCTAATCAGTGCTTTAGTTCGCCGGGCTGCCTCGTTAGAACCTCAAACTTCCGTTCCACTAGAAACTCCGCCATCGAAAGAATTCCTACCCAGCAACGACGCTAATGTTTCTCAGGCTGGTCAGAAGAAATCAGTTTGGTCGAGACTCCGGTCCCGAAGCTCGATTGTTGTCTTGATTGCCGTCGTGTTGGCGCTTATAGGTACTGGGGGATTTTTTGCTTTCAAATCTCGCTCACGAGTACCTGCCGATAATCAGCCATCGAGCGCAATCCTTGCTGAAGCGGAGAGTTATCTTAATCGCGGCAAAGAGTGCAATAAAGCTAAGGATTATGATTGCGCGATAACCAATTACACCAAAGCCATCCAATTAAATCCCAGGTACGTTGAAGCCTATTATCAACGTGGAGTCTCTTACGATGACAAGCGCGATTATGTCGCGGCAATCAAAGACTATGATGAGGCGATAAAACTCGAACCACAATTTGCGGAGGCCTACTTTAACCGCGGGGCCGCAAACGATAGCCTGCAGGATAACGATGCTGCAATTAGGGATTACACAAAGGCTATTGAGCTAAAGCCACGCTTTAAACCTGCGTACACAAATCGAGGTAGTGCCTTCGCCGAAAAAGAGGACTTTGACTCCGCGATCAAGGACTACAACACTGCCATCAGTTTAGACCCGCAATATGCTGAAGCGTACTACAACCGCGCCTCAACATATGACGATAAAGGTGATTACGCGATGGCAATTAGCGACTACAGCAAGGCCATAGAATTAAAACCCGCCTATGCCGAGGCTTATGTCAACCGAGGCGTCTCTTTAGACAATATCGGGAAGTATCGCCTGGCGATCAAGGACTACACCAAAGCTCTTGAACTAAGCCCGAATGATGCTCTGGCTTATGAAAACCGTGCGATCGACTACGAGCGGACCGGACAAATCGCCAGGGCAAAGGCCGACCGACAAAAAATTCGTGAACTGTCGGGCAGCAAGTAAACTCAGCTCTTGAGCTCTACCAGCACCAAACGAATCGTCGTGTTGCCGGTGTTTTCGGCCCAGTGTGTCACCGGCTCGCGATAGATTACGTCGCCCGTCTTGAACTCCCCGTCTGTGACGGTCCCATCAGTGGCATGATTGCGAAATTTGCCGCCGGCAATGACGTAGATAACATACGCGGGATGTGAGTGTGTTTGTTCTTTATCACCCGGTTTGAGGGTAGCCTCGAGAACACGAACACGCGGGTTCTCCAGTTTGAGCGCGATTGTTTTCGCATTCACGGTGAGCGGGTCCTGCTCACGTGTTGCATTCGCGTCGCCACGCACAAACCCAGTGACGAGCAGTATAAATACCACAACGTAGATTCGCTTCATCTTCAGCTCCTTAAGTTTGAGTAGCCACACAAAAACACATAAGGCACAAAATAATCAATCAATTATTTTGTGCCTTACGTGCCTTATTGTGGCTGTTCTTAAGAGGCTGGTTTCTTTGTGTACCGCTTGAGAATGAGCTTTACGTAGTTGCGTGTTTCGCTGTACGGCGGAACGTTATTGCCGTATTTCATCACCGCGCCTTCGCCGGCGTTGTAGCCCGCGAGTGCGAGGTCCACACGCCCGTTGAACATCGCGAGCAAATCCTTCAGGTAACGTGTTCCACCCATGATGCTCTGTGCAGCGTCGTACGGATTCTTCACTCCGTAGCGAGCGGCAGTGCCGGGCATTAGTTGCATCAGGCCCTGCGCTCCTTTCGGACTCGTCGCACCCGAGGTGAAACTCGACTCCTGCGCCATCGTGCAATAAATCAGAAAAGGATCGACGCCGTACTGCTTGCCATATTGGCGAATCAAACTGTCGATCTTGCCGTTCCCCGTCGACCAAACCTGATTACCGGCCGCGACCATTTCTGCCACGACTTCCCCTACCGGTGCGGGCTTATTGGCGGTCGCAATCTCGTTGGTAACCTGTTCGACTTTCAAACGCGCGTCGGCGAGCTCTTTCTCGCCTTTTTCGAATTCCACTCGCGAAATGAGTCCATCGCTGTAGAGTGCTTTTGACTGTAGCTGCCGTTTTTCGAGTCTCTCAACCTCTTTTTGATAGATATTCGAGAGGTCCGTCAAACTCGACTTCAGCTCCGCTTTGGGATCCCTGGCAACTTCCTGCGCGTGTACGGAAACAACCGAAAATGCCCCAATCACGACAAAGCCGAGCAAAAGCACGGCTTTTGAAAATCGACTAAAAATAACGCTAAAACTCAAACGTTGATCCTCCACAACAAACTAGACACCCGAACGAGGTGGCCGGTTACGATGTTCCCACGTTTTCTCAAGTTGGCCGCGGATAACACGGATTGTTTTCAGATTTACGCGGATCAGCCTATTATGCCTCACGCCAGCCACCGTCTTCGCAGGAGGAAATCAATGTTGAACAGAGTTAGAGCCCTTTTATTCGTGCTTGTAATCGCCACCATACTGAGCACGGGCACGGCCCTCGAAACCAGCGCACAAAATAAGGTTCCACTTACACACGAGACCATGTGGATGATGAAGCGCGTCGGTGCGCCGATTCCGAGTCCGGACGGCAAATGGGTCGTTTTTTCACTCGTCGAGCCGGCTTACGACGAGAAGGATCAGGTCTCGGATTTGTGGCTCGTGCCGTCGGATGGGAGTGCAAAGCCGAGACGTTTGACGTCGAGCAAAGGTGGCGAAGGTGGGGTGGCGTGGAGTCCTGACAGCAAACGGATTGCATTTTCGGCACGGCGCGAGGGTGATGAGGCGGGCCAGATTTACGTGCTCGATATCGCGGACGGCGGTGAAGCAGTGCGCGTGACTTCCCTTTCGACCGGAGCGCGGTCGCCGCAGTGGCGGCCTGACGGACAAGCATTGCTCTTCGTGAGCACTGTCTATCCCGGCGCTGCTGATGACGACGCTAACAAGAAGATGGCTGCCGAGCGCAAAGCTCAAAAATATCGCGCCCGTGTTTATGAGAAGTTTCCCGTTCGCAACTGGGATCGATGGCTCGACGACATGCAGGCTCACCTGTTTGTGCAGAACATTCAACCGGGCGCAAAAGCGAAAGATCTTCTGGCGGGAACAAAGCTGGTGAGTGAACGCGGGTTTGCCGGTCGTGTCAGTGATTCGGGTGAGGAACTCGACGCGGTGTGGACGCCTGAAGGCGACGCCATCGTCTTCGTCGCCTCAACAAACCGAGATGCGGCAGCGTACGCAAACACGAACACGGATCTCTTCAAAGTGTCAGCGAATGGCGGCGAGCCCACGCGTCTCACCAGCGGTGGTGATAACTTCAGCCGTCCTGCATTTCGACCGGATGGAAAGGCACTGTACGCGGGCAGTGAAGTCGAAACTGATAACAAAACCTATCATCTCGAGCGGCTCGCAAAGTTTGCGTGGCCGAACATGGGCCAGCCGCAGATCATCACCGCGAAGTGGGATCGTTCCGTTGGCAGTTTTGCATTCACCCCCGACAGCAAGTCGATCTACCTGACGGCTGAAGAAGCAGGAAACGAAAAGCTCTTCACGATGCCAGCGGACGGCGGCGAGGTGACGCTGGCGATGGACATGACCCGCGGCGTTTACACGAACCTCAGGATTCCTGCTCGTGCGTCGTCACCGATTCTGATTGCGAGCTGGGAAAGTGCAACTAATCCGCCTGAGATATTCCTTTTGGATCTCAAGTCCAAAACACAAAAACCACTCACGACTTTCAACG
Source organism: Pyrinomonadaceae bacterium (assembly GCA_035694465.1). Taxonomy (GTDB): domain Bacteria; phylum Acidobacteriota; class Blastocatellia; order Pyrinomonadales; family Pyrinomonadaceae; genus PSRF01. The sequence goes on along the minus strand of DASSFI010000052.1, from coordinate 139,401 downwards.
CCGAACAAGTCGCAAAGATCGACTGGTTGCCATTGCGTCACTTCTGGTTTACGAGCAAGGCCGGCAAGCGAATTCACAACATGGTCGCCTTGCCGCCGAATTTTGACGAGCACAAGAAGTATCCCCTCTTCGTGGTGATGCACGGTGGACCACACAGCATGTGGCGCGACAACTGGGGACTGCGCTGGAATTACTACATGCTTTCGCGTCCCGGCTACGTCGTATTGTTGACTAACTACTCCGGCTCAACGGGGTTTGGTGAAGCGTTCTCGCAGAGTATTCAGGGTGATCCATTCAAAGGACCGGGTGATGAGATCAACGAAGGAGCAGATGAAGCAATCAAGTTGTTTCCGTTCGTTGATGGTTCAAAACAGATTGGCGCCGGCGCGAGTTATGGCGGCCACATGGCAAACTGGATGCAGGCGACCACCACGCGTTACAAAGCACTGATCAGTCATGCCGGTTTGATCAATCTCGAGTCGCAGTGGGGCACAAGCGACACAATCTATTCACGCGAGGTTAGTAATGGCGGACCAGTGTGGGAACAGGGTCCGGTCTGGCGTGAGCAGAATCCGATCCGGTTTGCGAAGAACTTCCGCACGCCGATGCTCTTGTCAGTCGGCGAAAACGATTTTCGCGTCCCATTGAATCAGACGCTGGAGAACTGGAGCGTGCTGCAACGGCTGCGAATTCCGAGTCGTTTGATCGTCTGGCCGGAGGAAAACCACTGGATTTTGAAGGGCGAGAACAGCCGCTATTGGTACCAGGAACTCTATGCCTGGTTCAAAAAATATCTCAACGAAACTTAGCCACAAAGAGGCCCAAAAAGCACAAAAGAAAGAATATGGTGCTTTTTGGGCCTTTTTGTGGCTTGTTCCTGGAACAAACTCCTTTTAATTCCAGCATTTGAAGGCTTGCGTGGCGGTGCTGCCCTAGGCATAATGCCTGAGCCCTACCTTACAGCTTAGCGTTTTCGAATCTTCAGTGCCGAAAGTGAACTCCTATTTACGAAGGCTAATAGGAGAGCAATTGTCTCTATAAAACTACCGACGCTCCCGAAAGGAATATTCTTCAAGATGAATCGCCTCCTAGCATCCCTGACCTTGATCTGTACGCTCTTCTTCAATGGTGTCGCGACTTTCGCGGTCACTAAACAAACGAAACGACAAAAGGCACGCGTAGAACGAAAGGAATCCAAGTCCGAACAAGAAAGAGAGGCGCGCACAAAACGCGAATCGCGTAAAGAGCGCAAAGAACTAGCCGCGCGCCGCGCGCTCGTCAAACGCAATCCACGACTCGCCGCACTCTTCAACGGCGAAAAGGATCTCGACGGCGAACGCTTCGATCAACCACGCGAAGCACTCGAATGGTATTTGCAAAAACGCCTGCCCAAAGGCGAGAAGGTCCTTCCTGTCGAACGCTACTTCCAGGCCAAAGAGAAGATCAAAAAGATGAAGCGCTTCTCAACCCGGAAGAACAAAAACATGGACGCCGCAGCGGACAGCAACGAAGCAGAAGAAGTGTTTGACGATCCCGAGTTTCCCGGCGGCACTGGCGGCGCAGGCGCGGGCGATGGCAGCGCTTCAACGAGCGGCGCACTCGGTACCTGGCAGTCACTCGGGCCAGGCAACGTCGGCGGTCGCACACGCGCCCTCGTTATCGATCCGGTAAACCCAACCACGATGTACGCCGCAGCAGTTGCGGGCGGAATCTGGAAAACCACGAATGGCGGTACAACGTGGGCGCCACTCAACGACTTTCTCGCAAACATCGCTGTCACGTGCATGGCGATCGATCCTGCGAATCCAAACATTCTTTACGCCGGCACCGGCGAGGGATTCTTCAACGCAGACGGTGTTCGTGGAGCCGGCCTCTTCAAGACAACAGACGCGGGCGCAAACTGGACCCGCCTCCCGGCCACGATCAATAACGCAGATTTCTTTTTCGTAAACGACATCGTCGTCAGTCCGGCAAACAGTCAACACGTCTACGCAGCCACGCGTAGCGGTGTGTTGCGCAGTCTCGACGGTGGCACTACATGGACGCTGCAAATCGCCTCCACCGTTGCGAACGGCGCGAACGGTGCGATGGATCTCGTGATGCGTACCGATCAGGGAACGGATTACATCTTTGCCGCGGTCGGAACATTCTCGCGCTCACACATCTTCCGCAACACAGATGCGGGCGGTTCCGGTACGTGGGAAGACGTCTTCTCTGAAGTAAATCAGGGTCGCACGGCGCTCGCTATCGCGCCGTCAAATCAAAACGTCGTTTACGCCATGGCCTCATGTATCTCGTGCGGCGCGGGAACAAATCCAAACTTCCCGACCGCCAACTACACTGATGGTCTGCTCGGCGTGTTCCGTTCCACCGGTTCCGGCGCCACCGGCACATGGACCACTCAGGTGCGCAACACAAGCGCCAATCTTCAGGACACGCTCCTGCTCGCCAACCCGGTTAACGGTGCTTTGACGCAATGCGGACTCGGCACCAGCCAATTCTTGAATCAGGGCTGGTACGACAACGTGATCGCCGTCGATCCAACTGACTCAAACACGGTCTGGGTCGGTGGTGTCGATCTCTTCCGTTCAGACAATGGCGGCGCTAACTGGGCAGTGGCATCGTACTGGTGGTTCCAGGGCAACGGCACTCCGCCAAACAACGGCGATCCGCAACTGGTCCACGCCGACAACCACGTTCTGCTCTTCCATCCGAACTACAACGGCAGCACCAATCAAACATTGTTCGCCGGAAACGATGGCGGCATTTACCAGACGAACAACGCCAAAACAGGCAATGTCGGATACGCAACCGGCACAACTCCGGGCGGCGGCGCAATCACACCGACGAGCCCGATCTGCGGTAACGAGTTCACGCCCGGCGGTTTCTTTACGGTTCCGAGTCCTGTTATCTGGGGACCGTTGAATAACAACTACGCTGTGACGCAGTTCTACCACGGTCTGCCCTATCCAAACGGACAGACTTACTTCGGCGGCACGCAGGACAACGGTACGAATCGCGGCACGGACGCTGCTGGTCCAAACGCATGGGCCCGCATCAACGGCGGCGACGGCGGTTACGTTGCAGTTAATCCCGCCAACACCAACACCATCTTTTTCGAAACGACTGGCCTTTCATTGCGTCGTTCGACGAATGGTGGCGCGAGTTCCGCGTCTGTCATCACCGGCATCGCGGGCGACACTTTCCCATTCATTACAGTCTTCCGAATGGATCCGAACACGCCGACGCGTTTGTGGATTGGCGGCCGTTTCATGTGGCGCACTGATAACAACGCGACCAACTGGATCAGGACTGCCAACGCACAGTTGACCGGCGGTTCAATCACAGCGATGGCGATTGCTCCCGGCAACTCCAACGTCGTTATCAACGGCGCGGCGTCGGGACAGTTTCGTCGTACGACCATTGGTACTACGGCGAATGCCGCGAGTGTGCTGGCCACTACATGGCTGCAAACTTTCACACCACGCGGTAACGGCAACGGCACGATCTCGTGGGTTGAATACGATCCGTCGAATGCCAACAACGTTTGGGCCACAATCTCAAACTTCAATGGCACGCCGAACGCTCAAGGCACCAGCGCCGGTCACGTCTTCAGGAGTACCGACGGTGGCGCAACCTGGACGCTCGCAGATGGAACGCAAACTGCCGGAAACGTGAACGCGATTCCTGACATTCCGGCGCACAGCGTTGCCATCGATCCAAACGACAATCAACGCATCTACGTCGGCACCGATCTCGGCGTGTTTGTTTCGCTTGACGGCGGCGCAAACTGGGCGCGCGAAACGACTGGCTTCTCGAACACAGTCGTCGAGTCGCTCACGGCCGTAAACAACAACGGTGTGACGAGCTTGTTCGCGTTTACACACGGTCGAGGCGCTTTCAAGGTCACGATTCCAACGTCGTGCGCGACCGTCTCGCCGCTTAGCCAGGCGTTCTTCTCACCCGGCAACACCGGCAGTGTTACGGTGACGAAGAACTTGTCGGCAACTGCTCCGTGCGATTGGAACGCAGTGAGCAACAGCCCATTCATCACTGTGGATTCCGGAGCGAGTGGCAGCAACAACGGCACTGTGAACTTCACAGTGGCGCCAAACACCACCGGATCGGCACGCAGCGGTTCGCTGACTGTCGCCGGACGCAACGTAACCATCACTCAGGACGCAGCGCCCATCGCGAATAACGATACGGCCACCACCGATGAAGACACACCGGTCGACATCAACGTCCTCGCGAACGACACGGAGCCCGACGGCGATACGTTGAATATCAATTCGGTCACGCAGGGTGCACACGGCACGGTCTCGGTTAACCCCGACAAGACCTTGCACTACGCGCCTGAATCGAACTACTTCGGTCCCGACTCATTCACTTACACCATCGACGACGGACACGGCGCCACGTCAACAGCAACAGTTGACGTCACAGTCAACGCTGTTAACGACAAGCCGGTGTTCACGATCAATCTGCTGTCGCAGACGGTGCAGTACAGCGATCCGATTACGACAGTAAATGTTTCGGTTTCCGATCCGGATGATGCGGTGGCGGATCTCACCCTTTCAGTTCTCTCAGCGGTACCGGCAGGACTGACGGTGACACCGGGTGTCGGCACGTTAACTATTTCCGGCAAACCACTCGTGGTAGCCGGTGTTTACCCAATCGATCTGAAGGTGGTTGATCCGCATGGTGCGCAATCACTCGCCACAGTAACGATTACGGTGAACAAGGAAACTGCCGAAACTACCTACACCGGCGATATGGGTGTGATCACATCTGGTCCATCAGTGACTACTGCGACGGTGCGTCTCGCGGCACACCTGACACAGGATCCGGATGGAGCCCCGGGTGACATCACTCTCGCGAAGGTCGTTTTTGAGATCTTCAACATAAACAATATGGGCAGCACGCCTGACATGACGGTGACCAACGTGCCGGTTGATAGTAACGGCGACGCAATCTCGTTCCTGTCCGGTGTCGCGGCTGATACTTATGTCGTGAAGGTCAAGATCGTTGCCAGCAATGGTTACTGGACCGCAAATCCTGTAGGTCTCGGAACGCTGAACGTCGCGGTTGGCACTGACGAGCAGCAGACTACGGGTGGGGGCTGGATACCTGATTCGGAAAGCGTTAACGGTAAGAGTAATTTTGGTTTCACCGTTAAGGGCAAGAACGGCAGTCCGAAAGGTAACTCGATCTTCATCTTCCGTGGTCTTGACGGTTTCAATTACATCGTCAAGAGCAACAGTTGGTCGCAAGGGTTCCTGAACTTCTCGAATGAACCCGGCACGAGCATCTCGAACCGTTCGTCGTTCAAGGGCAAGTGCTCGGTTCAGAAGGTCGATCGGAACACTGGCGCCATCGTCGCTACGTTCGGCAACTATAGCTTCATCGTCGACACGCGCGACGGTGATCTGTTGTCGCCACGTTCGTACGATGCTTACGCGATCACGATCCTTGATAACAACGGTCTGATCTGGCGTCGTGTCGGCACTAACCTTGCGCTCATCCCGCTCGGCGGTGGCAACATCAACGTGAAGGCGAAGTAAGCCACAACGAGCAATAGCCACAAAGAGGCACATAAAGCACATCAGTTCTGTGCTTTATGTGCCCTCTTTTTTGTTCTCTGATAATCTCTGGTTGGGATGAGAGCTGTCAGCCAAGCTATTTTGTTGATCGTGGTGTCGTGCTTCTCCGTTGCGGCACAGGACATTCAGGTCAAAGGTGACAAACACAAAACTGCGATCCCGCAGGCTTGCGAGTCGATCGTGCCTGCCAATCTCGAAGACACGGTTGACGTCAGTGCTCTGGTGAAAGAGTTGAGCTGCAAGGGTTCCGGCGACATGGTTTCTGATTACAGCTACGTCCTGGAGTCCGTTAAGCGTGAACGAGGGAATAAAGGACAAGTCAAAGAGGAGATCATTGTCTACGAAGTGTTCATGCCGACCTTGCCAAATGGCACGCGTGGCCGTGGCGTGCTGCTGGTGACTAGTCGGGATGGTGTGCCTGTACCGCCTGCTGAGTTGGAAAAGAAACGACTGCAAGCGGGCGAGCGTCTCGAAAAAGAGGAGAAGAGACTGGCCTCAGTTTCCGTTTCGCAAACTCAGCCGGTCGGGGATCGTAGTGGAATGTTACCGCTCGGCTCGTATGGACGATTTCTCTTTGGTGGTGACAAGGCGGTAATCGACGTTCACACGTTTTTAGCAAACTGTGAGTTGAACGTGAGTCGACGCGAACAGAATGAAGGCCGCGAAATGCTGATCCTCACGTTTAGACCGCGGCCCGGTGCACTGTTCAAGGATAGCGAGAAATATATCGCGCAGCTCACCGGTGAGATGTGGATTGATGTAAAGGATCGAATCGTCACGCGGCTCGTTGGTTGGCCGCAAACTGCCACTCAATCAAATCAAAAAACTCCGGCCGTGTACTACGAGATGATCCATTTGCCAACCGGCATCTGGTTACCACTGGTAACGCGCATCAACGGCACCGACTATCCCGGTCTATTCGATCACATCACAGCTTATTCAACTCTCACCTTCAGCGAATACAAACGCTTCTCAACGGAAGTTAAGGATCAAAGCCTCGACCCACCCCGTTAGGACATCACTATTTTCCTTGCGCGGCGTCTCGCTGGGGTCCGTTCGGTGAGCAAGTCTTTGTGTTCTGTCGTCAACTTGTGGGTTAGTCTCTGATACGACATGCCAAGAGTGCGGGCGGCGGAAGTAACTCTGCCCTGAGCGTTCTCAAGGGCCTGTTTTATTAGCTGCTGCTCGAGTAAAAAGACTTCGTCGTCCAACGGTCTGCCTGAGGCACTGATCGCGCCTTTGATCGCTAACTGTTCTCCCAGTTCCTGATACAAGGTGAGCGAGACGTCGGCCGCGCGGTTGAAAGAATCAGCGGCTATATATAAATCAACCGCTCGCCGGAAAGCATTAAGCGCGGCATTGAAAGATCCAAGCCGCGCCAGGGCAATGCCGTGGCGTTTTAATGCCTCTGCTAACAACGATGACCGATCACTGTTTTCTAAAACACGCACCGCTGAGCACGCAGCTTTTTCCGCTTCTGCGTCTTTCTTTTCTTTCAGAAACACGCGAGCGCGAGTTTCATCTACCTGCGCCAACGCAATCCTGTCGTTGATGGCAATAAAGATGCGTCGGGCGCGGTTTAAGTGTTCATGCGCTTCGTTGCAGTAATTGATCTTGAGATATAGAAACCCGCGATTGTTTTCAACATTGGCGAGATAGCGTTTGTGTCCGACCTGCTCAAGGTGAAAACTCGCTGCGGCATATTCGATGAACGCGCGATCAAGATAGTCTTCCTGACTCTTTGACTCGCAAAGATCCTTGAGCACATCACCGAGAGCCTGGTGGTAACAACCCTTGAGCAACTGATCATCGATCTTCTCAAACAGAGACTCATTCTCCGTGAGGTATGCCAACGCCTCACCGAGCGGGCTTGCGTGTCGCTTCACGATGCCGGATCGGAGTACAGCCTTCGCCTTTAACTCACAGTCGGTGGTCAAATGCGTGAGTGCGAGTTTGAGAAGATCAGACGCATTGCTGTATTCACCGGCACGCATGTAACAGAGCGCCAGTTCTGTTTGTGCTTCGGCTATTTTCTCTTTGGATTGTCGGTATTCAAAAATGGTGAGGCTTTCGCTGATTAAGTCCTTCGCTTTTTCCTGCGCATCCGCGATCTGCTCGCTACTCCATCCAGTCAACACTCCCGCTCGCATTAGGACTTCGGCAGCGATGTTCGGTTCTAAGCCCTCTAGTCTTGGCCGTTGTTCTCTGCCAGGCCATAGGTCACTAAGAACCTCACGCGCTTCGTCATACTCGCCTTTGTTCTCAAATTCCTTAGCGAGTTCACAGCAAAGCTCCGCTCGGCCTCCCACACTGAGGTTTGGATTTACTAATTCGCGCAAGAGTGAGGTCCGTAACGTCATCGTGAGAACGGTTCGTTTACACTGACTGCCAGGACACAAGCCTCCCAACAGGCGTCAAATGTAACTCAGTCCGTCAGCTCTTGCAAGAAAGGGTGCGGTGATCTACGGTCATACAAAAATTTTTGCATCTTGCCGGGAGGTACAAAAGAGTGAAGGAATTACGCCAAGCGAGTGCCATTGCAATCCTTACTGTGGTGCTCGCAGTCTCTACATTTGCCGGGACAATCGACTCGCCGGGAATTACGGCTCAACAGCCACCGCCGAATCATATGTCCACTAGCATTACGACAACGGTAATCCTAACGATCCTCAGTCTGATCCGTTAGGAAGTTATCCAGCTTTTAGTAAGGGGGATAATCGGCTCGCGCTCTGCGGGACGGTCGTAGTCTGCTCTTTATTCACCTATGAAATGTTGTATGAGATTGAACTTAGAGCTCTGCAGAGACCTATTGTGCTGATATTCGGTGGCGGATACAAAGCGGACAGTTTGCGACTAGCCTCACACAACGCCCTAATTACGAGCCCTTGGAGCGTTTCAGCGGTCGCCTCCGCGCTGGAGTTCGCACTTTGAGCAAATCCCTGTGTCGAGTTTCCAGCATGTAAGCTAACGCCTGATACGAGATACCAAGATTGCGAGCCGCATTAGTTATGCTGCCTTTGGCGTTTTCAAGCGCATGTTTTATAGCCTCATGCTCAAACGCTCGTTTTTCTTCACTCATCCCACGACCGGAACTAAGCGGCCCGCTCTCCGATACGGTTAAGCGTTCTCCGATTTCCTGAAACGCAGCCAGCGCCGCATCAGCCGCTTGGCTGAGGCTTCCGGTGTGTTCGCACAAGGTAATTGACCGTCGAAAAGAAATGAGTGATGCGCCGTAATTTCTAAGACGGGCCAACGCTCTGCCATGCGTTATCAAAGCCTCTGCTAAAAGCTCGTGACTCTCGCTCTTTTCCAGATTCCGCACCGCCGAACGCATTACCCGTTCGGCTTCGCTGACACGTCCCTGTTGGAGATACACGCAAGCGCGAGTCTCATCGACTTGTGCTGCTCCGCTAACGTCTTTGAGACTTACCAGCACACGGCGCGCACGGTCCAAATGTTTATGCGCGTCTTCGAATCGATGGATCTTGAAGTAGAGAAACCCGAGATTGTTTTCTGTGTTAGCAAGATAACATCTGTGTTGTGCCCTTTCGAAATGATAACTAGCGGCGGCGTACTCTATAAGAGCGCGATCAAGATAATCAGGATGCGAGCCTGACTCCCACAGGTTCTCTAGTCGATTTCCAAGAGTGACGTGGTAACTGCCTTTAAGCGTGTGGTTGTGAATCTTCTCAAATAGTGGCGCGTGGTTCGTGAGCGTTCGCAACGCTTTCTCGTTCCGCCCTGCGGAATGTTCTACAATAGCCACTCTCACGACCGCTTTTGCCTTCAATTCGCTGTCTGTCGCCAAGTGTGAAAGCGCTTCCCTGAGAAGATCACGCGCTTCATTGATCTCGCCTGTGCGCCAATAAACCAGGGCGAGTTCTGTTTGTGCTTCCGCTATCTTCTTGCGATAGTGAAGTGCCCGAAAGATCGTGAGGCTTTCACTGATTAGGTCTTTCGCTGTTTCCTGTGCTTCTGTGATCTGATGCTGCTCCCGATTGCCGCTGTCAGTGCTCCGACACGTAACAACACTTCTCCTGCCGTGCTCGCTTCCAAGTCTGCTACTTTCGGATGCTCACCCGTGCGTCGCCAGTAGCCACTAAGCGCCTTTCGCGCATCCTCATATTCACCTTTATTTTCGAATTCTTTAGCGATTTCGCAGCAAAGCTCTGCGCGCCTTTCGACACTAATGTTCGGCTTTTCCAGTTCGCGCAGAAGTGAGGGCCGCAAGGTCATGTGAGAACCCACTATTCACATTGAAGCAAGGAAAGGGACTAATGCACTCCGGGCGGCATCTTACGCAGTTCCCTGTGGCTCTTGCAAGAAGATCAATGGGTGCACTAGTTTGGGAGATGCAAAATTTTTGCATCTCAACTGGGAGGCACCTAACGTGAAGACCTTACGCCGAATAAGCGCCGCAACGATCCTCAGCCTGACGCTTGCCGGTTCTCTGCTTGCGGGACAGATCGAATGTCCCGGGGCTAAGCCACCAGAATCGACTCCGATGGCGTCAACCATCATTTTGATGATTGTTACCGTGCCCTATAGATAAGCGTTAATCATCCTTCAAGTAGTGGGCAACTCGCGTTTAGCGAGTGGGTAGGGGTGTGTCTTAGATAGAAAATTTTTTGCATGGTATGCAGATGTTCGATCATTAGTTGACGCGTTGTGATGTCTATTTACACACACAGATATAACCGCGTACCTCACACCGCCCAGAGTGTGGGGCCGGGGCGTCGTCGGTCCCTTGGTGAGGGGGGACTAAGGGGACGCCCCACATTAGTATCAAAATGCTCACAGTGGATGATTCAGACTTCACGCCAGAGTACAAAGTCAGTAGCGCCTTTAGATTACAGCAATGACCGAAGTAGGCGGCTCCAAACTATCAGAAGATGATCGCGAGTTTCTTAAAACGGTGGTCTGAAGAATTAAAGCGGCAAGGTAGTGGGGTAATAGTGTGTTGCTGATTCTTTATCGATTCTTTCAATCTTTTCGATGTTAGGATGCGCCGCACGGCGCGGACTGACAAGCGCGTGAACGCTTGCCAGCCCTACACAGCCGAATCCTTTTCCGTTAAGAAAGAGGATCGACTATGGCACGGCAATGCTAACACGGACTCTGAGAGTCCGCCGCTTGACCATGAAGACTGGCAGATAGCTTTTCAACCTTACTCAAATTTTCCAGAACTCGCATTCGTTCTCGCACAACACTTACACGGCGTAATCAAGCGCTCATAGAGCAAGGGCGTCTCGGACTGGACCGCGCTATTGAATGCCTCATGCCCCACACGCGCTTTAGCGATTCGCGCTATCGGGAGATTGCTCGCAAGTTTTACCTAAGAGCGGTCGCAGGCAAGCTCTCGACCGAACAAGAAGACGAGTTGCACAAGCTTGGTCTATTGAGGGAGGAGTAGAAATGGGATACCCACGACCACGCCCGAAACACTTGGCGGAAAAGCTACTGCAAATCCGCTATAAGCGCGGAATGTCACAGTCAGAGGTTGCCGAGTACCTCGAACTTAAGGACTACTGCGTCGTTTCAAAGTACGAGTTAAACAAAAACGAGCCGCCCCTTGTGGTGCTGCTCGCTTATGCCAAACTCGCGGGAGTGCCCGTTGAGTCACTTATCGACGATCAGATAACCGTTTAGGCGGTTAAAAGATCTTTCAGCGACCATACGCTCTTTGTAATTCCACTTCCATCGCCGGAGTGCATTTGATCGAACTGTGAATCCGGCAAAAATTGTAATGCGCGAAGTGCAGAGCGTATGCCGCTTTCAGATTCTCCCACTTCTTACTAAAGCCGTTTGTCAATCGGGTAAGTCTGCGCATCGACATTCTGATCGTGAGGTTCTGCCGTTCAACGTTTGACGTGCAGACGCGATCAGGATCGGGGCGTCCGTGCGCGGGTTCTGCTTTGGTTCCTAAAACCTTTGCTGGAGAGTATCTGTGTTCGTCCGGTGTCTCGCCATAAACTTTGATTAACTGCGCGAAGTCTGTACGACCGCCAAGTGTCCAGCCAATGCCATCTGTGATCACTTGAAAATGACCTTGTGTCGCGTGGTCCAACTTGCTGATAAAAACGTCTGTGTCACCCGCAGAACGTCGGCCTAGATGCCAACTAAGCACAAGCTTTGTTGAGCGTTCGATAGCAACAAAACAATAGGCATCACCGAGCTTTCAGTCGTTAGAGCCTTATGTGTTTTGGTCTTCTCTTTCATTTGCACATAGGCCCAAAGTTCGTCGCACTGAACATCTTTGCCCGGAACGTTTCGGATCAGATTCTCAAGTAGCATTTCGCAGCGTTCACCAACACGTTCAAGTAGCGAGATAATCGTATTCTTTTTCGACGCCTGTGATTCGTTCTGCGCTACGAATGGAAACGCCTTCCACGAGTAGCTGTAGCACTTGCAGAGCCTTCTCTATCGGAAGGCGCATTGTCCCAAGTGGGCGATCCTGGAGTTCTGAAAATGTCTTTCTGCAACCATTACAGCGGAAGCGTTGAACGCCTTTTCGATCCTTCCCAAACTTCTTGTTCGGATCTGGCAATTGTGGCAAACCATCGCGGACTCTCCTATTGAGTCCACACATCGAAAGGGGTATAGTGCGGGTGTAAGATCGCATAGCCTTGGCTGTGTGGTTAGATTGCCTCGGTGGAAGTTAGCGCTTCCATCGGGGCTTAATTTAACGGAGACGGTGGGATTCGAACCCACGGAGGGTTGCCGCCCTCGCTCTGATTTTAAGTCAGGCACCTTAAGCCACTCAGACACGTCTCCGAAAGATAGGCCCATCCAACGATCCAATCCAAAGGGCGTTAGATGGGCTTTCTCATTGATCCTCAACCTCTTACGGAGTATAATAAAAATATCATACGGCCGTCAAGATAAATCGCTCCGCGAAATGATAATTTTGTTATAATGCGATGTGGGTAATTTACGATCACGTAGATCGACACGGAGTGAACGTTTTTGCGGAATGGACGCGGAGGTTGGAGCGAGTTCAGCGAAAACTCTTACGTGCAAAACTGGATATGTTGGCTATCGCAGGGCCAGACTTGCCGACTCAGCTATTGGCGGGAACTGGCGTTCCGCATATCTATAAACTGCGTGTGAAGGGGAATGTGCAGCTTAGACCGATGCTGTGCAGAGGGCCAGTGGACAACAATTCCGAATTTACATTGCTGTACGGGGCTATTGAAGTTGGCGATGTGCTTCAACCGGTGGACGCGGCAGAACGTGCCGCCGTGATCCGCGAAGAAATTTTGGCAGACCCTAATAACAGACGGTGCGAACATGAGCGAATTGACTAATAGGCTAAGAGTTGAGTTTCGAGATGAGGAGACGCGGCATATTTACGCCGATGATTTCCTGAACACCTATATCGCTTCACAACTCAAGGTGCTTAGGGAAGATCGGAACTGGACGCAGCGACAACTCGCAGAGCGGGCAGGCATGCGACAGGAACGCATTTCTGTGTTGGAAGATGTTAACTATGAAGCTTGGAGCGTTAGGACTCTAAAGCGGCTCGCGCAGGCATTTGATTTGCGACTCTCGATTAAGTTTGAAAGCTTTGGCTCGTTTCTTACAGAGTTCGATCAGTTTAGACGTGAGATACTGACAAGGCCGTCCTTTGAAGATGATCCAGCTTTCAGTAATGAAGAAATTGAAGCGGCAGCCGGTGCCAACGATTTCGAAGTAATTAGCTCGCAGATTATTCGCTTAGCAACCCCCGAACCATCAAATGTCCTTAATTTTCAGGATTTCAAACAAGCGCAGAGATGGGCCGGGAATGAACCGTCAAAGCGCGATGAGCAGCGAACTAGCGTTGCTACGCTATCGGCTCAAGCGTAAATTCCAGAGGTTTAATTATGGAACTATTAGCAATCCGAACAGCTAGAGTGATTGCTTATCTTAATGCCGAGGAACTAAACCCCTCTGGTCGTCCGATAGCGCACGACTTTATGAACGCATTTGTGGAACGGTACAGTTTTGTCAAACGTCCGACCACGGCTGATGAAATATTGGACAGTCAAAACAAGGGGCTTACTTTTGAGTTAGGGAAATTTGGAGATGTCGGAATTAACAAGTTAATTTTCTTTGATTGGGGAGTGGTTATTGAAACCAGTACTTCAACAGATGCTTCCGAAAAGATCCTCCAAGACATACTGGATTGGGGCGCGGAGCGATTTGGGCTGTCTAACCGCCCGACTCTAATTTCTCAAAAAAACTACTTGAGCGAACTAGTGTTTTCGAGCGAGATGTCGCTACCTGCGATTAGCCCTATGTTTGAATTTCTCGGCAAAGAGATTACCGATCTGGTTCGGATCTATCTTGGTAATAGTCTACCATTTGAGACGGTTGGAATTACTCTGGCGTTTGATTCCACTGAGTCCAAACAGCTTTTTACACCTTTCACGATTCAAAGAGTGACCGACACCCCATTCCCGCTTAAGAAATACTACTCAGGTGCTCCGTTGAGAACTTCGGATCACATCCGACTCCTCAATCAGTTTGAGAAAGTGATTCAAGAAGCCTGAGCCTCGCTTCCTACTACGCTTTACCAAAACGTACCAAGAACTAACCAACCGTCCCATAATGTCCCGCAATGTCCCGGCAGCAACACACTATTACCCCACTACCAGCGGCAAGAATTTCTTTAATCATATGCTGGGCCATGCTATAGTGCCGTCACGCCTCCAAAACTGAAGCGGGCCGACTTGTGGTTGCACACAAAGCCGACCCTGTACCCTCAACCTTCACTAGAAAGGATGAAAGTCATGGCTAGTCATAGTAGCGCAACCGTGCGCGAACACACACCTCGCATAATCAACGCAGTTACAAACAAAACTCTCAATCAAACGCAGATGAGCGATGTTCTTAGAAGACGCGCGGAGTCTGTCGTTAACGATAAATCGATCGATAACGGCTCACGGGCCATCATCCGATACGCTTTGGAAATCAATGATCCAATACTCTCGGAGCTCGTGCTGCGGGTAGAAGACGGCGAATGCATCGTGGACAACATCACCGCCGCCGACGATTCTGAAAACGATTCACCCGAACAAAAGGTCGAAGCCCTCGCGGAGATGATCTGCCAGGGTGATGACCAAGGCACAAGGGCCGCCGCGTTGCTTGTGCTCCTGGCAGCAGTGGAGACTGCTGCCGATCCTAAATCACTTGCGAAAACTGCCAAGCATAGTGTCTTCACTCGGTGCGGTGAGATGAATGTCTACGGTATGGTTGATGTTCAGATCGCAATGCTCGAGCGAGAGCTTTTTACAAACAACTCACGTTTGTCCTGACTCGTCGGTCCAATAGCCGGTTCCCACCACCGGCTTGGACACAGTCAGTATCACCTCGCGGTAGCGGCTTCCCTTTACTATTGACCAGATCATGTAAGCAAACGCAGATTACCGTCTGTGATTTGCTGTAGTGCAGTTATCTCGTTCCAGATCTCATATTGCATTTAACAAGGACTTACTAGTCAACGCGGTTTCTTAACTTGCTCCTCGGAAATTGCAACTTGAACCTCTCAGATCATGTTTGAGATCCCGAAGATCCTAATTGAGATCTGCCAGATCTTGATTGAGATCTCCGGGATCATGACGAGATCCGCCAGGATCAATCCATGATCTTCCAAATTCAATACATGATCCGGCGCATTCAAGATTGAATTTTGCCTTAGCAAACAAGATCTGCGGAATTCAAAGCATTATGCCGGAGATTCAACATGCAATTTGCCAGAGTGCAGTTGCATTTTCCCAAGTTCAAGACAGGACGTGGGGGATCCTAAATGCGATCCGCGCAAGTTTCTCTTAGTTCGATTTCGGCTTGGAGATCGTTCCCGTATACGTCCCGGTGGCAGTACCGGCGCACACGTCGATCTGCGTGCTGATTGTCCCGCTCCCGGTGGCGTTTGCGAATGCGCCGGCGCCGCCGGTCACGGTGTAGACACCGGTGGATGTGGCCAGACACTTGTCCTTCGAACGCTCAAAACGCCCACTGACGGAAAAGAAAACACTGTCCTTCCCATTGGCCCCGACGATGACCGCGGTGCTGCCAAAATTCCCCTGATTATCCTGGAGGCGCGTCAACGGTCCAGTGAAGTTCCCCAGATGGTTCGCCGAGCCTGAAGTGTTGAAGTTCACCTGGGTCAGCCCACCAGGCAGATGCGTCACCCCCGTGATCACTGCTGTGGCGGTGGCAGTAAACGGCACCTGCTCGTTTTGAGCGAGAACGACGATGACTCCGAAGACTGTAACGAACAGCGCCAGCGCTACTACACACAGCGCTGCGCCAAGAAACTGATGTGAAGATTTCTGAGTAAGATTTTTCATTGTTAGATCTCCTTTGAATTCTGAGGCCGACTGGCGAAGCTTGGCCTCGGAGCATTTCTGAGTTGTTAGCAGATCGACTAACAGCCAGGTCTCGACCTGATCAGACCTTCCGGCACTCCGTCTGCAGCCGTTGCGGATGTGAAGAAGCCATGAGGGCGAATCAAAGACTTGGAACAAAAACCCGCAGCCTTCGTGGGCCAGACATTGTATACCAATCGGCTGGTAGTCCAACCCATAACTTCATTCATGATTGGTCTTACCTAAATTCAGCGACTGTCTGGATTGGTACAAATTTGTTATTGACAGCGTAGCGCAGCAAGCGCAATATCTCGCCTGCAAAGACAGAGCACCGTGATCGGTCATACCAATTACCTGACATGAGTCGAGAAGTAAGCATTCGATGGCTTAGGCCGTCAGCAATTCTTTTGTGCTTTTTGTGCCTTTTTGTGGCTGAAGCGCGAGGTTCGCAAAAGATCGTCGTGGCGGCGGATGGGTCGGGTGATTTTAAGACTGTGCAGCAGGCGTTGGACGGGGTTCCGGATAACAACAGCAAGCCCGTGGTGATTCAGATCAAGCCCGGTGTTTACAACGAACAGATCCGAGTGAGCGCCGGGAAGAATCACATTACGTTTCGTGGTGAAGATCCGCTCAAGACTATCCTCACTTTCAAACTCAGTGCACTACAGGCCGGTAATACGCGACTCGCGTTTAGCACACTCGTCAATGCAAATGACTTTCGCGCCGAGAACGTGTCTTTCGAAAACACCTTCGGCACTGGCTCGCAAGCCGTGGCGTTGTTCGTCGATGCCGAACGCGCGTCGTTTGAGAACTGTCGCTTTCTCGGCTGGCAGGATACGTTGTTTGTGAATGGCAGTCGTCACTACTTCAAAAACTGTTACATCGAAGGACACGTCGACTTCATCTTCGGAACGGCGTCAGCCGTGTTTGAAGACTGCACGATTCACAGCAAGGGCCAGGGCTACGTCAGCGCACATTTCCGTACCGACAATGAACAAAACACTGGTTTCGTTTTTCTGCGTTGCCGGCTGACTGGAGAGAACACGGGCAATGGGGTTTATCTCGGCCGGCCGTGGCGTCCTTATGCGCGGGTGGTGTTCATCGATTGTTGGCTGGGTTCACACATCAGAGCGGAAGGCTGGGACAACTGGCGCGATCCGGCGCGCGAAAAGACAGCATGGTTTGGTGAGTACAAGTCGAAAGGGCCGGGCGCGAATCCGAAAGCGCGTGTTACATGGTCCAGGCAATTGACTCCCACCGAAGCTGCGGCGTTTTCGCGCGCTAAGTTTTTTAGCCAACCGGTCCGCGGTCTGCAAGGTAAGTTCAACCTCGCAGTCGGAACAATCGCATGGGTCGACGCGCAGAACAAACCTGACGAGTGGTACGGAAGTGCTGAAGCCGTGCGGATCGCCGACATCGTCCTCATTTATCAACGCAATTCCGGCGGTTGGCCCAAGAACATCGATATGGGTAAACCGTTTGCGGAAAGCGAGCGAACGACTCTCATTGCGCAGCAGCAGGAAACTGATTCGACGATCGACAACGGCGCCACTTACACGCAGTTATCATTTCTCGCCCGCGTCTACACCAAGACAAAACAGGAACGTTATCGCGAATCGTTTCTCAAAGGGCTCGACTATTTATTCAAAGCTCAATATCCAAACGGCGGCTGGCCCCAGTTCTATCCGGATCTTTCCGGATACTACAAACACATCACGTTCAACGACGATGCGATGATCGGGGTGATGAAGTTGTTGCGTGAGGTCGCGGCGCGAAACCCGAACTACGAATTTGTCGACGACGTGCGGCGCGAGCAAGCTGCGAATGCGGTTAAAAAAGGAATTGAATGCATTTTGAAGACGCAGGTGATTGTCGACGGACGGCGCACTGTGTGGTGCGCTCAACACGACGAGGTCACGCTGGCGCCGGTGGCGGCACGTAACTATGAACTCGTTTCGCTGAGTGGTAGTGAGAGTGTCGGGATCGTGCGATTTCTGATGTCGATTAAGGAGCCGTCGCGGCCGGTCATTGGCGCTATCACGTCGGCGATTGCGTGGTTTGAGCAAACTGAGATCAACGGCATCAAATGGACTGAAAAGCGCGATGCATCGCAACCGGGCGGGATCGATCGCGTTGTAATCAAAGATCCGGCGGCTGGTCCAGTCTGGGCACGGTTTTACGAACTTGGCAGCAACC
Source organism: Pyrinomonadaceae bacterium (assembly GCA_035694465.1). Lineage (GTDB taxonomy): Bacteria > Acidobacteriota > Blastocatellia > Pyrinomonadales > Pyrinomonadaceae > PSRF01. The sequence goes on along the minus strand of DASSFI010000052.1, from coordinate 121,250 downwards.
GACCCATCTTTGTGGGCCGTGATTCTGTGATCAAATACAACGTCGCCGAGATCGAGCACGAACGTCGCGTTGGCTACGCCTGGTATGTTGAAGAACCAGCCAAACTCTTGAAGGACGATTACCCCGCGTGGAGACGCAGGATTAAGCTGGATTAATGACAACACGTCGAGACTTCATCAAAGAACTTCTAATCAGCAGCGCAGTCGTGTCAATCTCGCCGCGCCTGCTGATGGCCCAACAGGATCCCTGGCAAACCGTAATGCCTGCGATCCTCAAGCGCATCAAACCGCCGCGTTTCCCCAAACGCACGTTCTACCTCAATCGCTTCGGCGCGAAGCCCGACGGTCGCACCGATTGCACTGCTGCTTTCCGCCAGGCGATCGATCAATGCTCGAAAGCCGGCGGTGGTAAGGTTGTCGTTCCCGCGGGCACATATCTCACCGGCGCGATTCATCTGAAGAACAACGTCAATCTCGAAGTCTCAGAAGGCGCGACGATCAAGTTCAGCACGAATCCGAAAGATTACCTGCCGGTAGTTTTCTCGCGCTGGGAAGGTGTCGAACTGTTCAACTACTCGCCCTTCATTTATGCGTTTGCACAACGAAACATCGCGATTACCGGCAAAGGCACGCTTGACGGACAAAGCAACAACGAACACTGGTGGCCCTGGAACGGCCGTCCGCAGTATGGCTGGAAAGAAGGCATGGGCCATCAGCGCCCGGATCGCACCCAACTCCTCGCGCTGGCGGAAAAAGGTGTGCCGGTGCGCGAGCGCGTCTTCGGCGAGGGACACTACCTGAGACCGCAGTTTATTCAGCCGTATCGTTGCCAGAATGTTCTGATCGACGGTGTGACAATTCTGAATTCGCCGATGTGGGAAATTCATCCGGTGCTCTGTCGCAACGTCATCGTGCAAAACGTGCACATCAACAGTCATGGTCCAAACAATGATGGCTGCGATCCGGAGTCTTGTGCCGACGTACTCATTAAAAACTGCTACTTCGACACCGGGGACGACTGTATCGCGATCAAGTCAGGACGCAATGCCGATGGACGACGGCTGCACACACCGACCGAGAACATCATCGTGCAGGATTGTCTGATGAAAGATGGCCATGGAGGAATCACGGTCGGCAGCGAGATCTCAGGCGGCGTGAGAAATCTTTTCGCTGAGAACTGCCGGCTCGATAGTCCGAATCTCGACCATGCCTTGCGCGTAAAGAACAATGCGATGCGCGGTGGATTGTTGGAGAATCTGCACTTCCGAAATATCGAAGTGGGTCAGGTGGCGCACGCAGTAATCACGATCGACTTTAATTACGAAGAAGGCGCAAAGGGTTCGTTCACTCCGGTCGTGCGCAACTACACGGTCGATAAGCTACGCAGTTCCCGGAGCAAATACGGACTCGACGTGCAGGGGTTTCCGTCGGCGCCGATCTTCAACCTGCGACTGAAGGACTGCACCTTCGACAATGTCGCCGAAGGAAACATTGTGAAGAATGTCAAAGACGCGACGCTGGACGACGTCAAAATCAATGGCAGGATTGTCGATGCGTTGCCATGAATCTGTGTAATCTGCGGATAAAACCTCTACAATGAAACCCAATGAGTGATTCAAACTCCAATATCTTCAAGACTATCGATGCGGAACGCCGCGGAACGACTTTCGAGGAAGTGGTTTCGCAGCTTCGCGAAATGATTCATAACGGCGAGTTGCGTCCGGGTGATCGACTGCCGCCGGAAAGAGATCTGGCGAAGTTACTTGGTGTCAGCCGGCCAACGTTGCGCGCTGGAATCAGTTCGCTGGCGGCCGTTGGCGTGTTGCAACCGCGGCGCGGCGCGGGAACGTTCGTCGTCGAGGCGGATGGACCGCCGTCCCTCGACAGTAGTCCGTTGCGTTTGATGGCGTCGTTGCAACGGTTCACACCCGCGGAGATGTTTGAAGCGCGACGATCGCTCGAAATGGCGATCGCGGGTCTGGCAGCAGAGCGTGCGACGGGTGACCAGATGGCCGAGATGTCGGAAGAGGTGACGGGAATGTTTGCGTCACTCGACGAGCCGGAGCAGTTTCTCGTTCACGATATGCGGTTTCATCAAACTGTCGCAGCCGCATCCGGCAATCGCATTCTCACGGCGCTCATGAATATGGTCGCGACGATTCTCTTCGAAGTGCGTAGTAAGACGGTGCGACGTGCGCGCGACTTGAAAGAGTCGGCAGAGATGCATCGCAAGATCTACCGCGCCATTCGTGACCGCAACTCCGAAGCAGCCCGCGACGCCATGCGCGACCACCTGATGCTTGCCCAAAAAGCGCAGGAACAGGAAGAAGCGGATTAGCCACAAAAGGCACAAAATCACAAAAAATATTTAAATGAGAATCAGAGTTCTCTTGCTGTTTGTGGTTCTTGTGCTTTTTTGTGAACGCGGTTTTGGGCAATCTTATAAGAATCCGATTATTGATGCTGATTATTCTGATCCGGATGTGATCCGGGTTGGAGATGATTTTTATCTCACCGCCTCGAGCTTCAATAGTGTTCCCGGGTTGCCGATTCTTCATTCGAAAGACCTCGTTAATTGGAAAATCATCGGTCATGCACTTCAGTCGCTGCCGCCGCTCGAGGTGTTCGCAAAACCGCAACATGGTAACGGTGTTTGGGCGCCTGCGATTCGTTTTCATAACAATGAGTTCTTCATCTTTTATGGCGACCCTGATTTCGGGATCTACATGGTCAAGGCGCGCAATGCTGCCGGGCCGTGGTCCAAGCCGTTATTAGTCAGAGCAGCGAAGGGTTGGATCGATCCGTGCCCGTTCTGGGATGACGACGGAAATGCTTATCTGGTCCATGCGTGGGCCAACAGCCGTTCGGGCATCAAGAGTATTCTCACGATCAATCGCATGACTCCTGATGGAACAAAGTTACTCGACGACGGAAAGCTGGTGTTTGACGGTCGCGTAAATCACCCCACGATCGAGGGACCCAAGCTTTACATCTCGCGGTCACGTTCGATGCGCAAGGGTCGCGACTCGTGCGCGTAGTTTGTCTTGATGCACCAAAAGGCGGTGACGAAAAAGAAACGGGTGTGGTTGAGTTGAAGCATCGTTCCGTGTATCTGCGTGTTAGCGTAGTTGAAGGTGCTGTTTGTCAATTTAGTTATAGCTTCGATGGGAAGAGTTTTGTTGGTTTGGGTGAAAAATTTACGGCGCAGCCGGGGATGTGGATTGGCGCAAAGGTGGGGTTGTTTGCGATCGCACCGGCAGGCGCGACGAATTACGGTTATGCTGATTATGATTGGTTCCGGGTACGCGGATGACGCGGATCAGGAAGAACGATTTACGCGGATCAGAGTAAAGAGTATTCCCAGGGCCATGCCGATGGCGGCGCCGATCATCATATCTTTGAAAAGAACGTGACCGGTGGCATGTGAGAGCAGGCCGAAACACCAGCCGCCAAATGAGCCAAAAACCAAGCCGACAAAGCCGAAGCCGATTAGTGGGCCAACCGAAAAGCTCTGTGAAGATCCGTGTTCGATGTCGTCGACGGGTGTGAGATTCGGGGCGAGGAGATGGATTACCAGTAAAGCAAGCAGGTAGGCCGTGCCTGCGATCATGAAGACGATTGAATAGTTCTGACCGGTGCTTTGAAGGATGTAACCCGTGGCCACGGCCATCGTGGCGCCACCGAGTGCACCGGCCATTCCACCGATGCCGACAACCGAACCGACTGCGTGGCGCGGAAACATGTCCGATGTGGTTGTGAACAGGTTACACGACCAACCCTGATGCGCCGCCGCCGCGAGACCAATCAAAGCGACCGCCACCCAGAGATTTTTCACGTTCGCCGCAAAAATGATTGGAGTTACTGCGAGGGCGCAAATCAGCATCGCCGTCTTGCGCGAACGATTGATGGTCCAACCGCGCTTGATAAACGTCGACGAGAGCCAGCCGCCGCCGATACTGCCGATGTCGGCAATCAAATAAATCACGATTAGTGGTGGACCAATGGTGGTGAGATCGAGTTTGTGGTTGTCGCGAAAGAAATTTGGGATCCAGTAAAGATAGAACCACCAGATTGGATCGGTTAGATACTTCCCGATCGCGAAGGCGGAAGTTTGCCGGTGCGGAATCAAGCTCAGCCACGGCACGTTCTTCGCCGGCGGATCGGGCGGATCGCTGTGAATGTAGTCGAGTTCGGCTTTCGTTACTTTGGGATGTTCACCCGGACGGCGGTAGAGTGGAAGCCAGAATAACAGCCAAATCATGCCGATCGCGCCGGTCAACAGAAATGCCCAACGCCAGCCCCAGTGACCCGCGATCCAGGGAACAGTCAAAGGAGCAACAATCGCGCCGACATTTGAGCCGGCGTTGAAGATACCCGTAGCGAACGCCCGCTCTTTCCTCGGAAACCACTCGGCAACCGTTTTAATAGCCGCCGGAAAGTTTCCAGCTTCGCCGACGCCGAGAGCCGCACGCGCAACTCCAAATCCAAATGGCGTGTGGGCGAGGGCATGGGCCATCGCCGCCAGACTCCACCAAACGATCGCTACGACATAACCAATTCGCGTGCCGATGCGATCCATCAAACGGCCGGCCAGCAAGAGTCCAACGGCATAAGCTGCGCTGAAGGCAGCGACGATGTTGCCGTAATCAACTTCCGTCCAGCCAATCGCGATCTTTAGATCTTTTGAGAGGATACCGAGAACCTGACGATCAACGTAATTGACCGTGGTCGCGAAGAACAACAAGCCGCAGATTACCCAACGATACCGACCAACCTTCTCACCAAGTGTCGGCGCGGCTACAGTTGTGACCCCGACGGCATCGTCCATGTTCTGAGACTCCAGCGTTACTAACCACAGATTACACAGATAAATCCGACTATTGATTGACGCCGCTAGCCAGGAAACCGCCGTCGACGGCGATGATCTCGCCGCTCACAAAACTCGCCGCGTCTGAAGCGAGGAAGATTGCCGCGCCGGCGAGTTCTTCGACGTTGCCGAAGCGTTTCATCGGCGTGCGGACCAGAAATTCGCGGCCACGTTCGGTCTCATCCAGCAACTTTGTATTGAGCGCGGTGCGAAAGACACCCGGAGCAATAGCGTTCACGCGCACACCACGACTGGACCACTCGATCGCCAAAGATTTTGTAAGCGAACCGACGGCAGCCTTACTCGCCGAATAGGCCGCGACTTCGTACAACGCAACAAACGTCGACAGCGAAGCAATGTTAATAATGCTGCCCGACTCACGCTCGAGCATGTGTTTGCCAAACACCTGGCACGCGCGCAATGTGCCGGTGAGATTCGTGTCGATGATGTCGTTCCAGTCTGCTTCCAGGAAATCGACCGTCGGCGCCCGCTTCGTGCGACCGGCCGAGTTGACCAGAATGTCGACTTTGCCAAACGCGCGCACAGCTTCGCTTAAAACATTTTCCAAAGACGCGCGGTCCGAGACGTCAGACGTCACCCGTAGCGAGCGCCGGCCAAACTCCTCAATCTCTCGCGCGGTGCTTTCGACCTGTTCGGCGCGCCTCGAAGTGGGAATAACGTCAGCTCCGGCCTGCGCAAAACCATGGGCGATAGCACGTCCGATTCCGGAAGTGCCCCCGACCACGACGGCTACTTTCCCGTTCAGTTCCAGTTGCGAATAAGTCATAGGATTATTAGAAAGGTTTGACCACTTCGAAAAGTGTGAACACTGTGTATCACCGTAAGTCTCTCACGGTCAAGCAGAATCTTGCTTGTATAGTTAAGGGCTGCGTGGTAAAGTCATGGTTCCTTTTTGGAATTGGTATTACCAAAATGTCCGCAACCAGGAAACAAACTATTGCACGTCGTTCGGCCGCGGGAAACATCTGGCTCTCCCACGACGCGGCTGACGACGATTACCTTGCAAAGCTGCCCGCCAACGATATCAGATATGAGGTGCTAGCGTCTGAAGAAGCCGTGGGCCGGGTGATGTTTGACGAGATTGTGGACCTCGCAGCCGCGAAAGACGGCCCGCTCGTGGTCGTGATTCTTGGCGGCCGCGGGGGACAGGCGCTTCATCGCTTGATCGGGTCGCTCGCAAAGATCAGCGATCACGATGCTCTTTTGGGTCGCCTGCACATATTCACCCAGGACGCGCTCGCGCCTTTGCGGATGAATAATGGTTTGAGTTTCGTTCGCGATTTTGAGCGTTTGCTTGGTGAAGACTTCTTCCGCAAAGTGAAGAGCTTTAACTCAATTCGAACTGACGCCGAAAATCTCGAAAGCGAGTTGGCAGGTTATGTCGAACGACTCGAAGCGCTCGGCGGCATCGATCTCTTTTTCCTCGGTCTTGGTCCGGAAGCCGGCGGCGCATCACACCTTGCTTACATCAAGCCCGGTTCGGGCGCGACTTACAACGACGTGGCCGGACTGATCCCGATCTCTGAGTCGATTCTCGAGCACCACATCAATAAGTTCAAAGCCGGCGGTTCGGTGATTACTGAAGCTGACGAAGCTGAATGTCGCGCCGCCAGACAAATTCTGACACTTGGACCAGCAGCGATTCTCGGCGCGCGCCGCATCGTCCAGTCGATCGTCGATGCCGATACCGCCCCCGCAAAGGTTGAAAGCTATCGCCAGTTGTTGACGACGAAAATTGCAGACGATTCACAGACACGCCAGCAACAGTTTGATCTGAACCCGGGACTCTGGTTGCGAGTGCATCCAAATGTCCGCTCATTGATACTTCCGAACGTTTTAGAAAACTAATATGTCGAGCGTCCAGACAGTTTCGTTACTCAGTGAGTTCGCGATCATCGTCGATCCGAACGACAACGTGGCCGTGGTCAAAAACGCTACGTCTGCGGGTCTCGAGCTGTTGTTGCCAAACGAAAGCGTGATTGAGATTCTCGGCGAGGTTCCTCCCGGTCATCGTTTCTCCACCAGGGATATTCCGGCGGGTGAGTTTGTGCTTCAGTTTGGTCAGCCGATTGGAACTTCCCTCGGAATCAAGCAAGGCGAACAGATCACGCACCACAACATGACTGACGAAGTTCCGATCGTGCGTGAACTTCCTGAAAACCTGCACACTGCTGCGCCCGATTATCTTCCCATCAGTGAGCGTGGAACATTCATGGGTTATCGACGTCGGGACGGACGTGTCGGCACGCGCAATTACGTTTTGATCGTGCCGACGAGCATGTGCGCGAGTCATGAGGCAATGCAGATTTCGACGATTGCTGAGTTCACGCTTTACGATCGGATGCGATATCCAAACGTCGATGGCGTTGTTGCTATTCCACACAACAAAGGTTGTGGCTGTCAGGAAGGCTCAACCATCGAGGTCATGTTGCGCACGCTTTCGAATTACGCTGACCATCCGAATGTTGGCGGTGTGATTCTGATCGATCTCGGTTGTGAGAAGACCAATCTTTCGCAGGTCGAGCGATATCTGCTGAAACGCGAGAAGGCTTTTGATAAACCAGTAGCCAAGATTGGAATTCAGGACGTTGGCGGCACACAGGCTGCGATTCAGCGCGGACTCAAGGAAGTCGAGCGAATGTTGCCGGTGGTTAACGAAACGAAACGCGAAAATTGTTCGGTGAGTGAACTCGTGCTCGGGGTGAAGTGCGGTGGTTCGGATGGGTTCTCAGGAATCTCTGCGAATCCGTCGCTCGGACGCGCTGCGGATCTGGTGGTCCGATCAGGTGGAACGGTTCTGATTACCGAAGTGCCCGAGTTTTGTGGGGCCGAACATCTGCTCGCATATCGCGCGAAGGATGTCGAGACGGGTCGTGCTGTCTATCGCATGGTTGACTGGTACAAGGACTACGCGTCGAAGTTTGGCGCTGTACTCAACAACAATCCGAGTCCGGGAAACGTGACCGGCGGACTGCTCAACATCACGATTAAATCTCTCGGCGCGATCGCAAAGGCCGGCACCACGCGTGTTGAAGGCGTGATCGAATACGCCGAGACACCGAGTTGTCGCGGTCTGAATCTGATGCAGGGACCGGGTTACGATCAGGAATCCACTCCCGGCCTCGTCGCTTCCGGAGCAACCGTGGTCGTCTTCACCACTGGACGTGGTACCACGATCGGCAACGCGATCACACCTGTTATCAAACTTGCTTCAAACACACCGATCTTCGAACGCATGTCCAATGATTTGGATCTTTCAGCAGGAGGCGTCATCGATGGAACCGAAACCATCGATGAAGTCGGACGACGCGTATTCGATCACATAGTCGACGTCGCCAACGGCACACCAGCCAAAGCCGAAGTTCACAAACACCGCGAATTCCAATTCTGGGCCGAGCAAACAGTTTCTCTTTAGCCACAAAGCAGCACAAAAAACACTAGAAAAGAATTTACTATTTTTTCTTTTTGTGCTTTTTTGTGGGCCATGGAAACATTGGTCAAAGACATTCGCTTTGGCGTTCGCAGTCTCTTGCGGCGTCCGGGATTCACCGCTCTCGCAATCATCACACTTGCACTCGGTATCGGCGCCTCGACGGCGATCTTCAGTGTCGTTGACGGAGTGTTACTGCGGTCGCTTCCCTACCCTGACGCCGATCAGATCGTGCAGTTGCGTGAAGTCAACCAGCGTGGTTCGCTCGTTCGTTTTACCGACCCAAATTTTGTTGACGTTCGTGCGCGTAGTCACTCGTTTGCGGGAATTGCTCAGTACGCCGGAGATCTGACGACTGTGCTTGGCGGAAGCGAGCCGGTGCGCGCGCAGGCGTTCCTCGTCTCTGCTGATTTCTTCAACGTACTCGGCGTCAGGCCGATTCTTGGTCGCACTTTTTCTGTCGACGAGAGCAAAGCGGGCGGCGCGCCGGTAGCAATCGTCAGTTATGGATTCTGGCAACGATTATTGGGCGGGAAAACAGATCTCTCGGGAACATCTCTGCGTGCGATGGACCAGAATCTTACCGTGGTCGGTGTCATGCCGGCCGGCTTCGCATTTCCGGAAGACGCAGAGATCTGGATTCCGCGCGAGTTGTTTCCGGCAGAGACTTCGCGTACGGCTCACAACTGGAGCGTGATCGCGCGCTTGCAAGCGAACATCAGCAAGGAACAGGCGCGCGCCGATGTGAGCGCGATTGGTAAACAGATCAAACAGGAATACGGCAAGGACGTTGACGCGGTTGATATCGCGGTCGTGCCGCAACAGGAGTTCATGGTCGGCAACGTCCGCAGTGCGCTGTTGATGATCTTTGCGGCGGTTGGATTTTTGTTGCTGGTCGCGTGTGCCAATGTCGTGAATCTGCTTTTGGCCCAGGTGACGGCGCGGCAGCGCGAGTTTTCTGTGCGTTCTGCACTCGGCGCCACGCGCTGGCGTCTGGCGCGACAGTTCATTACGGAGAATTTGCTGCTGGCTCTTACCGCCGGTGGTCTCGGTGTGTTGCTCTCGTTTTGGGGCGTCAACATAATCCTCGGCTTGAATCAGCAAAACCTGCCGCGCGCGAATGAGATCGGTTTGAATGGCCGTGCGATCGCATTCACGTTTGGTCTCTCGGTGTTGATTGCCGCGGTGCTCGGCGTGGTGCCTTTGCTGCGTTTCTCGACGCGCGATCTCGAACACAACCTGAGAGAAGCAGGAACGGGCACGCCTGGATTCGCCGGCCAGCATTCACGGAACATTTTGGTCGTTGGTCAGATGGCGTTGACGCTAATCCTGCTTGTCGGCGCCGCGCTCCTCGGCAAGAGTTTTTATCGTTTGTTACAAATCGATCCGGGATTCCGCACGGAGAGCGCGGTGGCGATGGAGTTATCACTGCCTGACGCGCGCCCAGACGAAGAGCGCTACAAGAAGTTAATGGAGCAGTATGATCGACTGGTGAAACGCGGCGAGGCGCCTGATAACACGACGAAGTTCAGTCCAGACGAAGAACGGCAGCGAATTTTCCAGCAGCAACTGCTTGAACGACTCAATACAACGCCGGGAGTCGTCGCTGCCGGCGCGATTAACCATTTGCCGCTAGCCGGCGGTGGTCCTGACGGAACTTTCTTCATCAACAACAATCCGGCGCGCAAAGGAAATGCAGATTACCGTCTCGCAACCGGCGGGTATTTTGCGGCCATGAGGATTCCCATCTTGCGTGGTCGCACGTTCGATCAATCCGATCTCGTCAACGCGCCGAACGCAGCCGTGGTGAGCCAGTCGTTCGTGAAGAAATACTTTCCTGAGGAAGATCCGATCGGGCAAGCGATTCAGTTTGGAAACATGGACGGCGATCTGCGCTTGTTACATATTGTGGGCGTTGTCGGTGATGTACACGACTACGGCGTCGACGTGGCGGTTGGACCAACTGTTTATGGCAATGCTCAACAGCGGTTGCCGTCGTCAGCGTGGACGGTAGTGGCGCGAGCTCAAGTTGAGTCCGGTTCGCTAGTGCCGGTGATGCGTGAGACTGTTCGCGCGATGGATTCACAACTGCCGCTGAAATTCCGCACGCTGGATCAGGTGTTTTCGTCTTCACTCGATCAGCGTCGCTTCAGTCTCGTGATCTTTGGTGTGTTCGGAGTCGTGGCCCTCGTGCTCGCGGCGATGGGAATTTACGGAGTGACGGCCTATGCGGTAACCCAACGCACACGAGAGATTGGGATTCGGATGGCACTCGGTGCACGGATGGGTGACGTGTTGAAGATGATGTTGCGGTATGCGATGTCGCTGGTCGTGATTGGAACGATCGTGGGACTGGCTGGCGCGTATGCAATCACGCGCGTGATAAGCACGTTGTTGTTCGAGGTAACGCCAACCGATCTCGCAACATTCGTCGCCGTCCCTATTCTGTTGGTGCTCGTCGCGCTGCTCGCCTCCCTCATCCCGGCTCGTCGCGCCACCAAAGTCGATCCCCTCATAACCCTAAAAGCCGAATGATTGTTTGACCACAAAAAGGCACAAAAATACTTATGTGCCTTTTGTGGCTACTTTTCCGCGTTTACAGATGGAGGCTTAGTCTCAGATGTACGACGCGATCATTGTTGGTGCACGTTGTGCGGGTTCTCCACTCGCGATGTTACTCGCACGCAAAGGTTATCGAATTCTTTTACTTGATAGAGCATCGTTCCCCAGCGACACACTCTCTACCCATCACATTCATCAACCCGGAATAGCGCACCTGAAGCGCTGGGGCCTGCTCGAAAAACTGCGCGCCTCAAATTGTCCCGCAACCACAATCATAAAATTCGACGTCGGCCCGTTCGCACTTACCGGCACGCCGACGCCAGCCATTGATAACGCGGAAGCCTACGCACCGCGCCGCCGCGTGCTCGACAAGATTCTCGTCGACGCGGCCGTCGCAGCCGGTGCTGAACTGCGCGAACGATTTACCGTCGAGGAGCTCACGACCGATGGCACCTCGATCACCGGTATCCGCGGTCACGACGCAAACGGCGCCACCGTTACAGAAAGCGCTCGCATCGTGATCGGCGCAGACGGCGCGCGCTCGTTCGTAGCCGAAGCCGTTAAAGCTCCAATCTACTTCGATCGCGGCATGCTCACGTGTAACTACTATTCTTACTGGAGCGGCGTGCCGCACGAAGGTGTCGAGCTCTATCCGCGCGAAGGCCGCACGATCGTGGTCGATAAGACCAACGATGGTTTGAGCATGATCTGCATTGTCTTTCCGCGCGAAGAGTTTGATCGTATTAGGTCAAACATCGAAGGAGAATATCTTTACGCTATCAAGCAAAACGCACCGTCACTTTTTGAACGAATCAAACAGGGTCGACGCGAAGAACGGTTTGCGGGAACCGGTTTCCTGCCAAACTTCTTTCGCAAACCTTACGGCGCGGGTTGGGCGCTCGTTGGCGATGCGGGGTACGTGAAGGATCCGATCCTTGCGCAGGGCATCACAAACAGTTTTAGTCACGCGGAAATGCTTGCAACAGCTTTGGATGATGGTTTCTCGGGACGCCGTCCGCTGCGCGACGCACTCGCCGGTTACGAACACACCCGGAATGACGAAGTGTTTGACATGTTCGAACACAACACGCAGCTCGCGAGGCTACAGCCGCCACCCCCGGAGATGGTGGCTCTACTGACGGCACTCCAGGGTGATCGCGCCGAGATCGATCGATTCCTCGGAACGGTCGCAGGAACGGTTTCGCTACAAGAATTCTTCTCTGCCGAGAATGTCTCGCGCATCATGGAACGCTCGGCCCTCAAACCCGCCGCATGATCGGCGTTAATCCGCGTTCATCGGCGTTCTAACCATCGCTCGGTAACCGAACCAAAGGCTGACCGCGGCGAACAGACACGCAAGCGGGCAGAGCAGCATCGAGTAACGCATGTTGAGAGGATTGGTCGTGGCGCCGAGCCAGTCGTTTAGCTGGCCTATGATGAGTGAGCCGATGCCATAAGCGATGATGACGGCGAAGAAGTAAACGCCGATTCCGAGTCCACGCAGCTCCGGCCCGGCGATATCGTGAACGTCCGCCGCGGCCGGACCGAGCCAGACGAGCGACAGCGCCAGCAGGACGAGATTCGCAACCAACAGCAGCAACAGATTTCCCGAGAAGATAAACAACAACCAGAACGGCACGGCAATCAACGCTGCCACGGCGCCAAACAACATGCGCCCTCCACGTCCGAATCGCTTGAACTTGTCGGCGAGATAACCGCCCAGGATCGTTCCCGGCACGCCCGCGATCAGCGTCAGCACTCCGCCATAAAAACCGATCGTGAGTAGATCTAGTTTGTAGACACGCGTAACAAACGTCACACCCCAAAACGAAAGATTATTTGCGGCCAGACCGAAACATCCGTAGCCGAGGTAGTGATAACGCAGCGGCACCGAGTTAAAGAGAATCTTCCAATCGCGCGCCGTGTATTTAGTGGTCGCCACTTCGGTGCGGCCACGTGGTTCCTCGCGCAGCAGATAAACGAGGATCGCGATTGCGAGTCCAGGAAAACCAAGCGCGTAAAACGCAACTCGCCAACCGTAGTACTGGCCCAACCAGCCACCGAGAAAGAAAGCGAGACCGGCGCCAATCGCGATCCCGGATGAATAGATCGCCTGAACAGTCGCTCGTACGCGCGGCGGAAAGTAATCACTCAACAACGAGAGCGCTGCTGGTCCAAGTGTCGCTTCGCCAACGCCAACCATCATGCGGCAGACGAGCAACGACCAGAAACCACTTGCAAACCCCGTCAAACCGGAGAAGATACTCCACACGGCGAGTCCAACCGCAATCATATTTTTTCTGACGACGCGATCGGCGAGACGTCCGAAAGGAATACCCAGCACCGTGAAGAAAATGACGAACGACATGCTGCCGAGAAGGGCCAACTGAAGATCAGTAAACGACATCTCCTTTTTAATGAGTGGCAGCAGAATGTAGATGATGGTGCGATCGAGATAGTTGAAGACGTAGACGAGCGTAAGCAACCCAAGCGCATACCAGGAATAAGGCTTCACATCCGTCTTCATCGCTATTTATCCGCGGCTCAAAACAGTTGCCTCACCACGGATCACAAGTTCACCGCGCTGGTTGATACAGACTGTTTCGAGTTTGAGGATCGGCTTATCCTCGCGAACCTCTTTCACCGTCACTCGTGCCGTGATCTCGTCTCCTGGAAACACAGGGGCGACGAATTTAAGTGTTTGTCCGAGGTAGACGCTGCCGGCGCCGGGTAACTTGTTGGCAAGCACGGCGGAAATCAATGCGGCGCCAAACATTCCATGTGCAATCGTGCGTCCGAAACGCGTTGTTTTGGCAAACGACTCGTCAACGTGAACCGGATTGTGATCGCCAGTGACGTCGGCAAACGCGTTGATGTCGGATTGCTCGATCGTCTTTGTTATTTCGGCAGTATCGCCGACATTGAAGTTCATCTTATTTACGCGCCTTCGCCGAGGAATTTGATCACGGCCGCGTTGAACTCCGCCGGCTTCTCAAGTTGCGGCATGTGTCCACACTGATCGAAGACAACGAGCTGCGAACCGGCAATGTCTTTCCTGAAGAGTTCGCCTTCGGCAACGGGAACGAGACCATCCTGCCGTCCCCAGATAAGCAAGGTGGGACGCTTGATCGTTTTGACCGTGTCGTCGAGATAGTCTTCACCACGAATGATCGACTCGGTGATGCTGTTGATGGTGTAACCATCGCCGGCGGCCAGTCGGGTAGCGATCGCCTGGTCGATGGCAGCGTCAGTCAAGAACAGCTTGTTGTAAAAAACCTTCGCGACGAGCACTTTCATGCCATCACGCGTCGTCGGATTCAGCCCATAAAACACGCGTGTATCGAAATCCTTTGGCGGCGCATGTCCAGCAGCATCGACGAGGACAAGTTTGTCGACACGATCCGGAAACGCGGCTGTGAACGCGGCCGCGATCCAACCGCCCATCGAATTACCAACGAGGGACGCGCGTTCGATCTTCAGTTGTTTACAAAACTGATCGAGGAAGTCGACATAGGTGCGAATGCGATAGTTCACGAGCGGCTTGTCAGACTTGCCGAAACCGATCTGATCCGGCACCACCACGTGATACTTCTCAGCCAACGCAGCGATGTTGAGCTGCCACACCTGGGTGGACCCACCGAGTCCGTGCAACAAAATTACCGTCGGTCCCGACCCGGCTTCGACGTAATTAATCCTCTGCCCGAAAACGGTGATCTCTTTAGCAGCAGCCTGCGCTCTGCAGAGACTTACCCCACACAACGTTATTACAATCAACAACCAGATCCGTGTCTTCTTCATCTGTGTTCATCCGTGGCTAAATAAAGTCCATCAATCACGTCCCGAAATTCCCTCGTAATCACATCACGCTTCAGCTTCCCGGTCGGCGTAATCTCATCTCGTGCAATCTCGAAGTCACGCTCCAAAATCGCAAAACGCTTGATCGCCTCAGTAGACGAAACACGCCGATTTACTTTATCGACAACTGCCTGGATCGTTTCACGCGTCTCCAGCGCATTCAGTGTGATCAGCGCCACGAGGTAGCTCTTCCCTTCACCATAAACCATCGCCTGGCTGATCGAGTGATGCTCCTTCACCATGTTCTCGAGCAGTGCCGGCGAGACTTTCTTCCCCGTCGAAGTGACGATCAACTCTTTCTTGCGTCCGATAATTTTTAGAAAGCCATCGTCGTCGAATTCACCGAGGTCGCCAGTCAATAACCAGCCATCGGAAAAAACCTTCGCAGTATCCTCGGGAGCTTTGTAGTACCCGCTAAACATCATCTCGCTCCGTACGAGAATTTCCTTATCGTCCGCAAGTCGAACTTCACATCCGGGCATCGGTGGTCCAACGGTGCCAAATTTGTAGTTATCAGGACGATTGAACGCGACGCAGACGTTCTCAGTCAGACCGTAGGCTTGCAGGATTGGCAAACCGGCGTCCGCGAAGAACTCGGCAATCTCGAGAGGCAAAGGCGCGCCACCCGAGGTTGCGAGACGAATTCGACCGCCGAAGTAATCCTTAACCCGCGTCGACCTGTCAGCGACAGCGCGTGCGTGAATCTTTTCAAAGAAGCGCGGCAAACTGGCAAACACCGTCGGCTTCACCTCGAGCATGTACTCACCAAGACGCGTGAGATCGTCGACAAAGTAAGCCGAGGCGCCCGCATAAAGACGGTTGTAAAGCCCTGAAATCCGCTCCGCTACGTGACAGAACGGAAGATAAGAAAACGAGACGTCGGTGTCGTAAATCGGAATTGTCTGGCGCAGCGACTCCACACTGTTGATGATGTATCGATGACTCAGACAGGCGCCCTTCGGTGGTCCAGTCGTGCCCGACGTGTAGACCATGATGGCAATGTCGTCGGGGCCGGCACCCTCGGCACGTTCTTTCAACAGACTCGCAAATCGCGATCGTTCCGCTTGCCCACGCGCGATCAGATCGCGGTAACTGATTACGTCTCCGTTCGTCTCAGCATCGAGCGCGATGATATGCCGCACCTTCGCGAGCTGATCCCGAATGCTAAGCACTTTGGCGAGTTGATCGCGCGAATCAACGAGGACAAACTCCGCGTCAGAATGGTTAATGATGTAAGCAATCTGCTCCGCCGAACTGGTCGGATAAAGTCCGACACCAACTCCACCCGCCATGATCGTGCCGATATCGCTGATGGGCCACTCGGGAACATTCCCCATCAAAATGCAAACCGACCCACCTCGCTTCAAACCCAGCGACAATAACGCCGTGGCAAAATCAAAAGCCTCTTCCTCAAACCTCCGCCACGAAATCCCCTGCCAGCGATCCTGAGCGCGAAAGTAAAAAACATCCTTCCCGTCGCACGCATACTTTTGAATGCGATCCTTAAATAGTTCATAGACCGTCGAATAATCCATTTTGTGCTTTTTGTGCCTTTTTGTGGCTACCATTTGAACACGACACAGGCCATATTGAGCCCGCCACCAGATGCACACATGATCACATTGTCGCCACGTTCCAGTTTGCCGGCTGATACCGCATCGTGAAGCACCATCGGTATACACGCCGAACCGGTGTAGCCCCACTTGTGCATGATCGTGTGCGTGCGCTCCATCGGCAGCTCGAGCTTGCTCATCACTTCCTTGATCGTGCTCAAGTTCACCTGAGTAAAAAGAAACAGCTTGACGTCATTCAACTCAAGCCTCGCTTTGCCGAGTACGTCTTTCACGATCGCGGGCCAACCTTCAGTATTCACTTCCGACGGGTACTTCTTCGCGAAGCGCACTTTGGTCCACATCCCTTCGTCGAGCACCACTTTCGTGATCGGCAGATGCGTTCCACCCGCAAAGATTCCCATGTGATCGTGATAGCTTCCATCCGCATAAAGTTTCCCCGCGAGAAAACCCGGATGATCATCTCTCGACTGAAGCACCACCGCTCCGGCGCCGTCGGCAAAGATCGTGGCGGTTTTCTTGTCGTGCAGATCGAGATACTTACTCATTGCATAAGCACCAACAACGAGCACGTTTCGATAACTCGGATCGGCGATGATGAATTTCGACGCGGTATCGAGCGCCGTTACAAAACCAGCGCAGGCGCTGTTGACGTCGAACGTGCCGGCATTCACAGCACCGAGTCGATGCTGAACGACAACAGAAGTGGCGGGTGAAAGTTGTTCGGGTGTATCAGTAGCGAGAATGATCAGATCCAGCTCGCGCGGGTCGAGTCGAGCGGCTTCGAGAGCTGCGCGACTGGCGTTCGTCGCGAGATCGGCGGTGCTTTCGTTCTCGGCACAGACGTGTCGCTCCTGGATACCGAGAATCCGAGTGACAAACTCGTTGATGTCTTCGCCGAGAATCTGGCTCAGATCGTCATTCGTAACGATCTTTTCGGGAACGTAAATACCCGTACCGATGATGTTTGCGAAAGACATATTAGCCACTGATAAATGCGGATATGGACTGATTGAATTCCTCTGCTTGCTCGATAAAGAATGTGTGACTGCCGTCTTTGACGATATGCAATTTTGCGCCGGGGATCTTAGCGGCGAGATTGCGGGAGTTTTGCACGGGAACGATCACGTCGGCGTCGCCGCTCAAAACGAGTGTCGGAGATTTGATTTCTGAGAGACGCGACTCAACATTGAAATTCATCGCCGCGTGCAACTGGCTTAGATAAATGTGCTCGGGCACGTCGTTTGTGGCACGCAGGTGAACGATGTGGTCGACTTCAGCCGCTTGCGTCTTCACAAACTCCGGTGTGAACGCGAGCAACAAATTAGCTCTCATGCGCTCTTCGCTGTTCAGCCCCTTTGTCGAAGCGAGCGCCATGAGTGTTTCGGGCGCCGGCACGATGTGATTTGGACCACCAAAACTCGTGCAACAGAGCACCAGCTTGCGTGTCAGCGCCGGATATTTGAGCGCAAACTCCTGAGCCACAAAACCGCCAAAGGAGGCACCAACGATGTGCGCACTCGTAATCCCAATCGTCTGCAACAAGTGCGCGACGTCGTCGGCGAGCAAACTGATAGTCTGCGGACCCTCCGGTTTATCGGAAGCAGATACGCCACGCGGATCGAAGATAATGACGCGGAAATTATGCGCGAGTTCGGCAGTCTGCTTGAACCAGATCCAACGACCCGCCGCAAACCCCGGAATCAGAACAACCGGTTCGCCCTCACCTTCGCTCTCGTAGTAAAGCTCCAGACCGTTTACTGCTACTTTTGGCATCCTAGAAGTTTACCTTGAACGCAAACTGGATCACGCGTGGTCCGGCACTCGTCGCAGTGATGCGACCGAATGTCGCCGGCACTGCTATGTTGTTGTTCGGATTCGCAAAGTTGGCCCAGTTGAAGATGTTGAAAAACTCCGTTCGGAACTCGCCCCGCACACGCTCCGTGATCGGGATGAACTTCACCACCGAAAAGTCCATGTTCTTCTGACCCGGACCGTAAAGGAAATTGCGTGGCGTGTTGCCAAAAGGATTGTTCGGATCGAACGCCGGGTTGTTTGGCGTCCCGAGATTCGTACCCGCGACGATTGGCCGCGAAATCACAAACGCCGAGGTATTGAAGAACGCATTGAGCCGCGACTGCGTGCTGCCGCTTGTCTCGACGTTGCCGCTGAATCCCGTAGCAAAGTTCGCGCGTTGGATGATGTTGTTGCCGACGACGTCGATGATTGAGTAGGGCGTTCCGGTTTGCAACGTCACAATCCCATTCATCTGCCAGTTGTTGAGCACCCAACGAGCTGTGCTGGTTTCGGAAACCAGTTTCGGCACGTCGTAGACAAAACTCGTGACGAAGCGATGACGGCGATCGAAATCTGATGGACCATAGTTCGTCTTCCAGTTGAACTGATCGCCGGCAACGGCAAACAACTCGTTGATCGTGCCGCCCGAGTAATAATCGTTCGACTTGCCAAAGGTATAAGCACTCAGAAACTGTAGCCCGCGACTGAAGCGCTTCGTAACACTGACTTGCAGCGAGTTGTAAGTCGAGTTTGAGCTCGACTGCACCTGCTGGATTCCACCCGCAACATTCTTTTGCGTCGAGAGCGCGGTGCCAAACGGCGCCACAAACACATTCGCGGCGCGATTGTACACGGGTTGATTGAGCGTGATTACCTGGAGCAGCTTTGTTCCCTTCGAGCCGACGTAACCGACTTCAAGCAGGTAATCTTTCGCAAACTCCCACTGCACATTCGCGTTGTACTGGTGAATGTACGGCGTGCGCAAATTCGGATCGATAAAGATGCCGCTAATCGGCACACCGACAATCGGCGAGAGCGGTGAGAGTGGAGAAGGCACCGTCGGATTAACCGGAAACTGCCCGGGTTGCGGCACCGGGATGAACGGGTCCGACATCGTTCTCAGCACGCCCGGCAAGCCGACCGCGAGCGCGAGATACGGGTAGTTGAGCAACTGCGTGTTCGCGTAGCGAGTCGAGAAACGATCGTAGTAAATGCCGTAACCGCCGCGCGCGACGAGTGAGCCCGAATCGTTCAAACGATAGGCAAAGCCGGCACGCGGAGAGAAGTTGTTCTTGTCAGTCGGAACGAGCGTGTCGTCAACGGTGGGAACACCGGCGAGCGTTCCGTTACCGGCTTGTACAAAACCGTTCGGTGCACCAGCAGGCGACGCTGTCGTGCCCTGGCGAAACTGATCCGGCAGGAAATTTACGAGACGGCCACGTGTGTCGACTGGATAACCGTAAAAGTCGTAACGCATGCCGAGATTCAACGTCAGGCGCGAGCTGACCTTCCAATCGTCCTGCGCAAATCCGCTCCAATCGTTTACACGCAACGCTCGGTCAAACACGCCCGAGCCGATGATCGACACACCATTACCCGCCAGAAAGTTGTTGAAGGTCGAAAAGATCACCTGCCCCCGCGAGAAGGCGTTGAAATAAAAGTTGACCTGGGAGCGACGATACTCACCGCCGAAACGCAGACGATGATTTCCCTTCACCACTGACAACGTGTCGCCGTAAGTGAAGGCGTTGATACGCGACGACTGATCGGCAAACGGCGACGATCCAAGTGTGAACAAGCCGGTCACCGTGAATGTTGGCATTCCCGGAAATAGATTCTTCAACGGCGTGTTGATACCAAACTGCGCCGCCGTGAAAGGCTCTTCCGCAACTGACGTCACACGCAGCCGGCTGAAACCAAAACGCGCCTGGTTAACGACGTTCGGACTGAAGACGTAAGTGTCCGTAATCGAGTTGAGATCCTGAATGATGTCGAGCGAGCCGCCGGTGCCCGGAAGCTGCGTGATGCCGTTGCCGAGACCGGCGAAGTTGTAGTTGGCCTGGAAGGTCGGATTACTGGCGAAGAAATTTTTCATGCTGATCGTGTGCTTGTCGTTCAGCCGCCAGTCGAAGTTTGCATTGAACTGGTTCTCACGAAAACGCGACAGACCCGAGATTGGCGTCAAGCCACTTGCCGTCGCCGCTGAAGGAATCGCAAACGCACCGTTCGGCAGTTTCGCATTGAGAACGTTAACAATCACGGGATTGATCGATGCGACCGGCAACCCAAACGCCGCGGCGAGACCGGCAGCAGTGCGATTGTTATCGGTCAACTGCGGCGGAATGAACGGAAACATCAAACTGTTATTCAACGACGCGCCGTTGCGCTCACGCGTGCCCTGATACGAGCCGAAGAAGAACAGCTTATTGGTGATGATTGGACCACCCAGCGTGCCGCCAAACTGGTTGCGACTCAACACCGGTCGCGGCCGTCCGGCTGCATTCAAAAAGAAATCGTTGGCGTTGAGCGCATTGTTGCGCAGGAAATAGTAGGCATTGCCGTGAAATGCGTTCTCACCCGATTTCGTGATCGCTTCGACGTTGCCGCCGGCATTACGTCCCTGCGAGGCGTCGTAGAGACTCGTTTGCACGATGAATTCCTGGATCGTGTCGGTCGCGGGAACGGCGATGTTTGGCGTTGAGTTGGTGCCAATCGAATTGGCGTCGATGCCGTTGATGCGGACGTTGTTACTCGTCGTGCGTTGACCGTTCACCGAAATGATCGCGTCGCCACGACCGAGCTCCGTGTTGTTGGCAACTGACGAAGACGTACCCGGCGAAAGCGTCAGCAATTGCTGAAAATTTCTGGTTGGCAGCGGTAGTTGTCGAATCGTCTGTTGTTCGATCGTGCGCCCGACTTGCGAAGTCTCCTGCTGCACGAGCGGCGCTTCGGCACTAATCGTCACCATTCCGGAGACGGTGGCCGCGTCGAGACGAATCGGGAGCGTCGTGGTCTGCGTGACGTTGATCCGCACCTCGTCGACGACGACGGTGCGGAAGCCATTCGCAGTTATCTCCAGTTTGTAGGTGCCGGCAGGAAGAAGCGTAAAGACGAAATCACCCGCGTCATTGGTGACTGCGTCGCGTTCCTGTGCGGTAACGAGACTCGTCAGCTTCACGCTCGCGCCGGCAACAACGGCGCTGTTTGCGTCGACGACACTGCCACTTAGCTGGCCGGTGCCACCCTGCGCCAGAGCACTCGACAGCGCCAACAGCATGAATACAAAAGTGAGAATCATTCGAGTCGAGCTAAACATGATCTTCCTCCTACAAATCTGAACTACCATCTCACGAAAAACACGAACGTTCGTTTTTTATTTCTGAAGGTTTTGTCCACAGATTACACAGATTCTATTCCTCAATCTGTGTAATCTGTGGATACTAGCGCGCCGTCTTGCGCGACTTTTTTGTGTGGTTCTGTAACAACCCGCGGCAATATATCCCGGTCAACTGTGTGATCACCTGCTCGTCAGTCAACCCGAAATGACTATTGCCGCCAAACAACTTCTCAACCAGAAAGTAGTTGAAGAACTGCATGTAGACGGCGGTGAACCCGACGGCCGGATCCACGTCGCTGTGCACTGCCCCACAGCTTTTCAACTCGTCAAACTGCGTAGCGAAACGCCGCCGCAGATTGTGAACCAGCCCTTCAAACATCTTGCGGAAGTGGCGGTTCTCGAATTCGAGTACGTCGATGTACATCAGCAGCCAGAAGTCGTGGTGATCGTTCACCATCATCTTGATCTGCTGGCCGAAGCGGATGAGCGACTCGGGTTTCAGCGGCTCGTCGATCTCGTCGAAGATCGTTCGCAGACGGCCGTCGATGGTCGTCTGGTACTTGCTGATTATCGACTCGAGGATCTCTTCCTTGGTCCGGTAATAGTTGTAAACATTGCCGAGCGAGGTACCTGCCCGGGCGGCAATGTTGCGCATCGAGGTGGCATGGAAGCCCTGCTTAATGAAGAGTTTCTTAGCCGCTTCCTCGATCCGACCTTTGTTCTTTTCGATCGCGCTGGGACTGAGTTTGGGCATTCCGCCTATAAAAACGAACGTCCGTATTTTTATTTACATTTTAAGTGCGTGTCAAGGACAAACCACAGATTACACCGATTACGTATTGATCTGTGTAATCTGTGGATTAAGTATGGACCTAAACCTCACTGAAAATCGCGTTAGTAGTTGACGAGGTTTTTGATAACTCAAGGAGCCATTCTAGTACCATGAAGGTTAACGCCAAGTACGTGGTCTTTACCGCAATCGCCCTCGCAAGCACTTATGTTCTTTATCACAATGAACGTTTTCTCGTAGATTCATCACATCCGGTCTGGCAACATTACGCGCCATTCAAATGGTGGCTGCTGCCGCACGGTATCTTCGGCGCCATCGTGCTGCTCTTCGCGCCGTTACAATTTTCTGACCGCCTGCGCAAACGCTTTACCAGGGCGCATCGCATCATGGGCCGGCTCTACGTTGTCGGCGCGATACTGCTCGCACCACTCGGCGCTTACATTCAGTATTACCAGGAACGCATGGGAGCGCCACGTTCGTTCACAATCCTGGCGATTGTTGACGCCGCCATGTTGATGGGCGCAACCGCCATCGCATTTATCTTTGCATTCAGACGCAAGATCGCGCTGCATCGACAGTGGGCCACCCGCAGCTACGCTCTCGCGCTTGTCTTCATTGCCGGTCGGTTTGTTTTAGGAATCACTGGCTGGGAAACGATGGGAGTCGAGATCGTGCAGGCGATCATCTGGTCATGTCTGGCGCTCGCAGTTCCGCTCGCGGATGTCTCGCTCAACTGGAGAGAGCTGCGCGGAGGTTCAGTGCGCGTCAATCCTCCGTTGCCACACAGCGTACCGGAACGCGTGCCACGCGCTGCCTAATCAATTATCCACAGATGAACACGGATTTATGACGGATCGGGTTCGAAAGATCCGTGTTCATCTGTGGCTGCCCTTCTATTGCGGGTTTTTAAGAATGGTAAAAGGCGGTCGCTTGATCTTCTCAGTGCACGTGACGTCCAATCCTTCTGCACTTCCCTTGTCAATAAAATCCGCGACAACGTTCTCGATGCACTCGTAGGAGTTATGAGTCGCATTCGGAACAACCACAAGCTTGCTACGTGACAGTGTCTTCGCGACGATCTGTGCCAACCACGGCGGCGTCACTGGATCAAGCTCACCCGATACCAGCAAAACCGGAAGATCACTCTTCACTGGATCGAGAAAACTGGCGTCGACTTTGGGCTGCGGCCATTCAGCGCATGCTTTCATAGTCGGACGCACACGCGCGTCGCCGTAGAAACTGTTCGCGCTCGTGGTCTTAATGTCTTCGGCAGTGATGAACGGTGTGTCTTCGGCACAAATCACGGATAGCTGCATGCCACGCGAAATCTTCGCGTCGATCTGCGAGACGACCTGAAACGCGGTGCCAACCAAGCCGCTGAGATCGCCGCCGGCGCCCATGTGGATCAACGCCGGCAAGGCGGCCGCTGCATTTGGGACATAAAGCATTTGCCTGATGCCGTCGACAAACGCATCACGCGTGACAGTGACTTTCTGCGAGCTTTGTGTGAAGACGTTCGGTACGTCGATCTCGACCGGTCCTTTATCAAATCGCGCGAGCACTGTTTTGAGGTCGGCTTCGAGACTCGGATAAGCAGTCTTGCAAGTCTGATCTGCGGCGCAGTCAGCGAACATTCGATTCACTGCATCTTGCACGCCGCGAGCAAACGAGAGCGGAATCTTGGCGGCAGGCGGAGCGACACCGAAGATCGCCACTGATCGCACGTGATCACCGTGTTGTCGCAAGTAAACGAGTGAAGTTGTTGAGCCGTATGAACCGCCGTAAACGTTGATGCGATCGTAGCCGAGCGCAGCCCGCACTTCGTCCAGATCGTCCATGGCGATCGCGGTGGTGTAGAGTTTGAGATCCGCAACTTTCTCGAGCTCTGTTCGACACGCGCGAATTTTCTCGACCGGGAATTGTTCGCCGAAGTAACCCCGCATGTCTTCACGACTTCCAAAGGGCGCACAGTTCAGCGGATTCGACTCGCCCGTACCTCGCTGATCCACAAGCACGACATCGCGATTACGACGCAACCCGGCCATGAACGATGCTTCCGCATAGCCGGTAGCCGCGGCGCCTGGACCACCCGCCAGATAAAAGAGTGGATCTGGCGCAGGCTTCGGATTCTTCGCCGGCAGCAGGATTATGTTGAGAGGAATTCGACGGCCCGTGCGTGTGGCGCGATTCTCGAAGACTTCGTACTTCACGCAGAGGGCGTCGCTGGTTAGCGAAGGATTGTTGCACGGCTTCAATTGAACGCTGCCACGCTTAACGGTCGCAGTTGAGACAGCGGCTCCCTCTTTGCGGAAAAGGAGCGGAGCAGCGTTGCCTGCCTGATTGAAGGTGCCGGTAATCTCGGAGGTGGCTGGGTTGAGTGTGCCTTCGTAGAAGATGTAGAGCTTCTTCATGGTGAAGCGAAGCACATTGTTTTCGAGGGTGATCGAGTCGACCTCGAGATCGGTGGCGTCCTGATCGGGGCTATCCAGTAGGGCTTGAAGCTGGCCATTCTGTCCGTCCCTGATTTTCAACACGAGGCGTAGTTTTAAGTCGCCAAGTTTCAGGACACTTTCCCAGTTTCCCTGAATGCCTGAACCCGGTTTCGGGTCCTGTGCAACGTTCGAACCAGTAAGCAGAAGACTAAGGATGAGAGTTGTAAGTGTGATTTTGATTTTCATTGTTGTAGGTATCCACAGATTACACAGATACCGTTGACAGCCGCAATATGTCGGGCGTATTGTAGCCGGGTAATGAAGTCCGCCACATCCAACCAGGTAATCAACTGCGCTTGTTTCTGTTGTTGTAAGCCGGCGACGGAGCGGACTGACGTGTATGTGACGTAGATTCTTTAGCAATCATCAGCATTCACTAGGGCCGCTCATTCGAGCGGCCTTTTTTTGTCTTTTCAAGTTGGACAAAGGGAGTAGGAGTCATGAAAAGCGAGCGATTAACAAAGATTCAGCGAGACGCAGCGAACAGTCATTCAGCGCTTGAGCTGTTCACCAGCATTCCGAGGCAGCGCTTGATTAATCTGAACACGCCGATTGAACGACTGGATCGACTGCGCCAGTCGATTCCCGGCGCGCCCCAACTCTGGATCAAGCGTGACGATCTGACCGGTTATCTCGGCGGCGGCAACAAGCTGCGCAAACTCGAGTATGTGATGGCCCATGCGCTCTCGCTTGGGACCACGACGATTCTCACTACCGGATCAGTCACTTCAAACCTCGCGCGAACAACAGCTCTTGTCGCCAGACGTTTTGGCTTGAAGGTCGAACTGATTCTGAGCGGCGGAGATCCGGAGGCGGCGCGCGCGAACTGGCGTATTGCAGAGCTACTCGACGTGAAGGTGCACCGGGTTACTGCCAGTGATCAGCGTGCCACACGAATGCAGGAAGTCGCGCGTGATCTGGAAGAACGCGGCGAGCGTGTTTACCAGATTCCTCTCGGCGCGTCGAATGAGATCGGATCGTTTGGAATGGTAGCCGCATTCGAAGAAGTTGGCATTCAGCAGCTCGAGCTCGGGCTTCAGTTTGATGCGATTGTCTTCGCCACTTCATCGGGCGGCACACAGGCCGGTCTCGAAGTCGGCAAGCGTTTGTTCAACTATCGTGATTTGCATCTGCTCGGAATCAGTGCCGACGATCCGTTTGATGTAATCAAGGAAAACGTGTTCAAGGCAGTTGGACCAATGCTTTCGACTCTCGGCAAGTCTGAGGCGCCGGCGTGGGGTGACTTACACGTCGACGATGGTTTTGTTGGCGGAGGTTATGCGGTGTCGACGAGAGAATCTCGTGAAGCAGAAAAGCTCTTTGCCGAGACAGAAGGGATACTGCTCGACCCGGTGTACACGAGTAAGGCAGCCGCGGGGTTGATTGCGTATAGCCGCGAGGGAAGATTCAAAGAGACTGACCGGGTGTTGTTCTGGCATACTGGGGGAGCACTGACGCTCTTGTGAGTTCAATCCAACAGTTTAGCCACAGATGAACACGGATTTTTTACGGATCGGTTCAGTCGTACTTTTTGTTCTCGCACTGTGCAGTCCCGTATTAGCTCATGAAGTTCGATCACCTGACGGGAAGATCCTCGTTACGATTCGGGTTGAGGAGCGGATCAGCTACGATGTTCTCGTTAACGGTAATCCGGTGGTCCAGAATGCGACGCTTTCGCTTGATGTCGATCATCAGAAACTCGGGACCAATGCGAAGCTTGATGGCGTTAAGAATGACACCGTCGACGGTGTGATTGAGCCGCCGGTTAAGGTGAAGTTTGCGAAGATTCGCGAGCATTACAATCAGCTCCGGCTCTCATTCACGACCTTCGCGGTCACTTTCCGGGCTTACAACGAAGGTGTGGCCTATCGCTTTGAGACGTCCTTGCCGCAAACCTCAGTCAAAGTGTACGGCGAGGAAGGCGTATTCAACTTCGCCGGTAATTACAACGTCTACTACCCGAAGGAAGACAGTTTCTTTTCGCACAACGAACGCGAGTTCATTCAACTGCCGGTGGATAAAATCGGCGCTGATTCAATCGCGAGCCTACCTGCGGTCGTTGCGGTTCCCAATGGCGTCAAGCTCGTCGTGGCGGAGTCTGACGTTGACGACTATCCCGGACTCTGGCTGCACGGTAATTCAAACAACAGTCTCACCGCCACGTTTCCGCCGGTCGCACTCAAGGAAACTGCCACCGATCGAAATCGCGATCGGGATATCCGCGTCACCGAAGCTGCAGACTACATCGCCTTAACTAAAGGCACACGCACGTTTCCCTGGCGCATCCTCGGCATCGCTGCGAGCGACGGCGACTTGATCACGAACGAGCTGGTTTATCTCCTCGCGAAGCCGTCGGAAGTGCGCGACACCTCGTGGATCAAACCGGGAAAGGTCGCCTGGGACTGGTACAACGCCAACAACATCTACGGTGTCGATTTCAAGTCGGGCATCGACACGCAAACCTACAAGTACTACATCGACTTCGCGTCGAAATACGGGATTGAATACATCATTCTCGACGAAGGCTGGTACAAACTCGGCAACGTCCTCGACGTCGTGCCCGCGATAAACGTCGAAGAGCTGGTCGCTTACGGAAAACAGAAGAATGTGGGAATCATTCTCTGGATGGTCTGGAAGACGCTTGACGATCAATTCATGCCGGCGATGGACCAGTTTGAGAAATGGGGCGTCAAAGGTTTGAAAGTCGACTTCATGCAACGCGACGATCAGAAGGTGATCAACTTCTATCACAAGCTCTGTCGCGAAGCCGCGAAGCGAAAGATGCTCGTCGATTATCACGGTGCGATCCGGCCGGCCACGATGATTCGCACCTGGCCCAATCTAATCAATACTGAAGGCGTGCGTGGTCTCGAACAGAATAAGTGGAGCAAATTCGCTAATCCGGAACACAACGTGACGCTTCCGTTTACGAGAATGTTTCTAGGGCCGATGGATTACACGCCCGGCGCGATGGTTAACAGCGGAGTGGAGAGAAACTTCGCCGCGGTCTTCGAGCGTCCGATGAGTCTCGGCACGCGTTGTCATCAACTCGCGATGTATGTTGTTTACGAAAGTCCTTTGCAAATGCTGGCCGACAGTCCGTCGCACTATTTGAAAGAGCCTGAAGTGATGGAATTTCTCGGACCGGTGCCAACGGTCTGGGACGAGACGAAGGTGCTGGGCGCGCAGATGGGTGATTATGTGATCGTAGCGCGACGAAACGGGCGCGACTGGTACATCGGAGCGATGACGGACTGGACTGCGCGTGATATCGACATCGATTTATCTTTCCTGCCTACCGGAAGTTTCCGGATGGCTTCGTACGCCGACGGAACGAACGCGGATCGCTACGGTAGTGACTACAAGAAAACAATCCAGGGCATCACCAAAACCGCGAAACTCAAAATTCACCTGGCGGGCGGCGGCGGTTGGGCCGCCCACCTCATTCCGGCTACCCGATAACAATCGGTTTTATATCCGCGTCATCCGCGGCTAAATATTCGTCCGTCGTTCGTACTCCTCCGGGTATCGCTCACCCTGGACCGTGATCCTCGAAGCCGCCTCGTCGATTTCGCGGAGATCGTCAGAGGTGAGCTCGACATCCGCCGCCCCGAGATTCTCATCGAGACGCTCGAGCTTGCGCGTGCCTGGAATCGGCACGATCCACGGCTTCTGGGCCAACAGCCACGCGAGCGCAATCTGCGCCGGCGTCGCCTTCTTCCGCTCTCCCATCTCACGCAGCAAATCAACCACAACCTGATTCGCCTTCCGCGCATCGGCCGTAAACCGCGGCACTGTATTCCGAAAATCTGACTTGTCGAAACTCGTGTTCTCGTCGATCTTTCCGGTGAGAAATCCACGGCCTAAAGGACTGAAGGGCACAAACCCAATGCCGAGTTCTTCGAGTACCGCCAACGTCTCGTCTTCGGGGCGTCGCCACCACAACGAATACTCACTTTGCAACGCCGTTACCGGCTGCACTGCGTGTGCGCGACGAATCGTCTGCACACCTGCTTCCGAAAGCCCGAAGTGTTTGACCTTTCCTTGCTGAATCAACTCCTTCACTGCGCCGGCAACGTCTTCAATCGGCACGTCCGGATCGACGCGATGTTGATAAAAAAGATCGATCGTGTCGATCCCGAGTCGCTGCAAAGAAGCGTCGGCAACTTCCTTGATATGTTCCGGCCGGCTATCGACGCCGATCTGCTCTCCTTTTGGACTGATTTTGAATCCAAACTTCGTCGCAATCACCACCTGATCTCGCAAAGGCCTCAGCGCTTCACCGACAAGCTCTTCATTCTTGAACGGCCCGTAAACTTCCGCCGTGTCGAAGAACGTCACTCCACGTTCGACCGCCTTTCGCAGTAACGCGATCATCTCCTGTTTGTCTCCGGCCGGACCGTAGCCGTAGCTCATTCCCATACATCCAAGCCCGAGTGCTGACACTTCCAGGTTACCCAGTTTGCGCTTTTTCATCATTTCTCCTTTTAACACGGGTATCCACAGATTACACCGATTCTGTTAATTAATCTGTGTGTAATCTGTGGATAAGCTTGCGCAATGCACCGCAGTAACGTACAAAGTCTCCAGTGGCTGAACTATCCCCCGGGGCTACCCTGGCTCGTTATCGCATCATCGACAAGATCGGTGCGGGTGGAATGGGTGAGGTGTACCGGGCTCAGGACACCGAACTCGGCAGGCCGGTAGCTTTGAAGTTCCTCACGACCGACGTTTCACAACAGCCAAGCCGGTTGAAACGGTTCATTCAGGAGGCAAAAGCCGCTTCCGCACTCAATCATCCGAACATTTTGACCGTTTACGAAATCGGACGTGTCGACGACCATACTTTTATCGCGACCGAATTCGTTGAAGGCGTCACACTCCGGCAGCACATGCGCTATCAGCGTCTGAAGCTGCTCGAAGTTCTCGACATCGCCATACAAATTTCTTCCGCACTCGTCGCCGCGCACGCTGCCGGCATAGTTCACCGCGACATCAAGCCGGAGAACATCATGGTGCGCAAAGACGGCATCGTGAAGTTGCTCGACTTCGGTCTCGCAAAACTCACCGAACGCGGCGAATCGATAAGCGGTCTCGAAGCAACAACGATGGCGCTCGTCAATACCGAACCCGGTTCGGTGCTCGGAACAGCGACGTACATGTCGCCGGAACAGGCTGCCGGCCGCGAAGTCGATGCACGCTCAGATATCTGGAGTTTGGGTGTCGTGCTTTACGAGATGGTCGCGGCACATCCGCCATTCGAAGGCGCGTCGAAGAGTCACATCATTGTCGCGATCATCGATCACGATCCGATACCGATCACTCAGTTTGCGCCTGAAGTACCGGAAGCACTCGAATGGATCATTGCTGAAGCACTGACGAAAGCTGCCGACGAACGCTGTCAAACAGCGAAGGAAATGCTGAGCAAGCTGAAGCGATTGAAGCAGCGTGCTGAATCAGGCACGTTGCCGACGTCGCCGTCTGAATTCAACCGGTCAATTCGCTCGTCAACGGAAACGGTCCGACCCGCGGGTGTGGCAACACTGAATGAAACGCTCCGATCGACAGCCGGAAACCTCAATTCGACACAAGCAATTTCAAGCGGTCTAACGACTCAAACGCGAAGCCGTCAGCTAATTTATATGGCCGCTCTCGTGCTCGGGTTGATTGTGGTTGCGGCAGGCGGATTCGGACTCTACAAATTGTTCACTCGTCCGAAAGAGTTTGGTCCCGCAAGAATGACGGCACTCACGACCGGCGGAAAGATCAACGGTGAAGACATCAACGGGCAGGTGTCGATTTCGCCCGATGGCAAATACGTCGTTTCCGCCGCGAATGATGCTAAACAGCAAGCGAGTCTCTGGCTCCGACAGATATCGACGAACAGTCTGGTCAGGATCGTTCCGCCTGAAATCGGTGGTTATCTCGCGACAACGTTCTCACCCGATGGCGAGCACGTTTATTACGTCGCGACTCTTGAAAAAAACAAGTTCGTCCCAACCCTTTATCGTGTGCCCGTTCTCGGCGGCAGTCCGGCAAAGGTGCTCGATCGAGTCTTTAGTGCGATCGGTTTCTCTCCCGACGGCAAGCAGTTCGCCTTCGTCCGCAAGAACCAGGACGACATGGCGCTGATGATCGCCAACGCCGACGGCAACGGCGAACCGCGAAGCATCGCCGTGCTCAAACAGCCAAATGGTTTTTCCACGTCCGGTCCATCGTGGTCGCCTGACGCAAAGCGAATCGCGACGGGCATGTTCAATGCGAGTGGCGCGGGTTATTCGACGGTTGCGGAAGTTCCGGTGCAAGGTGGCGAGCCTCAACCGATCGGATCGGAGAAGTGGGCCAGTGTTGGCCGGCTGCTGTGGCTCGGCGATGGTAGTGGCCTGGTCATGACTGCCCAGCCAGAAGTTTCGTCGATCGGCACACAGGTTTGGTTGCTTCCGTATCGAGGTGGACCAGCGCGCCGCATCACAAACGATTTGAATGGTTACGGCGAAGTGAGTCTTGGGCTGACGGCCGATTCAGGCACGATTGCGACGATCCAACAGGTAAACGCGAGCAGTATCTGGATCAGCACGCCTAACGAAGATGAAAGTCGCGCCCGACAGGTTCTCAAGACCAATCTGCCGGAGTCAGTTGCGTGGACTCCGGATGGAAAGATCGTATACGCAAGCCGGACCGGAGAGAATTGGGACATTTGGATCGCGAACAGCGATGGCTCAGCGAGTAAACAATTAACGAACGATCCGTTTATCGATCATCAACCAACAGTTTCACCTGATAATCGCTACGTTGTGTTTCAATCGACGCGCACGGGCGCACGGAATATCTGGCGCGTTGATGCTGATGGGAGCAATGCGAAACAACTGACGGAAGGCAATTATGTTGACGCGAATCCGGTTGTCTCGCCTGACGGTCGCTTTGTGATCTTCATGTCGTTGCGTTCCGGTACATGGACCATCTGGAAAGTCGGGATTGACGGTGGCGCGCCCGTGCAGTTGACTAATCGCAGTTCTGAATTTCCATCGATCTCTCCGGACGGCAAGTCGATTTCGTATTTCTATGTAGACGAACAGGCAACCAATCAACCGAGAATGGGGATCATCGCCTTTGACGGCGGCGCGCCGGTTAAAACAATTGACCTGCCACGTTCGGTACAGCCGATCGCCTTTTCCTGGATGCCTGACGGACAGTCGATTGCATTTCTCGACAACAGTTCCGGTATTCTGAACGTCTGGAGTCAACCGCTTGACGGTGGCACGCCAAAACAACTGACAAATTTCAAATCCGAATTCGTAACCAGTTTTGCAATCTCGCGAGACGGCAAGATTGCCACATACCGCTGGTCAGCCACGAGAGACATCGTGCTGATCAAGGACTTCAAATAGAAACTCCCATTCACAGATCGACAGATTCTTCATCTGCGAATCTGCGGATTGATCTTTCAAGGAGGCCCAGAATGAAGCAAAAAGAATGGACCATCATGATCTACATGGCGGGCGACAATAATCTCGCCGTCGACATGGCTTACGCCATGGAACAAATCAAGACCGTGGCGGACGCAGGCGACAACACTCCCAACCTGTTTGTCTATTACGACGGCAACTCACCTGCGATTCCGACCTTGTACTGCGATTTCTCAGAGCCGGGCAATCCGCGGTATGTGCGTTCGTACAAAGTGCACGACAAACTCTATCCGGTAACGCCGAAACACAATGAGAATGCCGCCGACATGCGCGCCATTCTTAACTTCATTGACTGGTGTGTAAACAAAGTTGAAGTAGAGCACAACGGTAAGACCACCAAAGGGCGTCGCGCCGACAAATACGCGCTGATCTTTTCCGGTCACTCGCTCGGCTTTCAGGACATCGGCTTATTTAAGGATGAGACTTCGGGCAAGTCGATGAACATGAAAGATTTTTACGCGGTGTTGCTGGCTGCCGTTAACTGTCAGGAGAGGTTGGACGAAATCGCCGCCGACAGTGAGTGGAACGATGAAGTCGAAAAGATCGTGACCACAAAACTGCTTGGCCAAAAGCTCGACATACTCGGCTTTGATAGCTGCGTGATGGGCATGCTCGAAGTTGGTTATCAGTTCAATAATGTGGCCCACATGATGATCGCATCTGAAGGCAGTGTACCGAGTGCTGGTTGGACTTACGCGAAGATCCTCGGCTGCCTGGCGCAGGAACAAAATCGCAATATGGACTCTCGCGACGTTGCGGAACTCTTTGTGAAAAAGTTTATTCGCACGCAGGACGAATACACTGTCGGCGGTGTTTCAGTCGACATGGCCGCGTGGGATCTGTGCCAGTTTGAAAACCTGGGCAACGCATTCAACTCACTCTCTAAAGCATTGCTT
Source organism: Pyrinomonadaceae bacterium (assembly GCA_035694465.1). Lineage (GTDB taxonomy): Bacteria > Acidobacteriota > Blastocatellia > Pyrinomonadales > Pyrinomonadaceae > PSRF01. The sequence goes on along the minus strand of DASSFI010000052.1, from coordinate 88,167 downwards.
GAATGTTTTGACGATCCGGAGAGTCGCATCTATCGACAGATGGAAAGAATGATTTTGTACGTGCATTGGAAATGCCAGTCGTACATGTACGATCAGAATGTCGATCTCGGTGACTTCTGCGAACTGCTCGATCGAGAGTGTGGACTGATTGCTGATGAGCTTGGCGGTGGCGACGATTTGAAACCGTTGCAGGATGTGCAACTAGCCTGCCGGGCGGTGCTGGAAGAACTGAGGAACGCCGTGATTCTGAGTGGGTTTAGTGGCGGTGGATATCAGTATTCGAACGGGATGTCAGTGTTTTTCCCGTGGTCTCGGGAAGCATACGAGGTGTCGAAGAAGAATTACGAGTCGCTTTGGTTTGCGAAAGAGGCGAAACAAAAACGGCTCTCGTGGAATGCGTTTCTCAAGAAGTATTTGTACGAAGTCAGTTTACGCCGGGTCGAACCAGTTAACATTGATGCGCCGGTGGGAGCGAAGTATCGTTACAACTCGGGCGTACCGCTCGACGAGCGACCCGCTGCGGCTGTAGTGGGCAGTAACGGATCATCGCGTTCCAAGATCGCCGGCCAGGAAGGCTCGAAGATCGCCGGACAAGAAGGCTCGAAGATCGCCGGACAAGAAGGCTCGAAGATTGCAGGTCAGGAAGGATCCAAACTTGCCGGTGGCGGATCGAGCGCGTTCTTCAACAGCCTGCGCCTTTTCAAAAATATCGAGAGTCGTTGGGATGTTTCCGGCTTTACAAAAAAGCCTCACGACATGAATCGAGACTAACAAGATGAGCACACCTCAGAACGATCCATACGCAAACATCGAACAGAGAATCCGCACTATGCGCATACTCTGGTTTGCATTAGTGTTAAGCCTCGTGGTTTATTTCGTCGCTGCGCGCTACCTCAAGCCGGCCGGAGACATCGCGCCCAATCCGCTGCTGTCCCTCGTGCTGATCGTAGGCGCGGCGTTAACGACCCTCATTTCGTTTCCCATTAGGAACAGCTTGTTGTTCCGTACTGTCGCGCAACCACAAGCACAGCAGGTCCAGCAAGCCTATATCGTCGGTTGGGCTATCAACGAAGTGGGAGCGCTGCTCGGGATGCTCGACTTCATTCTGACTGGTAATCGTCGCTACTACATCGCGTTCGTTATTGCAGGGTGGGGATTGCTACTTCACTTTCCGAAGCGTGAAGCAATACTGAACGCGTCGTTCAAATCTTAAGGTTTCAGGGGTTTAGAATGAAGAGTCTTTACAAGTTCTTAATCAGCACGGCGCTAATCGTTGCGGCATCGACGATCGTGTCGACGCAGCAGAAAACGGAACCCGAACACAAGCTCGTCGAGTTTCACATGGCGTTATTGAAGCACGGCCCGAAATGGACTGCGGTCGAGAACGACGAAACGAAGCGTCTGCACCAGGACCACGTCAACTATGTGATCTCAATGCTCGAAGCCGGTAAAGCCATCATCGCCGGACCACTCGGCGACTCCGCAGAGATCGACGGTGTTTACGTCTTTCGCGCCAAGTCTGCTGCCGAAGCGAAAGCGTGGGCGGAAGGAGATCCGTCGGTAGCGTCAGGGTTTCGCATCGCAGAAATGCATCCGTGGTGGTCGGAAGACATTTTTGGCAAACCGACCAAACCATTAAAGTTGACGAAGATGTATCTCGCGTTTCTCACGCGCGGGGATAAGTGGACTCCTGAGAAAACGCCGGCTACGGAAGAAATTCAAAAAGGCCACATGGCCAACATCAACCGGCTCGCGCAAATGAAGAAGCTGATCGCGGCCGGACCTTTCGGTGACGACGGCCGTTTGCGCGGCATCTTTGTCTTTCGCGTTGACTCGCTGGAAGAAGCGAAGAACTTAACCGCCACGGATCCCGCAATTAAGGCCGGCCGCCTCGCCATGGACATTCACCCCTGGATGATCCCCGAGGGTATCTTGCCACAATAGAACGTACTGTAGGGGCGGCCCTCCGTGGCCGCCCTTGGTTTGAAATGGTGCGCGTAGCGAGATCATGCTAGACCGAGCCAAGGGCGGCCACGGAGGGCCGCCCCTACAGTAGCAATAACCGTGTCTGATGTATCCGAAGTTACTGGTGGGAACATCGTTATCATACTTACCGTACTCTCGTGGGTTCGGTTAGAATCCTCTCCAACTTGAGGCTATATGTATTGTCCTAATTGTGGTCAGCAACAGATCTCGGACGAGATGAGATTTTGCTCGCGGTGTGGGCAGGCGCTCAGCGGTTTGGCTGAGTGGCTCGCAGGCGCCGTCCTGCCGGTGACGCGCGCGGAAACACGCGCCGAGCGGCGACAGGCAGCCGCAGCTTCGCCTCGGCGCAGAGGAATTCGCCGAGCCGCAAAACTGATGTTCTTCAGTGGCGTTCTCTTCCCTGTCTTTCTCGTGATCAGCCTGGCCGTCGACGAAGGCGGACCGCTAGCCATTCCACTCATACTCTTTTTTGTTTCACTCGTCATGATGCTTTACGCGCGTTTGTTCCTCGACAGGCAAGCGCCCGCGCTCTATCAGTCGCCCCAGACTTCAGCTCTTGGCTCAACCCCATCACGCAGCTCATTGCCTCCACCAACGAGCATTCCGGTACCAAACGCGGGCCGTCACCAGGTGAGAACAAACGAACTCGCACAGCCACCAAGCGTCACCGAGAACACCACCAGACTTCTCGATAACGAGTGAAGTAAGTTCCGAATTAATTGATTACTCTGATCTGTGTGACTGGATGAATTTCCCAGGCAGTGGCGCGCCAGTTTCCTGGACGATTCGGCGCGGTGTTCTCTGACTCCTCGGCGTGACCGACGTCGAAATACAACCAACCCTCGAACTCACACCAATGGCCCACTAACTGCTGCTGTAGTATCTCTTCAGACCACTGGCGCAAGTTTGGTGTGACTTCAACAACCACCTGCTCCGTCTTCGGTGCGTCTTTGTGAGTGGCAAGCAGAATGTGAATGTCGCGCCGGCAGGGACTGAAACAGTTTGTCGCTTCGATACCTGCATATTCAACGTCAATCACGTATCCCTGAATTCTCGCAGCCTGATTGGTGGACCAGCGATTACTGTCGTCGCCACGCTGGAGTAACGCATCAAGAGTAACTCTCGAGTCGAAATCCGCAGCTTGCGGAATTGCAATTCTGTTCTTGAGGCGGTGAAGATTTCGGGCGCGAGTAGTGAGTGCAATCCCAACACTCGGACAATTCCGCGCGAGCAGCAGCCAACCCGCGAAGAGAACTGCAACGACGATGCCTACAAACAGCAGTCTCCGCTTCCTGGTTGACATGCTTCCCCGCGTGCTCGATCTGCTAGAACAAATTAGCGCCGGCGCCCGCTTTGTAGGCGTACCAAATACCAAAGCAGATGCTGAATACGCCGGCAACGGTCTGTAGACTCTGATGGAGGCGAGTGAGTTTTCTGGAGGCAAAAGCGAAGGGTAAACCGATCAGTCCCGACATCAACAGCATCCCGGCAATTGATCCAACTCCAAACATCAACACATAAAAGAAGCCCAGTAAAGACGAACCAATCTGCGTCAGCACGAGGAGGGTCAACGCACCCGAGCCGGCGAGGCCGTGCACCATGCCAATCAGCACCGGCTTCCATCCGACTTGCGAAACTGCATGCGAGTGAACAGCGTGCAACGCCGGCTGGTGTTTGTTTTCTTTTTCGTGAAAGTGAACGTGTGTGTGCGACACGCCATCGTGATCGTGCTGGTGGATATGGAGTTCGTTGCTTTTGCGTGAGGCACGCCAAAGAGCGCTGACGCCGAGGCCAATGATCATCAGGGCAACGGCAAACTCCAGCCAGTTGCTCACGATCTCGGGAATCGCGATCCGCAGTGACAACACGATCGCGCCGATGACCAGCAGCGAAACAGTATGGCCCACGCCCCAGAGCGCGCCCACAACTGCTGAACGAAAGACATTCTTGTGCCGGCTCACGATCGTCGATATGGCAACGACGTGATCGACTTCGGTAGCGTGTTTCAATCCAAAGACCAACCCAATACTCAGGACCACAAACGTATTGAGCGAGCCGGGGTTATCTAACATATGCGGGGTAATTGTTCTCCTACGAGCATATCGACGATGCGTGTGCCGCCGAAGCCAGTGCGCATCGAAACGATTCCACCGGGTTCGGCCTTAACTTCGCCGACGATACAGGCCTGCGCGCCATAGCGGTGCTGTCTCATGCGAGCGACAAGCGGTGCAGCCAATTCCGCCGAAACAATCGCGACCAGCTTTCCCTCGTTCGCGACGTAAAGTGGATCGAGACCCAGTATCTCACAAGCCCCTTTAACTTCCTCGCGCACCGGAATCAATTCTTCACGGATCTCGATACAAACCTCAGAGCCGAGCGCGATTTCGTTGAGCGTAGTAGCCAAACCGCCACGCGTCGGATCGCGCAAACAGTGTAGCCCCGGGAGTGCATCGACACGTTTTGCTTCGGCAATCATGTCGGCAACGAGAGATTGCAACGGAGCACAATCGCTTTCGATATCCGTTTCCAGCTCGAGTTCACCGCGAGCAATCATGATCGTGGTGCCGTGGTCGCCCAGCGTGCCACTCAGAATAACTTTGTCTCCCGGCTGCGCGCGCGACGAAGACAAGTTCAAAGGCGACTCGATAACTCCGATTCCGGAAGTGTTGATAAAGATCTGGTCAGCGCTGCCCTTCTGCACCACCTTGGTATCGCCGGTCACAATAGTCACATTAGCTTCTTCAGCAGCATCACGCATCGACGCCAGGATTTTCTTCAGGTCGTCGATTCCAAACCCTTCCTCGAGAATGAAGCCAGACGAGAGATACAACGGTCGCGCACCACTCATCGCCAGATCGTTCACGGTGCCGTTGATCGCGAGCTTGCCGATGTCACCACCAGGAAAGAATATCGGCGATACGACGTAGGAGTCGGTCGTGTACGCAAGTTGGGATGCAGAAACGTTAAAGACAGCCTGATCTTCGAGCTTCTCCAGCAAGGGATTCCGGAAATACTCAAGAAACAATCCCTCGATCAAGTCGTGCATGGCGCGTCCACCACTCCCGTGTGCGAGCGTGATGTGCGTGTCGGTAAACTTGTGCTTGCGCCGCCGCGCCCGCTCAACTCTTTCGAAGAGTGTAGAAACCATAATGATCCGTGGCTAGGTTTTTACGAAGCACTCACGCGCGCACCAATTTTGGATAACCGCCCGAAATTGTAATAAGCCGCGCACGCACCTTCCGACGACACCATGCACGAACCGATCGGCGTCTCCGGCGTGCAGGCCGTGCCAAACACCTTGCACTCCCACGGCTTCTTTACGCCTTTTAGTATTTCGCCGCACTGACACGCCTTCGGATCAGCTACGCGCAATCCCGGCACCCTAAACTTCAGCTCCGCATCGAAGCGCGCATACTTACTTTTAAGTCTCATGCCGCTGTGCGCAATCGAACCGAGCCCACGCCATTCGAAGTATTCACGCGGCTCAAACACTTCCGATAAAACTTCGAGCGCCCTGCGATTCCCCTCGCGATAAACAACTCGCGCGTACTGGTTCTCGACTTCAGCTCGTCCCTCCACAATCTGTTTCACAATCATGTAGACCGACTGCAATACATCGAGTGGCTCAAATCCCGTGACGACCAAAGGCTTGCCATAAACGCGCGGCACGAATTCATAACAGCTCGTTCCGATAACAGTGCTGACATGACCCGGCCCGACAAATCCATCGAGCTTCAGGTCCGGTGAATCGAGCATCGCCTTCAACGCCGGAATAATCGTGATGTGATTACAGAAGACACTGAAGTTCTCGACGTTGTCTTTGGCTGCCTGCAGGATCGTCATCGCAGTCGAAGGCGCCGTTGTTTCAAATCCCAGACCGAGAAAAACGACGTGTTTCGTCGCGTTGTTCTTTGCGAGCTTCAGCGCGTCCAGCGGTGAATAGACCATGCGCACGTCGGCGCCGTCAGCTTTGGCATCGAGCAAGCTCGTCTTCGAACCTGGTACGCGCATCGCGTCGCCGAAGGTGGTGAAAATCACATCGGGCTGTTGCGCGATCGAGATCGCGTCGTCTACACGACCGAGCGGGATGACGCACACCGGACAACCGGGTCCATGAATCATCTCGATGTTTTCCGGCAACAGATCTTCGATCCCGTACTTGAAGATCGTGTGCGTGTGCCCGCCGCAAACTTCCATCAGCTTGAGCGGCTGGCTCGTCAACGCTGCGATCTTCTTCGCCAGCGTGATCGCGAGATCGCTTTGCCTGTACTCATCAATGAACTTCATCTTCCATCATTCCTTTGTGCTGGAGCAGCGTGTGCACGAGGTCCCACATGATGTGATAGAGCGCGACATGAGTTTCCTGAATGCGATGAATACTGGCGGTCGGCACCGTCAGGCAATAGTCGAGCAGTCCTCCCAGCGCCAGCTCAGCCATCTCACCGCCATCGCTGCCGGCAAAACCAATCGTCGTCATTTTCAAGCGGCGCGCCGTGGCAAACGCGTGCATCAGATTTTTCGAATTTCCACTCGTCGAGACTCCGAGCAACACATCGCCATCGTTTCCCAGCGCGATGATCTGGCGCGTGAACACGTCGTCAAATCCGACATCATTGGCGACTGCCGTGACCATCGCCATGTCGTTGGCCAAACAGATCGCGGGCAATGCTTTTCGACCCACCGTGATCGGGTGCATGAATTCGACTGCGATGTGTTGTGCGTCAGTGGCGGAACCGCCATTGCCACACACTAAAAGCTTCCGCCCGCGATGAAATGCTTTGGCCATCTGGAGAGACGCTGCCAGAATTTTGTCTTTGTTGTCGGTGAAAAACCGCATTTTGATTTCGCCGCTCTCGCGTGCCTTCTCGAGCAGCGAGAAGCCCAGGTCTTCCATCAATGTGCCGCTGTCCTGCTGCTCGTCATGCAGGAAGGGATAGAAAGCACGGGAGAAGTTGTCGACGTCCGGTTTTGTCATGTCAGTCAACTACAATTTGAAACTGCTCCAACTCGGTTTGATACTCGCCAAGTTCCTTGAGCAGGCGCAGGGTTTCCTCGGCTTCGTGTTCGTCAACCTTGCTCATCGCAAAACCGACATGAATCAACACGTAGTCGCCGATGTGGGTCTCGTTCTCGGGAAGCATACCGATATTGATATTTCGTTTGACGCCGCCGACCTCAACCTTCGCAATCCGGTTTTCGACGTCAACAATCTCAACAATCTTCCCTGGTATCGCCAGGCACATTCAGTTTGACCTCCGACACATAATTCGCGCGTTTGCGACCGCCGCTTGGCCCAATGAGATGCCGCCATCGTTCGCGGGCACGCGTCTGTGCGTGAAAACTTCGAAATCGTGTTCACGCAGTAATCCTGTGACCTGCTCCAGCAGCCAGATGTTTTGAAACACACCACCGGAAAGCGCCACTCGATTCAAATGACGTTCGTCTCTGATCGCTTGCGCGACATTCACGATCAGGTGCGCCACGCTCAAATGAAATCGCGCGGAGATTTGACCGAGGGGCACTTCGTCGAGCAGATCTTCAACCATCCTGCGGACAACGGGTTCGGCCGCGATCTCGTCGCCCACAATCTGAAATTCATAAAAGCCGGTAGCGACTTTGTCAGCGATGCCTTCAAGCTCGATCGCAGCCTGGCCTTCGTAGTTAACGGAGCTTCGCAAGGTCAACAAGCCGGAGACAGCATCGAAAAGACGGCCCATGCTCGACGTCTCGGGACAATTCACTCGCGCAGCGATCATGCTGTCGAGCGTGGTCCAGCGAGCCGGATCAAGTTCTCGGGTGAACGGAAGATCCAGCGCCGTAAAATTATTGCCAAACGCTCGTTGCAGGTAAACAGCAGCCAGTCGCCACGGCTCGCGTATCGCCTTTGTGCCGCCCGGCAACGGCACATTCGCGAGATGAGCGACACGTTCCGCGTCGCAAAAGTCAGCAACAAAAAACTCCCCGCCCCACAGCTTTCCATCAAGACCGAATCCAAGTCCATCGAAAGCAACGCCGATTACTTCCCCATCGATCTCGTTGTCGGCCATACAACTGGCGATGTGCGCATGATGATGCTGGACGGCTAACTTGTCAGAAACGCAGTCAAGCGACAGCGCATACTTCGTCGACAAATATTCAGGATGCAGATCGTAGGCAACGACTTCCGGCTCGACATCGAACAAGTGTTTGTAGTGCTCGATTCCCTCTGTGAACGAACGCAGCGTCTCCAGATTCTCCAGATCACCAATGTGATGACTGACAAAAGCGCTGTGCCCGCGCGCGAGACAAAACGTATTCTTAAGCTCTGCGCCACAGGCGAGAATGCTGCGCTCAAACTTGAATGACGTCCGAACAGCCGCCGGCGCAAATCCGCGCGAACGTCGCAACACCATCTCACGCTCGTTGAAGCTGCGCACCACCGAATCGTCAGTACGAGTGTGTATCGGTCGATCGTGAACCAGAAAATAATCAGCGATGCCGTGTAAACGCTCGCTCGCATCGTTATCGCGAAAACAGATCGGCTCGTCGGAAATATTCCCACTCGTCATCACGATTGGTCGATCCAGCGACTCGAGCAACAAGTAATGAAGCGGCGTATACGGAAGCATGAACCCCAGCGTGTTAACACCTGGCGCCACGGCTCTCGGAATCGCATTGCCTCGTTTTCGCTCCAGCAGCACTATCGGACGCGCGGGTGATTCAAGCAGGGCACTCTCATTACTCGAGATCCGGCAAAATGAACGAATCATTTCGACCGAACGAGCCATCACAGCAAACGGCTTGTCTTCGCGAAACTTTCTGCCGCGCAACTGATTGACTGCATCTTTCGAAAGCGCGTCGCACGCGAGATGAAACCCTCCGATGCCTTTGATCGCCAGAATCTTGCCTGCGACCAACAACATATTTGCCGTTGCCACCGCGTTGCCGGAGAAGTACCGGCCCTCGCGATCCAACAAATGCAGGCACGGACCACAAACCTCGCACGCAATCGGCTCTGCATGAAAACGCCGGTCGAGCGGGTTCTCATACTCAGCCCGACACGCGTCGCACATCTCGAAAGACTGCATCGTCGTGTTTTCTCGATCGTAAGGAACACGCTTGACGATCGTGAAGCGTGGGCCGCAGTTGGTGCAGTTTATGAATGGATAGCGATAACGACGGTTGGACTTATCAAAAAGTTCTCGCAGGCAATCGTCACAGGTAGCAACATCAGCCGGCACGGGTACAAACTTTCGCCCGGCAGAGTCACTCTCGAGAATTTGGAAATCTTCGTAGTCGAGGGGAACGAGATTCTCGAGACGTTCAATCGACTCAATCGACGCGAGTGGCGGCGGGTTTGACTGCAACTCGCAAACAAAGCGATCGATCTCGGACGCGTCACCTTCAAGATCGATGAGCACGCCCGCAGCATTATTCAACACGCGACCATGGAGTGCGCGCCGGCTCGCATTCGAATAGACAAACGGGCGAAAGCCAACACCCTGGACCATTCCCCGCACAATAATCTGTGCTCTTGTAGTCACGCTCTCCTCGTCGAGGTCGATATCGCGAACGCAACAGGCGTTGCGTGCGACGACAGCCCGCTGCCATTTCGGATACCGACCTCATCCGACCGCAAGTCTCTGGGCCACTTGCGTGTGCAAAAAGTCTAAATAACGATCGACGCCCGCACCGCTCTTGACCGACAATTCGATCGTTTCCATCCCTGGTCTAACTGCCTGAATGCTCGCTCGCGCGGCGTCCAAATCAAACTCAACCGCCTCGGCCAGGTCCATCTTCGTGATCACGCAAACGTCGGCAGTATTGAAGATCGTCGGGTACTTCAACGGTTTATCTTCGCCTTCAGTGACCGACATCAACACCAGTCGCAGTTGCTCGCCGAGGTCGTAGCTGGAGGGACAAACGAGATTGCCGACGTTCTCGATGAACAATAGGTCGAGATCGGCGAGGGTCCAATCGTCGAGCGCTTTTTGGACCATGTCGGCATCAAGATGACAGATCGTTCCGGTGACGATCTGTTTTACGGGGGCTTCACTGCGAGCCAAACGCCGCGCGTCGTTCTCGGTCGCGAGATCTCCGACCAGCGCCGCCACGCGCAGGCCGCCAGCACGTAGTTGTTTCAGAGTGAATTCGAGCAAAGCGGTTTTACCGGCGCCGGGCGTCGAAACCATGCTGATGACGACCACGCCGGCGTCTTCAAAACGTTGGCGCAAAGCACGCGCCAGCACATCGTTCTGCTTGAGAACGTTTTGCCTCACTTCAACCATGCGCGGCTGGCTGCTCATACTGATCTTATCCACAGATTACGCAGATTTTCTTAAAGCCTCATCTGCAAGTAGTGGATCTTCTTCGAGTTCCAGGGCAACGACTTCGAGGTCGCGTCCTTGTCTCACATCGTTGCTCGGTAATCCGCAATCGGGACAGCGGAGACTTTGTATCGATTCGACAATCTGTTCCTGACGACAGTTGGAACAATGAATCATCACCGGCACGTCTTCGACGATGAGTTGCGATCCGTCCAGCGCTGTTCCCTGACAAGCGATCTCGTACGAGAATTCCAATGCTTCTTTGACCACGCCCGACAGTGGACCAAGCTTGAGATGCAACGCTGTCACACGCCCCCCGCCACGGCGATCGATCTCTTCGTGCGCCATCTCGATCATGCTCATCGCGATTGAAAGTTCATGCATCTATCCCGCGCTCCGTGCCAGGATGTCGAAAGAACCTTTCACTTCGTTCTTGATCTTGAGCGTGCCCCCCGCCACCGACACCAGCTTGATCTTGTAATCAGACTGCTTGAGCGTGAAATCGCCTTTCGCTCTTAACCCATCGGGCGTGAAACTCACCTCACCGTTGAGCCAAATATTCTTTTGGGTCACGCCGTGCAACGTCAGATCGCCTATCACGCGCGCGCGGTAACGATCCGGTCCGGATTTACTCAGCGAAATGTTGTTACTCTGAAAGACAATCTCCGGGTACTGCCCGGTTTCAAGCACTTCGTCACGCATCATGCGTTCGATATCCTGGCGATCTTTCTCTTTGACGTCATTCACGACCGCCAGAGAATTCGCGTTGATGCTGAGTTTCAGCGAAGCATTTTCAAACGTGCCGGGCACAAACTCCGCTTCTCCGTGAAAGTCTTTGATACCCAAGACCGGATCGTGCCCAAAGGCAGAAAACAATCCTTCTGCAAACGCTTGGACGGTAAAAGTGCTTGCCGCTGCGTCAACACGATAATGCTCAACGCCGGTAGCAGCCTCTGTGCTCATGCCTGTGCCTTTTTGTGGCTCACATGGATCGGAGCTTCATATACCGTTGAAAATCAGGCACGATCGCAGCCAGCGTCCCGGACAGATTGCTTGGAACTCCCGGCACGAACCGGTCGAGACCGTTCCGCACCTGTTGCCGTACCTGTGGATGGGCCAGTATTAGACCAGCCCCTGCGATCAGCAATGCCACCCCTCCGACGAGATATAAAATGTCCTTCGAATCGTCAGAACCATTAGTTGCCATACCGATCTCCTCTACCGTCTACATCGTCGAGATCTTGATGTAACGGCGAATGTCGTTCATTTGAGTGACAACGACGAATGCCAGCATCGCGATTGTCAAACCACCAATGACTTTCAAAAACCGAATCCCACCCTTATGTTCGCAAGCTTCCCTTTTCTCTCCCATATCCTTCCCCCTTTAACTAATCATCTGCAACGACTGTTTGAGATGTTTATTGACCAAACCTTCAACTATCCGCGCTGCTTCCGGCACCGCCTGCTGGACCACTTCGCTGAGTCCTAACAAACCTTCTTCCGGACCAAATGTTTCCGGCTCACAACCCACAAGTAGGATCTTCTTGAATTGACCACCCATTGACTTCACCATCTGCAAAACCTTCATCGGATCCATGCCATGCGTCTCGAGCATGACGCCGCCCCCGAATGATTCAAGCTCCGTTAGATCCGGTTCGATCGTGTACACAGTTCCCGGAGCGTTTCCGCGCGGCGTGGCGTCTACAAAGATCGTTAACTCGTGTTCGTCGAGCAGCGCGTAAGCGAGATCGAAGCCGCGAATTCCAAAATCGACGAGGCGCACGTTGTCGGGCCAATCGCGGCGGCTCAACTCCTTAATCACTTCACAGCCAAACGCATCGTCACCAAGAAAAATATTTCCGATGCCGGCAATCAGTATACTTGCGTCAGACATCAGTCTCTTTCCTCTTCCCGTTTTGCGACAAAGGCTCAACCTCTTCGACAGAAAAAAAGAACCGGTGACCGGGCTGGCGCAAGATCCCGAGATCCCGACCCGGATCGTCGTCAAGCACTACTGCGAGGTGCACGCGACCTTCATAGTCTTCCTCGATCGCCTCGATCATGGCGGTCTTATCCGTCAGCGCCAGATCAAAAATGTCGCCCCGAGCGCGTGGCCGCAAACGCACGCGATAACCCGGCCTCAACTCAACGCCATTCGAAATAACGACATCAAGAAAAGTCTTGTCTTCAAGTAATTGCCATTCCCATTCGTTCATCAGATCTGCGTTCATCCGCGGCTAAGATTTTTTCATCACACCATGCAAGTTCATCATCTGCTCGGGCGAAAGCGATTCAGTTCGCTCCAACAACTGCCGGGCCAGCTCATCCGCGCTGCGCATTTCGCGTTTCTCTTCATCGGTCAACGACATAATTCGCAAGGTCAAAATCTCGTCGATTTCAGTTCCGTCAAACAGATTTCCCGCACTCTGCGGCGCAATTTGTGGGTAGTCGTAAAGAATGATTGGCGACGAAAGAATGCAGGTGCGATCTCCTTCGTCGCCAACGAGCACCGGAAACGTTCCAGTGTTGACGCATTCCGAAGCGGCGGCTTTGTAAATCTCGGGAGGATCGAGAAGCGAAACAAACGCGCCTGGTTGTGTTTCCACAATCGTGTGCGCAGAAACTAAGGAATGCATGAGCGCATTATCGCGAGAACTCTGATCGGCATGGCTGAAAGCGGTCAGGTTGCGAATAGTGATCGAAAGCTTGAACAACTGCTGACTTAGAGGAGTGGCTGAGATCTCAACGCCTCCCGCCAGTTCCGTTTGCGTGCGCACAATCACTCCAGCCGGCTTAGCGGAGGTTTCATCAAGCAGCGGTTCCATTGTCCGCGCGCCCGCGAAACGGAATCTGACGGACTGCCGAGTTTGACTCGCTGACAGTCTCAGCTTTGAAATTACGACTTCGCGTTCAACTGCTTCCTGCCACGTCTGAAATAGTTTTCCGTTAACGTCGAGCGCAGGCACGAAACGAAAGTGTTCCGAGCCTTCAGTGCGAAAGTGTCCGCACTCCGCAAACGGCAAGGCGCAATCGGCAATGGCGGCAACGTCGCGTTGCATCAGGTGCAGGAACCTCAGCTTCACAGTGATCGTCGCCGACAAAGCGCCTTCGATCAAACATTCGGTATGCATCGTCGAGCTTTCAGTGCCGCCCTGCGCAACGGCATACGCTTGCGGGCAAAGCACACCAAAGTTCCAACGTTGCTGGTTTTTCACCGCCGACGGTCGATAGGGATAAAGAATGTAACCCTCGTAGAGCACCGCGTCGGCGATGCGCTCCACCAGACTTCTCTCCTCTACTCGTTTTGCCGCAACATTCACGCCGGCAAACTCCCTTCCACCACCAATTCGTCTTCGCCGGAGTTGACTGGCGTCGGGATGAGACTCTCGATCGCCTGCTCCCACGTTGGAAAACCGCGGTCCATCTTGTAACGAGTCAACTGGTCAAAAACGTCGCGACGCAAACACAACCACACTATGTTCGGGTAGTAATGGTCCATCATGTTGTGCCAAACACTGACCGGCAAACTGAATCGCGCTTCCTTGTCCCACGAAATCTGTTCGACTTGCAGGCCGGCGTCGTCTCGCTCATAAAAAATTGTGCCGCTGAACATCAGGTTCAGCGGCACGACGCCATCCTCCAAACCCGCGAAGTATTTGGTGGCGGCGATGTTGAAATCGAAAGTACAAGGCACTGGCAGATCGATAACCGTCTCGCCCTGAAACGATGGAACGACGGCACTCGTGTGTGTCCAGAGCATCGCTCGCAGCGTGCGCCCCCAGCGTTCCGGCTCGGCGAAAAGTTCGAAGAGTTGTTCCTGCTCTTTTCCCGAATACTTGCGTTTGGTCGTTTCAATTTGAATCTGACAACGTAAACTAATCGACTGAATTTTTTCAGCGTCGCCGTTGCCAATTCGCAGTTTGAACGACAACAACGGTGCGGCAGCAAACGATACGGCCTCGGCACTGTCGATTGAAAAACTCAGATCAGGCATGGGCCACCTTTCCAGCGGGCGCCGCAGCCTCTTTCATTTCCGCGAAAAATCCGTTGATGGCTTCCCAAACTTCCGTGCCGCCTGAAAATCCTTTCCACTTGGTGCGAATCAAACCGACCAGCCGGTAACACTGATCGATCGGGACAATGAAGTATTCGGGATTTTGCGGAACGCGATTAACCAGGAGAGCCTCGGTATCCGGTTCCATCTCCTGCAACACCGGATTGCAGGCAACGATCTCCTCCCACGAAGCGAAATCCAGTAACGACTCGGTAGCGCCGGCTGGACTCGGATACAAAACGATCATTTTTTCCGCCGCACTACTTTGAAAAAAGAAGGCCATGTTGATCGGAATCATCAGGCCTTCCCATTGCGCTTCCGACAACTGAAAGTCCGGCAGATTCTGAACTCTTTCCGGAACCCGCCGGTACCTCGTATCAGCCGCGCCACTAAAAAGAATCGCGCAGGCCTGACAGGCACAAACCAACCTGCGCGTGGCTGGCTCTACCAGATGAGGATGGTTCTTTCCCAGCTCGACGCTGCACAAATCACAACGCTCCGCCGCGGCTGAGCGCGTGCGCACAAACCGCTTGAGAATGTCGTAACTGCTTCCCGTTTCCAAGGTGAATCCTTCCACACTTCATTTCAGGCAGCCGGCATTTTTGAACTGTCCGGCAACTGGCAATTCGCAATGCTGTAGTTGCCGTTGCCGGCCGCTTTTGCAATCTGCACGAAGCCGGCTGATGACTTCGTTTCGATTACGCCTTCAGCTTCAATCGACACGACATCGGGCGCTGCGGCAAAGATGGCAGCCTCGATAGCGAGTTTTAGCGTGTCCGCAGATGATGGACATCCTTTACAAGTTCCCTGCAAACGCAGACGAACCACACCGTTGTTGATCTCGAGCAATTCGACGCTGCCTCCGTGCGAATCGAGATGCGGCTTCACGTTCTCCAGTGCTTGTAAAACTCGCGTCTCGATAGGCAACGGATGCAGGCTGTACAACAGCAGCAGGTTGCTTACTAACTCATCGCTGCTGAACTTATCGAAGATCGCATAACCCGGCTCACCCTGCGCGGCCACGATCTCCATCAGACGATCGAGAGCCTCACCATGAAAATCCATCAGCGCCTGTACTAGCGCCAGCGAACTTGCCCTCGCCTCCGGATCCGGTAAGCTCTCGATCCTCTCTACCAACTCTTCGATCTTCTCGATTGATTGAGTCATTTTTTGCCACGGATTTCCGCGGATAAAAACGCGGATCTCATTTGACCATGCCGAACATCGGCGAGTGGTGCGTCTCCAGAATCTTGCCGTTGCCTAAATACATGTGAACGCCGCAGGGCAGACAAGGATCAAAGCTTCGCACGGCACGCATGATGTCAATGCCCTTAAACTTGTCGGGGCCGTTTTCCTCGAAGATCGGCGTGTTCTGGACCGCATCCTCATATGGACCAGGGGTGCCGTAAATATCGCGCGGGTTTGCATTCCAGGGCGTCGGCGGATACGGGTGATAGTTCGCAATCTTGCCGTCGCGAATGACAACGTGATGCGACAACACGCCTCGGACCGCTTCGTGAAATCCGCATCCAATCGCTTCACTGGGCACTTTGAACTCCGACCAGGTTTTAGTTCGTCCGGCATGCAACTCCGCCATCGCCTGTTCGGCAAAATAGAGCGCGCACGCAGCCGAGTAAGCCTGGAAGTACGTCCGAGCCCGATCGCGTTCGATCGCATTACTCCACTTTGGAATCTTCCACTCAAACTCGACTTCGGGCTTCAGCGCCGTCTTCGGCAAATAAATCTTCACGCTGTGTCCGGTCGCCTTCACGTAACCAATATCTACCTTGCCCGCGAGGGCGGTCGCCCAGAAACGAGCAATTGGACCACCACCGGTGTCGAGCGCGAGATACTTCTTATCGCCGGGTTCATCCTTGTGATACCAGCGCGGCGACATCACCCACGTGTACTTACTGTCGAAGTCTCTCTTTTGTGGACGTGGAATCGTCGTCTGGTTCCAGGGATGACGCTTATCGACCGGATTGCCGAGCGGATCTTTGTCGACAAAGACCTCGCTGTTTTCCCAGTCGTCGTAATAGGAACTACCAAGCAGGATGCGGATACCGAGATTGATGTCGACGAGATCGGTGGTGACGAGTTTTCCGTCGACGACAACGCCCGGCGTCACGTACATCGCATTGCCCCACGCGTTCATATTCTGGTAGGTGTAATCGCAAACGGCCGGATCTTGAAACGATCCCCAGCAACCAAGCAGCACCCGGCGTTGACCAACCTTTTCGTAACCTGGCAACGCTTCGTACATAAAGTCGAAGAGATCGTCGTGCAAGGGCACTACTTTCTTCATGAACTCGCAGTAGCGCATCAGACGAACGACGTAGTCGGTGAATAATTGAATCGTCGGCACTGTCCCGACGCCGCCGGGATAGAGCGTCGACGGATGCACGTGCCGGCCTTCCATCAGGCAAAACATCTCACGCGTGTAACGGCTGACGTGCAGGGTCTCGCGATAAAACTCACCGCTGAATGGATTGAGCGCCGTCATGATGTCGGCGATGGTTCGATAACCGTGATCGGCCGCGTGTGGCGCTTCGGTCGTCTTTGCCTTTTCCCAAACACTCGGATTTGTTTCCTTGACCATTTGTTCGCAGAAATCAACCCCGACGAGATTGTCCTGGAAGATGTTGTGGTCAAACATGTACTCCGCCGCCTCGCCGAGATTTACGATCCACTCGGCCATGGCCGGCGGGCGAACGTTGAAGGCCATGTTCTGCGCGTAAGTCGCACAGGTGGCATGGTTGTCACCGCAAATTCCGCAGATGCGGCTGGTGATGAAGTGCGCGTCACGCGGATCTTTGCCCTTCATGAAGATGCTGTAACCGCGAAAGATTGACGACGTGCTGTAACACTCCGCCACTTCTCGATTCGCAAAATCAATTTTTGTGTAGATGCCGAGACTACCCACAATGCGAGTAATCGGATCCCAATTCATGTCGACCAGAGTCCGAGGCTTTGCCGGAGTTGACGTAACTGTTTGGGTACTCATGACGATCGCTCCTTAATCTGCAGGCTGGGCGCGTGATAGCCAGTGGTCAACTCAGGTCGGTTATGCCGCCACTTTGGTTCTTTGTTGACAGTGGCGTTGGTCACACTGCGAAGCTTGCGAATCGCAGCGCCGTAAACACCGATCGCGAGTGAAGAGAGTTTGGCGCCGGGAGGTTCATCCATGAACGGCATGAACTTGTCCGGAAATCCCGGCATCGTGCAGCCGATGCAAATGCCGCCGACATTTGGACAACCACCAATTCCCGCCATCCAACCGCGCTTGGGCACGTTGCAGTTAACCACCGGTCCCCAGCAGCCGAGTTTCACGAGACAGGTTGGAGATCCATACTCAGTTGCGAATTCACCTTGTTCGTAATAACTGCCGCGATCGCAGCCGTCGTGAACCGTCTTGCCAAACAACCACGTTGGTCGTCCTGCTTCATCGAGCGGAATCATCGGCGCGAGGCCGGCCGCCACATAGAGCAGGTAAAGCACTGTTTCCATAAAGTTGTCAGGCTGAACCGGACAACCGGGAACATTGACGATCGGAATTCCGGCGTTTGACTTCCAATCCCAGCCGAGATAATCGGCGAGGCCCATGCAACCGGTCGGATTTCCAGCCATTGCATGAATGCCGCCGTAAGTCGCACACGTCCCAATAGCCACAACCGCCAGGGCTTTTGGCGCCAGGCGGTCGATCCATTCCGTAGTTTTTATGGGCTGGCCGGTGATGCCGTCAGTTCCCATCGCGGCCCAGTAACCCTCACCGCTCAAATTCTCATTTGGAATCGAGCCTTCGACAACGAGCACAAACGGATCGATGAGTCCCTGTTCAGCCTGGTAGAAATATTTCATGAAGTCGTCGCCGACTTCGTACGCGAGCACCGGATTGTGCAGGTGAACATTTGGGAGTCCTGGTATGGCCCCCATTACCACATCTTCGACACTCGGCTGGGTTGCGGCAGTGATTGAAACTGAATCGCCGTCACAACCGAGCCCCGCCGTAATCCACACGATGTGAATATCTTTGACCGTGGGTGGCCGTTGCGTGACACGACCATACGGGACAGTTTCTGCCGCCATAGATTTCTCCTCTCACAGTGGTGAAAAATAAAGACACGAAACTTTCAGCAGGGAGACGCCGATTATGATTCGGGGTAGGAGGTTAGTCTATTCGTAGACCTACGTAGTTCGGAGAGGAAACTTCCGTATTTTTCTGTCGAATTCGTGTCGGAATTATTGGCCGCGGATATCTGTGGCTATTCTTCCATGGGAATAATGCCCCTTCGCAGTGCGAAGCGGATCAAATCTGCCTGGGTGTGCAAATCGAGCTTGTGCATGAGGTTGGAACGGTGAGTTTCGGCTGTTCGTGAACTAATTCCCAAACGCGTCGCAATTTCAGGGTTCGTCAATCCTTCGGCCGCCATGTGCAACACTTCACGTTCGCGAGTGGTGAGAGTCTCGTAACGATCGAGCGTCGCGGCTTTGGCTTTTTCCTGGTAGACCTCGATCGCGCGATCTGAGAGTGGTGGACTAAGATAACGGCGGCCAGCCGCGGCTTCGCGCACGGCCATCAACAGATCTGCCGAGCTCGAGTCCTTTAATACATAAGCCGACGCGCCATTACTGAGTGCTTCGAGCACATATGCCTCATTCGCGTACATCGAGAGAATTACGATATGAGTGTGAGGCGATCGTTTCTTGATCTGTTTGAGAACGTCGAGACCGTTTAGCCCGGGCATCATCAGGTCGAGCACCAAAACTCCCGGATTTAGTATCTCGACATTGCGTACTGCTTCGAGACCGTCACCAGCTTCACCAACCACCTTCAGATCGGTTTCGACTTCGAGTAACGCACGCAAGCCTTGCCGAACAATGTGATGATCGTCTGCGAGGACTATGGTCGTCATCTCTGTGCCTCTTTCTTGTGTTTGATGCTCAATTCCGCAAGTAAACGGGTTCCTTCGCCAACAGTTGATTCGATCTTTAACTGTCCGCCGGCGAGCATCGCACGTTCACGCATGCCCGCCAGACCGCTGGTCTCGCGCGCCACCACCGTTTCAAGGTCAAAGCCATTTCCGCCATCGACAATCTCAATCGACAGAGTGCCCTGGTGTGTCCAAACCCGCACCGTCGCTTCCGCCACATTTGCGTGCCGCGCAACGTTTGTCAGCGCTTCCTGAACCACTCGATAAGCGACCGTTTCAACTTCAGGCGCAAACCGTTCTCTTTCGAGTCCGCTGTGCTTGAAGTTTACCTTAACGTGCGTTTGCGCGGTGTAGTGCTCGATGTGCCACAACAACGTGGGCAACAAACCGAGATCGTCCAACATGCCCGGCCGCAGATCCAGCGAGAGCTTTCGTACCCGCGCCATCAGTTCGTTAACAAGACCACTCGCCTGCACGATACTGTCGCCTACTTCAGCCGGAGGAAGTTTTGTACTGACCTCGAGCGTGAGCTTCAAGCCGGTGAGCACCTGGCCAATCTCATCGTGCAGCTCGAGGGCGATGTTGCGGCGCTCCATTTCCTGCACTTCCATCAGACGCCGCGAAAGAGTCTTCAACTGTTCCGCACTTTTCTTCAGCGCCTCTTCGGCAATCTTGAGGTCCGAAATGTCGAAACCGACGCCGTGAATAAACCACGGCCGGCCGTCATGATTGCGCACCATCTTGGCTTCGCAGTGAAACCACACCACGCGTCCGTCGCGTGCAATCACGCGATAAAGTGATTTCAACGGATTGCCGAGCAGAAATAAGTCAGCGGCTTCGACGCTCCAACGATCTTTGTCGTCAGGATGAATTTGTTGATACCAGCGCACGGGATCGTTGAGCCATTCCTCCTGCGTGAAACCGAGAATCGCTTCGATCTGCGGGCTCACGTAAGCCTCGCCGATGCCTTTGTCGAGAAACGCCATGAACACGACGGCGGGAATCTGTTCGATCAGTGTTTGATAACGAGCGTCACTTTCCGGAAGTCCGGCGTGAAGAGCTGACAACGAGGGAACAGTAACAGTGTTGACGAGCGGAAACGCAGAGGCGAGTTGCAGCAGAACGCTCTGCGCCTCTTTGAACCCGATATCTGCGCTTCGATCTTCCATCGATCTGTGTAATCCGTGGCTCTACTTGTTTGGTCGTCGCCAGGCCGGTTCCCTGTTGAGCGACGCCTGCGTGAACTTTCTCAGCGCGTGGATCGCTTTACCGTACGTCATCACTGCATTCGACGACAACAACGATCCGGGCGGCTGGTTCATAAACGGCATGAACTTGTCCGGAAATCCGGGCATCGTGCAGCCAATGCAAATACCGCCGACATTCGGACAACCTCCAATTCCATTGATCCAGCCTCGCTTGCCAACGTTGCATTGCACTACCGGTCCCCAGCAACCGAGTTTCACAATGCACTCACGCGAACCGTAGTGTTCGCCAAACTGCGCCTGTTCGTAATAGCCGCCACGATCGCAACCTTCGTGAACTGTCTGGCCAAAGAGCCACGTCGGACGCAATGCCTCATCGAGCGGAATCATCGGCGCACGGCCAGTCGCCTGGTACAACAAATACAGCAGTGTCTCCATGAAGTTGTCAGGCACAACCGGACAACCGGGAACACAAACGATCGGAATATCAGCCTTCGATTTCCACTCCCAACCGAGATAATCGGCGAGGCCCATCGCGCCGGTCGGATTACCTTCCATCGCGTGAATGCCACCGTAAGTCGCGCACGTTCCGGCTGCAATGACGGCCCAGGCGCGCGGAGTCAGCTTGTCGATCCACTCGCAGGTGGTGATGGGCTGTCCAGTTTCGCGATCTGTTCCAAACGACGCCCAATAACCCTCGGCTTTGTTCTTTTCGTTGGGAATTGAGCCTTCGACAACGAGGATGAACGGATCGATGCGGCCGTCGGCGCCTTTGTAAAAGAACTCCAGGAACTCATCGCCATTCTCAAACGACAGAAACGGATTGTGAAAGCGCACGTTGGGAATTCCGGGAATACCGCCCAGCAGGATTTCTTCGAGGCTCGGCTGGGTGGCAGCGGTGATGGCAATCGTGTCACCATCACAACTAAGCCCCGCTGTTATCCAGAGGATATCGATTTCACTAATCGGCATGGCGAGCGAAGTCATTTTATCCACAGATTACACAGATCTTATAGTCAATCTGTGTAATCTGTGGATAAAACGTTAAAGGATATTCACTGCGCGTCCAGCAAGTAACGCAATCACCAGCAACGAGATCAGCGCCTGGATCATCATCAAACTCTTGGCCCAACGAGAAAGAACCGGCACGTCGGTTGGTGAGAAAGCGGTACTGGTGTTGAAAGCGAGAAAAAGATAATCGACGAAGTTTGGTTCCCACTCCTGTTCACCCGCAGCGATTTTTGCTTCGGGCGGCATCGTCATTTGGGGAAAGAGGAACGCTCCGTCGGTGTGGCCGGTTGTTCGGGCTCGTTCCTGTGGTCCACCTCCGTCGAGACGCCAGTACCACGAGGCAAAGATCAGAATGTTTGCCATCCAGAGTGAAGCGGCAGAACGCAAAAGCTGCGGCGGCGTCACCTGGTGTTCCGTCACTTCCTTCAGTAGCAACGTGAGCGAAAAAATCAGTGCGGTCGTAACAATGCTATTGAGAAAATAACCGAGGGTTTGATGCAGTGCGTGATTACCGATGTAATGAAAGATCAACATCGGAATCAGCATTCCGATGATGATAGCCACCAACAGCCAACGCGGCGCGCCAGCCAGCAGCGTGTTGGGCAATGCTGCGTATAAACCTCCGACCGCCAGCATGGCAGCGAGTGGAGGCCAGATTGGCTCTTTCTCTGAAATCATCAAAATCCGTCTTCAATCCGCGGTTACTGCCACTTGAAGATCTTCAACGCCACGATAAAACTCACGACACACCACGCCAGCAGTATTGCAATCGGAACCCAGTGGGACGTCAGCGACGCGCCCTCATTCATCAACGCTCGCAGCAGATTGTTGAGCGCGGTCAATGGCAGTGCCTGAATGAACGGTTGCAGCACTTGCGGAAACCGTTCCGACGAGAAGAACGTGCCTGATAGTAACCACATCGGCAACATGATGAAGTTCATCAAACCCGAGACACCTTCGATAGTGGTCGGTCTCGCCGCGACGAGCAGTCCGATTCCCGAAAACGTGAAGCCACCGAGCACCGTGATCAAAACCACACTCAACCACGAGCCACGCACCGTAAATCCAAAAGCGAGCGTCGCGAAGATGACAACCGCGGCGACTTCCAGCACCAGGAACACAAGCCGCGAGAGCATGAACGAGAGCAGGTAATGCGAGCGTTTCATCGGCGTCGCCGCGAAACGCTTGAGGATTTTTCGCGACCGCGCAATCACCACGGTAAATCCGAGTCCCCACAAACCGCTGCCCATCAGGTTCATGCCGATCAAACCGGGAACAAGGAAGTCGACATAACGAGCGCCGGGTTCAGTAATCGTTTCGTCGCCGACACTCACCACGTCGGCTCTTCCCTTGCCTCTTTGCAAAACGTCGTCAACCAGGAGTCTGGCAGTGCGACTCTCCGGTCTCGTCGGATCGAAACGGTAATCGACAGTATTGTTTTGTAGTTTGATAACAATCGCGACTTTGCCGCTTCGCAAAGCCTGCGTAGCCTCTTCAGGACTCATCACCGTGGCGGTAATGTCAGGCGAGCGCGACAGCAAGCTGGCCGTTTCGTTTGCTCGCGCATCTGTTTCGATCGCGACCGGTGTTTTGTCAGGAGCCGTGTTGCGAAATGCGATTCCGAGAGCAAACGTCATCAATACCGGAAAGATGAAGACCCAGAATACAGCCTCTTTTTCGCGCAGAAACTCGCGCACGCGCGTTAAGGTCAGCTCGACGAGTGGATGCAGAGACTGCGACGTGGCGGATTTTGGTTCGTGTCGATCGATTAGAGTCTCGCTTGTCTCAGCCATCGCGCAGCATTCTCCCGGTTAAACTGACAAATACATCTTCAAGCGTTGCCTGGTGGGTCGTGAGTGTGACGAGTTCTGATTGTTGACGTTTTATTTCGGCCAGTAACGCCGGCAAAGCAACACCGATCTCAGCTACTGTCAGCGCATACACCTCGCCTCGCTTGTGCAAATGGTTGACTGCCGGAAGTTGCATCAACGGCTCTTCTTCGAGCTGTTTTGTGACACTGAATTCGATGATCTGATCGGCGCCGAGCGACTCGATCAAGTCTGCCGGAGTGCCGAGAGCGATCACCTTTCCATGGTCCATAATCGCGACCCGATCGCAAAGCCGGGTCGCTTCTTCCATGTAATGCGTTGTCAAAAGGACGGTGCCGCCGCCCGCGCGAAACTTCTCGACGATATCCCAGAGTGAGAGCCGTGCCTGCGGATCGAGACCCGTCGTCGGCTCGTCGAGAAACAAGAGTTCCGGATCGCTGACGAGCGCGCAGGCAACTGCGAGCCGTTGTTTCTGACCGCCTGAGAGCTTGCCAACGCGCGCGTTTCGTTTTTCTTCAAGCGCGACGGTGTGAATAACTTCGTCAACATCGTGCCCACGCTTGTAGAAACTGCGAAACAATCGCAGCGTCTCGACCACCGTCACCTTCTCGGCCAGTTGTGTTTCCTGCAACTGGACCCCGATTCGTTCGCGCAGCGATTGATCGTTGCCCGAATTCCAGTGCTGGCCCAACAGCTCGACCGCGCCCTCATCCGACGGCGTCAGACCCTCGAGTATCTCGACCGTGGTCGTCTTCCCGGCCCCATTTGGACCAAGCAATCCAAAACACTCGCCGACGAACACTTCCAGATCGAGTCCGTTAACGGCCGTCACATCCGTAAATCTCTTCACCAACCCCGCGCAGCGCACCGCCACGCGTTGTCCGGCGGGCGCGACTGTTTCAGCAGTCCTTGATACTTGCGTTGACATATTTAGTCTCTGACTTCGTTTTAGGCAGTGAGTTTGCCAGATTGACCTCAGTTAGTCGATACTCTGCCACTTCTGTAATCCGTATGCATCCGCGTTTATCCGTGGCTAAATGTCTCACGATGTGCGTTGTGATACTAATTTTGGGCGCAGCCTATCAGTCTGCGACAGCGCAGCTCCGCCCGAAGCCAACGATCTTCGTGGTTGGCGATTCGACTGCTAACAACAACGCTAACGGTGGGCAAGGCTGGGGTGATCCGTTCATCAATCTTTTCGACCTGTCTAAAGTGAACGTGTTAAATCGAGCCCGCGCCGGGCGTAGTAGCCGCACCTTTATCACTCAGGGTCTTTGGGAGAACGTTTTGAGCGAGATGAAACGCGGCGACATCGTTCTCATTCAGTTTGGGCATAACGACGCCGGAGCAATCAACGACGCGTCTCGCGCGCGCGGTTCTCTTCCCGGCACGGGTGAAGAAACGGAAGAGATCGACAACCTCCTCACCAAACAACACGAAGTTGTCCATACGTTCGGCTGGTACTTACGCAAGATGATCGCGGACACGAAAGCCAAAGGCGCGGTTCCGATCGTGCTCTCGCTCACGGTGCGAAATATTTGGAAGGATGGCCGTGTCGAACGCGGCTCCGGCAAGTTTGGACAGTGGTCGGCGGAAGTCGCGACGTCACAGAACGTGCTTTTCGTAGATGTTACGAAGTTGATTGCCGATAAATACGAGCAACTCGGAGAAACAAAAGTTAAAGAGCTCTTTGCAACCGATCACACTCACACCAATCCAGCCGGCGCCGAACTCAATGCGTCGATCATACTGGCGGGGTTGGGGACCATCAGAGGCAAACCATTCGAGCGTTATTTAAGCCACCGATGAACACGCACGAAGACGGATCAGTTCGCTAAGGCTTTTTGGCCGGCTTCTTTCAGTGCTGCCATCATCTGGCGATATGGACTTGCTCCGTAGCTGATTCGCGCCACACCTAACGCCGACATGATTGGCGTCGTCGGAGTGTCAGGAAGGACCATGATGTTTACCGGAAGAGGTGAACCTTCGCAGAGCTGCTTGATTAGATTCGGATCTCGTAAGCCGGGTGCGAATAAGCCGCTGGCTCCCGCCTTTGCGTAAGCGTTGGCGCGTTCAAGAGCCTGTTCAACCTGGGCTTCATCGTTCTCTGCCGGATATGTTTGCAGAAAGACGTCGGTTCTCGCATTGATGAAGAAGGCAATGTTTGCCGTTTCGGCCGCCTCACGAATTGCTTTGATGCGTGCCGACTGATCGTCGATCGTGTGTAGTCCGTCGCCGCCCACAATTCGATCTTCAAAATTGACACCAACGCCGCCGGCAGCGATCACTTTCCGGATGTTCTCTTTCAACTCGTCAATGTTCGTCGCGTAGCCGCCCTCAAAGTCCAGCGTGACGGGCACGGCAACACTATCGACGACACGTGCGAGATTCTCGAGCACTAGTTCGATTGGGACCTTCTCGCCATCGTCAAAACCATTCGCCGCCGCAACCGACCAACTTCCGGTCGCAATCGCCTTCGCTCCCGTCTGTTCGATCGCCTTTGCACTCCCCGCATCCCAGATATTGAATAGAACCACTGGCGAACCTTTGACATGAAGTCTGGTAAATAGTTCAGCTTTTTCTTTCTGCGTAGACATGTGGCTTCCTCCGTCGGCCCGATTTCAACCGCGGATGAACGCGAGTGAACTCGAATCTGAAAAGAGTTTTATAGATTGACAGAAAATTCAGCTTAGCATAGTGTTCCATCCCCCCGCATATCGTAAGAAGGAGAAACACTATGTTGCAAACACTCACGCTCATCACTCTTCTGTTTAGTTTTATTCCTGGTCCAACCGTCTTAGGACCAGCCGATCCGAAGACAATCACCATCGCCGAAGCCCGCAGCCTGCCGTTGGGAACGGTGGTTACGATTGACGGCGTCGTCACAGTTCCTTCAGGTGCGTTCAGCTCGAGCACGTTCGATCAGGGATTTGCGATTCAGGATCGTACCGGCGGCATCTATATCAGCGTTCCCAACAATAACGGATTTGGCCTGCGGCAACAGGTGCGAGTGACAGGAACACTTGCGGACACAGTCTTACCCGGTTTGCTGGTCCTGGTTGATGTAACCGAGATCAAGGTTCATGGCAGTGGTCCAAAGGTTCGGCCTGAGCCGGTTGCAACCGGCGACGTCGGCGAAGGTACCGAAGGCAGGATCGTCACGATAACCGGCACGATCACCCAACCAATCGTCAACGATCTCCCGTTTGGATTCATCGTTTTCATCAACGATGGTTCCGGGGAAGTTCATGCGTTCGTCAGCGCCTCGACAGGTATCGACGTCAGCGGTTTGAGTCCGGGGCAAACGATCGAGGTGACGGGATTCAGCGGTGAGTTTGCGGGTTCTTTTGAAGTCGATCCGCGCACGCAGAGTGACATACGGATCATCGACTAAAAGATCTTTAGCCACAGATAAACGCGGATTTTTAGACGGATTTACCTTTTGTAGGCTCGGCCGGCGAGACTCGCTACCACTGTGACCAGTTCGGCGGAGTCGACGGGTTTCGGGAGATGAAATTGGAAGCCGGAGCGCAGGACACGCATGCGATCTTCGGCTCGCGCATACGCGGTGAGCGCGGCTGCGGGGATTTGTCCGCCGCGCTCGGGAGGAAGAGCGCGAATCTTTGAGATCAGCGAGTAGCCATCCTCGTCGGGCATTCCCAGGTCGCTGATCAAAATGTCGGGCTTGTGCAGTTCCAGCGCTTCCAGTGCTTCGGCAGCAGAACTACTCATCACTACCTGCGAACCACACTCCTTCAACACTTCGCTGATCAATTCACGCGTGTCCACCTCATCATCAACGATCAGCACTTTCAGACCTTCAAGCGAAGGCAAGCCTTCGAAACCAACAATCTCGTCGTTGCTGGAGAGCTGGTTCGGCTCAAATTCTTTCTGATTACTAATCACACCAACGAACGGCAGCGTGATGGTGAAGGTCGCCCCCTTCCCTTCTCCTTCGCTGTACACGCTCGCATTACCGCCATGAAGATCCACTAGTTGACGAACAATCGAAAGGCCGAGCCCGAGACCACCGTGTATTCGCGTGGTGCTGGCATCCGCCTGCCGAAAACGATCAAACACGTGAGGCAGAAACTCCTGGCTAATACCAACACCCGAATCGCTTACCACTATTTCAACGTGAGAATCGATGCGCTGAACCTTGACTTGTATCTTGCCGCCTTTGGGAGTGAACTTGACCGCATTCGTCAGCAGGTTCCAAACGATCTGTTGTAGTCGATCGGCATCTCCCGAGATTGGACCAGCCGCCGGATCGAGCATCGTTTGCAAACGAATTCCCTTGGCGTCAGTCGCCGGACGGATTGAGTCGATCGCCGCATTGACGATGTAGATCAAGTCAACCGTGCGCACATCAAGACGGAGTTTTCCCGAAATGATGCGCGACACGTCCAACAAGTCTGCCACTAATTGACTCTGTGATTTTGCGTTTCGATAAATTGTTTCGACGGCCCGCTCCGTGTTGGCGTCGTTGAGTTTGCCAAGACGCAGCATGTGGGCCCACCCGAGAATCGCATTCAGGGGATTGCGCAACTCGTGCGAGATCGTGGCGAGAAACTCGTCTTTGAGCCGGTTCGCGCGCTCTGCTTCACTGCGCGCGAGCTTCTCACTCGCCAGCAGCCGCGTGCGTGCTTCGATTTGGGCTTGCAACTCGGCCTCACGCGCAACACGCTCAGTTACGTCTTCAATTATCGTTAACGTTCCGATTATTCGATCTTCGTGAGTGAGGGGAGAAATCCGTACCGCCTGCTGCATCTCAGCGTTACCATGTTCGCCGGAGACGACCGGCATTGAGATCAGGTATCCGTGCAGTGCCTGCGACAACACTCGCACCTGACCTTCGAGCGCCCAGCCGTAATGTCGATCGAGACGCCGCTCGATCAATTCCGGAAACAGCTCGACGAGATTCTTACCGATCACGTCGTGAGCACGTCTTCCGGTGTGCTCCACCATCCAGTTGTTCCACTCGACGACGTTTAATTCGTTGTCAGTCGTGACAATCCCCTGCGCCGCGAGGTCGTGCATCCAGTGCAAAACCGCGGCGTTGAGGAGTGTTTCTTTGGAACTCGTCTCAGTCATTTCAAGCAAACCGTGTTCAATCCGCTGACTTCGGGGCTCCCTGCTGTGCTTCCCACGCGTCCACTTCGTGAATCAGGCGGTCGAGCGAGGCAACGCTCAATACGATCACTAAAAAACCCTTCACTGAACTGTCGCGAATTTGAAATGCCGTATAGACCACGAGGGCAAATTGCAGCTCGGGTTTGTTCCTCATCATCGAATCGATCAACTCGTCGAGGGTCTCGAGATGGAGCCGCGGCACGGAAAACGTCACGTGAACGTTCAGCAAATTTCCAAACATTCCCAGACATGCATTCAAAAGAATGTTGCCGACCTCAGTCAGCACCTCGCGCGCTGATTCATCCAGAAAAGCTGACGGCCGATCTTCATCGGTCAGCAAGTCAGTGAGATGGACGGCGCCGGCGTAGTTCAGCAAGAGCAACGCGTCACCCGCCACCGGTCCGGCAAACACCTGATGAATCGAAGCAACATCTCCGGGAACAAACTTCGCGAGGGCTCCGCGCAACTCTTCGGCTCGGTAAATAGCAACTTCAGGCGGGTTCAGC
Source organism: Pyrinomonadaceae bacterium (assembly GCA_035694465.1). Classification (GTDB taxonomy): domain Bacteria; phylum Acidobacteriota; class Blastocatellia; order Pyrinomonadales; family Pyrinomonadaceae; genus PSRF01. The sequence goes on along the minus strand of DASSFI010000052.1, from coordinate 59,206 downwards.
ATCACGCGATGTCCGGTCAATTCCGACAATGCAGCGCCTGTACGCGCGAACGCAATGTTAATGAGTTCAGCAAGCGCATCAGTCTGCCGCTCAGTTAGTTTCACCTGAGGCTCCTTTCGCGAGCGCAGCTTCAACAGCCGCGATCACGTCTTCCGAAATAAATGGTTTGTTTATAAAGCCGAGTGCACCGGCTTCATCAACCATCCTGCGGGTGGAACTTTGAATATCGGCGCTGGCAACTATGACCCGAGATTGCTGGTCCATCTCACGCAGCTTCGCCAGCACGTCGAGTCCGTACATGCCTTTCATGACGAGGTCGAGCATCACCAGATCCGGCTTTTCCAAAAAGTACATCTCCAGCGCCACCATCCCATCGTCGGCTTCTACAATCTCATAGCCGGCGGCTTCAAGAATGCGTTTCAAAGTTCTGCGTGAAAGCGATGAATCATCGACTATGAGAACTTTTGGTGTCATACGACCTCCCTAATGGCGCGGGCCATGTCTTCCAGAGCTACACTCTGATCACTGAGTCCGGCCTCCATTACGACGGATGGCATACCATACACAACACAACTACTTTCCGCTTCGGTAAAGACAAGGCCGCCCTGAGACTTGATCCAGGCCGCTCCCTGCTTTCCATCCGATCCCATTCCGGTCATCACTACACCCAACACGCGATTGCCGTAGACTTCTGCGACTGATTGAAACAACACATCGACGGACGGACGGTGCAACGTACTAAAAGGTTTTGCGTCCAGATGGGTGACAACCCTGCCGGTTCCATCACGCTTTACTGACAGGTGTCGACCCGCAGCCGCCAGGAATACGCGACCCGGTTTGATCTCATCACCTTCTTTGGCCTCACGCACTTCCAGATCCGCAAGCTCGTTCAATTTCGCGGCGTACATCTCGGTGTAACCGACCGGCATGTGCATCACCATCAGGATCGGAACCGGAAAATCTGCCGGGAACTGCGGTATCAATCGTTTCAGTGCCTGTGGTCCACCAGTCGAAATACCAAGGACGACCACATCCACCGAATGACTCCCGATAATCTTTGCCGCCGGATCGCTGATAATGGACGGCGATGGCTCAGCAGGAACCTTCCTGAGTGAGATTTGTCCGGCTGCCTTTACCTTTTCGAGCAACTCCGCACTCACTTCAAAAATCTTCTCACTCGCAAGTGCCGTTGGCTTCTGCACAAAATCGATGGCGCCGGCATCAAGGGCAGTCAGAGCTGCTTCCGCGGTCTCATTCGCGATGCTCATGATGATGATCGGCAGAGGCAGTCGTTGCATCTGCTCGCGTACAAAACCAACTCCATCGAGCTCGGGCATGATGAGATCGCAGGTAACCACGTCCGGATTGAGCTGCTCCACGAGATCCAAAGCTTCACGACCATCGCGCGCTGTGCCGACAACTTCTACGAAAGGACTGCGCGAGAGTATTTCTCTAACGACTTTCCGCACATATGCAGAATCGTCGACCACCAAGACTCGTAGAATTCGATCCATCGTTACTCAGATCACCCTTTCACGCTTCACATACACGAAACTGTCGTCAACTTCGATCAGGTTGAAATCCGTCGTCATTCTCAATAGCGACTCCGCGGCGCCGACAAACAGGTAACCCGGAGGGCGAAGATATCGGGCAAAGGAACGAACCACTCGACCGATGGCGCTTTCGGAAAAGTAAATGAAAACATTACGACAAAAGATAAAGTCGGACGTTGCCTTCGATTTTATCTGGCCTTCATCCATTAAGTTTGCGATTTCAAAGTTGACTCGTGAATGGATGTCGCTTCTGACGCGCCAGGCTGAGCCTTCGGGCTCAAAATAACGATCGCGGAAGTGGGACGGCAGATTTCGAAAAGCACGATCGCGATAGATACCAGCTTTAGCTCGCTCGATCGCATTTGAGCTCGCATCGCTGGCCAGAATCTCGATAGAGGCTCGTTCGAACCATCCAGCTTCGTTCAAGGCGATGGCAATCGTCAATGGCTCCTCCCCGGTAGCACATGCCGCACTCCAGATTCGCAGCTTCGCACCGGAGTTTTGAGCGTGCCACTGTGGCACCATTGTTTGGACCAAAGTTCGGATTTGATCGAACTCTCGCCAGAAGTAAGTCTCCTGCACCGAAAGAGCGTTCATCACGTTTTGCCACTCTGCGGGAGCCGAAGCGTCATATTTCAGCAGATAGTAATAGTCGAGATAAGAGCTGAAACCGCGTTCGATCACCAGGGGCGAGAGTTTATCGATCAACAGGTCGCTCTTGCCGTTGTCAAAAGACATTCCGATCCGTTCATTGATCAGACTTCGAATCAGAGCCGTAGTGCCCTCCGGCAAAGCCAGATTTTGTGAACGAGATAACATTTAATCAGCGTGATCTGTGGTTCCGGCACTCCTGCTCAGCGCTACCTGCGCGGCATGCGCTACATCCGGATCGTCGTCTCGAATCTTGCTGGCAACGAATGCCGCGACACCTTCACCACCTATCTGCCCCAGCGAATCAAGGGCCGCAATCCGAACATGGTTGAACTTTTCCTGCTCCACCACACGTTTGAGCACCTCGACGCTCTCTTCTGACCGCAATCGGCCCAACGCCCGCGCGCTGAAGTAACGCACCCAAACATCGTCATCGGAGAGCCCTTCAATCAATCGCAACACGACTTCCGGCCCACTCATATTTCCCAGAGCACGAGCCGCAGCAGCCCGAACACTCGCTGTTTCTTCCTTTAATGTACGAATGAGAACATCCGGAATTCGGTCGTCCTCGACAAACGGCAGGTGCTCAATCGCAGCACATCTCACTCGCTCATTCGGATCGTCGCAGAGTTCCAGCAACCTGGCGGCAGATTCCCGATAGCCAAAGTAACCAGCTATCTTCACCGCCGACTCACGAACGTTCGGATCTGGGTCATCAAGCAGCGGAATGATACGTTCTGACATTGACGACAACGCCAAAGAATTCAATGCATTCACGGCCGCCTGCCTGACCGAAGCGTCCTTGTCACTGAACAAATTCAACAGTCCATCAAGCGCCTGTGGATCTCCGATTTGCCCCAGTGCATTTGCCACATCGATCGCCAGCGTCTCCTCGGCGAGTGTTTCAACGAGCATCGGTGTGGCGCGCGAATCGCCGAGGCGTCCGAGCGCCACTACGGCCGATCGTCGTACTTCAAGATCTTCCGCTCTCAACTGCGGAATCAGGAGTTCCACCGTTGCCGAGCCGTGTCGTACTAACGCTTCGATAATCTCGTCGCGCAGGTCAACACGTCCCATCAATCGCGTGAGCGCCCGATCAACTCCGGATCGTTTGAGCCAGCCAAGGATCAACGCAATCGAGCGCAGGTTTTGTCTTTCAGGAGTTTCTAGTGCATCCAACAAGTTCTGAATGCCGGTGGCTGATACTTCACTACTCGTTAGATCGGAGATGTAAGCGCCCTCGCCAAACTGTTCCTCGTATCTTTCGCTCAGCGCTACCAGCGCGTCGGCAATCAAATCGGCCGGCGCCGTAGGAGTATTCAACAACGCTGTGAGTGGAATCACCGCACTGTCATCACCGAGTTGGCCCAGCAGGTTGATCGTCGGTTCGCGCAGCAGGTCGTCTTCGAGCAACGGCGCCATTCGCGGCGCAACACGCGCATCACCAATCCTTGCGAGCGCTTCGAGCGCAGCAAACGCGACGAAGAAGTCTTTCGATTCAACAATCTCAGCGAGTGCGTCCACAGCGTCTGCTGCTTTCAACTTCCCAAGTGCTTCGATCGCGTGATACCGCACGTTGGCATCTTCATCCGTCAATGCCTTGAGCAATCCCTCGACTGCACGCACGTCACCCTGGTCACCCAAAGCCAGCGCGGCTTGCATGCGCAGATCCGGATCCGAGCCTTCAAGCAGTTTCAATAAGGGCGAGAGCGTGTCGACATCACTGGATGCCAGCACCTGAAGCGCACTGTTCAGGAGTGAAGCATTGTGATGATTCGTGACAACGGAATTCAGCAGCGCAGCGATCGCCTCGGGCGCAGCACGCTGCGACACACCTTTGATAGCAGCACGACGAACTCGCCAACTGTCGTCACTCAACGCATCGAGTAAAGGTGTCGTGTCGTATGACGCGTCGTCGCTGATCGTCTCAGCCGCATGAAGTCTGGTCGCTTCGTCACCCTCAGCCAACCGTTTGGACAGTTCGCGCTCCTGTTCAAGACGCTCGGTAACGTCCTCGACGGTGACAATCAATCCGGCGATTGTTTGTTCGTCACGCAGTGGAGCGATCGTGACGTGTTGCTGCATCTTGTCGAAGTGTTTGGAAGGGCTTATCGGTTCGCAGGGGATGAGGTAATGATGAAAAGCAGTTGCCAGCACTTCCACGACACCGTCTTTCAGCGATCGCTGAAAACGTTTCAACAACCCGCGCTTTTCCAGATCCGGCAGGAGTGCCGTCAACGACTGACCGATTGCGGATTGTTCACTGACGCCGGTGAGTCGCGCCAGCGTTGCATCCCAAACTCGAATTACGAGCTCCGTATCTGTTGTGAAAACGCCGACTGTCGGCTGGGTATTAGTCACTTTTGTTGCCACAGATATACACGGATTACACAGATTATTTTTCTTGTTCTGACCCGCGTTTATCCGCGTTCATCTGTGGCTGGTTTTTCGTCCGTCTGCTTTTAGCCTTGCCATTGCCGCCAACCATGCTGTCCATGATCTCACCGAGTTCACGGGCTCGATCAGCCAGTCCCGAAGTACTCAACAACGTCGCTTTCACACCCGCCGCGTTGCGATTCGTGATCTCGCGAAGTTCATTCACCGAGCTACGAATGTTGTCGGCAGACTCAAGATGACTGCGATTGGTATTTGTAATCCGCAGTGTTTCTTTCAAAACACTGCCCACGCCGGCACTCATCTCGTGCGCCGTTCGTGCTTGTTCCCGCATCGCCTTACTCACCTGTTCAGACTGCAAACGCATGTTCTGAGTCGCCTCAGTAATCTCCGCCGTTGCTTTTGACTGCTCAGCCATCGCTTTGCTGACTTCGTTGATTTGCCGCGAGAGTTGGCCGGCTTCGTTCGAAACCTGACCGCTGGCGACTGCCTGCTCATTCAAAGCACGCGCCGTAGTAACCGCTCCACGTCGCATCGATTCCACCGCTACGGCGATTTGTTTAGCGGCGGCGGCTTGTTCGCCGGAGGCCTTGCGGACTTGCTTCGCCGCGCCACTCGTACTCTGCGCCGCCTTAATGATCTCTCGTGCCGCACGTCCCTGCTCGTTTACCGCCTTGCTGACTTCTTTGGCCGTCTTGCGCATCTCAGCCGACGCCTTGACGATCTGCTGTGAGGCTTGTGCCTGTTCAATCACTGCGCCCGACACTTGCTTTGTCTGTTTGGCCGTCGTCTCGATTGCAGTGACCACATGCTGACCGACGGTTAGCTGTTCTTCGGTTGCATCCGCAATTTCTCCGACGAGCTGCGCGGTTTGACTGATTCCCGTCATTATCTTTCGCAGTCCGGCTGCGCCGTCCTCCGCCAGTTGACCGCCTTCGTCTGCGATACGCATTCCCTCACTTGCCGTGGCTACCGCTTCCCGAACAACTTCCTGAAGCGATCGAATAATAGTTGCAATGTCGGCAGTTGCCTGCGCCGATCGATCCGCAAGGTTTCTGATTTCTTCCGCGACCACTGCGAACCCTCGTCCCGCATCACCGGCACGAGCTGCTTCAATCGAAGCGTTGAGGGAAAGCATGTTGGTGCGTTCCGCGATGATGTTGATGGTGTTTACGATCCCGCCAATCTCCTCGGAACGCTTGCCCATCTCGCGGATCACATTGCTTGATTGCTCCATCGCCGCACGTACCCGCTGCAATCCCTGCATCGATTTCTGGGCCGCGGCGCCACCCTCTTCGGCTTGCTTGGTTAACTGGCCGGTTGCTTCTTCAGCGCGTTTGGTCAACGCCACCACCGAATGTAAGGTACGGTCCATCTGGTTGGCACTGCCGGCAGCGTTGGTCGCAGCGTCGGTAATCCGTTCCGCGTTCTGAGCCACACCCTGCACGGAACGCGACATCTGCTCGATCGAAGTCGATACTTCCTCGACTGACGAAGCAAGACTTTCAGTCATCGCTGCCACTTCTTCGATCGACGCGGCCATTTCGTTGATCGATGAATTTGTTTGCTCTGCTGAAACTGTCAGGTCATCCGCATTTCCGGAGAGACTCACGATCGAAGCGGTCACTTCTTCTATGCTCGCCGCAGTTTCATTCACTGCTGCGGAGAGCGATTCGGTGTCGGCGCTGACGGACTTGATCGAGCTGGCAATCTCAGTCATCGCGCCGGTAACTTCTTCCGCCGATGTGGCCATGCTCTGCGTCGTACTACTAACACGCTCAGTCGAACGCGCATTCTCCTCGGAGGCAGCGGAGATCTGCGTGATTGAAGCGGCCAGAGATTCAGCGTTCTTGCTTACTTCTTCGATCGAGGCGGCGCTTTCGTTGACTGACGATGCGAGCTCTTCGGTTGAAGTGGCAATCGACTCCACTTGCGTGGTCGTTTCGCCCATCGAAGCAGTCATCTCATTGGCGATAGCGACCGTTCGTTCGAGCACACGCAACTGCACCTCGGCGCCTTCAGCTACTTCGTTGGCCGTGACCGTGAGTTGACTCGCCGTCTCCGCAACCTGCACGGCTTGCCGGCGAACCTGTCCGATGTCTCTATTAAGGTTGTCGCCTGACCGCTCCAACACCTGCGCCATAGTCCTATCTCCCGTCTATTATTAAGTCTGTATTAGCTTCTGAAATCTGCGGTTCGACTTCGTACTCCAGGTCGAGCACTGCGTCCAAATCTAAAACCAGAATCATTCGTTCACCAACCGTCGCGATGCCTTCCAGATAATGGCCGCTCAATCCAGTGAGCGCCTCGGGTGGGGGTTCAATTGAATCCGTTTCGATCTTGAGAAACTCACGCGCCGTGTCGACCACGAGTCCGACCACCCGATTTCCTGAGTTGATGACAACCAGACGCGAACGCAGGTCGCGATCGATTTTCTCAAAACCGAAACGAGTGCGAAGATTCAGTGCCGGAATCACGTGGCCGCGAACCAGCACTACGCCTTCGACCGCGGGATGAGCATTTGGAACAGAAGCAACGTCGTCGACCATCTCGATCTGTTGCACAAAACGACTGCGCACTCCGTACGTCGTGCCGGCTAGTTCGAAGAGAATGAATGGTTCCAAGTTCATGTCTGAATCCGTCTAATTCTGATCCGTGTTATCCGTGGCTAATGTCGCGACGTCACGGCGAGCTGTCGCAGGGCGGTGATATCGAGAATCAGCACCACGCGTTGATCGCCAAGCTCGGTTGCGCCTGCGATACCTTTGCTCTGTGCGAGTGGATCCTTTATCGCGCGCACCACGATTTCTCGTTGTCCGAGTATTCGATCGACGGCCAGTCCCACCGCGCTTGCGTCTTCACCAATTACCAGCACATGAAAACTCTCGCTGCGCTGGTGATTCATCTCGAAAACGCGTGCGAGTCGTATCAAAGGAAGAACCTTGCCACGATAGGGAATGATTTCGTTATTCTCCAGCACACGCGTCGTTGACGACTCGACTTCCAGCACTTCTCTCACTGCCGACTGTGGCACCGCAAACCTCTGACCGTCGACACTGACAATGAGAGCTTCGGCGATCGCGAGTGTTAGTGGCAATTCAATCGTGAAAGTCGTTCCTTCGCCGGCTTTCGTCGAAAGAGTGACGCGACCACCAAGTTCTTCAGTCGCTTTCTTGACCACGTCCATTCCCACGCCACGGCCGCTCTCGCGATCGGCTGCTTCACGTGTTGAGAATCCGGGCGTGCAGATCAAATTCAACAATGCGTCGTCATCGAGTTCAGTGTTTGCGTGGCTGAGACCGTTTGCATTTGCTCGCTCGAGGACGAGGTTGCGATCGATGCCGCGTCCGTCGTCTGCAATCCTGATCACTATCTTCTCGCCCGCAGTCGTCGCACTCAGCGATAACAAACCCTCGCTTCGTTTCCCTTGTGCTTCACGCTCGGCAACGGTTTCGAGTCCATGGCTAACGGCGTTGCGCACCAGATGCATGAGTGGGTCCATCATTCGCTCGACGAGAAACTTGTCGATCTCTGTTTCGCCGCCACTCAGTTGCACGACCACTTTCTTGCCGTTCTCACGCGCTAGATCGCGAACCACAAATGTCATTCGTTCGAAGATCTCGCCGATTTGGACCATGCGCACGCGCATCACACTCTCGCGCAGATCGCGGAGTTGCCGTCCCATGCTCAGGCTTGTTTCCTGGAGCGAACGCCAGGTGGCGGGCGGTGTAGAACGTTTCAGATCGATTAATTGATCTTCGAGACGTGTACGACTAATCACCAGGTCGCCTACGATGCGCATCAACTCGTCGAGCCTGTCGAGATCGACACGCACCACGCTCGCCGGAGCAATCATCGGAACTGACTGGCTTTCTCTGATTCGTGGCGCGCTCTCGATGGGAGCTGGTTTAAATGTCAAACCATCAGACTCGAAACTCGCCAGCGTTGCCTGGTCCGCATTTGTTGCAACAGTGAATTCGAATGCGATTTCGCCGGCGCCTTTGACTACAGGCTTCGACTGTACGAGTTGTCCAATCTCCTGCAACCGCGACCGCACGCTGTTAACGTTAACACCACGTTCGGCAAGTTCGGCTGTCGGCGTAAACTCCACCAGCCAACGCATCTCTGTTGCTCCGTTAATCGGAGCTTCACTCGCTTGCGGCGAAGCTGACGATGTTGTTTCGACATGTGCTGAGTCAACGGAGCGGGATTGCAGTTGAGCAACCACCTCATCGATTGAAGGAATAGGCTGATCGTTACGACGCGCGTTGATGACGTTTTCGAGTGACGAAACACCCGCGACGAGCGCTGCGAATCCTGGATTGCTTAAGACAACTGTGCCTTCACGCAATTCGCGCAGATAACTTTCAAGATGATGAGCGAGTTGTTCGGCGGCAGCCAGCCCGACCATTCCCGAGATTCCTTTGAGCGTGTGGAAGCTGCGGAAGAGACTGTCGAGTAACGTGCGATCGAGTGTGCTCGTGTCTACTTCGTCTTCCAACGTCACGAGGGCGCGGCGGATCGAGACGAGGTGTTCATCACACTCGGCGTAGTAATCGTCGAGGAACTGATCGAAGAACTCACCACGATTGTCGGGAGTTTGGTTATCCATCAAGTCGCTTGCAACAATGAGCCCACCACATCAGCTAACTGCCGCGGATCAAAAGGCTTTGTCAGGTAACGATTGGCGCCTGCGGCGAGAGCTTGTGAACGGCTGGATTCCTCGCCCTTGGTTGTCAGCACGACGATGGGAATGTTTCGGTAGGCCTGGTGACTGCGGACAAAACCGATCACCTCCATGCCGTGCATGTCGGGCATATTGAGATCGAGCACCATCAGGTCGACGGGTTCAATCGCGAGACGTTCAATTGCTTCGAGCCCGCTGCCAGCCTGCGTAGACTTGACCCGGCGCAAGGATCCCAGCGACGTAATCACCATACGCCTCATCGTAGGCGAATCGTCAACTACCAGGATATTGTTCATCTTGAGATCGTCGGACATTCCAGACACACTTCACCCGGCAGATTCTGCCAGCTCGCGGGGGCACGCAAGGCAAATCAGGGAACGGTATGACAGGGGACGCCCATTGTACGGGAAAGTATCAAATCTATCCACAGATTACGAAGATCGTTTATAAAATCCGTGTAATCTGTGGACAAAATCTACCACCAGAGGACTGAAACGAGATGATTCATCACGCGGTGTCTGTTCTGGGCTTCGTAATCTTCGCCGCTGTGGCCTGGTTACTTTCGAGTAATCGACGGCGCATTGCGTGGAAGACGATCGCATGGGGCGTCGCGCTGCAACTCATTATCGGCCTGATGATCTTTCGCTTGCCGGTTTCGCAGCGCATCCTGCTCTGGCTTAACGACGCCGTGGTGGCCCTGCTCGACGCCTCGAAAAGCGGTTCAACGTTTCTGTTTGGACCACTCGCGGCCAGTCCGGGAGAGCAAGGCTCTGTCGGCTTCATTCTCGTCTTCCAGGTTCTTCCGGTGGTGATCTTCTTTGCGGCGTTCACCGCGATGCTCTATCACCTGCGCGTGTTGCAGATCTTCGTGCGATTCTTCGCCTGGCTCTTTCATCGCACGATGAAGATCAGCGGCGCGGAATCGCTCTCGAGCGCGGCGAACATCTTTGTCGGCATTGAATCAGCACTCGTGGTGCGACCATATCTGGAGCGAATGACGCGTTCGGAGTTGTTATTAATATTGACAACGGGCATGGCCACGGTGGCGTCGAGCGTGCTCGGCGTTTACGTCGCGTTTCTCACGAACGTCTTTCCGCAGATTGCGGGGCACTTGATTTCGGCCTCAATTCTCGCGATTCCGGCTTGTGTGGTCGTTTCAAAACTGCTCATTCCGGAAACTGAAACTCCCGAAACACTTGCAGCCATTCCCGCCGAAGACGAGTCCGACCGCGCGAAGAATCTGATCGGTGCAATTATTCAGGGAGCAATGGATGGAGTAAGGCTTGCGGCGGGAATTTGTGCCCTCATCATCGCGATCCTCGGAATCGTGGCGCTGCTGGACAAACTACTCGGCGTCGCGAGCCGGTGGTTTGGTATGAGCGAACCGCTGTCGATCGTGAGAATCCTGGCCTGGGTGTTTTATCCGTTCGCTTATTTACTCGGGATTCAGTCGAGCGACGTACCGCTAGCGGCGCGCTTATTAGGCGAACGAGTCATACTCACTGAAGTCTTCTCCTATAATCACCTGGCCCAATTGATCTCCGGTGGTCAGATAACTGATCCGCGCACGGTCGTGATCCTGAGTTATGCACTCTGCGGCTTCGCCCATGTCGCCGCAATGGCCATCTTCGTCGGCGGCACTGCAGCACTTGCACCTTCACGTCGCGACGATCTCGCGAGTCTCGGCTTGCGCGCATTGCTCGCCGCCACCCTGGCAACGCTCATGACAGGTTGTATTGCCGGGATGTTCAGTGGCGGTCAGGGCGTTTTGCTGGTTGGTCCACCAGGTTGACCTTCTGGTCTATTCTGAATTCTCTTCCATGTGTCGCCAAATGTCCGGACTGGTGCCGTCAACGTCCGTGAAGCCATATACTCGCGCCAACTCACCGGAACTCACCGACTGTTGATTCCAACGCGCGCGATCGGGATCGAGAGCCAGCGAAACGATGGCGCGACCAACATAGCGAGGCGTCTCCGAAAGCGCGAAATCCGGCGGTGCGACGGGTTGTCCACTCTGCGCGCGGGCTGGATCGAGTGCATCACGCCAGTTGCTCTCAGTTACGCCAAAGTTTTCCAACATCATTTCTGAGCGTAACCATCCCGGTGTGACAGACACCGCTGTGGCACCGTGTGGCGCCAGTTCGTGTCCCTGTGAGTAGGCGAGCCGGTTCACTGCGACTTTGGCCAAATCGTAGTAGACCGAAATTCTGTAATTAGCGGCGTTGTATTTCGTCGTGCCGTCAGTGACTTCGATAAGCAGTCCACCAGGATGAGAGATCAGCAGCGGGAGAAGATATTTCGAAGTGATGATGTGAGTGTCGATTGCCAGTCGCAGAATACGAAGTCCCTTTTCCAGATCGAGTTCCCACACGGGCGTGTTCCATTCTGCCGGACCGCCCTTCAGCACCTCTGCGCCCCAGATGTCGTTTACCAGAATGTCGATTTTTCCGAAGTCGTTCTTGAGACGCTCTGAAAGTTTTTGCACTTCATCGGGCACGAGATGGTCCACCGGTACGGCGATCCCGTTCCCACCTAGACTAGTCACCAGCTCCGCAGTCTCCTCGATCGTCTCACTGCGATCGTAGTCAGACTTAATCCTGCGCACACTACTCGTCCGCCCGGTGCAGATAACAGTGGCACCCGCCTCCCCAAGCGCCGCCGCAATCCCACGCCCCGCCCCGCGCGTCGCCCCAGCCACAACTGCGACTCGTCCTCTTAATGCATTCTGATCGTACGGTAAGTTCATGAGGTAATTTTATCCACAGATTACGCGGATCACATAGATTGATTTATGTCCTTTCATGATTCTGTGTAATCGGCGTAATCTGTGGACATGACCCCCCGTCACTTCAATTGCCCTGCCTGCGCTAAAGAGATCAGCATCGACTCTAATACTTGCCCGAGTTGCGGCGCTCAGCTCGACGACGGAGCTACCCGGCGCTTCGATGCGCGTAAGACTCCCACTCAATCTTACGATTCTATCGACGACGCCCGTTTTGTTCCCGGCGCAATCCTAATCCAGAGATATCGAATTGTTGGTTTGCTCGGTAAGGGCGGAATGGGCGAGGTATATCGAGCCGACGATCTCAAGCTGGGCCAACCTGTCGCGCTAAAATTCCTGCCGGATCATCTCTTACGCGACGGCGCTGCCCTCGCCCGTTTTCATCGCGAAGTGCGCGTGGCGAGACAAGTGAGCCACAAGAACGTTTGCCGCGTTTACGACATCGGTGAAACGGATGGACGTCACTTTCTCTCGATGGAATACATCAAGGGTGAAGAGCTCTCGTCACTGCTGCGACGCATCGGCAGTCTTCCCCTTGATAAATCTATTCAACTCGCACGCCAGATTTGCGCGGGTCTCAACGCCGCTCACGATGTAGGTGTGTTGCACCGCGATCTAAAACCCGCGAACATAATGATCGACGGCGACGGTAACGCTCGGATTCTCGATTTCGGCATTGCTGGTCTGTCCGAAGAGTTGCCGGAAAACGAGTTGGCCGCGGGCACTCCTGCATACATGGCGCCCGAACAACTCGAGGGGAAAGAACAGACTGCCAGGACTGACATCTACTCGTTGGGTCTGGTGCTCTATGAACTATTCACCAGCAGGAAAGCTTTTGAAGCAAAAACGCTTGCCGAGCTAATGGAGATGCGGCGCAAAAATACCGCGCCGGCGTCGTTGTCTTCGCTTGTCAAAGATCTTGATCCACTTATCGAGCGAGTGGTTGAGCGTTGTCTGCAAACCGATCCGGCGCAGCGTCCTTCGTCTGCTTTGCAGGTTGCGGCTGCACTGCCAGGCGGCGATCCAATCGCCGCGGCTCTCGCCGCCGGTGAAACGCCTTCACCGGAGATGGTGGCTGCCGCACCGAAACATGGAATTCTTAGTCCAGCAGTTGCGGGTACTCTGCTCGCGGCATTTGTACTATTGCTTGGTGTCGGAAGTTGGCTAACGAAATACACGGCCATCTATCGTCTCGCACCGCTCGGTGACTCTCCTGAAGTGTTGCGCGCGCGGGCACGAGATATGGTGAAGAGCCTGGGCTACAGCGATGCTCCGGTCGATTACGCTGACGGCTTCGTCCTCAAAGGCGACTATCTGGAGTACATCGCAAACAACGATTCCTCACCACAACGATGGGAGAAGATGCGGAGCATCGCGCCTGGTCCTTATCGTTATTGGTATCGTCAGAGCCCGCGTTATTTCGAAGCGATTGAGACCATACAGGTCGACAAGCCGGCGCTGGATATATCAGGCATGGCTAGTTTATATCTCGACGTAAATGGTCGACTGCATTGGTTCCTCGCTGTTCCGCCACAACGTGACCCGCAAACAAGCGAACCGGTAAACGTCGATTGGTCCATTCCGTTTCGTGCGGCTGGACTTGATCTCAAGAACTTTCAGCCGGTGACATCCACCTGGGTTCCGCTTCACGCCTACGACGAACGCGCGGCCTGGGACGGCATTGACAGTTCAGATCAGAAGGAGAAGATTCACGTTGAAGCCGCAGCCTATCACGGTCGGCTTGTCTACTTTGACACCATCTATCCATGGGACCGCTCGGCGCGACAGTTTGAACCGGGCGAGAGCCGGCGCAACAAAGTCCTTACGTTTATGCTCATCGGGATCATTTTGCTCACTTTATTTGGCAGTGCCTGGTTGGCCCAGCGAAATCTGCTGCAAGGTCGTGGTGATCGGCGTGGCGCAATGAGAGTGGCGATCGCCTTTTTTGTAGTGAGAATGCTGGTGTGGGCGTTTGCGGAACATCACAATGGCGTTGCCGGTCGTGAGTTTGATCTGTTTATGGTTAGTCTGGCCTTTGCTTTTTTCTTTGCGGCGTTTTTGTGGGTCCTCTACGTCGCTCTCGAACCGTTTGTAAGAAAGAAATGGCCTGGTTGGCTAATTTCGTGGAGTCGTTTGCTGGCGGGAGATTTTCGCGACCCACTTGTCGGTCGTGATCTATTGATTGGGACAGTGACCGGAGCGAGTCTAATCGTGATCTCAGGAGTTGGCAGGATAGCGCCAAACTGGATCGGACAGGCGACGCCGGTAACAATTACCCCCGGTGCGGCCACTCTCGATCCTCATCTGTTCTTTGCTCGCTTCGGCTTACAACTCGCGGCCGGACTTTTTATCGCATTCATCTGCGTATTTCTCTTGCTTGTGTTTGTGGCAGTGCTGCGGAATGAAATGCTGTCACTGATCACACTCGGGATACTTATGGTGGTCATGGGAATGCTGATCTCAGATTCAAGTTTGATAATGCTTCCGTTCAGTGCAGTCTCGGCATTTCTTGTCGTGTTTGTATTGCGTCGCTATGGTCTGCTTGCGTTGTCGGCGGCGCTCTTCGTCGCGCACCTTTACGTCTTCTTCCCCATCACCACGGATCTCACGGCTTGGTATGCAAGCGATTTCACGATCGCGTTGCTGATTTGTGTGGTGTTGGGTGCGTTCGCGGCGTACACGTCCGTGGGCGGAGCAAAAGTGTTTGCGGAGCCGTCTCTTGCGAACCGAGCGTGAGCGCGCGAAGCAGAACGTCAAAGCCGATGAGTAAAGATCAAAGGTTGAATGGTTATCTCCTATGTCTACTGAGGTCAGTTTCAGGCTCTTCGCCTAAAATTTGATGCCATCTTCTTGGGTTGAGGAGTCCTGTCACGATACGATCCCAAGTTGTTCCAGTTCATTAGCGAAGAGAGTTAAGGCTTGCTTCACAGCGGCACTCTCAAGCACCCACCGATTCCAAAGTGTGACTGTCTGGGCTTTGTCGAGTTTGAAATCGTATGCGTGTCGAAATACGTGACGAAAGCCAAGTAGATCGTTTAGCACAGAGCGCACCTCTGGCGGGAGCACGGCAGGTCGCAAAGATTTGATGTCTAAGAAAATCTTGTCCAGCAACTCGCGGTGCCAACGGGTCTGATCACGCACATGATTCTCAAAACTTAGAGAAATCTGCGTGAAACAGTTCTAGGGGCGTTATAAATGTTGTGCATTGAATAGCCGAGTGAATGCAGTTCGGCAGGACTCAAGTTGTTGAGGTCAAATTGAGAAACATGACTCTCAATACCATTAATCGACATCAGATCGCTGCGAATCAAGGCAGCCAGAGTGAGAGCAGCCGTGGCGTCAATTCTCATCATCAACGATAATTCCGTGCTCGAGAATCTGCTCACGTAACAATGGAGAACAGACTTCAAGTTCGACGACATCAACTGATCGAGGCAAGGTTTGCAGCAAATGACCCACACTTCCGAAGAAACGATCTGCTGGAAATCCTTCAACCGCAAAATCAAAGTCTGAATGAACCGTCGCTTGACAGCCCTTGGCTAACGAGCCAAATAACCAGACTCGCCTGGCTCCTTGCTCTCGTAGAAACCTTGCAGCCAGTCGTATATGTTGCCGGTCATCGTTGCTGATGGATGCAGGTAAGGTACGCGCTGCGATGTCATTAGAGGCGAGCTTCATACTTGGGATTATCACATGGGCTACAGATCCCAACAAGATGTTGGTTAGTCCTAGTGCATCCTGAACGGACCACCGTGTGGCTCGGCTGCTAGATCAGGACGACTCGAATCCTGAACCACCTCGTGCATCTCCAGCACGTTCGACTGTGAAAACGCATCCTTCGGAAGCGAGCCGGATTGCGCGTGTCCCTTCACAAACGCATCAGAGCGGACCCAGTTGAGAAAATCCTGGCGGCTATTCCAAATAGTAAAGACCACATATGGATCACCTTCATTCACCGGACGAAGCACCTGGTTTGAAATGAAACCCGGCATTTGGTCCACCAGCCCGGCGCGTTCACGAAAGCGCTGCTCGAAGGCCTCAGCGTACTCCGGTTTTACATAAATGCGATTCGCAACAGTTATCACGGCGTAATCCCTCCCGTTTCCGATGATAGCTCATTCATCGCGCGAAGGCTTTGAGCGCAGTCGTTTGATTTGCGATCGGCGTGCCTTTTCCTCAAGCGTGCGTTTTTTAGCGCTGCGCGGAACTTTCGTGGCCACGCGTTTCCGCGGACGATGATTCAACTGTGCGACTTTGTTCCGCAGCTTCTCTAAACACAAGGCCTTATTTCGATGTTGACTTCGTTCCTCTTGTGAACTAACGACGATCCCCGAAGGCAAGTGCCGCAAACGAACCGCGCTCTCTGTCTTGTTAACATGCTGCCCTCCCGGTCCACTCGAGCGGAAGGTCTCAACCTCGCACTCACGCAGCAAGTCGTCGTCCGATTCAGGCAAGATAATCATCCTGAATCTAATATACACGGGTTTTAGCGACGGTGAAGGTGTGCTAATAGTTACACTGAACTGAGAAGATCTCGTACAGGAGAGAATATGCTTCATCGAGGTGCGAAATTCAGAAACGTTGTTTGGGTCGTCGTCGGAATGCTTCTTGTCCTGGCGGCAATCAGAGCTACGACTTCGGCTCAAGCGGATGTGGCCGAGAAAAACCGTCGTGCTATCCAGGATAGTTTCGATAACTGGCGCCGCGGCGCGAACAAGGGCGTTTACGATCTGCTGGCGTCAGACGTGAAATGGACCATCGTTGGAAAGTCTGTGGTTGCGGGAACGTATCACAGTCGTCGCGATTTCATGGACCAGGTCGTTATTCCTTTTAACTCCAGACTCTCGACTCCGCTCGTGCCGACGGTGCGCGGACTCTACACGGATGGTGATATGGTGATCGTCCTGTGGGATGGCGCGGCATTGGCTCGCGACGGCAAGTCGTACGAGAACACGTATTCCTGGTACCTCAAGATGCGTGATGGCAAGATCGTGAACGCTACGTCGATGGAAGATCCGATTGCGTTCAACGAGTTATGGAAAGGCGTCAGACCAGTTTACTGATTACACGGAGCTTAACTTAATGCGAATACTGCTGCGTCTCGGGTTCATGTTTCTTCCACTCATAACAATTTTTGCCTGCGGTGCTGCGACACCGAACGAGCGTACCGCCGCAACGAGTAGCCCAACCGATTCTCAACAGAATGTTGATTTGCAAAAACAGATCGAACAGATCGCTGCTCAGGCTAAAGGACGAGTCGGCGTAGCGGCGGAAATTCTCGAGACCGGTGAGGCAGTCTCTTCTAATCTTCACGAGCACTACCCGATGCAAAGCGTTTACAAACTGCCGATCGGGATGGCGGTGCTGGCCCAGGTTGACCAGGGGAAATTGAAACTCGATCAACGCGTGCGCGTGGAAAAGAAAGACCTTGTGGGTCCAGGTCTACACAGTCCGATTCGCGATCGAAACCCAAATGGTGTCGAACTAAGTCTCAGCGAGCTCTTGCGATTTGCGGTATCGGAGAGTGACGGTACCGCATCGGACGTGCTACTCAAGCTCGTCGCCGTCGAAGCGGTCACCAGATATCTGAGTGAGCTCGGTGTTACGGAGATCGTTGTCGCCAACAGCGAGAACGAGATCAGCCAGGATTGGCAGACTCAGTATCGCAACTGGGCTTCGCCGTACGGCGCGGTTCAGTTGCTACGGGCTTTGAACGAACGCCGCGGACTCTCCGAACAGAGTCAGCAACTCTTGTTGAAGTTGATGATCGAAACGCCGACTGGTCCAAAACGGCTGAAAGGGCTCTTGCCGCAAACGGCCGTTGTCGCACACAAAACCGGAACGTCCGGAACTTCTAACGGCATCACCGCTGCGACCAACGATATCGGACTGATTACATTGCCAAACGGACGACACCTCGCGATCGCTGTTTTCGTATCAGATTCTCCTACGGATCTTGCTACGCGCGAACGAGTAATCGCAGAAATCGCCAAAGCCGTTTGGGATGCGCATCTGAAGCGACAATGATCCGCGCGCCGTTCAAGTTGCTACTAATCAGTCTGCTGATACTCGCCGGCGTCACGGCGTGTCGTCAGACAAGGCAAACGGTCCCACAAGTCCAACAATTCAAGCGTTACCCGCACGAACACCTACCACCATCAGCCTTTGAACCACTCGCAAAACTAAAAACAGTTGAGTACAAATTGCGTGAGGGAGAAACGCTCGCGAGCGTGGCCAGGCTTCGCTACGGACATCAGAACTACGCCCGGGTTATCAAGCTCTATAACCACATCGAAGACGAAACTCAGGTTGCGACGAACTCTACTCTGCGATTACCGGATATGTCTGTAATTCTGACTGAAGCGGGTCTCGTCAAAGTGGCGCCGGAGGAAGTCAACTTGATCCTCTGCGCGCGGGCCAAGTACGACAAGATCGTTAAAGAGTTGTGGACTCTTCCACGTGATAATCAGTCGATGCCGGAAGGCTTGAGTCAGGACCTGTTTGAAGCAGCCGATGATCTTCAGCAAGCAATCGACAAGCTGAGAGCAATCAAGCCCGAAGTGGGCGCCGCGCCGAAGTACACGATCGGGCAATTGGAGCAGTGCATGGTGGGAATGAGAGGCTTGACTGAGCAGATAGATACTAACGGCTACGATATCGATATAGTGCAACAGCGATTCGCACTTGCTCTAAGCTACGCAATCATGTGGTCCAGAGACGGTTTCAGGTAGGTTTACGTGATTAAAACATCGGTTCAGACAAAGTCAGGAATGAGGCGTAATCGTCTTCAGCAAACAACTCTATCGTAACAGCGTGTTGTCGAAGCAACGCCTCCACCTCAACAGTAGAACAGTTACCCAATCTGACCCAGATAACTTTTGGAGGAAACCCAAACAAAAAGCTTCGCTGATGCAAGTCGGAATCCTTCGAGCAAATAATGAATGAGTTATCCTGCGCATATTGCCAGACTTCCGAATCATCAGACGCCTGTAATCCAACATCGCGAACGTGAACTGAATCTGGAAATAGATCGGCAAGTAGACGCACTAACTTGAATGATAAGTTCTCATCGAAAAGCAGTTTCATGCGGCTGGTGCGGTGAATAGTCTGCGCTCCCGGTCTGCTGCGAATGCAATGCAGGCTTTCAGATCTTCGTGCGTAAGATCGGGAAAATCTTCTAAAATCTGCGCTTCTGTCATATCGGAGGCGAGATATTCCAGGACTTCATAGACAGTAATTCGCAAGCCACGCACGCAAGGCTTTCCGCCTCGCTTGTTGGCGTCGATTGTGATGTAGTCGCGGTAATTCATGTTTTCAGATTAAGTTGAGAGTTTCGCAGCGTCAAGATCATTTCTGAATCTGGAAAACCCAGCAGCTAGAGTGTCCCGATGTCGGCACGTTCTGACAAATTATGACAAACAATAAGATTCTCACAGCTAAACGCTTTATTGAACGGCTGAAAACCTATCAATCTCCCACACACCGCGAGAGTATTCAGCGTTACTTCAAGACGCCGAGCGCAGGTGAGCAAGATCAGTTCATTGGGGTACGGATGGGCCAGGTCGGTTTGCTTATCAAAGAATTTAGCGGCATGACGCCCAACGAGATCGAGAAGTTACTCGAAAGTAAGATTCACGAAGCGAGGGCCGGAGCGTGCGGCATCATGGATAAGCAGGCGCGCAGCAAGAAGACGTCGCCGGAACGAAGAAAAGAGCTTTACGATCTTTATCTGCGACGTCACGACCGCATCAACAACTGGGACCTCGTCGATGCTTGTGCGACTCACGTCGTGGGCGGATATCTCGCCGACAAACCGCGCAAGGTGCTCTACAAGTTAGCGCGCTCCAAAAACATGTGGGAGCGGCGGACGTCGATCGTGAGCACCGCGTACCTCATTCGTCAGAGTGACCTGGACGACACCTTCAAGATCGCCGAGATGCTGCTCAGTGATACAGAAGACCTCGTTCACAAAGCAACCGGTTGGATGTTACGTTTCGCCGGCGACAAAGACCGGCCGCGGCTACTGAAATTCCTTGACCGACACGCCGCCGACATGCCGCGCGTGGCGCTACGCTATTCGCTCGAACATCTGGACCAGAAGGAACGCGCGCATTACCTCGGTCTCAAGAAGCAGTCGAAACAGTAACCACAGATTACGCGGATGAAGACGGATTGATGTGTAATTGATTAGACCATGCCTAAACAACGGCGCATCATAATCGTAGCCGGACCAAATGGCGCGGGCAAGACAACCTTTGCTCGCGAGTATTTGCTCAAAGAGGCCAAGTGTCCGGACTTTGTTAATGTAGATCTGATCGCCGCGGGATTATCACCGTTCGATCCGGATCGGGCGGCGATTCGTGCGGGGCGAATCATGCTTTCTGAAATTCAGCGACGGACGCGTAAAGCTGAAAGCTTTGCGTTTGAAACGACGTTGAGTGGCCACGGTTACGCACGATTGATTCCGAGATGGAGAGCCGATGGATATCGGGTGAAGCTCATCTTCCTGAGTCTACCGAATCCGGAGATAGCCATCGCGCGTGTCGCAGCGCGGGTGGCTCAGGGCGGTCATAATGTGCCGAGCGGTGTGATTCGGCGGCGGTTTGAGGCCGGTTTACGAAACTTTGAAAATATCTATAAAGGCTTGGTGCATGAATGGTGGTGGTATGATAATTCAGGTAGTACGCCACAGTTGATTTCAACGTGTAATGCGAGGTAGTGATGAGAGGTCAGGTGAGTTCAGAGTCGCGCGAAACGACAGACATTTCACGGGCTCTGCGACGTGCGGCCAAAAGGGCTTTGGAACTCGGAATCGAAACAGGGACGCCTGTCTATGTGATCAAGGACGACAAAATCGTCGACCTCACTAAGAACCGACGAGTCACGAGAAAATCAGGGTCGACGCGGAAATCGTAAACCTGTCTCGACCAGATCTAGTCAACCTCGCCGCTCGGACAGCCACTCATTCGAAATCGATGTCCATCAAGATCCTCGACGAGCATCTCGCGAGTGTGCCAGGGATAGTCGGTCGGGGGATTCAGGATGGTGGCGCCGCTTTTCTTGTATTCCTCATGAAGCGCATCGATGTCGTCCAGGAAGATCGACATCCACATGCCCGGCTGGCCCTGACAACCCTGACACAAAAAGATCTCGACCTTGCCACGCGCAACGCATCCGAAGTCAACCGGGTCGCCCCAATCCCACCGCTTTTCAAAACCCAGTTTTTGAACGTAGTAGTCGAACGATTCCTGAATATTCTTCACATTGAGAATCGGCGTTGCCACTTTGAATTCGATCATGTTTCACTCCTTCGTCTCATCCACCCGACGGCATATCCGAGTTGAACATGTCTGCGACGCACTTCCAGCTACCATCAGCCTGCTTCTTCCAGACTTCCAGATACTTGCCTTTATCCGTTATCGGCTTGCCGCTGTCGTCTTTCTCGTTGAATTCATAGTTGCCACTGACGTAAGCCAGATCGCCGGATCGCGCAACTTCGACTTTCGTAACCTTCCAGCCACCGGAGAAATCCGGCGAGCCAAGCATGCTTTTCCAAAGCGAACGAATGGGTTCCTTCCCTGTTAAGGTTGGAATATTCGGGGGCATCACGATCGCATCGTCCGCATAGTAGGAAATAGTTTTCTCGACGTCGCGCGCACCGGCGGCCCTGGACCACTCATCGTCCAGCTTCCGCAGTGCAGCTTCGTCGGCACGCGTATCGGAGGTCGATTGCGATTGACAGGAAGTTAAAAGAATCAGCAGAGAAAGAAGGAAGACAATCCGTTTGGACATTCTGATCAGCCTCATTCGCGAACGATTATTTAACCACGGATAAAACGGATGAAATCCGGATTTTATCCGTCTCATCCGTGGCTAATCTTACATCGAATCGGGAATTTCAGCCTGGACCAGGAGGGTTAGGAGCGTAAGCGACTCCTGCCAGCCGAGATAACAGGCTTCAGCCGGAATCACCGCCGGCACGCCTTCCTGCACGATATTCAGTTCCGTTCCGACCATCACCTTCGTCAACGTGATCGTTGTTTTCATTTCTCCGGGCAGATTCGGATCATCAAACCGGTCGTTATAAACGATGCGTTCGTTCGGCGTCAGCTCAAGATACTCACCACCGAAAGAGTGACTCTTGCCCGTACTAAAATTCGTGAACGACATTTTGTAAGTGCCGCCGACTTTGGCGTCGAGATGATGAACCTGGCCCGTGAATCCATGGGGCGGAAGCCATTTGCACATCGCACCTGCGTCGAGGAATGCCTTGTAAACTCGCTCCGGCGGCGCCTGAAGCACGCGGTGGAGTCGAATAGTATTTGTGTTGCCTGTTGTCATGATTCTCCTTGTATCAGTTAATTAACCGCCGGCGATCGCTCCGATAATGTAAAACGGCTCTGCACCCGACGCGATGACTTCGGGCAGCGGCGCATCCGCCGGCTCATGTGTCACATCTTCGCCGCAAGCAAAGAATCGCAACAACGGCCTGCGCTCGCCCGCGACGTGATCGCGAATGGTCCCACGCAACATCGGATAACGTGCTTCGAGAGCATCGAGGATCGAATGTCGTGTCACTGGACCAGCGACCTCGAGTTGCACATCTCCCGAAACGCCCGCCAGCGTGCGCAAGTGGGCCGGTAGCACAACCACGATCATGAGAGCGTTTGCACCTCCACTGAAAGTACCGGCGGCAAATCTCGAACAATGGGGGCCCAGGTATCGCCACCGTCAGGCGATGCATAAACCTGCCCGCCGGTGGTGCCAAAGTAAATGCCACATGAATCAAGCGAATCGACCGCCATCGCATCGCGCAATATGTTGACGTAACAATTCTCCTGAGGCAGACCCTTCGTGAGTGCTTCCCATTCATTGCCGCCCGTACGACTGCGATAGACGCGCAGCTTGCCGTCCGGTGGATAGTGCTCGCCATCACTCTTGATAGGCACAACGTAAATTGTTTCCGGTTCGTGTGCGTGAACATCAATCACGAAGCCGAAATCCGTCGGCAGATTCCCGCTCACTTCTTGCCACGAATCGCCTGCGTCGTCGCTGCGCATCACGTCCCAGTGCTTTTGCATAAACAGAGTGTTTGAATTTCCTGGGTGCTTGGCGATGTGATGAACGCAGTGGCCCACTTCCGCATTTGGATCGGGAATGAATTCCGAGCGCAGGCCCTGGTTGATTGGTTTCCATGTTACTCCGCCATCGTCACTGCGGAACGCACCCGCGGCGGAAATGGCTACAAAGATCCGGTCGCGATTGTTTTGGTCCAGGATCACGGTGTGCAGACACATGCCGCCGGCGCCTGGCTGCCATTGAGATCCGGTGCCGTGACCACGCAATCCGGGAAGTTCGTTCCACGTTTGTCCGCCATTGGTCGAACGAAAGAGTGCAGCGTCTTCAACACCGGCGTAGATGGTGTCGGGATCGTCGAGTGAAGGTTCGAGATGCCAGACGCGCTTGAACTCCCACGGATGTGGAGTGCCGTCATAAAACTGATGTGTTGTGAGCGGTTTGCCCGTTTCGTCCGAAGTGTCGTAGACAAACTTATTGCTCTCGCCCTTAGGCATTCCTTCGGGTGTGGTGGTCGGCTCACCGGCTGGAGTGCCTGGTTGGAACCAGGTTTTGCCGCCGTCGTCTGAGCGTTGAATGATCTGCCCAAACCAGCCGCTCGTTTGCGACGCGTAAAGGCGGTTCGGATCGACGGCCGAACCTTTCATGTGATAAATCTCCCAACCGGCGAAGTGTGGACCGCTAACGTCCCAATTCTCACGTTTTCCATCCGAAGTCAGAATAAATGCCCCTTTCCGGGTGCCAACGAGTACTCGTACATTGCTCATCGTTTCTCTTCCTTTGATAACGTGGTTGCAGATTTCGACTCCTTTTAACATAAGTCGCACGCCAAGTTGTGAAATCGACAATCTCGCCAGAAAAATGTTGGTAAACCAAAAATCTCCGGAACTTTTTACCCCCAAATTCGTGAATAGTGACTGGAATTCAAATCTGGTCACTAGTCACGCTGACGCTCAATGGCCGCAATTGCACCGAAAGAAGCTGTAAAAGACGCGATTTTGGACGCCACCGACCGGCTGCTGGCCGTCTTTGGGTACCGAAAAATGACCGTCGAGGACATCGCCGCCGAGGCAGGCATCGGCAAAGGCACCATCTACCTGCACTTCAGCAGCAAAGAAGAGGTCGTGCTCTCCCACATCGACCGGATCGTCGATCGTTTGAAGGAGCGACTGAAAGAGATTGCTCAAACTGAGGCGCCCGCTGCTGAACGGCTCCGGCTGATGCTCCTGACCCGCGTGTTGTTTCGCTTCGACAGCATTCAACACTATACGCAGAGTCTCAACGATCTGCTCGCGGCATTGCGTCCCGGTTTACTCCGGCGTCGCGCACAATATTTTGAAGCTGAGGCGCAAATTTTTGCAGACGTGCTCGTGGCGGGGAAGAACTCCGGCGAGCTCAAATACGACGACGAGCACGCGACCGCACATGCGCTTCTGCAGGCGACGAACGGGCTGCTGCCTTACAGTTTGAGCACAACGGAATTAGGCGAACGGGCCGAAGTTGAACAGCGCGCCACCGACGTTGCCAATCTGATGCTGCGCGGATTGCTCAGTCGCGAATAAATCTACTGTAGGGGCGGCCCTCCGTGGCCGCCCCCGTGTTGAAATCAACTGTACGAATGCTACCAAGGGGGCGGCCACGGAGGGCCGCCCCTACAGTTGGATCGATCGAGATCGAATTCTAGAAAAGTCTTTTATCAGGAGAATTAGAATGCTTAAAACCACCGCCTCCAAAATCATGTTCCGCATCACGGTCATCAGCCTGTGTGCATTTTCCGTTATAACAGCCGCGTTCGCGCAGCCAGAACAACAAGATCTCACGATTGACGCCGCCACGCGCACACAAGTCGTCGACACCATCATGAAACGCCTCAACGAATCGTACGTGTTTCCAGACGTCGCCAAGAAGATGGAGCAGTCGATTCGCGAAAAAGCCGCCAAGAAGGAATACGATCAGATCACCAGTGCGAAACTGTTCGCGACCACACTGACAAACGATCTTCAAGCAGTCAGCCACGACAAACATCTGCGCGTGCGCTATTCATTCGAATCAATTCCTGAGCGTGCCCCCCGACAAGAACCAACTGCCGAAGAACGCGAACAACGAAAGCTCGACCTGACCTACATGAATCACGGATTCAGCAAGGTTGAACGTTTGCCTGGCAACATCGGATATCTTGAATTTCTCAATTTCATGGATGAAGAACTCGGCGCTGATACAGTCGCGTCCGCAATGAACTTCGTTAACGGCACAAACGCACTGATCATCGATATGAGAAATAACGGCGGTGGAAATCCGGCGATGGTCGCGTTAGTTTGCTCATACCTGTTCGGTCCTGAGCCGGTCCACCTCAACGATCTTTACTGGCGCGAAGGTAATCGCACTGACGAGTTCTGGACCAGGAAAGAGCTCGCCGGTAAACGTTATCTGAACAAAGACGTATACGTGCTGACGAGCAAACGGACCTTCTCCGGCGCCGAAGAGTTCACTTACAACCTGAAGAACCTCAAACGCGCCACGATCATCGGTGAAACCACGGGCGGTGGAGCACATCCCGGCGGTGGTTTCCGTCTCACTGAACACTTCGGAATGTTTATCCCGACGGGACGCGCAATCAGTCCGATCACAAAAACAAACTGGGAAGGTACCGGCGTTACACCTGACGTCAACGTTCCCGCAGATCAAGCTCTTCTCGTTGCGCGTTTGATGGCACTGAAAAAATCAGTGACGACGATAGCCAACCCGAACCGCAAGGCAGGCGTCGAAGACGAAATTCAAAAACTTGAAAAAGAACTTGCGGCAATGAAAACGAAGAGTTAGATATTTAGCCACGGATTACGTGGAAGTTTTTGGACAACCGCTCTCTCGGTTCCGTGTAATCCGTGGCTAATGTTGTATTAAAATCCAAAACCATGAATCGTTGGACCACTTCAGTTCTCCTGCTCTCGATCCTTAGTCTTTACTCGATTACAACTCCCGCGCAAAACTGGCCCTCGTTTCGAGGGCCAAATGCGTCAGGTGTCGCCGAAGGCACAAATCCACCAACTATTTGGGACCTCGAAAAGACACAAAACGTTTTGTGGAAGACTGACATTCCGGGTCTTTCACACTCGAGCCCGATCATTTGGGGGAACCAGGTCTTTGTGATCACAGCAGTCAGCAGCGACGCAAAGGCCAGCTTCGAAGCGAAGAATCGAGGCATCGGTCTCGCGAACGACGACGCCAGGCACACGTGGATGATCTTCGCCCTCGACAAACGCACTGGCCGTGTTCTCTGGTCTGACAAAGCTTACGAAGGTGTGCCGCGCGCGAAACGACACGTCAAAGCAACGCAAGCCAACTCTACTCCCGCAACTGACGGACGCGTTGTTGTGGCAGTCTTTGGCTCCGAAGGTCTCGCTTGTTACGACACAACTGGCAAGTTGTTATGGAAACAGGATCTCGGCGTGCTGAATCCGGGACTCTGGGATGACAAAGAATCGTCGTGGGGACACGCGAGCAGTCCGATCATCTATCGCGACCTCGTGATCGTTCAGGCAGACGGTCACAAGCAATCGTATATCGCGGCGTTCAATTTGAAAGACGGCAAACAAGCGTGGCGCATCGAACGAAATGAGATCACGTCGTGGTCCACGCCGACGATTTATCAGGGCAAGGATCGCGTGGAGGTGATTGCGAACGGTGGTCGCTACATTCGCGGTTACGATCCGCTGACTGGCAAGGAACTCTGGCGCTTTTCAGACAACGAAACGCAAGTGAAGATGCAGGCGCCACAAGTCGCAAACGATCTGATTTACATCACCGGCGGTTATCCTGCCGGACGTGCGATGTATGCGTTTCGTCCCGGAGCGGTGGGTGATATCTCACTGAAGTCCGGCGAAGACAAGAACGCATTTTTGGCCTGGAGTTCGAGTAAGGGTAGTCCGTACACTCCAACCCCAATCGTCTACGGCGATCTTTTCTATGTGCTCGCTGACAATGGCGTGCTGAGTTGTTATGAAGCAAAGACCGGCGCGGTCATTTATCAACAACGACTACCAACTTCGTTCAGTGCTTCTCCGGTGGCAGCAGACGGCAAGTTGTATCTGGCTAGCGAAGACGGCGATGTCTTTGTGGTAAAGGCGGGCCGGCAATATGAGTTGGTGGCGAAGAATATGATGGGCCAACCACTGATGGCGACGCCGGCACTCTCGCAGGGAATGCTGATCGTGCGCGGCGAGAACGCAGTTTACGCGCTCGGTGAACATAAGAACGCCAGGAACTAAGCTGAAGCCGCGGCCACTTCATCCACTTTCTTTGGTCGCGGCTTTGTGCTCTGGACACTCTTCCCGTCCACGCGTTTAGCGGGACTAAACTCAACCGCTTCAAATTCAATTTGCGCGTCAAACCGTCTCTCGCCATCAGCCGGCTTCACGCGCACGTATGTTCCGTCGGGTCTCAACTCTCTCGCGTTGACGTTGTCCTTTAAATAATAGGCAAGCACCGAGTCCTTTAACACAGTTCTCAAAGTCGCATCTTTGATCGGCGTGAGCACTTCCACGCGACGACTCAGGTTGCGGAACATCAAGTCGGCACTGCCGACAAAGACTTCTTCCTTACCGCCATTCAAGAAATAGAAGATGCGACTGTGCTCGAGGAAGCGACCGACGATACTTCGCACGCGGATGTTTTCCGAGACCTGTGGCACCCCGGGACGCAGCATACAGATTCCGCGCACAATCAGATCGATCGAAACACCCGCTTGCGACGCCGCATAGAGAGCTCGAATTACCGCGATGTCTGTAAGACTGTTGAGTTTGGCGACGATTCGCGCCGGTCGACCGGCCTTAGCGTGGGCTGTTTCACGACGAACCAGCTTGATCATTCGTTTCCGCAGGTTCAACGGCGCAACCAGCAAAGAATCGTAATCGGTGAACTGTGAATAACCGGTTAGCGAGTTGAACAGATTCGTGGCGTCGTCTGCGATCTCGTCGTCGCACGTAAACAAACCGATATCGGTATACATTCGAGAGGTAGTGGGATTGTAGTTTCCGGTTGCGAGATGGACATAACGTTGCAGCACCTTGTCTTCGCGTCGCACCACCAGCGTGAGTTTGCAGTGAGTCTTTAATCCCACCATGCCGTAAACAACGTGCACACCCGCTTGTTCGAGACGCCGGGCCCACTCGATATTACTTTCCTCGTCGAAGCGCGCCTTCAGTTCAACCAGGGCCGTGACCTGCTTCCCTTCCTCGGTCGCTTCGATCAAAGCTTTGACAATCGGCGAATTACGGCCCGTGCGGTAAAGACAAATCTTGATCGCGACTACATTTGGGTCTGATGCGGCGGCGTTAATGAAATTCGTGACCGTCGCGTAAGACGTATACGGATGGTGTAACAACACATCCTGGGTCTTGATGGCGGCAAAGATGTTTCCGCTCTCACGAAACGCGGCGGGAACGCTCACCTGTAACGGACGATCTTTCAGTTCGGGACGATCGAGCTCGTACAGTTGCATCAGATCGGGAATGTTGAATGGTCCATCGATGCTGTAGACGTCTTCCGGTCCGAGTTCGAGCGATCGCGATAAAGACGAAACCATCTCGCGTGGCATGCTCGCCGC
The DNA here is from genome assembly GCA_035694465.1 of Pyrinomonadaceae bacterium. GTDB lineage: Bacteria > Acidobacteriota > Blastocatellia > Pyrinomonadales > Pyrinomonadaceae > PSRF01. Next base: position 30,461 of record DASSFI010000052.1, on the reverse strand, counting down.
GACTTCCAGCCTTACGGCATCGCCGAAGCGCATGCGCCGTACATGCTTTTGCATCGTCCTGAGAAGATCTCCAGCTTCGTCCTCTTTGATTTCGAAGTCGGCGTCGCGCGTCACGCGAAACAGGTGACACTTTCCAGTGCGCATGTTTGGAAAAAGCGCATCCATGTTTGCCGCCACTAAACTGCCAAGGAACGTAAACCGGGTTCGCTTCTCGTCGATCGGAATGAGTCGCGGCACGATCGGCGGCAGCTTGACGCGCGCAAAACGAGCCTCTTTCATCGTCGTGGAGATATCTTTGGTCTTCTTCGAAGGACCCGGAGAAACCATCACTCCCAGATTGAGACTGAGATTCGAGATGTAAGGAAATGGATGACCGGGATCAACAGCCTGAGGTGTCAGGATCGGAAAAACATTCTCGTGAAAATAGTCGTCTGCGAGTTTCCGCTCACGCTTGGTGAGTTGGCCAAACTCGCGAATAACGATTCCCTCATCTCCAAGCCGCGGCAGTACGTTGTCAGACAAACAGCGCATCTGGCGATCTAGCATCGGCTTTAGTCGCGCTCTGATCTCGGCGAGCTGTTCTGCCGGCGACATACCGTCGGGCGATTCTTCAAAAATCTCCGCCTCGATTGCTTCCTGCAATCCGGAGACGCGAACCATGAAAAACTCGTCGAGGTTGGAAGAAAAGATCGCCAGAAATTTGAGACGTTCGAGAATCGGATGACGTTCGTCAAGCGCTTCGTCGAGGACGCGGCGATTGAATTCGAGCCAGCTCAGCTCGCGATTGATGAAGAACTGTTTCTGATGTCGCAAATGGCGCGACACCGTTGGCGGTTCTGATTTCGGAGTTGAGTTTTTCGGCATAGTCCGACTCGCAGTCGTTGTCATTGGTCCTGCTTCATTATCACGTGATTGTGTCGAGCTTAACAAAATTAGGCAAACTGTGTTACAGGGGCGTGAACCCTGGCTGAAAGAACGTCTCTTATCCGTGTTCAATCCGTGGTTATATGTCTAAAATAGGTTTCACGAAGTGAAAAGAAAGACGACACAAATAATGTACATAGGGGTAGCAATCTGCACGCTGATCCTGGCGGCAACGCTGGTTCTCAGCCATCGCGGTAGACCGGCGAGTGCGCCGCGCGTGTTGGAGGTAGTCGCAGCTTTAGAAACGGAGCCAGTCCAAACCGGCGGCGATTCTGCCGACGACGCCACCCTTTGGGTTGACCCGTCAGACTCAGAGTTCAGTCTCGTGATCGGCACGAACAAAAAACGCGGTCTCGCCGTCTACGACTTATCCGGCAAAGAAGTCCAATTTCTCGCCGACGGTCAAATGAATAATGTGGACCACCGCGACGACTTTCCACTCGATGGCAAGAAAGTCGCACTCGTTACTGCCAGCAACCGAAGCAGCAACTCGATCGCAGTCTACCGGATCAATCCACAAACGAGGCGACTGGAAAACGTCGCCGCGGGCGTGATCAAGACGATCGAGGCTTACGGTTCGTGCATGTATCGCAGCCGCAAGAGCGGCAAGTTTTATTACATCGGCGCCAGCAAGCAGGGGGTGGTCGAGCAGTATGAGTTGTTCGACACCGGGAAAGGCACCGTTGACGCGAAGCTGGTCAGGCAGATCAAAGTCGGCTCGCAGCTCGAGGGCTGTGTCGCCGATGACGAACTCGGATATCTCTACGTGGGAGAAGAAGACGTTGGCATCTGGAAGTATCAGGCCGAACCGGATGCAAACATGGAGCGGACAAAGGTCGATGGAGTTGGACCAGGCGGCAATCTGGTGGCCGACGTCGAGGGACTCACTATCGCTTACGGCAAGGACGGCAAAGGCTACCTGATTGCCTCAAGCCAGGGTAATAACACTTACGCGGTCTACCGGCGCGAAGACGCTAATGCCTATGTGAAGTCATTTCGGATTGTGGCCGGCAACAAAATAGACGGCGTGACTAATACTGACGGCATTCACGTCACGACCGCCGCCGTTGGCGAACTCTTTCCGAAAGGCGTCTTCATCGCCCAGGACGGCTCGGACGACAAAGGAAATCAAAACTTCAAGCTCGTCCCCTGGCAGTTGATCGAAGGTAACTAAGCGTTTTGAAGATCACTCATACCTCAACGCGACTAGTGGATCTACCTTTGTCGCTCGTCGTGCCGGAATCAAACACGCCACCAAAGCGACAACGGAAAGCGTGACGGCAACCAGCACGAACGTCGTGATGTCTGTCGCCGTCACCCCAAACAATAAGCTCGTCATGAGTCGTGTTGCCGCGTATGCTCCCACCAATCCCAGCACCACGCCAACAACGGTCAATCGCATAAACTGAACGAGCACGAGGCGCAACACGTCCGTGGCTCTCGCGCCCAGTGCCATTCGGATTCCAATCTCCTGCGTTCGTTGCGAAACCGAATACGAGATCACTCCGTAAATTCCGGAAACCGCCAGCAAAAGAGCTAACGCCGCGAACAGGATCAAGATCGTCAAAGCAAAACGACGAGTGCCGACTGAATCTCGCATCAGTTCATCAATCGTTTGAATCTGATATACAGGCTGATCCTTGTCGATTTCGCGAATGGCCGCTTGAATTGCAGCGACCGTGCTCTTCGGGTCGACGTTCGTACGTACGGCGAGATTCATGCGTCGGTAGCGGCCCGCCATCTGACCGAGAGCGAAATAGATCTCGGGTTTGACACCCTGATCGAGCGCCGATTGGGCTGAGTCACGCACGACACCTTTAACTGAGAACCACGGACTCTTCGAGTCGAGATTTCCGATCTTGATTCTCTTCCCCAGCGCATCCTGATTGGGCCAATAACGATTAACCATCGCCTGATTCACAACCACCACCGGAACCGCATCTTCAACAGCAAAAACCTGTCCTCCAACTACCGGAATTTGCATTGTGTTGAAGTAATCAGTGCTAACGGTGCGCGTGTCGACACTCTGTGTTTGAATTCCGGTATTCGCGGCGCTCTCAACCGTGATGGGCCAATCTTCGGTGTAAACAAACGGCATGTGTGAAGCAACGCCGGCGGATTCAATTCCCGGCAAGGTCTTCACACGATCGATTACGCTTTGAAAAAAGATCGCATTCTGTGAACCGTCTTTCGACTTCGCCGGCGATCGGTTGATGCGCATCGACATAACATTCGCTGTACTCATCCCGGGATCGATGTTCGTCAGCTTCGCAAAACTCCGAATCATCAAACCGGCCATCACCAGAAGAATCAGCGACAGCCCGACTTCCGCGACAACCAAAACATTCTGAGCGCGTCGAAATCCGATGCCGGCAGTTGTTCGCTGACTGGCCGATTGCAGTGCTTCACGCGTTTGTGTTCTGGACCCCTGAATCGCGGGCCACAGTCCAAAGATGAAAGCAGTTACAAGCGATACGGCGAGGGTGAAGATGAGCACGCGCGTGTTCATCGTGACGTCGACACCCGTCGGAATCGTTCCTGCGGGAATGAAGTTCAAAAGCGCGCGTGTGCCCCACGAGGCGATGAGTAATCCAAACGCGCCACCCAGCAGACCTAACACCGCACTTTCCACGAGCATCTGGCGAATAATACGCGCGCGACTCGCACCCATCGCGGTTCTGATTGCGATTTCATGTGAACGTCCCATCGACTTCGCGAGCAACAGATTCGCAATGTTGGCACATGCGATCAGCAGAACGAGGGCAACGGCTCCCAGCAAGATGAAAAGCGCTTTGCGCACTGGTCCAAAATAAAACTCCGCCATCGGTTGCACCCAAATTGCGCGGCCGGCGTACTCCTGGTTTGTGCCGAGATAGTCCTGCTCGTTTTGACGTGCGAGTTTTGCGAGTGCTGCATTTACCTGCTGCACGTTGGCGCCAGAACTCGTTTGACCGATCACCGGGTAAGAACGGCCGCTACGCTGACTCTGGCTAAAATCGAATGGAAACGGAAACCATGCCTGTTGTTCTTCAAATCTGAATTGCGGCGGCATCACGCCGATGATCGTGAAAGGTTCATCGTCCAGTGAAACAGTTTGGCCCAATACTGTTCTCTCACCACCAAAGCGTCTCTGCCAGAGTCCATGACTGATCACTAACACGCGTTGACCATTCGGACCTTGTTCCGCCGCAGCGATGGTGCGACCCAGCAACGGGTCGACACCGAGCATCGGAAAGAACTCAGTCGACACTTTCGCCGCCGAAACTCGTTCCGGTTCTTCACTGCCGGTTAGATTTCGACTGACAGGTTCAAACGCTGCGACCCGCTCAAAAACTCCGCTGTTCGCAATGTCGATAAACTCGGGACCCGACGCGCGAAACTGATCCTGCACACCCATCTTCGGCAGACTTTGGCGCACAAAAAACAGTCGTGAAGGATCTTTGTAAGGAAACGGATTGAGCACCACGACGTTGACGATGCTGAAGAGCGCGGTGCTGGCGCCGATCGCGAGGGCGAGGGTCAACACGGCAACAACAGTAAACGAAGGCCGCTTACGCAGCGTACGAAAACAATAGATCAAGTCGTGCATGGCAGGTGAACTCCCCGAGGCTGGTCTGAGCTGACGCCGCGGTCATCTCAAGGAGCGTGCCAAGCGATAAGACAAGAAATTCCGTGTGTAATTGAATAAAATCGTTTCGCTTGCGGGACTTCCGATCCCACTTTCGAACTTTTGTGCTTTTTTGTGGTTACTGAAATCCGTTGCCAACCTTTTGCTCTTCCGTTCTATTACGGCGTGATTTAACTACCTCTCCGATCAAATCCGGTTTAGTGTTGTCGCGCTCGAGATGTGGATATCGTTCGCCACCGTGGTAGTTGAGTTTGTGAGTCTCGCCGAAACTGCCATTTTCAACCACCAACTCGATAGGAGCAGTGCCGGTCTTCGCGGAAACAATCGCATCGTGCAACACGTCGCTGGACCACGCGCGACCATTCACAGCAACGATTTTCATTCCCGGCGCTATCCCTGCTTTGAATGCGGCGAGATTGGGATTCACGTCCATCACTGTCCCATCTTCCTTCAACATCATGCCGAGTGAAAACGATAGATCGATGCTCTTGCGTGCATGATCTCCGATTCGGATTTCGGTGTTCGGTTTGTCGGTGTAGACGAGCTTCCACCCGCCGTTCGTGATACCGGCGACAGGCGCGTGCAAATTGATGGCGTTTACTCTTTCATTCAGAAACGCGCGCCAATCGTAAGGCATGACTTCGTTGAGCGCGCTCACTACGTCGTCGAATGTATAAGGCTTTAGCGCCGGTGGCGTGTCCTGACCGCCGTGGAATCGACGACAGAAATCGTCTAACGACAACTTGCCGTTACTTCGCGTTCTGATCAGCACATCGGCTTCGAGCCAGATCAATGAGCCTTCGTCGTAGTAGTCAACCCGACGACGAGAATTCATCCACGCTCGATCCGAAGGATAGGTGAACTGCACCGCTACTGCTGTGTCGACGAGCGGACGCCATTCACGACCCGATTGATTGTCCATTTCAGCCGCCACCGCAGCCATCGCTTCGCGAAAGTCTTCGGCGCTCCAAAGACCACTCCGCGCCGGTAACACTTTGCCGATATACTGTGTCAGCCCTTCGTAAACCCACAACAAATCACCGCGCATTGGTTGTTCAAAATCCGGTGTAGCCAGGCCTGCGGGGCGTCGATACTTGCCGTTCCACGAGTGAACATACTCATGGCCGATCAATTCGGCGAAGTCGAGTAACTCGAGTTCGTCGCTGAACGCTTTTTCACCAACACCGTCTTCGCTCGATTCGTGATGTTCCAGTCCCTCGCTACCGCCGTGATCACTCAGCGTCACCAGAAACTTGTAGCTTCGGTAATGGCGGGCACCGAACAGTGCGAACGCTTCCTGATCTATCTTTTTCAGACCAGTCAACGTTTCGGGTTTCATCTCGAGGGCTGAAGTAGTATCGGCCACGGCGTCAACCTCATTCATGGAGGTGAGCGGAAACTTGCGGAAGTTCGCACCGATGATTGCAGGCGAATCAACCAGTTGTGTAAGTGAGACTTCTTTGAATTGAAGCACTCCATTGCTCTCACTCGTGACTGGCAATGCAGATGCGAATCGCCATCCCGCCGGCAACTTCAGCGACGTTTTGACAGTGATCACATCACTACTCATCCCTTGGGTGTAAACAAGCAGACGATTCCACTTGATGCGTGCCAGCTTCGCACTTGAAGTTGTTTCCGGTTGCGCGGCGTCATCGAAGCTGACATCCAGGAAAGTAGCTCCCTGCGGAATCTCACAATGAAACGCAAACATCTCGACGTCGTCGCGCCGCCACGGGATCGGTTTGCCGGCCACGCTTAGCTTCAATCCAACCATATTGTTGATTGGACCAGTCGGAGAGTGCTCTCCCGGAATCCACTTCGGATAGAAAAGCGTCAGTGGCCCCGGCTTCACGGGAATGCTGAGTTTGCTGTGAACCAGGTTCCGTGCCGCGTCGGTTGCGTCAACCGTAAGGGTCATCGACGTTTGGGCAAACACCGCAGAAACACTGGTGAAAAACAGGAGGATGCCAATGGAAAGAATTCGGATCGATTTCATGCCTCATATTGAACCAAGAACTGTGCGCGGCAACAAACGCGGTCGACAGTTTCGACTCGCAAAGCCCTGAAATGTTTTTCCCGTTCCTGGCATAACAATAGGGCAGGCACTCTTGGGAGCGTTCCTGTCGAGAAAAAATCAACCCCCCAAAGGAGAACCGGAATGCCTTACCAGTCGACACCGGCAGACCGAAGGCGCGCCTATGTCATCGGTGCTGTTTACCTCGTCTTAGTGATTTTGCTCGGTACTATGCTCTTCCTCATTTGGCCGCCCATCCCGTGGCCGGGGACAGGGGAGATTGAAAAAGACAAAGCAAGACTCGCTAAGATCCTTAAAGATTCTGGTTGCCCCCAGGCAGAGCCTGCGACCAGTCCCGCAACTGGTGGTCAACCCGCCACTCAGACGCCGAGCACCAATGCTACGGGTAATAACAATCAACCCGGCACTCAACCCCAGACGACGACTGGAACTCAACCCGCAACTGCCGGTGGCGGCCAGACGCGTACACCAGCAACTGGACCACCGGCCACGGGTCAACCTGCTACGACACAACCTGCTGCCCAGCCCGCAAATCAAAACCCGGCCAGTGGACCAACTACATCATCAACTGGTGGCACGACACCGACCGCGACTGCCCAGGAAGAGAAGAAGCTCGATGAGATCGTCACGGTGCCGATGAACCTGCTCGTAAAGAAATGCGTGCCCACGACGTTCGACGAACGGCTGTTGCTGCTGGTGATTGTGGTGGGTATGTTAGGCGCCTTTGTTCATGGCGCCACATCACTGGCTGACTATCTCGGAAACAATGCCTTCAACAAGAGTTGGACCTGGTTCTATCTGCTGAGACCGGCGATCGGAATGTCCCTGGCTCTTGTTTTCTACTTCGCCATTCGGGGCGGTTTTCTATCGACAACCGGCGGTGCAAAAGACATCAATCCATACGGCATCGCCGCCCTTGCCGGCATGGTGGGAATGTTTTCTAAACAGGCGACTGACAAGTTGAGCGAAGTGTTTGGAACTCTCTTCCGCTCGGCGCCGGGTAAGGGTGATGCGCAGCGAGAAGATTCGCTCAATGGATCAACTGACACGGCCCTCCAACTCGAGCCAGCGTCGGTTGTAGCCGGTGGTAACGCGTTCCTGCTCACCGTAACTGGAACGGGATTCGTCAACGGCGCGACCATCAATATCAACGACCAGCCACTGCCAACGACTCTGGTGAGCGCCACTACGCTAACGGCGCAAGTTGCAAAAGAAACGATCGCCAACGCAGGCACATTAAAACTCCTGGTCGTTAATGGTCAGAACAAGATTGGACCAGTCGATCTGGTTGTGACAGCAAGTGGTGGTGAAACCAGAACTGAACAACCTGTATCCGGCGAGGGTGGCGACGAGGATCTGATCGACGGCTGCGATGTTGACATGAAACCCGACACTCCGGACGAAGATCTCCCAATTACTGAAGGAGGTGTTAAGTAACATGTCTTTCTCATTAATCTGGCTGCCGAAAGTTCTCGAAGATGCAGGATTGAAGATCTCTCTCGTTGATGGATGGGAAACGCGTGGGCGTGGTGACGTTGGCGACATCTTCGGCGTTATCTGTCATCACACTGGCAGCAGCAATCCAAAACGACTCAATATGCCGACGCTTCGTTCACTGCGAGATGGTCGCAAGGCGAGCCCCGGACTTGCAGCATTGCCTGGTCCACTGGCCCAACTTGGTCTGGCACGCGACGGAACGTATTTCATTATCGCTGCAGGCAAAGCCATTCACGCCGGCGAAGGGAGCTTCATGGACGTCAGTGGTAATCGCCGCTTCATCGGCATCGAAGCCGAAAACGACGGGACCATGGGCGACTTTCCCTGGCCGGCAGTGCAACTCGATGCTTACCATCGTGGTGTCGCTGCGATCCTGAAGCATCTCAAGAAGGATGCCCGCTTCTGCTGTGGGCATAAAGAATACGCGCCCAAACGAAAGCCCGATCCTGATCTGAATATGAACCAGTTTCGCGAGGTGGTTCAGGACATTCTGAACGGTGGTGGACCACCAGTGCCGGTTATTCCTTTGGAAGAGCCACAAGCACAGCCAGGGCAGGCGGCGCGTCCGACGTTACGCCGGCCGGCAGAGGGCGATCTCGTCAAGGTGGTACAAGGAAAAGTGGGCGTGCCGGCCGATGGCAAATTTGGACCAAAGACAGAAGCCGCGGTGCGAGTGTTCCAACGCAATCATGGGCTGGTTGGCGATGGAATTGTCGGACCCAAAACCTGGCAGGCACTCGACACGGCTTAGGGAATGTTGTTTAGTTCCGGGATCTCGATCTTATAGCGTTTGATCTTAGTGTTGAGTGTGGTGACTTTAGTCTTTAGCAGACGGGCGGCTTGCCGTTGGCGGCCGCCCGTGTGAATGAGTGCACTGCGAATCAACTCAGTTTCGAAGCGCCGCACTTCAGCCTGCAGATCGATCGTATCGTTCCCTTCCTGCATCGTTTCGGCGGACGCGATCTCGCGTAACAGCGACAAGGCCAGGATCTTCAAGTAGCTGATCCTGCTGTCGAAGAACTGTGATCGATTCAAGCCGCTCACCAATCGATTCGGCAGGAATTTCGCCGTTCTGTTTGGTACATCTCGCGGTAGTGTTGAGGAGTTGGTAACAAAACCGTTCATACAGTTACCCTCTTCGAAAGCATTTCGTCCCAGGTGCTCCGAATTTTTGGAGCGCACGCGCTTTGACGTTTCAGCGGAGGCGCAAAAAATGTGCCCGCACATTCGTCGAGACAACAGGCCAGTTCGTCACCGAGATCAGACGCTTCGCCCCACGCGCGCTTGATGAATTTGGATGGGTATTTAAGAAATTGACTTGATTGGACTTTGAGCCGCTCGGTAACGGGTTTGGTTTGATTAGAGTCTACAACCATTCGTACGCATTGAAATCTTTGATTTAATACCACCCACGGAAGTGGGTGGATTGTTCAAGTCCTTTCTAAAAGAGTTTCTTTAACCTTTTTTTCCTAATCCCGCCCACGGCAGTGGGCGGATACTTCAAGCCATTCACTATTAATGAATAGGTTGGACTTGAACGATCCGCCAACTTCCGTTGGCGGGATTCGAGCTAAAGTATTTGGGATTGGTTGTAGAAAGGATCTGAACAATCCGCCCACTGCCGTGGGCGGGATTCAGACGAATCGCCAAACGTGTACAACCACCAACCTCCAGGGTTCACCAGCACCTAACCACACCACCACACGCTCCCGCCACACCACCACACCGCTCCCGCCACACCACTTCAAGCAAACAAAATGATCACATGAAAAGAGGAGTGCGGCCGGGGCTGCACTCCTCTTCGTGTCGGGGAGAGTGATGAGTTAGAAGTTGAATCTGAAAACAAACTGCACCGGACGGCCGCCAGGATCGTTCGTGGTCGAAATATCCTGATACGCCGCCGTGATCAATCCGAAGGTTGCAGCCGAATAATTCGGCGTTTGCAAACCAAGATTGGTCGCAGTCAGTTTCGGATCGTCAACTGCCGAACTACCACCAACCAGGAAGTTGATGTTGTTGAATGCATTCAGCAGCTCAACTCGAAACTCGATGTTCTTCGTTTCGTTGAACCGGATCTTCTTGACCAGACTCATATCGAAACGAACAAAGCGTGGTCCTTCGAGAATCAGATTGGCAAAGCCGCACTGACCCACGAAAGCCTGGACACAACCATTGCTGTTCGCCGGCGCGATGTATCTGCCGGTCGGTGCACCAAGCGCTCCGAAACCTGCGCCGGTTGCCGACACGCTGAACGCACGCCGCGTGTTGAGAATGATGTCCTCAGGCAGGAATGTAACCGTGCGGTTCGGCAGTTTGCGCGCATCGATCGACTCCTGCAATTCTTTCGCGTCCATGCCAACTAACTGAACGTTGCCGAACGCGAAAGGTCTGCCACTCTGAATACGAGCGGTGCCGTGCCATTCCCAACCTCCAACCAAATGATTGGTCAACCCGTTAACGCCACCCAGGAGCCAACGTCCACGACCAAAAGGCATTTCGTAAATCCAGTTTGCCTTGAAGGCGTGTTGAATGTCCTGAGGTGCGCGATAACGCTCCAACGGTTTGTTCAGATCGCTGCGCAGCGTCAACGGCTGACCGGCCGAACTCTGGCTGGACGCGTAGAAGTTGCTCAACGACTTGGACCACGTGTAACTCATCTGCAGTAACAAACCACCCGCCATACGACGACGCAGTTCGAGTTGCATTGCGTCGTACCATGTATCAACGTCATTCGTAGTTAACGTAACCGACTGTATTCCCGCACCAAGCAGGCCGACAGTTGGGTTAGCCACGAAGAAGTTGCTCGGCGATCCGGCAGCGATTCCATTTGCAAGAAATGTATTCTGCAATGTCGTCGCAAAACCGACCGGATTGGCGAAGTTTGGATTCAACTGCGTGAGTCGAGTCGCATTCGTGAACTGCGCGACACCAGCATAAGCTGCCGCAGTGTTCGCGTTTGCTCTCGAACCCGTAAAGAAACCAAGCATGATCGGTAACGGCTGTGTTCCCGTGCCGTTGCCGAAAAATGCAAAGGTGTTACCACGTCCCGCAGCTCGATTAGCTACGAGGTTTGCCTGTGCCTGACGAAACTCGCTCAGGAAACCATTCTCGAGAACGTTGACTTCGTTGAGTCCGTAACGTCGCCAAAGATCACGACCACGAGTACCGACGTATCGCGCTTCGACAACTGTGTCCTTAAATATCTCGCGCTGCACGCCGATGTTCCATGAGTGAACCAGGCCCGTCTTGAGACTTGGATCGAACCCGCCAATCGTATCCAAAGGTTGCACACTGATCGGATAGCTTGGCGTGTCTGCGAAAGCTGGCGGCGTCAGCGCCGGACGATTGCGGAACAACGTGCCAATCGGCAGGTTTCCGGCATCGACGTCGCTGCTCAATGCAAGCGTGCCACCAGGATTGCCTTGCAGGATCTGTGTGATATTGCCGAGACCTTCACGCACGAACGCGACGGAGTAACCGGCGCGAATCACGCTCTTACCGGCGTCGCCGAATAAGCGATGCATGAGTCCGTTTTGAAAACTCGGGCTCCATGCCACGCTCGCACTCGGTGCAAAGTTGTTCCAGTCAGGCTTGTAGAGTTCCTCGCCAATGGCCAAAGGAGTCAACTGCGAAACTCGACCAGTTAACGTTCCGGGTTTGAAGAGATTTCCTTCACCGGATTCGCCAAACAAGTCTGCGAAAGTCGTCTTCGCAAAGTTCTCGTTGCGCGAGGTGATCGGTTTTTGCGGTTCCCAGCGAACGCCGAAGTTAACCGTCACGTTGTGACGGAAGCGCCACGAGTCCTGAGCAAACAAAGCGAACTGTGGCTGGCGGAATTTCAGGATCTGCGAACCAAATAACCCGTAATGACCGTCGTTCAAAAATGCTGTGCGATCGACGGCAGTTACGCGTCCGGTAAGCGTTGCGTAGAGTTGGGATGCTGTCGCAAGGTCAGTTGCGGAAGCGCCCGGGAAGTTAGCGGTGACGAAAAGATTCTCTGCGGGGTCACCTTCGGCGATACCGAAGTTCACATTGCCAACCACGTTGTTTGCTGCATCTGAGAATGTCTTGATCAGATTGTAGTTGCCACCGAAGTTGAATGTGTGTTTGCCCTTGACCCACGTGATCGAATCGGAGAAATCAAAGCTCGGCGTGTTGCGTTTGCTGGAACCGAAGTTCACACCGAAAGCTCTGTTGAATCGTTGCGGAAAAGCCTGCACGGCTGAGGCGTCCGTAATTCCCAAATCAAACAGATTCAGGTCAAAGCCGCCCTGGTTACCAAACTGATCCGGACCAATTGGTCCAAAGTTTGACTGGCCGCCGAGCATGCCGAAGCGCGCTTCGTTGATTAGATTAGGCGTCAGAGTCGAACGCAGCGAGGTGACGTTGGTCCAACGCTGTGAATTCTGACCGGCCGAGTTTGGAAATCCCGGGAACGCCGGATCGGTTTGGTTCAGGAAGTCTACCGGCTTGCCGCCGAATTCCTGATAGTTCCAAACGTTCGACAAAGCGTGTTTGGGAGTTAGATTGAAGTCGAGGCGAACGGTCGTGAAGTAACGATCCTGACCGCCTTGTCCGACGAAGTTGAATTGCTGACGGTTTGGATCACCGATGATTGGCAAGACATTGCCTGCCGACGTCGAAGCACGGATGTCGCCCAGTAATGCGTTGATGGTTGGATCGACTGTGGAGGTGAAACCATTCGCGCCTGCGAGATTGAGCACGTTGACCTGCGCGCCGGAACTCGTTGTAAAAATTCCCTGTTGCGCAAGCGGGCTCAGCACAGTGCGTTGTCGCAATTGCTGCTCGGGTAGTCGAAACTCTTCGTAGTTAACAAAGAAGAAGGCTTTGTCTTTTCCGTTGAAGAGTTTTGGAAGCACGATTGGACCACCGGCGCGTACTCCGTACTGGTTCAGCAGGATGCGATTCTTCGGAGCTTTGCCGAAGAAAGTCGGGGCCAATGTTTGGTTGTTGAAGAAATAGTTGGCTGTGAGGTATGGCTCGCGATGGTACCAGTAAACACTGCCACCAAAGTCGTTTGATCCGCCACGCGTCACAAACTTGATCTGGACAGCGCCATCGCCGGCGCTTTCGGCGCCAGGCGCCGCAGTGGAAACAGTCACTTCACCAATCGAGTCGATGCGCGGTCGCACGAAGGTGAAGAAACCGTCGTTTGAACTAATCAGATTGTCCTGCACGTCGACGCCATCGAGAGTGATGTTGAGTGCGCCTTTCGGCAGACCGTTAACGGTTGACGTACGAGGACGGCCGGTGGTCTGAACACCGGGAAGCAGCGTCACGAGATCGAGCGCATCGCGCGATGCCTGCGGCTGATCGACGATTTGACGGCCAGTGATTGTTGTACCGACGGTGGCACTCTGCGTTTGTATCAGTTCGCCGGCCGCGTCAACAATCTGGACCGTCTCTGTCGGCACGCCGACTTCAAGCGCGACGTTGACGCTCGAAGGTGTACCAACGTCAACTTTCACGTTGGGTAGGATTGTGGTTTTGAATCCCGGCGCGGCGATAGTCACAGTGTAAGTTCCTGAGATCAGCGCCGGGACAGTAAAGGTGCCGTTGTCAGCACTGGTCGCATTGAACTCCTGAGTAGTAGCGTTGTTCTTGACAGTGATCGTTGCGCCAGGGACGACGGCGTTTGTGGGATCGCTGATCGTACCGGAGATTGAACCGGTGGAACCGCTTTGCGCCAGGGCTGGTGGGCCACAGAGCGAGATCAGGAGCAGCGCAGCAGCGATTAAAGATCGTTTCATGGATACCCCTCCAAAAGTTTGAAGTTTATTGTCCGAGTTATGGAACACGAGGAAGCTGTCTGGGGTCGCTTCACACATGTAGGGGCAAGCATTATTCCTTTTACGATCAACTCGACCTGGTATTGGGCGTAACTGTTGGGGCAGCCCTCCGTGGTCACTCTCGGTTTGAATAGGTGCGCCGGCTATTGCTCAATTTGGAGATTTATTGATTCGAGTCTTGCTGTATTTGGATCGGAGGCGTTCCGATTTTAGGACGTGAATGGAGGAGACGTTTGAGATCGCATTTTGCGATCTCAAACGGGTTTTTTCTTGATTTGCTCGGAAATATGAGGATCTTGAGATCGCAAATTGCGATCTCAAGTTTCGTCCGACGCCTTCTTTACCTCAGGATTTGCCCTTAAATCCGATTTGCCTACCAGACGGAACTGGTTTCTCCATTAGTTTCTTTAACTCATCAAACACAACTCTAAAGTACTTGTCGTGTATAGACAGTTTTCTGATAACAGCGGCAAACTTACGATTAAGCTCTTCGTTTGTTTCGAGTATCTGTCTCAACCGTACAAACGCACGCATGATTGCAATATTCACTTCGATCGCTTTTTCACTGTTTAGAACGGTCGAAAGCATTGCGACACCTTGCTCTGTGAACGCACACGGCTGAAAGCGTCGGCCTCCGTGTCCTGTACTTGAGGTTGTAATTTGCAACCTCAAGTCAGATCTTGAGGTCGCAATTTGCGACCTCAAAGACTCGGTCTCCTTTTTCGTTAGTCGGAACATAAAGTCCTCAGGAAACCGCTTTCGATTACGACGCACTTGTTCGTTCAAACGGCTGGTCGTTACTCCATAAAGCTCCGCTAAATCGAAGTCCAGCATAACTTTCTGGCCTCGAATCAAGTAAATTCTGCGCTCGATGAGTTGGACAGATACGGATACACTTGTGGCTGTGAGATTTTTCTTGTGAGGCATAACGAGGACAGAATAGCAGAATCTGCTTGCGTTTGTAGATCTTGAGGTTGCAATTTGCAACCTCAAGATCAGCGTAATCTGTGGATAAATAGCCTTGAGGTATCCTGAATGAAACTAGAAATTGTCCAAGCTGGTGATCCAGTCTTGCGAAAGCAGGGTCGTCCACTAACCAAGGAAGAAATCCTCGGCCCTTCGATTCAAGACCTAATCCCATTGATGCGAGACACAATGCGCGAGGCGCCGGGCGTCGGCCTCGCCGCACCACAGATCGGCCAATCAATTCAACTCGCCGTGATCGAAGATCGCCCAAGATACATCAACGACATCTCCGACGAAGAACTCGCAGCACGTCAACGCTCGGCAATTCCATTTCACGTGATCATCAATCCGAAGCTCACAGTAGTGGATGGTACGTCAGCAGTTTTCTTCGAAGGTTGTCTCAGCGTCGAAGGCTACCAGGCGATCGTGGGCCGCTCACTGAATGTCCGCGTCGAGTGTTTGAACGAACGCGCTGAAGCAGTGACGATCAACGCACACGGTTGGTACGCGCGTATTCTGCAACACGAGATCGATCACTTGAACGGAATTCTCTACATCGATCGCATGAAGTCGCGCACCTTCACCACCGGCGAGAACTTTTTTCACCACTGGATGGACCACAGTATCGAAGAGGTGCTTACTGAAGTAAGCGACCAAAAATCATAAGCTAATCGCGTTTGAGGTTTAACGACACTTGCATAAAGGACAATCAGCGATGACAACCAAAATAAGAGTGAGCCGCTCCACTTGCTTCATAGTGGTTCTGAGCGCGATGGTTTGTCTTGCAATCACTACTCGCATTTCGAGCGTTGCTGCATCGAACGACAAACAACAAACTATAAGTTCGCGAAAGTTCTCCAGATCATGGCAAGCGCAGGCAGTAAAGACGGTCGATCAGACGGGTAAAAACATTCAAGTACTCAAAGGCTTGCCCGAATCACAACTGTCTCAGGTAATGAATTTCGTTGCTATCTCGCTTGGTGTCCAGTGCAACTTCTGTCACGTCCAGCAAGGTAAAGATCCGACTACGGGAACTACAAAGTGGCTTTGGGAAAGTGACGAGAAACCGCAGAAGCAAACTGCTCGTCGCATGATGCAAATGGTTTTATCAATCAAAGCAAACAACAAAGTCGATTTTAGAGAAAACGAGGTCACTTGCTTCACGTGTCATCGTGGACAAAGAAAACCTGTCGGACTTCCTTCGATGCCGCTGGCGCGTTCGGGTCACGAACCAGGACCAGACGATGCAGCGCTTCCAGCCAAGCCAAATCTTCCCTCCCTCGATCAGATCTTCAGTAAGTACGTTGAAGCCGTTGGCGGGAGTGCGGCGACAAACACGAGGACACTGGTGTTAAAGGGCAGGCGCGAGGCATCGCAGAATCGCGCTTGGCCCAATGACATAACCGTGGCGTCCCCCAATAAGTTTCTGCTCGTTACAACCTTGGCTTCCGCCACCATTCGTCAGATTTTAAATGGCGACAAGGGCTGGGTAGTTAACGGAGCTAACGTGAAACCGCTCTCACCGGCAGAGGCTCTCGATGCCACTCGTAGGGGCAACGAACTTTTTACTGTCGTCAAAGTGAAGCCGTCAGCAAGCATGAGATTGACTGGAATACAAAAGGTTGGCGAGCATGAAACTTACGTTGTCGAGAACGCGACGGATGCCATGACTGAACGTTTTTACTTTGACAGTCAGACAGGACTGCTGCTGCGGAAAGTCACGCTTAACAACACCGTGCTCATGCCATTTCCCGAGCAAGTGGATTTTGAAGATTACCGCGAGGTAGACGGTGTAAAAATGCCGTTCACTATTCGTTACTCCGGCATCGATACGTACGATAGTTGGGTGCGCACGTTCACTGAGATCAAACGCAACGCGGCGGTGGAGGATACGTTGTTCGTGGTTCCGTCTCCGAGATAATTTATCTGCGCTTTGTAAGTTTCCGTCTCAACATTCACGCAAAGCCGCAAAGATCGGTTGTTACTCCTTCGGTCCTCGCGGCTTTTGCGTGAATTCCTTCTACGCGAACAACTCGCGTTCGAGCACAGCCAACTGTGAGTCAACGATGCCAAAGGCGTTCAACTCACCGCAGCGAGTAAAAGCCAAATGCTTCACGACGTGCGCGAGTGCTTTGGGTTCAGGCGAGATTTGCAACGCTTCCATGAGCACGAACAGCGCCGCAGCAGCTTCTTCACCGCCGCTACAGATTATATCGGCCAGTGCTTCTACCTTTTTTCTGCTTGAATCATCTTCGCCCGTCCCTCCCGGCAATTCCGATTCAACCGCCTCGATAATTTCTTCATCTATCTGGGCCTGCACAAGTCTCGCAAGCCACGGATCATTCGTCTCCAACGCATGACGAAGAACCGCGCGGTTTTCGGGATCAATCGATTGGTCATTCAACACTGCCTGCGCTCTTCGTTTAAGCGCATTCATTATCGTGTTGGTCCTGGTTGTTCGGTTTGTGCGAGGTGTGTCGTGACGCGCTGTTGCGCTACTATGACTAGTCATGGACTTCTTCCTTTCTACTGAAGGTTGAGGTTCAAGGGTCGGGTTCGTGTGTCAGCACAATCCGGCCCGCTTCTGTTTGGTGGAGTGAGGGCACTATAACATAATTCGCATATGTAATAGTTCTCGTTTTCGGTCATTGTTAGGTAAAATTCAGACAATGGAGAGTAAGTTTTGTATGCAAAATCGCTGAGATAAAAGATTTTGGTGCTGCCAATCTCGATCTCGTGGTAGCGCAAGCGACTTTAGTGGTCCGGCAAATACACGTAAACAAATGAGCATTGGATCTAGCCTACCAAACCTCTATAAAACTGTTTGTCACAATCCTCACATCGTGATTCTGGGAGCTGGTGCAAGCTTAGCGGCTTGTCCAAACGGCGATGCACGCGGAAATACCTTGCCCGTTATGACTAACCTGCTCGAAGCAACGGGCATGTCGTCGCTTGTCAACAACAGAGATTCAAAAGTTGATAACTTTGAATCCTTTTATAGTGATCTTGTGACAACGGGTCAGAACAAAGACTTGATTTCTCAGCTTGAAGAAAGACTCCGCACGTATTTCTCAGATTTGCAGATTCCGGATGAACCAACTGTATATGACTATCTTCTCCTCTGTTTACGTGAAAAAGATGTCATTGCTACTTTTAATTGGGATCCTCTCTTGGCCCAAGCACACGAGCGAAATCTGAGCATTAAGCGACTACCAACCATTCTTTATCTACATGGCACAGTCGGGATCGGTGTGTGCCGCAAACACCACATGAAAGGCTTTCCGTGGCAGGATTGTGTTAGATGCGGAAAACAGCTCACCCCTCCGGGTCTTATGTTTCCAGTCAAAGAAAAGGATTATACAAAGGACGAATTCATCGCTAATCAGTGGGACCTGCTTCAACAGTATCTTGAACGTGCCTATTGGATTACGATCTTTGGATATAGCGCGCCAGTGACAGATACAGATGCGCGTAGTCTGATGTTGAAAGTATGGCAGAGCAACATCGTAAAAGACTTCGCGCAACTTGAAGTGATTGACATAAAACCCAAAATAGAACTAAAGAGAGTCTGGCGCGATTTTATTGTTCGCGAGAACTTTGGTTCTTACAGCAGCGCATTCCAAACACATATGTTCACTCATCCCCGACGAACCTGTGATGCTTATGCGGGGGCCACAATGCAACAACGACCATGGAAAGACAACCCTATACCGCGTTTTCAAACACTTGACCAAATGCACAAATGGATTTCGCCGTTGTTAGAGGAAGAGGATAAGTATGAGTTGGAGAAGACGCCGTTTTCCGACAGGTTAGTTTTTACACACTGACAACAACGTCCTTTAGTATTTTTGTATGTTTCAGACAAGCTGATAGTCAGAAAAGACTGAACACATTACGAAAAATTCGAAATCATCAAAGCAAAATCCTCTATTGAGAGCGATGAATCCTTGTCATCTGTGTAATCAGTGATCTGGATGCGAACTGTTAATACCACACGATACGTAACTCCACTCCGCGAAGGTGGGTCGTTGCCGGCGATTATTGAGGCGGATGATGATGGGATGTATGTGCTCAAGTTCCGCGGGGCGGGACAGGGAACGAAGGCGCTCATTGCGGAACTGATTGCCGGAGAGCTGGCGCGGGCGGCGGGGTTGCTGGTGCCGGAGTTGGTGTTTGTGAATCTGGATCCCGAGATTGCGAAGACGGAGCCTGATCCTGAGATACAGGATCTCATTCGCGCGAGTGGCGGGTTGAATCTCGGACTCGATTACCTGCCGGGTTCGGTGATGTTTGATCCGGTGGCCGAGAAACCTGATGCGGAACTGGCTTCGCGTATCGTTTGGTTTGATGCATACGTCACCAACGTCGATCGCACGCCGCGAAATGCGAACATGCTGATGTGGCACCGCAGACTCTGGTTGATCGATCACGGCGCCGCACTGTACTTTCATCACTCCTGGACCGACATGGACCAACGCAGCAAAGATCCGTTCAAACTAATAAAGGAACACATCCTGCTTCCCTTCGCGAGCGCGCTCGAAAACGCCGATCACGAAATGACAAACGCTATCACGGAAGAGGTAATAAGAACCGTTGTGGATCTCATTCCAGATGATTGGATGACAGATTCTCCATTCGCAACAACAGCGGAAAACAGAAAGGCGTACGTCGAATACTTAACGAGGCGATTGGAAGCGCCACGCAACTTCGTCGAGGAGGCGATTCGTGCCCGATAAGTTCAGGTATGACTACGCTGTGATTCGCGTCGTACCGAAGGTGGACCGCGAAGAGTTCATCAATGCCGGCGTGATCGTCTCGTGTCCCGATCTGTCATTTCTCGAGGCCCGCATAAAACTGAATGAGTCGCGATTGCTCGCTCTCGATCCGACGATCGATCTGGAGCTGGTTAGAAAACACCTGGCGAGTATTCCAACGATCTGTCGTGGCGGAGACGAGGCGGGATCGATTGGACAGTTACCGCAACGCCAACGCTTCCACTGGCTCGTCGCTCCACGCAGCACCATCATCCAAACTTCTCCAGTTCACACCGGCAGATGCGGAGATCCAGCCGCCGCGCTCGAACATCTCATCGCGAAGATGGTTTGAGGCGCGTCATACCAAAGCGGCCAACAAGTTGGCGCACGCGAAAGGAGACGTTCATTTCCCTAGCCTTGTGTATTCCTCAAGTACACCGAAGCTAAATTCACAGGCAGTTTTGTCGAGGCTCGTAAGTTGCTTCACATAAAGCGAGGTGAAGACATGAAAAAGTCAGTGGCGTTAATCATTCTGCTCGCGTGCGGGCTCATCGTCGGAAGCTGCACTCGACAGCGCAGTCGCAACACACAAACAGACGCGCTGTTTCGCGCCACGATTGAAGGCAACACCGACATGGTTAGATCGTTACTGTCGAGTCCGGGCGCTGATGTGAATGCCACCGACGAACGCGGTAGCACGCCGCTGCTCGAGGCCGCTCGCTTTGGTCATGACGACATCTCACGTTTATTGATCGCCGCGGGTGCAAACCTGAAAGCGAAAGACAAAGACGGCAAGACTGCGCTCATGTTAGCTGTTCAAGGCAACCACGATGAGGTGGTGCGAGTTCTCAAACAGGCTGGAGAAACTGAGTAAGATCAAACCTCGCTTCTGATCGCTTTATCGCGGCCAACTGGCGATCGCACCAGTTGCCAGGTAGAAGCAGCTCGATTAAAACGCACGCGCTTGATTCCATGGGCCAGTCCTAATGACTGCAAGACACGAATTCCCATCCAGTTCAAATCGATCTCATACCAACGCAAACCATGACGCGCTGAGGTTGGATGCGCATGATGGTTGTTGTGCCAGCCCTCGCCGAAGGTCAGGAGGGCTACCCACCAACTGTTACGCGAGTCGTCGCCGGTTTCGAATCTTGTTTTTCCCCAGAGATGAGTGGCTGAATTCACGAGCCAGGTTGCGTGCAGGGCCAGCGTTAAGCGGAGCACAACTCCCCACAGCATGACGCCCCAGCCTCCAAACATGAAAAGCATCACCGCCACCACAAAAATAGGAACGCGGAAGAGGCGATTCAGCCAACGATAGTAACGGTCCTTTATTAGATCGGGTGCATAACGAGCGAGCGTGGCCTGGTCGTGATCCTGAGCCGTGCCCCAGACTATCCAACCAACATGTGCCCACCAACGCCCATCGCGTGGCGTGTGCGGATCGCCAACACGATCTGTGTGTGCATGGTGTATCCGATGCGTCACCACCCAATCAATAGGCCCTCCCTCGAGAGCCAACGTGCCGCACGTCACCAGAAAGTATTCAACTAGTTTTGGAACTTTATATCCGCGATGGGTCAACAACCGGTGAAATCCCATGCCAATGCCCAAGCTTCCGGCAACCCAATAGAGGACAACTGCGGTAACCACAGCCGGCCAACTCCAAAAGAAGAGGGCTACGACTGATCCAAGATGCGCAATAAGAAGGAGAATTACGTTAGACCAATTAACGCCCCTTCTTGCTCTTGCTGACAACGCTTCCCGACCTGGTTCTGACTTCATTCATGATCCTTTAAAACAACATTCGTTAGGGTCGCAAGCCTCGAACTCACGCGTGCGACCTCTCAGTGTCCATCTAAGCACAGAACAACTGATAAAAGAGGCGCTGCACCGAGAGATTACAAAACTGCGACACTAACCCAACCGGCGAATAAATCGTTCGCCGATGTTGCTTGATCATTCCCTCTAACGTGAAGTCACAAACTCTCGCACCAACAATGCAATCTCATCCGCCGCCGTATCAAGAGCAAAATGTCCCGCATTGAGAACGTGAACCTGAGCCTTCGGAACATCCTTGCGATAACGCTCCGGCTCACCGAGATCGAACGAAAGATCGTACTTGCCCCAGATGACGAGTAGCCGTGGCTGCTTCTCGCGCATCCATGCCTGCCAGCGAGGATACGAATCGACGTTGGTGCGGTAATCGTAGAAGAGATCACTTTGAATCTCAGCTTGTCCAGGTTGGTTGAGAAACGCAAATTCATCGGTCCAAAGATCCGGGTCATAACGGTCGGCGTCCGGATCGTTACCGACATGACGTGTTCGTGTTGTTTGTAACGACAACAGATTCGTGCGCAGGGCGCTTTCGTTAGCGGCCCGATCGGCCCAGAAAGCGCGACGTGTATTCCAGTTCTCACCAAGGCCCTCGTTATGGGCCACTGCGTCCTGAACGATCAGAACGTCGACTCGTTCCGGATGAGCGAGGATCATGCGAAAGCCGACTGGCCCACCATAATCCTGCATGTAAAGGTTGTAACGCGAGAGTCCCAGTGATTCACAAAAGTGATTCATCACGTCGGCGATGTGATCGAACGTGTACGCAAATTTTTTCGGATCGGGCCAATCAGAGTGTCCGAAGCCGGGGTAATCGGGTGCGATGAGGTGATAACGATCGGAAAGCCGGATGAATAATGGTTCAAACATCCGCGATGAGGATGGGAGACCATGTAACAGTAATAGTGTCGGCGCGTCTTTTGGACCAGCCTCCCGGTAAAAAATATTCAGTCCATCCACCTTGATGGTTCGATAAAACGTCTGCTGCTTCACCGGATCCCCCTTGTGCTGTGCGTTCACCGCGGCAGTGATATACGTCAATGAAACAAAGACCAGGACAAGACTTGTTAATCGCGAGGACATCACCATGCTATTCAGTCGTTGAATCTAACTCCCGTCATTTGCTCGCTCAGAGTCCAGAGTCGCTCCGCCAGATCGGGATCGACGGCCCACGGCAGCACGCCGTCCGGTTCCTGGTCCAACCCTTGTAGATTGAAATCAAAAACTACAGGGGCGATGTCTACGTCCATGCAGTAAACACCGCCCTTTCCTTCCAGTTGTGGACTTGTCGCACACCAAACGCTCGTCGCTGCTCCCTGTTCTGCATTTTTAAAGGTTCCGCCTGCACCGGCGAGTTCTTCCGGAGACATGTGACGAGCTAAGTCGGTGTGGATTCTGCCCGGGTGTACAGAGAAGGCATGAATGCCATGAGGTTCACCACGCTTATCGAGGGCAACCGCAAACAGAGCGTTGGCGGTCTTCGACTGCCCATACGCCTGCCATTTACTGTACGGACGTTTTTCAAAATTCGGATCTTCAAAATCGACGGCGCCGAAACGGATCCCGGTGGATGAGAGTGACACGATCCGCGCCTTGGGGGTACGTCGCAAAGCTGGCCAGAGTCGAGCGGTGAGTTGAAAGTGGCCCAAATGATTTGTGGCAAACTGCGATTCGTAGCCGCGCGGGTCCCGTTGCAGCGGCGTTGCCATGATGCCGGCGTTATTAATGAGAATGTTGAGTGGCCTTTCGGTGGTTAAGAACCTACCCGCGAAGGCGTCGATCGAATCGGGATCGATCAACTCCAACGTCTCGAGTTCCACTCGCGGAATCCCGGCAAGTGCGAGGCGAGCTTTCTCCTGCGTTCGCGCTGGAACAACAACGGTCGCGCCCGCCTCGGCGAGGGCGCGGGTCGTTTCCAGACCCACGCCCGAGTACCCGCCAGTAACGATCGCGACCTTGCCTGTGAGATCAATCCCAGCGATCACATCCCTTGCCGTGGTCTCTGGTCCAAACCCGGAATTCAATGGCCTTTGTTCGGTCGTCATGTTCTACCTAATTGATCGAAACGCTACCCGAAGCTCTTCACAGAAAAACTCTGGTTGTTCCCAAGCGGCGAAGTGTCCGCCTTTCGGAAGCTTGTTGTAATGGATCAGTTTCGGATACGCCTTCTCTGCCCAGTTACGCGAAACCGTGTAGATCTCATCAGGATAGACGCTCACTGCGGTCGGGATGTTGACACCTTTTGTCGTAACAAACGGCTCGTGGTTTTCCCAATACAGACGCGACGAGGAGACGCCGGTGTTTGTAAACCAGTAGAGCGTGATGTTGTCGAGAATATCGTCGCGCGAGAGACCCTCGGTTTCGCCGTCAAAGACGCGTGCTATGAGCGCGAGACTGCGCGCATCGTGATCGAGAATCCACCCCGCAAGTCCGACGGGCGAGTCTGCAATCCCGTAGAGTGTTTGGGGACGGTTACCCATTTCCAGTGCGTAAGCAAGACCCTTTTTGTAGAAGAAGTCGAGCCTGTCCCATGAGTCCTTCTCTTCGTCCGAAAGACCGGCCGGCTGCGGATTGCCCAGAAACACTGCCGCGTTAACGTCGACTGGAACACCGCCCGCCATGTTGGTGTGAATCGCAAGCAATCCCTCCGGCGCCTGCACACCCATGTGATCGGTAATGAGTGCTCCCCAATCGCCGCCCTGGGCTACATATTTTGTATATCCGAGACGCTTCATCAGCGTGTCGTTCGCGCGTGCAATGCGATCCGGGTTCCAGCCGGGTTCGGACGGCTTGCCTGAAAAGCCGTAGCCTGGCATCGACGGAATCACCAGATGAAAAGCGTCTGCCGCCGTGCCGCCATGTTCGGTCGGATTCGTTAACGGTTCGATGATCTTTAACTGCTCGACGACCGAGCCAGGCCAGCCGTGCGTGACAATGAGGGGCAATGCGTCTTCATATTTTGAACGGACATGAATGAAATGAATGTCGAGCCCGTCGATCTCAGTGATGAATTGTGGCAGCGCGTTCAGCCGCGATTCTACTTTGCGCCAGTCGTACTCGGTGGCCCAATAGCGTGCGAGCTTCTGCATCGTCGCGAGCGGCACACCTTGCGAGTGATCAGTCACCGTCTCTTTTTCGGGCCACTTGGTTGCGTTGATGCGGTTGCGTAAGTCGGTCAGTTCCGCGTCCGAAACATTGACGGTAAACGGGCGGATTGCGTCTCCCTGCTCGGTCGCTGTTTGTGTAGCACTGGTGTTGCTCATGATCTTCTCCTTTTGGGTAGTTCGGTGTTTCGAATCTGGAATTATTCCGGGTTGAACGCAACTGCGGAGTAGACCACGAGCGTGGTGGAGAATCTATTGGACTTTAGTATTGGTAGTTGAGGTTTTAATCAGTACTCAGTGCCACTCGCGTTGGACGATACCAAAGTATGATGGACTTTTGAGACGGACAAAGGCATCCTGACGACATGCAGGACGTACGCGACAATACCGCGGACCTTCTCGAACGACTCAAACGCGCAGAAGAAGCCCTCCACCTCAGTCGTATCGGCAGTTTTTCCTGGCGCGTGGCCACCGACGAAATCACCTGGTCGGAGCAGCTCTATCGTATCTTCGAGTTTGATCCGCAACTCACCGTCACAATCGAACTGATCGGCTCACGTGTTCATCCCGAAGATATTCCGTCGCTGAATGACATAATCGATCGCGCGCGAAATGCGGTCGGCGATTTTCAATTCGAACATCGACTACTGATGCCGGATCAGTCGGTAAAATATCTACACCTAACTGCTCATGGAACACGAAACGAAGACAGTGAACTGGAATACATCGGCGCGGTTCAGGACGTAACGCGGCGACAGTCGTCCGAAGAAGCACTTGGCAAAGCTCGCTCCGAGCTGGCCCACGTCGCACGGGTGATGAGCCTGGGCGCGCTCACAGCCTCGATCGCACACGAAGTAAATCAACCATTGTCCGGCATCATTACCAACGCCAGCACGTGCATGCGAATGCTGGAAGCCGATCCGCCAAACATCGACGGCGCCCGCGAAACCGTGCGGCGCACCATTCGTGATGGCCATCGAGCCGCCGACGTCATCACACGATTGCGCGCACTGTTCAGCCGGAAAGAGGCCGTCACTGAACAATTGGATCTCAATGAAGCAACGCGCGAAGTAATCGCGCTTTCGTTGAGTGAACTTCAGGCCAACCGCATCATCCTGCGGGCCGAACTCGCCAACGATCTTCCACACGTCACCGGCGATCGCGTACAGCTTCAACAAGTAATCCTGAACTTGCTTCGTAACGCTTCGGACGCGATGAGCAGTGTTGACAATCGTCCCAGGCAGTTGCTGATCAGAACAAAATCGGACGGAAACGGCGCCGTGCGTTTGAGCGTGCACGACACTGGAGTGGGTCTTGAAGCTGAAAGCATTCCCAAGCTCTTCGACGCTTTTTACACCACGAAGAGCAATGGCATGGGAATCGGTCTCTCAGTTAGTCGCTCGATCATCGAGAAGCACCAGGGAAGTTTGTGGGCCACACCTAACGATGGTCCGGGAGCGACGTTTTCGTTTTCTATACCACATGTAACCGATGCGAGCGCAAATGCAGGCGCCAACCACGAACGCGCCGCGAGGCAGGCCTTATGAGTACGCGTCCCCTCATCTCTGTCGTTGACGACGACGAGTCGGTGCGTGAATCGCTGCCCGATCTGCTGAAGGAGTTTGGCTTCGACACGCAGGCTTTCGCGTCGGCGGCAGACTTCCTTTCTTCCGATTGGGTGGGCCGAACCAACTGCCTGATTCTCGACGTCGCGATGCCGGGCATGACTGGACCAGACTTGCAGCGCGAGTTAACGCTGCGCCGGCAGGAGATTCCGATCGTTTTCATCACTGCGCATCGTGATGACCACGTCCGACCTCGCCTACTAGAGCAAGGAGCCGTAGAATGCCTGTTCAAGCCATTTACTGAAACAGATCTGCTTGCTGCTCTGAACACGGCATTAAGAGTGAGTTGATCTTATGAGAGTATGACTTCTGCAAGCGCAGCACCGAAGTCACAAGTTAAACCAATCGTCTTTGTTGTAGACGACGATGTATCGGTGCGCGAATCGCTCGAGTTGCTAATCAGTTTTGCTGGTTGGCAGCCGGAGATGTTTGCGTCCGCGCAGGAGTTTTTAGCGCGTCCGCGATGCCTCACGCCAAGTTGTCTCGTCCTCGACGTCTCACTTCCCGATCTCAACGGTCTCGAACTGCAACGACTCATCGCGTCCGATCGCACCGACATGCCGATCATTTTCATCACCGGTCATGGCGACGTGCCGATGACGGTCCAGGCAATGAAAGCCGGCGCGGTTGAGTTTCTGACGAAGCCGTTTGACGATGAAGTTTTGTTGACTGCGATTCGCCAGGCCATCACGCGTAGCACTGAGACACTCAACGATCAGGCTCAGTTACAGGAATTGCGCGACAGTTACAACTCGCTCACGCCGCGCGAGCAGGAAGTGTTGCGGTTAGTGGTTTCAGGCATGTTGAATAAACAGATCGCTCTGAAACTCGGAATCAGCGAGATCACGGTCAAGGCTCATCGCGGCAAGATGATGCTCAAGATGCAGGCTGACTCGCTTGCCGATCTCGTTAAAGTCGCGGTGCGACTCGGCCTCACGCCCGCCGAGAGTCGAATCTAAGAATCCACCGATTACACAGATTCGACAAAACAATCTGCATAATCTGTGGATATTCATAAAGGAGTCCGAATTTATGTACCATTCGAAAGCGTATTCTGCCGCCAGTAAAACGTCGCCGTTCGTCGCCAACTCGATTCCGCGGCGCGATCTGACCGAACGCGACGTGCAAATCAAGATTCTCTTCTGTGGTGTCTGCCATTCGGATCTACACGCTGTCCGCGATGAGTGGAACGAGGTTATGCCGACTGTTTACCCCATCGTTCCGGGTCATGAGATCGTGGGCCAGGTGACCAAGGTCGGCTCCGCAGTCACGAAGCACAAG
The DNA here is from genome assembly GCA_035694465.1 of Pyrinomonadaceae bacterium. Classification (GTDB taxonomy): domain Bacteria; phylum Acidobacteriota; class Blastocatellia; order Pyrinomonadales; family Pyrinomonadaceae; genus PSRF01. The sequence continues at coordinate 3,001 of DASSFI010000052.1, read as the reverse complement.
CCCGGCGATCTGGTCGGCGTCGGTTGCCTGGTTGACGCCGATCTTACCTGTCACGAATGCAAAGCGGATTTCGAGCAGTTCTGTGCCAACCGAATTCTTACCTACAACGATCCGGATAAGCACCTCGGCGGAGTTACGTACGGCGGCTACTCCGAAAGCATCGTCGTCGACGAACACTTTGCGTTGCGCGTCCCAGCGAATCTCGATTTGGCCGGAGTCGCGCCGTTACTCTGTGCCGGCATCACGACGTATTCGCCGCTGCGACACTGGGGCGCGACGAAAGGCAAGAAAGTCGGCATCGTCGGACTCGGCGGGTTGGGCCATATGGGTGTGAAGATCGCACATGCGCTCGGAGCACACGTCGCTCTTTTTACTACTTCGCCGGGAAAGAAAGAAGACGCGCTCCGACTAGGTGCCGACGAAGTAATCGTGTCTCGCGATTCGGCGGAGATGGAGAAGCACAAAGAAACGTTTGACTTCATTCTCGACACTGTATCAGGGCAGCACGATATCAATAGTTATCTGAGTTTGCTGGCACGCGACGGCAACCTGACGCTGGTTGGCGCGCCACCAGAGCCACTCGACGTGAAGGCGTTCTCTCTAATCGGCGGGCGACACAGTTTGTCAGGCTCTGCGATCGGAGGCATACGCGAAACACAGGAGATGCTCGATTTCTGTGGGGAGCACAACATCACCTCTGATGTCGAGGTGATTCCGATTCAAAAGATCAACGAAGCCTACGACAGATTGACGCGGTCTGACGTGAAGTACCGCTTCTCAATCGACATGGCCTCACTCGAAGCCGACTGACGATGCTTGGACACAGTCAGTACCATCCGCGGTAGCGGATGGGTGCGTCGTAGAAGCCGCATACCCATCCGCTACCGCGGATGGTACTGACTGTGTCCAAGCGTGACTTTTATTTGTTTCCGACGGACTGCACCCGCCGTTCGATACCTTCGATAGAACGGATCTGAAACTCGGGCTCGATTGTCTTCGCGAGCCCGAGTGCTTTCTCGTAAGCCGCGCGTGCCTGTTGCGGTTGGCCCATCTCGAGCAGGATGTCGCCTAGCGCCAGTTGTGTTTGGATCGAGTCCGGCGCCAAGGCAACTGCGGCCTGCGCTTCCTGTAACGCCTGTTCGAGTTGCTTAGCTTGCGCGAGGTTCTGTGCTTTCTGAACCTTGCTGATGGCGGCGGCGAGCGGCATCTCAAACTTACCGTCAAACACGAACACACCGCGGTCGATCACCGCCGTTGGTTTGAGCAACTTGAATTGACCGTAAGGATCGAGCGACCCCGGCCCGAACTCAACCCCCGACAAATTGCTGGCGCTGATCAGCACTGGTCCATCTATCGTAGTCGGAACCTCAATCGGTGTGTTCAACCACAAGGTGCTAATCGTCGGCAGAGGCTTGCACGGGATTCCGTAATAATGTGGCTCCGCAACGCCCTCAGCGAAGTACAGGAACCAGCACTCTTTCACGCCACGGCCATCGAGATACTGCTTCACACTCTTCAGTTGCTGTCCCCAATCAGAGTTTGAGTCAGTCAAATATTTATAGGTTTGCGACGGTCCACCCCAGAGTTCATTCGCGTACGCAATGTAGTTTGGGAATGCCAGCAGCGCTGAACCGGCATGGACCAACAGCAAGACTGCCACAGCGTAAGCCCACTTTCGACTCCGCTCGATCAAAGCCCACGCAGCACCGCCGATCAATACATAAAGAAAAACGTAAACCACCAGAATGTGTCGCACACCGATGTTCATGCCCACAGTCAGCGCGACGATCAGATAGAAGATCACCGGCACGAGCAGGAAGACAATCTCTCGCCAGCGGTTGAGACGACGCGTGGCCACAACGCCGAGACTCAACAGTAATAGCAACAGGACGCCAATCGTCGATTTGATGAGAAACGCGACTGGAAAGTAGAACCAGACGCCGTGTGCATAAACTTTGCCGAGCAGATAGCTCGTGTAGTAATTCGCGGTGAGTTTTACGTCTGCCAGACCGTAGAGATACGACTCAGGAAGTATGTGAAAGCGAGCCATCACCGAGATCGGCCACGCCTCGTAGGGTTCCAAACCTTTGACGTATTCGACGAGTGGCGGATTCAGTTGCAGACCGCTCGGACGAGCGTCGTAACGAAATCTATACGTGGACCAGAGGACGATCCAGCCGATGAGAATGATGAGCGCCAACGATCCTATGATTCTGAGTGCTTGACGTCCGAACTCTTGCCGATTCACTGCGAGAAAGTTTCGGACGATCTCGCAGAGGACGAGCAAACACAGAATCGGAAGGACCAGCAGACCGGTGTGTTTTACCGCGAGAACGAGTCCCACTGATAGTCCCGTCGCGATCAGACGTAAAGCGGATGGAGACTTCACGAACCGATAGAACAGGTAGACGCTGAGAAACATGAAGCACGCGAGGCCAACGTCGGTCGTGATTAACGCCCCGTGGGCCAACAGGTTTGGATCGAACGTGAGTAGCGTGAGCGCGATGAAAGCCGCGCCCGTGCCAAACATTTCGCGCGTGCCGAAGAAGACGACTAACGCCGTGATCAAGGTAAGAATTGCTGCGCCTGTACGTGTGCGCGCGAGAATTTTGCCCGCGTCGTTCTGGTAGAGAAATTCTTTTCCACGCAGAAATGCGTCCTCTTTAAAGAAGCGTTCTTCGAGAGTGGGAGACTTCGGTTGTGACCATAATAAGGGGATGGTGACGAACAGTTTTACGAGCGGCGGATGTTCAGGATTCAAGCCGTAGTCACCGTGCGTCCAGGAGCGATAGCCGGTGAAGATGTGATTGCCTTCGTCCCACGTTTGTGATTCGCGTCGCACCGAGAGAAACAACTGCAAGCTCAGAACGATCAGTAGAAAACAGAGCGCGATGATTTGATACGTGTTGAGCCGCTTTCCAAAATTCTCCGTCACCACCACCTCCGAATTATTTGTGTTACTCGGAACGTACTGTAGGGGCGACCCTCCGTGGCCGCCCCC